>DATHUW010000048.1:0-15311 GCA_035461825.1 Gemmatimonadaceae bacterium
CGCCGGCGGTGAGGAACGGGGAGAACAGGGCGCTGCCGATGTTGATGCGCAGGTCCGCACCGTACATCGAGAGGTCCAGATCCTGATCGGTGAGGTTCATCCCGAGCGTATCGAGCAGCGGCAGCCGTGCAAGCTCGGCGCGCACGTTCGATCGCGTCAGGTAGAACCCGTGCAATCCGACGTACTGGTTGAAGGTAAAGCCGAAGCGGCCACCAAAGAGGTTGGCGTCTTCGAGGCCGAGGTCGTTGTCCCACTGGATACGCTGCGCCTGCGGGGCGATCGAGTAGCGCAGCTCCTGCGCGCCGAGCGGCAGCGCCGCGAGGATGGTCAGTGCAAACAGCGTTAGGATGAGGGGCGCGCGTCTTGCGCGCGTCTGACGTCGATGTGACATGGGCGTTCCTCCATACCGCCGCCGAACTTCGCTGCGGCGCGTGCCCAGCGGCCAGCGGATGTGAGGGTGATCATCTCTCCTTTGTGATTCGGCGCACAAAGTGCACGATGCGGACCGCGTGGCGTGCTCAGGCACGACTGTTGGGCGTAGTAGCGGTGAACAGCGTGATAGAACGCCCGGCCGCTGGGGTGTTCGCGGCGCGCAGCAATGCCCGAACCTCCCTGATGCGAGATCGTGGAATCGTGAGCGTGCGTTGGACCTCCGGCAGGCACGCCGCCTTTCAGCCTGGGCAGTGGCCGCCATCGATGCGGTGAACGAAGGGCGTGCGAGCGGCTCCGTCGTACCGACCGGAAGCGGACACGTCGCTGACCTATCAGCTGCCCGCGCCCAATCCTCGACCTCGCCGCTGAGCCGTGGCCAGCGGAGTACGAACACCTGCGCGCCCGATCGCGCGGGACTTCGAGCTCGCGCCGGATCGCGCGGTCGCCGAACTGGCGTCGACGCGAGCCGTGCGCGCATTGCGCGGGCCTCGGGGACATGATGCGCGCGGGCAACCTCCGGATGCTCGGCGAATACGCCCAGGCGAGCCAGACGTTCGAGGCGCCCGCGCACGCCCTCGGCGAGGGCCCCCTCACCCTCCCCCGTCCGTGCCGAGGCGGCACGCGCATTCTGCTGGCACACCACGCGCTCGCTGCGGACGCCATCGCGCCACTCGGCGACACGATTGCGCTGCGCCACTACGCGGATACCCTGGAACTGGGGTGCAGCCGCAGCTTCTGATTATCGCATGGCGCAGGCGTTCGCGGCTGCGGGTGCGGCGGATAGCGCGCGGGTCTACGCAGAACACGTGCGCCGCGCGTGGCGCGACGCGGACCCCGAGCTGGTCAGCCTGCTGGCGGACCTGCCGACTCGGTGAAGGCGCGAGGGGTCCGTCTTCCGTACCCATCCGTGGCACCGGTCCCCGCCCTTGGACGACGCCCCCCGGAAAATCACGGAATTGACCTGACGGCCGTTCCGGAATATCCTAGCCCCGCAATTCCGAGGGACATTATCCCATTTCTCGTCGTTCACCGCTTTCGTGCGCGCTCCAGCCCTCCTCCTGCTCTCCGCCGCGCTGCTCGGCCAGGCCGATGCCCAGGCGCGACCCGAGCCCGCCGGTTTCGCCGGCCAATCCGTCGGCACCATGGCCTCCGCAGCCGGCGAACTCACGGAACCACGCCGCTTCGACATCCCCGCGCAGGCGCTTCCCGACGCCCTGGCCGAGTTCGCGCGACAGGCCGAGGTGCGCGTGGTCGTTCGGACGGCGCTGCGCTCCGGCGCCCGGTCGAACGCGGTGCACGGCGACTACGATGCGGCCGGGGCACTTCGGATCCTGCTGGAGGGCACCGGGCACGCCGGCCACTTCACCGCATCGCACACGGCGGTCATCGGCCTCGTTGGCGCAGACGCGTCGATCGTCGCGCTCGACACGGTGATCATCATCGGCCGCACGACGGGTGCCTATCGAGCGGTGCACGCCACCAGCGCCACCAAAAGCGAGAGCTCGCTGCGCGAGACGCCGCAGTCGATCACGGTGGTGTCGCGCGAGCTCATCGCGGATCAGGCCATGCAGAACATGGCGGATGTCGTGCGGGTCATCCCGGGCGTGACGATGGGGCAGGGGGAAGGACATCGCGACGCACCCACGATTCGCGGAAACAGCTCGACGGCGGACTTCTTCGTGGATGGCGTGCGCGATGACGTGCAGTACTTCCGCGATCTGTACAACGTGGAGCGAGTGGAGGGGCTCAAGGGCGCGAACGCGATGATCTTCGGCCGGGGCGGCGGCGGCGGGGTGATCAATCGCGTGACGAAGGGGGCGCAGTGGCAGCCGGTGCGTGCGCTCACGCTCTCCGGCAGTTCGTACGGCGGCGGACGCGGCACGTTGGACATGGGCCAGGGAGTCGGGTCGAGCATGGCCGCGCGGGTCAATGCGATGTACGAGAAGTCCGACCAGTTCCGGGATGCCGTTCGGCTCGAGCGCTTCGGGATCACCCCGACGGCCACGCTGGCCTTGCGTCCCACCACCACGCTTCGCGTGGCGTACGAGCTGTTCGACGATCACCGCACGGTCGATCGCGGGATCCCCTCGTTCGGGGACCGGCCGTCGCACGCGCCGGTGGATGCGTTCTTCGGCGATCCCGACGCGAGCTACGCGGACGCGCGCGTGCACGCTGCGGGCGTGACGCTGGACCACGCAACGGAGGCCGGCCTCACGCTGCGGAGCCACACCCGGTTCGCCCGCTACGACAAGTTCTACCAGAACGTCTACCCGCGCGGCGTCTCAGCCTCTGGCGATCAGGTAACCCTCGGCGCGTACAACAACGCCACCGCTCGAGACAACCTCTTCACGCAGCTGGACCTCACGGTGGGCGCGTGGACCGGCGCGGTCCGGCACCGCCTGCTGTTAGGCGCGGAGCTCGGACGGCAGGAGACGGACAACCGCCGCGAGACGGGGCACTTCGGCGATTCCGCGACCGTGCTCGCGGTGCCGTTCGGAACGCCGACCGTGTCGACGCCCGTGACGTTCCGGCCCAGTGCCTCGGATGCCGAGAACCGCGTCACCGCCGGAGTGGTGGCCGTGTACGCCCAGGACCAGCTCACCCTGACGCCGCGCGTGCGGGCAGTCGTCGGCGTGCGGTTCGAGCGGTTCGACCTTCGGCATGCGGACCTCCGCAACGGAGAAGTGCTCCGACGCGACGACGCGATGGTCTCGCCGCGGGTGGGCCTCGTGGTCGATCCGGCGACAGCCGTGTCCCTGTACGGGAGTTATGGCGTGTCGTACCTCCCGAGCGCGGGCGATCAGTTCTCGTCGCTCACCGCGACGTCGCGCGCACTGAAACCGGAGCGCTTCGACAACTACGAGGTGGGGGCGAAATGGGATGTCCGATCGGGGTTTGCGCTCTCGGCGGCGGCGTACCTGCTGGATCGCTCCAACACCTCGGCGCGTGATCCAAACGCCGTCGATCGCCTCGTGCAGACGGGGAGTCAGCGGACCATGGGGCTCGAGGTGAGCGGAGCCGGCCGCCTAACGGATCGCTGGAGCGCCGTCGCCGCGTGGACGGTGCAGGGCGCGACCATCACGAGGAGCACGGTGGCGGCGCCGGACGGCGCGCGGGTGCCGCTCGTGCCGCGGCAGGCGCTGTCCCTCTGGAACCGCATCCAGGTCGCGAGAACGATCGGGCTGGGGCTCGGCGTCATCCGGCAGTCGGACATGTACGCGGCGATCGACAATACGGTCACGCTGCCGGCATTCACCCGGGTGGACGGGGCGGTGATTGTCGCCCTGACCGACGAGATTACGGCGCAGGCCAACGTCGAGAACGTGCTGGACGCGCGCTACTATCCCACGTCGCACGGGAACGACAACATCATGCCGGGTGCACCGCGCACGGTGCGAGTGTCGCTGTCCACCGCGTTCTGATCGACGTACGAGGAGGGGCGGCGACTCAACTTGCCATGCGTCCCCGCACTTCCGGCCAGCCGGCGGGTCGCTCGAAGTACTCGTCGAGCACCCAGCCGATCACGCGCTCGAACAGCTCGTATTTGCGCTGGTCGTCCTGCGTGGCGAGCTGCGCGAGGAGATACGGCAGCTCCCCGTGAATGCTGAGCTTGAGCGCCACGATGACGCGTTCCGCGGTGATCCCCGACGCACACCCCTCGCGCGCCAGCGAACGGACGAGCGGCTCGAGCAAGCGCGCTTCCTTGCTCCGCACCCGCTCCCAGTATGCGGTACGGATGGCCGCCGCATGGCGGGCAGCGAAGTTCAGGCGCGGGTCCTCGAATCGCATCGTCAGCCTCCTCCTCCCGTGGTCATCCGGAACGTAGTCCGGAGATTGCTCCACGAGCGGTGCGCCGCCTCACCTCAGAAATGGTCACGCCATACTCGAGCCCGCCGTGCAGGTTCGCTAGGCGGCCGTACCTGGCGGAGCCCGACCCGCGCCCGCACTGGTCGCGCCTGACGGGCGGATCCGGCCTCCCGCGACGTCGGCGCAAACGCGCCGTGTCGGGGCTATTCCGCATTGCCGCCTTCGGGTACGGCCGGTAGCTTGCGTACTTGGGCCGCGGCAGACGCATGCCGCGGCCCTTCGCACGTCCGTCGCCGAACGAACGGCGAAGCACCGATCGTGCTCTACAGCGGCGGCCGGTCGTCATCGTCCGGCCCACGTCACCAGGAGAACCGCTTGACCAGTACTTCGACCGCCCCACACGCCGAGCCCGCCGGGGAAGAGTTCCACGACGACATCATCCACCCGTCGCCGGTCCCATTCATCCTCGTCCACCTCGCCAGCCTCGGCGCCATCTGGTCCGGCGTCACACTGGAAGCCGTCGTCCTGGGACTGTCGCTGTACGTCGCCCGCATGTTCGGCGTCACCGCCGGCTTTCACCGCTACTTCTCCCACCGCTCGTTCAAGACCAGCCGCGTCGCGCAGTTCGTGCTCGCGTTCATGGCCCAGACCTCGGCGCAGCGCGGTGTGCTGTGGTGGGCCGCCAAGCACCGGCATCACCACAAGCATTCCGATACCGAGCACGACGTGCACTCGCCGCGGCACCGCGGGTTCATCTACTCGCACGTCGGCTGGATCTTCACGAAGGAGCACGAGGACACCGATTACGATGCCATTCCGGATCTGACGAAGTATCCGGAGCTCGTGTGGCTCAACAACCATCCGTATCTCCCCGCGGCGCTCCTCGCGATCGCCTGCTTCGCGCTCGCGGGATGGCCGGGGTTGTTCGTCGGGTTCTTCTGGAGCACCACGCTGCTCTACCACGGCACGTTCTTCATCAACTCGCTGGCCCACGTGCACGGCACGCAGCGGTACGTGACGGGGGACGATTCGCGCAACAACTGGTGGCTCGCGATCATCACGATGGGCGAGGGATGGCACAACAACCATCATGCCTATCAACGCTCGACGCGCCAGGGGTTCCGCTGGTACGAGTTCGACCCGACGTACTACATCCTCGCGATGCTCTCCTGGGTGCGGATCGTCTGGGACCTGGGCGAGCCGCCGCGGGACGTAGTGCGCAACGAGCGGCGGGTCGGCCGCGCCGTCGTGGAGAAGGTGGCGCATCACCTCGCGGCCACGTTTCCGAGCGAGCAGATCGCGCAGCGCCTGCGCGACGCGATCGACCAGTCGCCAGCCCTCCGCGAGCTGCGCGACCGCGTCGCCGCCGGCCAGGCGCGCGCCGAGGAGCTCCTCGCCGGGCTGCACGCGCCGCACCTTCCTTCGATCGAGGAAGGGAAGGCCCGGGCCCATGAGATGCTCGCGAGCGTCCACCTGCCGCACATCCCCACGCTCGCCGAGATCCGGGCGCGAGCCGAGGAGATGTATGCCAGGTCGCCCTCGACGGATGAGATCGTGGCACGCGCGCGCGAGCTCATCCTGCACGCGGTATCTCGCGAGCTCGTTCCCGCGCCGGCGCAAGGGTAGCGGAACGGTGCGTCGCAGCGCTGTGACGATTCGTTCCAGCGCGCGTCTCCACGAAGGATCACCCTGTCGTCCGGCTTCGGCCGGACACCGCCGTCCTTCGTGGAGATGTCGATGCGTACAACCCTGCCCGCCCTGACCCTGGCGCTCGCCTGCGCCGGCCTGCTTGCGCCGACTCGCGGCGAGGCGCAGGACGTCTACAGCTTCGGGGCGATCGCTCCCGTCGAGCCGCCCCCGGCCATCAGCGCCGATTCCGCGCTCCTGGCCATGAAGGAACGACTCCGCAACCTCATCGCCGCCCAGGAGGGATACTGGCTGGCGCACGGCACGTTCACCACCGATGTGTCCGCGCTGGGGTTGCACGTGACGGGCACGGAGCGGCGAAACCAGCCGGCCGTTGCGGTCGTGTTCGCCGGCGGGCGCGGGTGGAGCGCGGTTGCCACGCACGGGGCGCTTCCCGCGCGCAGCTGCGTGGTGTTTGCGGGCGATGAGGACGGCCTGCCGAGGCTGCCGGCCACGCTGAAGGGTCGCAAGAAGCCGCAGCAGCCGGGCGTCCCGGTCTGCGACAAGCCCTAGCGCGACGCCGGCGCGCGCATCCGATCGCTAGGCCCGGCATGAGCCGGGCCTTTCGGCGTTTTGAGGGGCCATCGGCGCCGTGTACGGCGCGGGATGTCCAGTAGCGCGCGGTTTTGGCGCATCCACATATCTAGAGATGCGACGTGCGCCGCTTGCTCCCCCCGTGGCAGCGGCCAATATTGCGCGCTCGGCTCCGTGACGCACTTCTCGAATCGCGACAGCATGCCCGACAGCGGTATCGCCATTGTCGGCAAGTATCGAATCCTCGACCTCGTGGGCGAGGGGGCGATGGGCGTCGTGTATCGGGGAGTGGACACGGTGCTCAACCGCACGGTCGCGCTCAAGGTCATGAGCGAGTCGGTCGCGCGCCAACAGGATCTGCGGGACCGGTTCCTTCGCGAGGCGCAGGCCGCGGGTTCCCTGCAGCACCCGAACGTCGTCACGATCTACGACTTCGGAGAGGTCGATGGCCATCTGTTCATCGCGATGGAGTTCGTGGACGGCGTGGACCTCGAGCGGCTGCTCTCCGCGCACGAGCCCCTCACGCTCCAGCAGCGCCTCGACATCGCGATCGACGTCCTCACCGGGCTGTGTTATGCGCACCGGCGCGGCATCGTCCACCGTGACATCAAGCCGGCGAACATCCGGATCACCGAGGAGGGACGTGCCAAGGTGATGGACTTCGGCGTCGCCTATCTCGACTCGTCGCGCATGACGCAGACGGGCATGATGATGGGGACACCGAGCTACATGGCGCCGGAGCAGGTGGTGGGCGGCAAGATCACGGCGGCGACCGACATCTTCGCGATGGGATCGGTGCTGTACGAGCTCCTCTCGGGCGCTCGCCCGTTCGAGGGCAGCACCCTGCACAACACGCTGTACAAGATCGTGAGCGAGGATCCGCCGCCGATCCGTGAGGTCATGCCGGGTCTGCCGGCGTCGCTCGACCGGATCGTTCGCAAGGCACTGCAGAAGGATCCGTCGCTGCGCTACCAGGATTCCCTCGAGATGGCGGACGATCTTGCGGCGGTTCGCGCCGAGCTCGACGCGGAGCACAAGACGTCATCGACGGTGTCGCTCCGGCGTTCGGTGGAAACGGCGATCGCATCGCAGGTGAAAAGCAGGATGCGGAAGCGCACGCTGGCCGGGTTGGCGGCGGTGCTCATCCTCGGAGCAGCGACGGGCGGTGCGGTCTGGCTCGCGATGCGCGACAGGCCGGACCCCGCGCCGGCAGTGGCGCAGCTGGAGCGTGGACCGAGCGCCGAGTCGCTGGCGTCCTCGGCGGAGCCGGCGCGACTGCCGGAGGAGTCGTCAGGCGAGACCGGCGTCGCAGGGGCCGCGGACCCGCCGGGGCGCGTGGACCCGGATCCGCCTCCGCCGCGCACCGCCGTTCCGCCCTCCGACTCGCGTCAGGCGACGCCGGCCGCGGCGGCGCCGGTCGCGCGCCGCGACACGCCGATCGCTCAGCCGTCCCCGGCGAATCGACTGGCGTCGTCGCGGGACAGCGCCGCGCGTTCCCGGACCGCCGGCGCCGAGTCCACCCGGGTGCCTCCGCCCATTCAACTCCCCCGCGCGAACGTCGAGCTCCCGCCGCCGCCCGTGCGAGGCAACGTTGTCACTCCACCGGAGTTCTCCGACTCGACGTTGATCTCGCACGCCGTGGCCTCGTACGCGCGCGCCATCGAGTCGCGCGACGTCGTGGCGATCCGCCGAGTGTATCCGCAGATGACCCCGCAGCAGCAGAGCGCGTTCGAGCAGTTCTTCCGCGCCACGACCGACCTGCGCGTTACGCTGCGCATTGCGGACCTGTCGATCGGCGGCTCGACGGCCGACGCGCGCGTGACCGGCATGTACGTCTATCAGACGTCGCGGGGCCGCGAGGACCTGCCCGTCGCGTTCGCCGCAACGCTGCGCAAGGAAGGCGAGGTCTGGCGGCTGCTCGCGGTCCGCTAGTCGGGATCTGCGGTCGCGGCGCGAACGCCTCGCCTGCGGGCGATCGCACCGCCCTCCCGGCTCAGAAGGCGTATTCGATCCCTGCCGTGTAGATGATGTCCGGCCGCAGCCCTCCGCGATTCAATGGAAACAGCGCGTTCAGCAGGCCGGTGAATCCCTCCGCGGGCGTGAACTTCACCCCGAACGAGCCGTTGACGTAGTCGTCTCTGCGGTCCGGGATCGACGTGGGGCGAACGACACGCGCGAACGGCGCCTCGTACTGCACGGGCGCCGGGATCCGGAGCCGCTGATCGCCCACCTGCAGCTCGTTGATGAGACTTGCGGCGAGCGTCACCCGCGGCCCGAGCAGGTGATCGAAGCCCACCGTCGCGAGGACGGCGTCCGTGGTGTTGTCGCCGCCGCGGAAGAGATAGCCGAGGTTGGCGTGCGGCGAGAACGCGCCGAAGCGCGCCGTGAACACGGCGAGGCCGCGGGCAGTGAACTCGCCGCTGCCTAGCAGGTCCTCCTCGCTGCCCGTGGGGAAGCGCGCGTCCGCCAACAGCGCGAGTGCCGCGTTTCGTCCCTCGGCGAACGATGCCTTGAGGCGCACGGCCACGTCGCCGAGCCCCGTAGCCGAACCGGAGGTGGTGCGGGTCGCGGACAGGTGCGGATCCGCCGCGGTGCCGTCGAAGAAGTGCGCCACGTTGTTGGGCCCGAACGGCACGAGCTGCGCCCGGCTCTCGCCCTGCATCGTCGCCTTCACGACCGGGATCACGGCGCCGACGTCGAGCCGGTCGGTGAGTCCATACGTCAGGTAGAATGCGTGCACCGCGACGTCGATGTCGAGCGACAGATCGAACTCCATCACGTCGTTCTCGAACGCCGGCACGCCCATGCGGCTGCAGTCCCCGCCGAACAGTGAGTCGCAGTTCGGGAAGTCGACGTCCTCGTGCGTGAACGTGAGCTGGATGTCGCGCAGGTCAACGCCGCGCAGCGTCGCGAAGGAGAACGTGCTCCGCGACAGTCCGGCGAGCAGCCGCCCGCGCCCGAGCGTCTGCGCGCGCTCGGCGAAGATGGGACCGGCGGACTCCGACGTGCGTACGGGCACGCCGCCCTCGAAGCGGAAGGTCTCCGCGCCGCTGGTGGAGCCGAGCGGCGTGTTGCCGATGTTGGCGCCGATCGCGCCGGTGACGAAGGCGATGAGGGACGCGTTCTCCGCCGCGGAAGCGGGGACGAAGTGCGTGCCGTGCGCCTGGATGAACGTAGGGTTGTTCGGATCGGCCGATCCTGCGAGGAAGAGCGGATCCTCCCCGGGGCCGAAGATGAACAGGGACGAGATGCGCTCGCGGAGGCCCTGCGCGCCGATCTCAGTGGTGGCGAAGCACGAAACGGCGGCGAGGAGTCCGACGGCGAATCGATACCGCATGGCACCTCGGGGTTCGGGGACGGACAGGCGGCGCGGCGCGCCGCGGGACAATGATGGGGCGTGGCGGTCGCGCGCGCGAGGGGGAGGGTTCTGGAAATGAAGGACCGAGGCATCACTGCACCGCCCGGCGCGCCTTACGCCAGTCGATGGGAACTCGGCAGGCCCCAGACCCTGGCCCGTGACCTTCTTGCGCCTTCCGCGTTGTCGCGTCAGTGCGCAATGTGCGTCGTCAGGTCCGGTCGCACCTGGACGCTGACATCGTCGCCTACGGAAGCCGAACGTCCCGACTGCCCCACCGGAATCGAGGGGACAATGGCGAGCCTCGCGCCGTTCACCCCTGTGGTCAGGCCGCGCGCCGGCATCCTCACCCTGACGACCTTCTCCCGGTGTCGGTGGCCATACGGGCGGCGATGGTAGCGTGGCGTCCATTCGTGCAGCATCGCGCGCGCTGTCGGGATTTGCCAGGAGGTGGAGGACGGAGGTCCCGGCGACGACCGCGGGGCGTGACTGCGTGCGCTCATCCGGACCGCTACTCGAGCGCCCCGGGGCGCCGAAAGAGGCTGGTGGCCGGGACAACTTGTCAACGCGGTGGAGGAGATTTCCACATCCCCTTTTCCACAGGGGACGCGACGCCTTACGCCAGTCGCAATCACAACTTACGGACTCGGCTGGAGTTTTCCACATCGTGTTATCCACAAGCGGGACAACGACTTACGCGATTTTCGCCTATTGCGCACCCAAAAGGTCGGTCATACGTTGCGATCCCCGGGCGCGATTGCCGCTCCCGAACCGCTCCTTCGCCCGAGAGACGCGACATGGAACTGGTAGCGTGCGCCGCGCCGCGCGGAATCCTGGAGGTGGCCCCGACGCCTGGGCTTCGCAAGGATTCGCCGACGGAGCTGTGGGAGGGATTCTGGGCGGAGGATGATCGCTTTTACGCGCGCTGCACGCGCCCGGCTGGGGCGATCGAATGGTATCGTTACGAGGAGCTGGAGGTGGCCGTCGACCGGCCCGGATCCGGTCACGGCCCCTCCGCTACCTCGAATACCGGCGCTCGTCGGCGCACACGGACCTTGCTGCTGCGGCACTCGCGCAACCCCGCGCAGCGCTACCTCCTCGGCGTCAGCCGGCCGAAGAATCGTTAAGCGGGAAACGGGAAGTGGGAACGGCGTCTCGAGAGAGGCGCCGTTTTTCGTACCGGGGGGAATAGGGGCTCGGGGAGATAGGGAAAGGGGCCAGGGGCCAGGGGTCAGGGGTCAGGGGTCACATGATCCGAGAATCCAGGTCCGACGGTCGAGTTCACCGATAATGTCCTAACGAGACACGCGCACGCGGGTGGGGCACGGTTCCAGCGCGGCGATCGCCGCCCGGCCCCTGGCCCCTGGGCCCTGGCCCCATCCCCGATTTCTCCTAGCTCCTCTCCCCTATCCCCGGAAACGTCAGCTGCTCGCTCCGCCGCCGCGCGAGCACGTAGGCCGCGCCGTGCATCCACGCCAGGGCGATGTCGAGCATCGATTCGCCGGTCGCCGCGCTGCGCGCCATCGTGAAGTGCAGTGACAGACGCGAGAGGATGCTCGCCGGCTCGCCACGGGTGAGATACATGGTCAGGGCCGCCGCCGCGTCGACGAGATGGTACAGCGTGAAGAGATGGAAGCGCAGCCGTGTGGCGGCATCGCGATCCAGTCCGGCCATCCGGCGCGCTTCCGCGTCGGCGCGCGATTCCCGCAGCTCGCCGAGCCGCGCGATCACACGGTCGTAGCCGCCCGGCGCTGGAGGCGCCGCGAGCGCCAGCCAGATCTCCGCCAATCCGGCGCGAAGCACATCTTCCCATCGTTGCTCGCCCTCGCGCGCGAGCGCGCCGATCGGTCCCTGGAGCTCCATCCACTCGACGAAGTCCGCCTCGCGGTGTCCGACGACGGCGAGCGAGGCAATGTGGAGCAGCCGATACACCGTCGCCTCGTCGTCGCCGAGCGGCAGGGGAAGGGCGCCGTGGAGCGTGAACGCGCGCGAAGCGCCGGCGACGACGGGCGATGCGCCGCGCGAGGTTCCGGGGTCGGAAGAGAGGGCGCCGGACGCGTCGACGAGGATGTCGAGGGCGGCGACATCGTAGGCGGTGGCGAGAATGCCGATCGCGGTGCTCTCGTCCTCATCATCGAGGAGCAGCTGGCGGCCGCGGCGCTGGGCCCACCGCTGCTCGGCGACGGTCAATGCCCGGCGTCGCGCATCGTGATCGATCGCGGCGACCGCCCAGTGGGACTCGAGCAGATCGAACGGCGTCGACGCGCGGCTCGTTGCCTCCGTCCTCAGGGGCGAGGTCGGCATCAGGAGCTCTCCGGCGGCCATCGGCCCGGGACCGTGTGCCGCCCACAGTCGGAATACGGACCGCACGGCAGTGGCCGGTGTGCCGGTCCCGCAGCCCCGTGGGCGCTTCGTGCCCAGCAGTATACATCTCCGGCGGAAGCGACGGAAGATGCGACACCGTCAGGAGTTAGCGAGCGGCGAGCCGCAGCGCGCCGTTCCTGGTGCGCTTCGTGGCATGCGAGCGCGCGCCGGCGGCGCGCGATTCCTCATGGGCCTGGTGGCGCGCGAGCGCGCTCCATGCGGCGCGCGATCCGACGCATCGGGCGGCGCGCACCGTGTCACCATCCGCGCGCACTTCCGTGCCACCATGGCGCCCGTTGCGCACCGTCTTCATTAAGAACCTAACGTGTGCGTCGCGTGCGCGGTGTTGCATCTCGTGACGCGCGCGCATGTTGAAGCATGTCGACGCATCGTGCATGAAACGTGCGTGATCGAGTTCGTGCACGCCGCGCGCCGATATCCACAGTCTTCCACGTCGGCACCGAACAATCCACAGTCATCCACGCGCGGTATTGCGCGGCTCGCGTGTCTCGTTCTGCGACCGTCATCACCCGCGCGATCGCGCCGCACGCACCGCCATCATCTGCCAAAATTTCAAACTGGCGGAATCGTCTGTGTTGCGTAGATTGCGCGACCCATCGATGATGATCGCGGACGCGGCTCGCCGAGGCGTCGTGATGGGATTCGAACCGTATGCCGCGCGCCTGTTGCGGCGCGTCGTGGCCCATACCGCCGATCTCGTCGTGCGCGACACTCTCGAACCGTTTCGGATGGACATGCCTAACACATCGTTCGACGTCGCCGCGCGCCTGGAGCGCGCGCCCTGGTCTGGCCCGACGCCTTCGCGACGACTCGAAACGTTAGGTGATGCCCCACCGGTCCACGAACGCCAGGGGGAGCTCCCGCTCGACGAGCCGCGGCTCGGCGGCGATCTGCCGGGCCTGACGCGAGACCTGTCCGGTGCGGATCTCGCCGAGCTCCTCGTCGTGCTCGCGCAGCAGGCCGCGGCGCTCAAGCTCGTGTGGGAGGCCCATGCCCGCGGCGCCATCACGCTGCCCCAGTCGCTCGAGCACCGCGTGGAGCAGGTACGCCGGCGCGTGCCGCGGTTCCTCGCCCCGCAGCGTCGTTAGGAATCGGTCCGCGCCGCCGCCGCTCGGCGGCGCTCCCCTCCGCCGCGCCCTTGACCGCCGCCGTGATGGCGTGCAGCGTCTCTCGGCGCGATCCGCGCCGCCGCTCGCTCGCCACGTTCGCCCGGACTCGTCCCATGCCTCCTCGCTCCCCCCGCGCGGCCGCGCGCATCGCCGTGCTCGCCGGCCTCCTCCTCGCCGCGCTCGCCGCATCCGACGCCCCCGCCCAGCAGCCCGACGCGCGGCGCACCCCCTCCATTGCCGAGAAGACCGCCGGCCTGCGCCGCATCGACGGGTTCCTCCCGCTCTACTGGGATGCCGCCGCCGGCCGGCTCTGGATGGAGATCCCGCGGCTCGACACCGAGGTCCTGCACATCACCGGACTCGCCGCCGGCCTCGGCTCCAACGACATCGGCCTCGATCGCGGTCAGCTCCACGATTCGCGCATCGTCATCTTCGAGCGCGTCGGACCGAAGGTGCTGATGGTGCAGCCCAACTACCGGTACCGCGCGACCAGCACGAATCCCGCCGAAGTGAAGGCCGTGCGCGACGCGTTCGCGCGGTCCGTGCTGTGGGGCTTCACCGTTGGCGGCGAGACCGACGGCCGCGTGCTGGTCGACGCGACCGATTTCCTCGTGCGCGATGCATCGGGCATGGCGCAGCAGATGCGACCCGGCACCTATCGGCTCGACGCGAGCCGCAGCGCCGTGTACCTGCCAATGACGATGGGCTTCCCCCGCAACACCGAGATGGAGGCGGAGCTCACCTTCGTGCGGCAGGCGGACGCCGGCGCGCGGGGCGGCGGCGGCTGGTTCGAGGGCGTGTCGAACGTGGCGGCCGCACCCGAGGCGGCGAGCGTCCGTATCCACCACTCCTTCGTCGCCCTGCCTGACGACGGCTACGAGCCGCGGGCCTTCGATCCGCGCTCCGGGTACTTCGCGTTCAGCTATGAGGACTACGCGTCGCCGGTCGACCAGCCGATGACCCGGCGCTTCATCAACCGCCACCGGCTGCAGAAGCGCGACCCATCGGCGCCGACCAGCGAGGCCGTCGAGCCGATCGTGTACTACCTCGATCCGGGCACGCCGGAGCCCATCCGCTCGGCCCTGCTCGACGGGGCGCGCTGGTGGAACCAGGCGTTCGAGGCAGCGGGCTATCGCAATGCGTTCCGCGTCGAGATCCTGCCCGACAGCGCGAGTCCGCTCGACGTGCGCTACAACGTCATCAACTGGGTGCACCGCTCCACGCGAGGCTGGAGCTACGGCGCCTCCGTGACCGACCCTCGCACCGGAGAGATCATCAAGGGCGTCGTGACGCTCGGCTCGCTCCGCGCCCGCCAGGACTACCTCATCGCCGAAGGGCTGTTGGCCCCGTACGCGACCGGCGACGAGCTGCCCGACGCGATGCGCGAATGGGCGCTCGCGCGCATCCGGCAGCTCTCCGCCCACGAGATTGGGCACACCCTCGGGCTCGGCCACAACTATTACGACAGCGAGCGCGGGCGCATCTCGGTGATGGACTACCCGCACCCGCTGGTGACGCTCGCGGCCGACGGGTCGATCGACTACTCGGAGGTGTATGCGAGCGGCATCGGCGAGTGGGATGTCGTGTCGATCATCTACGGGTACCAGCACTTCCCGAGCGGGGTCGATGAGCGAGCCGCCCTCGCGGCGATCCTCGATTCCGCATGGTCGCGCGACCTGCGGTACCTGACGAACCAGGACGTCGACCTCAACCCGAAGGTCGATCAATGGTCGAATGGCGTGGATGCCTCGGCGGAGCTGCGCCGGATGATGGAGGTGCGGCGAGTGGCGCTGTCGCGGTTCGGCGAGCGGGCGATCCGCCGCGGTCAGCCGCTGGCGCAGATGGAGGAGGCGCTCGTTCCGCTCTACCTCCATCACCGCTATCAGGTGGAAGCCGCCGCCTCGGCGTTAGGGGGTCAGCACTACATCTATGCCCTGCGCGGCGATGGCCGGGATCCGGTGCGCTGGGCGCCGGCCGCCGAGCAGCGCGCGGCGCTCGCGGCG
>DATHUW010000049.1:0-15630 GCA_035461825.1 Gemmatimonadaceae bacterium
GGGTCCGGCCGTTTGCGTCGCGACGACTGCGGCAGGGTAGCTCAGCCGGTTAGAGCACGGCACTCATAATGCCGGGGTCGCGGGTTCGAGTCCCGCCCCTGCTATGTGCACGAGTCCTTGGAGGCTCGTTATCTCCGCCCGAGAAGCAATGCAGAGCCCGCAGAGTCCCTGACTCGGCGGGCTCTCTCGTGTCACCGTACCGGGTTCCCGGCGCGGGATCACGCAGGCGCCGGCGACCAGGAGAGCCACGACGACTACCGTCACCCGGTCCGGATCCAGCTAGTAGACCGTCACATCGCGATGGGCCCGGTGCGCTGTGTCATTGCGATATCATTCGGTCATTGCGAGGCCTCGGCATCGGCCACCCTCCGCCTCGGCACCCCATGACCGCTCGTCCCTCGATCCCATCCGAACCGGCGACCAGACCTGAGGACGTTCCGCTTCACGAGGACGTTCGCTGGCTCGCCGAGACGCTCGGCCGGGTAATCGCCAGGCTGGAGGGTGACGAGGCGTTCCGCGCCGTGGAAGGCCTGAGGCAGGCGTGCCGTGATCGGCGCCGCGGAGAGGACGGCTCGGCGACTTTCGACACGCTGCTCGAGCAGGTGGCGACGCTCCCGCTCGACCTCAACTCCGTGACCGCCCGCGCCTTCACGCTGTTCTTCCTGCTCATCAACACGGCGGAGCAGGTGCACCGCGTGAGGCGGCGTGGGGATTATCATGGGAGCTCGGAGCCGCAACCCGCCTCCGCGCGCTGGACCATGCGGCAGCTCCGGAGCGCCGGCCGGCCGGCGGGCGAAGTCGCAGCGGCGATCGCCCACCTGGACGTACGTCCGGTGCTGACCGCGCACCCCACGGAGTCGACCCGCCGCACGCTGCTCGCGCTGCAGGCACGAGTGTCGGAGCTGTTGCTGGAGCGCGAATCCACCCCCGAGTCCGACCGTGGCGTGATCGACAGCGCCCTCGAGGGCGAGATCGAACTGTTGTGGCTCACCGCCGAGGTACGCCAGGATCGCCCGTCAGTGCTGGACGAGGTAAGCACCGGTATCTGGTATCTGGAAACGCGCCTGCTCGCCGCAGCGACGCGTGCACAGGGTGCCCTGGTACGTGCATTCGAAGCGGAATTTTCGTCGCCCTCTGACGCCCTTCGCCTGGCGACGCCACTGAGCTTCGGTAGCTGGGTGGGCGGAGATCGGGACGGGAATCCGTTCGTCACGCCCGAGGCATCGATCGCCGCGGCCCGGCGCGCAAGCTTCGTCATGCTGGGGCATTATCTGGAGTCGCTGAATGCGCTCGCCGAGCGGATCTCGCTCTCGGCACAGATCGCGGAGCCTGGTGAGCCGTTGATGGCGTCCCTGCACCGGGACCGGGAGCTTCATCCCGAGGTGTGGAAGGCCAACCGCGCACGGAACGCCGACGAACCGCTCCGGCTCAAGTTGACGTTCATGGCGGCGCGCATCGATGCCACGCGCCGTCTCGTCGCATCGCGCGATGCGGGGCGCGCTATCCACGAGCCATCCGCCTATCCAGATGCCCTGAGGTTCGAAGCGGACCTGTTGCTGGTGCGCGACGCTCTTCTGGCCGCCGGCGCGACGGAGGCCTGCCGGACCGCGTTCGACCCGTTGCTCGTGGACGTCCGGGCCCATGGCTTTCACGGCTTTCGCATGGATGTCCGGGAGCACGCGGACATCCTGACGGCGGCCGTGGACGACGTCACCGCCCAGTCCGGCTCGCCGCCGCTGGATGCAGCCGGGCTGCGGCGCGAGCTGATGAGCCGTCGTCGCCTGATGGGGCCGCGCGTCGCGCTCGCGGAGGGCGCACGGCAGGTGGTCGATACGTTCGGTGCGATCGACACGATTCAGCGTGAGGCGGGGACCGCCGCCGCCTCCACGTACATCGTGTCGATGACGACCTGCGCAGAGGACCTGCTGCGCGTCCTCCTGCTGGCACGGGAAGCCGGGTTGGTGGATCTCGCCGCCGATCCTCCTGTTTCGCGGCTGGATGTGGTCCCGCTGTTTGAGACGCTCGACGACCTGACGAATGCATCGGCCGTGATGATGGCGTTGCTGAGCGACGACGTGTACCGTCGGCAGCTCGCCGCGCGCGGCGGTCGGCAGGAGGTGATGATCGGCTACTCCGATTCCGGCAAGGACGCCGGCATTCTCGCGTCGTCGTGGGGGTTGTACCAGGTGCAGGAAGCGCTGTCCCGATCGTTCGATGACGCGGGAATCGAGCTGCGGCTGTTTCACGGGCGCGGAGGAAGCGTGGGACGTGGAGGCGGGTCGCCCATCTACCGCGCGCTTGCCGCCCTACCCCCGCACTCGGTGCGAGGGCGGATCAAGATCACGGAGCAGGGAGAGATCATCTCGCAGCAGTTCGGGCTGCTGCCGATCGCCGAGCGGACGCTCGAGGTGAGCCTCTCGGGTACGCTGCTGCACCAGTTCAGCGATTGGCGGGAGGGGGTGAGCCAGCGTGACGTCGTCAGGTTTCGCACGGCGATGGACGAGTTGTCGGCGCGATCGCTCGAGGTCTACCGCGACCTCGTCCACCATAACGCTGCCCTCTTCGAGCTGTTCCGCGCGGCGACGCCGGTCGAGGAGTTGGCGAACGCGCGCTTTGGCTCGCGACCCGCATACCGGCCGGGCGCCCGGCCGGGGATTGATGGCATTCGCGCGATCCCGTGGGGGTTCGGGTGGACCCAGATCCGGTTGATGCTGACGGGATGGCTGGGTGTCGGCTCGGCGCTCGACGGGTTGGCTGCGGAGGCACACGGGATCCGGACGCTGCGCCGGATGGCTCAGGAATGGCCATTCTTCGACGATCTGCTCGCGAAGATCGAGATGGTGTGCGCGAAGACCGATCTGACGGTCGCACGAACGTACGTGGAACAGCTGGGCGGCGACCGTCACCTGCTGGCACGGCTGGAGCGCGAGTTCGAGCTAACGGTTCAGTCGGTGCTGTCCATCCGCGAGACGGATCACCTCCTCGACGACGCACCGGTGCTGCAGGCGGCGATCGCCCTCCGGAATCCGTATGTCGATGCGCTCTCCCTTCTGCAAATCGCGCTGCTGCGGCAGAAGCGACATGGTGACGTGGTGAACGACGAGCACCGCGCCCAGCTGGACGGCGCGCTGGCGACGACGCTGGGCGGCATAGCGCAGGGACTGCGGAACACGGGCTGACGTACGCGACATCCCTTCAGCGACGCGTCAAACTAAGGGATGTCGGTTGGCGAGCTCGAGCGCTGAGTGCGGGTCGTCGCGGGCGTGATCAGGTTCGTCCAGGCATGACAGGCGGTCGCGTTCAGGCAGCGGCCGGCCACAGCCACCCGAACACGCCCGCCGTCACCAGCGCGTAGATCAGCCCATCGAATACGTTCTTCAGCGTGGTGCTCCACTTCCGCTTGTACCAGATCGAGTCCTGGAACTGGGCCAGTGCGTAGCCCGCAAAGGCGACCGTGCCGGCGAACCGGAACACGTCGAGGTACGCTGCGCCGGGCCCTAACGCACGACCGGCGACGTACGCGGCGAAGAGGCTGACCAGTACCGAGAAGGCGAACCACTGCGCCAGGCTCCCCCCCATCGTGAACGATCCGCTCGGGTACACGGTCATCATCGCGACCGGACCGCGCTTGAGCTTCTCGACGAACACCGGGTCCTTCATCGCCGCCATGGAGCCTCCGTGGGGCACCATATAGTCGCCCGGCGGCAGGTCGAACGGGCGCAGCGCATCCATTACCGCATCCTCGGCCGGCACCCCGACGAGATCCGTCCGGTGGTAGCCAAGCACCATGTGGATGACGGAGCTCACCAGGAACACGAGGACGGCCGAGACGAGAATCGGGATCCACAACGACACGAGCGGGACCATCTGCACCTCCTTCGTGAAGGGCGACGAGCCACGGCTGGAGCGAGGGAACGGGGACGAATGTACCACGGCGCCGCGCGATGCGCACGCCTGACGCACACGCGGCCTGGGCGATCAGGGTGCGCGCGGTGGGAGCTGGTCGTTATGCCGGACGGCGTCTCGCGGGCCCGGGAAGACCTCCAGCGACGGGTCGAGCGTACCCTGGGGCGCGTCCGCCGGTCGGACCGCCCGCGGCCACCGTCCGGTGAGGCGATGGTAGACCATCACTCCGGCCCCGATCAGGGTGCCGGCCGCGGCCAGGATCACGAGCAGTACGAGCCCGAACGCCACGAAGATGCCGCCCAGGGCGACGAAGGCGATCGCCAGGGCCACCGCGCCGGCCCTGCTGCGCGTGGTGATGTGAATGCCACGATAGCTGCGGCGCCCCTCGTCCTCGGGATTCTCGGTCATGCGGGTGGATACCCCCGTCGTCCAGGAACGAGCCGAGAGGCTCCGAGTCGCGCACCGGTGGAAGTGCCCGCGATACGCGCGCGTCCGTTGCGCGCTCGGCCGGGGCACGATTCCTTCCCGGCGACGGAGTCGTCACGCTCGAGCCCCCATGGACGACGCCTGGTGGCGGCGGAGGGCACGGACCGTGCGGCGGGGATTCGGCTCATTGCGAAGGAGCGTGCGAATGGGGGGTCGATCCGAACGGGGGGACTGCGGAGCAACTCGCGGCGCAAGCGCGGAAGCGACGGGTGATGCGGCGACTGCGCACGATCAGGTGACGGTCGGGTCGTCACGGTGAACCGCCGCCTCGCGTGGCCGCTCGCCGCCGCGATCGCGCTCGGATTGGCCGCCGGGCTGGGCGCGTTCACGTTCGTATACGCGAAGGGCGCCTCGTACCTCTCGACGGACGCGGCGTCGTGCGCCAACTGCCACATCATGAGCGAGCATTACGCGGCATGGCTCAAGTCGAGCCATCGCCACGTGGCGAAGTGCGCTGACTGTCATATGCCGCACGAGACCATTGGGAAATATGCTGCGAAGGCCTCGAACGGGTTCTGGCACTCGCTCGCCTTCACGACCGGGGAGTATCCCGATCCATTGCAGATCAAGCCGCACAATCGGGCGATCACCGAGCGAACGTGCCGGGACTGTCATGGCGCGATCGTCGACGCGATCGACGCACGCGGTGTCGTGGCTACGGCAGGCACGCCCGGGGGCGCCGACCGCCCGGCGGTGCACGACGGCCCCGTGATCGAGGGCGGCGGCGAGTTCTCCTGCATTCGCTGCCACACGTACGTTGGCCACATGGTACGATGATGGCCCGGCGCTCAACCAGAGTGGATGATGACCGAGACTGACCCGCGACCTCCCGCAGAAGCTCCCCCTCGTCGCTTCGGCGCGCGCTGGCTCGTCGGCGCCGCGGTGCTCGCGGCCGTGGCCGCCGTTGGGCTCGCCGCGCTGCTCACGAACATCTTCGAGCGGCGGCAGGAGGCGCGAAGTCCGTTCTACCGCGTGGTGGAAATCACCGACACGACGACCGATCCGGCGGTCTGGGGACGCAACTTTCCCATCCAGTACGATGCCTATCGACGGACGGTCGATCAGGTGTACACGCGCTACGGCGGGAGTGAGGCGCTGCCGCGCAATCCCACGGCCATCGATCCCCGCCGCGTTGTCGCCCAGTCGCGCCTGGAGGAGGACCCCCGACTCCGCCGCATGTGGCAGGGCTATGCCTTCGCGAGCGACTTTCGTGAGGAACGCGGGCACGCGTACATGCTGGAGGATCAGCTCTACACCGAGCGGCAGATCGTCGCGCAGCAGCCGGGCACCTGCGTGCACTGCCACGCGTCCGTCTACGTGCCGTACCTGCGACTGGGCGACGGAGACCTCGTTCGCGGATTCGAGCGCATGAACCAGATGCCGTACCAGGAGGCGAAGGAGCTGGTGTCGCATCCGGTGTCGTGCATCGACTGTCACTCGCCCGAAACGTTGGAGCTGCGGGTGACCCGTCCGGGGTTCATGGAGGGGATCCGGGCGCTGAAGGCGTCGGAAGGCGTCCAGGACTTCGACGTCAACGCGATGGCCACGCGGCAGGAGATGCGGACCTACGTGTGCGCGCAGTGCCATGTGGAGTACTACTTCGCGGGGCCCGAGAAACGGCTCGTCTATCCGTGGGCGCGCGGGCTGCTCGTGGACAGCATGCTGGCGTACTACGACTCGGTCGGACACCGCGACTGGGTCCATACCGCGTCAGGCGCGCCGGCCCTCAAGGCGCAGCATCCCGAGTTCGAGATGTACAGCCAGGGGATCCACGCCCGGTCCGGCGTCGCGTGCGCCGACTGCCACATGCCGTACGAGCGCACGGGTGCGCTGAAGGTGAGCGACCATCAGGTGCGCAGCCCGCTCCTCATGATCGAGCGCTCGTGCCAGACGTGCCACAGGATCTCCGAGGAAGAGCTCCGGCGGCGCGTGTTCACGATCCAGGACCGCACCTTCGAGCTGCGAAACGTCGCCATCGATGCGGTGCTCCAGCTCGTCGACGGGCTCGAGGCCGCGCGCGCGACGGACAGTACGAACGCGCGATTGGCCGTGGCGCAGCGGTATCAGCGTGCCGCGCAGTTCTTCGCCGACTTCGTGGAGGCCGAGAATTCCATGGGGTTCCATGCGCCGCAGGAGGCCGCGCGCATCCTCGGGCACTCGATCAATTTCTCGCGGCTGGGACAGGCGGCCCTGCGCGGCGAGTCGGTCCCCGCGTCGCCGACCGAGGCGGCGGCCGCGTCCGCGCACCGGCCCAAGCGCGCGGCGGGTGCGGCGGGTACCGCGACGCGGCAGTAACGCCCGGCACGAGCCATGCTTCCAGCTCGCCGCGTCACGCTTTGCGGCGAGGTCCCGCATGTCACGCGCGAAGTCGAAGACGCCATCGCTGCCCGAGGCGCCGGAGATCGATAGGCGGATCACCATTCCGCCGTTTCGCGCCGCGGCACTCGGCGTGATCGTGCTCGTGCCAGTGCTGGCGGTCCTCGGAGTCTTCGGGGAGCGCGCGCGCGCGGGCGCCGCGGCCTCCGGCGCGATCGCCGTCCAGATCGAGTTCCCCTCGCGCGCCCGCTTCAGGGCGCTCGACGTCATCACGGCAACGGTCGCCAACCGGTCGGATGGTGTCATCGACACAGTCACCGTTCGCATCGACACCGCCTACGCGCTCCGCTTCTCGGCCGTCACGTTCACGCCACCCGCGACCGCGGCGTACGGCGTGAAGCTGACGTCGCTCGGGCCGGGCGAGTCGCGCCTGGTGGTGGTCGAGCTGCGGGGTGAACGGTACGGCCGCCATCGCGGCGCGCTGCATGTCGAGAGCACCTCCGGCGATACGGTCGCCATCGCCGTGCACACCTGGACCTTCCCGTGAGGCGTACATGGAAACCGTCGCGAGAGTCGCATTCGTCTACGTCCTGCTGATGGTCACGCTACGCGTCGTCGGCAAGCGGGAGCTGGGACGGCTCTCGCCCTTCGAGCTCGTGCTGCTGATGCTGATCCCCGAGCTGTTCCAGCAGGCGCTCATGCGGGAGGACTTCTCGCTGACCGCCGCCGTCATCGCGTTCTTCTCGCTCGTGTCGCTGGTCTTCGCGACGTCGCTGCTCGCGCACCGCTTCCGATGGATGGAGCGCATCCTGGCCGGCGAGCCGGCGGTGATCGCGTCAGGCGGCCGCTTCGTCGTGGAGGCAATGAACCACGAGCGGGTGCAGCCCGGGGAGGTGTACGCGGAACTGCGGAAGGCGGGATTCGAGCGGCTGTCCGACGCGCGGTACATCGTGCTGGAGGACGACGGGAAGTTGTCGATCGTGCCGGTGGAGCGGGGCGGGGCGACGCGGCGGGATGACGACACGCCGGTGTAGCCGTCCCGCACGCCTTCCCATTCGCAGTGGCATGCGCCAACGTTGCGCATCATGAAATTCCTCACCGCGCAGCTCTCGGCGTTCCTCCAGATCAAGCAGGCGCGCAAGAACGTCCGAGCGCTGCTGAAACTGGTCGGCGTTCTGCTCGCCCTCGTCGTCGCGTTCAGCATCATCTTCCACGTGCTGAAGCAGGCGGAGGGGGAGGAGTATTCGTGGCTCACCGGGTTCTATTGGACGCTCACGGTGATGTCGACCCTCGGCTTCGGCGACATCACGTTTCAGTCCGATGCCGGACGCGCGTTCTCCATGGTCGTGCTGCTCTCGGGCGTCACCTTCCTGCTCGTCCTCCTCCCGTTCACGTTCATCCAGTTCTTCTACGCGCCGTGGATCGAGGCGCAGCGGCAGCTGCGAGCGCCGCGCGAGCTGCCCGAGGAGACGCGGGATCACGTGATCCTCACCCGATACGATGCGGTCGCGGTGTCGCTCATCGAACGGCTGGAGCTCTACCACCGGGACTACGTGGTGATCGAGCCGGAGCTCAGCCGGGCCCTCGAGCTGCACGACCTCGGGCTGAACGTGGTGACCGGGGATCGCGACGACCGGGAAACCTATCGCCGCCTTCGCGCGCACCGCGCCGCGCTGGTCGTGGCGAGCGATGACGACTTCGTCAACACCAACATCGCGTTCACGATTCGTGAACTGACGAAGGAGACGCCCCTCGTCTCGCTGGCTCGCGACCCGGATTCGGTGGACGTGCTGCAGCTAGCCGGCGCCTCGCACGTGCTCGAGCTGGCGCAGATGCTCGGGCGATCGCTGGCCCGCCGGACTCTGGGCGGCGAGACGCGCGCGAACATCGTCGGCCGGTTCGATGGGCTGGTGATCGCGGAGGCACCGGTGCTCGGCACCCCGCTGGTCGGCAAGCGGATCGCCGACAGCGGACTCCGGCAGGCGACGGGCCTCTCGATCGTGGGGATCTGGCAGCGTGGACACTTCACGCCCGCGTCTCCCGATGTGCTGATCGAGCCCTCGAGCGTCCTGGTGCTGGCCGGCACGGAGCCGCAGCTCGCGGCCTTCGATGACCTGTGCGTGATCTACAACACGCCTGACGATCCGGTGCTCATCCTCGGCGGCGGGCGGG
Organism: Gemmatimonadaceae bacterium; assembly: GCA_035461825.1. Lineage (GTDB taxonomy): Bacteria > Gemmatimonadota > Gemmatimonadetes > Gemmatimonadales > Gemmatimonadaceae > JALZIF01. The sequence continues at coordinate 8,881 of DATHUW010000049.1, forward strand.
TGGGGCGGTGCGCCGCGGCGGCACTCGCCGAGCGCGGCGTGCCGTACCGTATCGTCGAGAAGAATCCGGCAATGATCAAGGATCCCGACCTGTACGTGCTGGGCTCCGCCGCCGACTTCTCGGTGCTGGAGCGCGCCGGCATCCGCAAGGCGCCGACCACGATCGTCACGACGAACGACGACGCGGTCAACATCTACCTGACGATCTACTGTCGAAAGCTGCGCCCCAACATGCAGATCGTCAGCCGCTCGAATCTCGAGCGAAACATTTCGACCCTGCATCGGGCGGGTGCGGATCTGGTGATGTCCTACGCCTCGATGGGCGCGGACGCGATCTTCAACGTGCTCGAGCAGTCCGAGATCTTCATGGTGGCGGAGGGCCTCGACGTGTTCCGGAGCCGGGTGCCGCGGCGCGTGGTCGGGAGTTCGCTGGCCGAAAGCGGGATTCGGGAGCGGACGGGGTGCCTGGTGCTCGCGATCGAGCGCGATGACCAGATGCAGGTGAGTCCTCCACCCACGACCACCCTCGAGGGGGACGACGAGTTGATCCTCATCGGGACGACGGAGGCGGAGCGCCGGTTCATGACCGAGTATCGCGATCGCGGCGAGGCGGGACGCGCGCGGCCGGCCGGCGCCGGGGCGTGAGCGACCGGTCAGTCCTCGTCGGTGCGCCGCACGGCGCCATCGTCGGCACGGTGAACGGCGACGGAGACCGTCATGCCTCATGCCGTCGCGAGCCGGGCGCCGATGCGCGTGCGGGAGCACCCGATTGCCGGCCGCGCTCCCCAGTCCCATGTTGCGTGGGAGGAGGTGCCCCATGCGCGAGCGGTTGAGCTTCAGCGGGTCCGGGGGGGTGCGGTGGGTCGTGTATCCCGTGCCGGGACGCCGCACCGAGCATAACGACGAGGTCATCGAGGACACGCCGCCACACCTGTGCTTCGAGGCGCAGGTCGGCAGCACGGTGCTGCTGCGCCGGGTCGATGATTACCCGGAAGGCTGGCGCGACCTGGAGGAGCCGGAGCTGCGGCGCCTGTCGGGACTGGAGGGACTGGTCGAGGTGGCGCTGCAGCACGAGGAGACCCCGGCCGCGCTGCGCGGCATCGAGCGCCTCGGAACCTGACGAGCCGGCGTCAGGGCGACGACCGCTCCTCCAGCTCGGCCTTGAGCGCGAAGAACTCGAGCAGATCCTTCATCGTCAGGATTCCCACCAGATCGCCGTTCTCGGCCACGATCATGCGCGAGCGCTTGCCGCGCCGCATCGCATGCAGGGCGTCGAGTGCATCCGCATCCGGATGCACGGTGTTCTCCAGGGAGCAGGTTCGCGCGATGTCGCGGACGGTGCGGTGTCGCCAATCCTCGCGCGGCAGTGCCTTCACATCGTCGACCGATACGCAGCCCGTCAGGCGGCCCTCGTCCACCACGGGGTAGAGCTTGTGGTGGTGACGGTAGATCACGTCATCCACGAGCGACTGCACGGTGCGCCAGCTCTCGACGGTAACCGGATCTCCACGCGTGAACGCGCGCACCGGCTCGCCCTCGAGCGCGCGCCGCAGCAGCACCTGCTGATACGACGCGGCGGCCGCGTTGCGCACGAAGAGCCCGATCAGCGCCATCCACATTCCACCGATGAACTCCCCCTCGGCGACCACGAGCCACAGGCCGCCCACGATCAGCAGGAGGCCGAAGGCGCCGCCGATGCGCGCGGCCGCCCGTGTGGCGCGCCGCAGGTTCTGCCAGCGGTGCCAGAGGGCCGCGCGCAGAATCCGTCCGCCGTCCAGCGGAAAGGCCGGTACCAGGTTGAAGATGGCCAGCACGACGTTGATCGTCGCGAGATAGCTGAACAATGCGGCGATCGGCGCCGGTAGCGGCACGAAGAAGGACGCGAGGAACAGCATCCCCCCGATCGCGAAGCTGGCCAGCGGACCGGCGGCGGCCATGCGGAACTCCGACCCCGCGCTCGGCGGCTCCGCATCCATCTCGGCGACGCCGCCGAAGATGAAGAGCGTGATTCCTCGCATGGGGATGGCGTTGCGACGCGCGACGACGGCGTGCGACATCTCGTGTGCGACGATGGAGGCGAAGAGTCCGAGCGCTCCGCCGGCGCCGAGCAGCCAGTAGGTGACCCGCGTGAGGTTCGGCATCACCACGGGAAAGAAGCTCGTCGCCAGCGACCAGGTCACCAGCACGGCCAGCACGAACCAGCTCGCGTCGAGCCGGATCTTGAATCCGTAAACCGTGAAGAGGTGGAAGCGCTTGCCGAACATGGCGGGGTGAAAAAGTGGGCGCGTTCGAGAAGATAACATGCGGGCTCGAGCGGGCGGCTTGCGCCTGCCGACGAGTCCGCTCGCGTCGCGAACGTCCGATCGTTACCTGGCGCGACGCCCTTCGGGTCTGGGCGCGGCGCCGACGTCCCCTCACAGCCAGATCTTACCGTCTCGCTCCTCCACCGGATACGTCGTGATGCCGTCCTCGGCGGGTCCGGCCTGGAGGGCGCCACTGGCAACGTCGAACTGCGATCCGTGCCATGGGCAGGTGACGGTGCCGCAGGCCATGAGTCCGCCGGCGAGCGAGCCGCCGCGGTGCGGGCAGCGATCGTCGAAGGCGACCCAGCCCTCTTCGGTGCGCGCGAGCACCACCCGCTGGTCGCCGAGCCTGACGAGACGCATTTGGTTCGGTTCCAGGTCCCCGGCGTCGGCGACCGGGACGCGGGTGCCGCCCCCGCCCTCCGCTCGCCGCTCGGACCACTTGCCGGCGCCCGCATAACGGTGGTCCACGCCGATCTGGTTGCGGTAGACGAGTGTCCCCCCCATCCAGCCGCCGGCGAAGAGCAGCGCCACGGCACCGGCCTCCACCACGAGGATCACGGGATCCGGGGCCACGCCCGCGGCGCCACGCACGTACGTGGCCAGCGCGAAGAGGGCCACGGCGCTCAGGTTGACGAGCATGTGCTTCGTCGCGCGCGACTTGCCGGTGCTGCGCGGGGGAACGGTGTGGAGATAGTCGAGAAAACCGGGCACCGCCGCGATGATTGCGAGGACGATGCCCGCCAATGCGAGGTGCGCCCCCGTGGTCCAGAGCGTGGGCCGCTCGAGCCAGCGGCCCGCGACGTCGAAGGCGAACGCGCCGGTGAGGAACGCGAACGGGAAGGGAATCAGCATCGCGTGGAGAGGGTGGCCCTTGAGGCTGGCTTTCGAGCGCATGGGGGGGAGAGGGATTAGGGGTCAGGGGCGACGGGACGGGGGCCTGGGGGCTAGGGGGCGGGTGCCGGGGCGAATACGTTAGGTGCCGGTTCCCTTGTTCACTCGCACCTTCTCGGTGTCCGAATGGCCGTGGGGGCGCGGAGAGGCCGCCGCGCAAGAAACTCGCCCGCGGGTCAATGCTCTATTGCGCCTCCGCATCCGGGCTTGCACTTTCCGAAACACCGTACGGCACGGCTCGGCGGCGAGCGCAATCGTGCCAGCCGCCGGCCACGCACGCCAGTGTCCCCGCTCGCCGACCTCTCGTCACCCGCCTGTGATCGCATTCTTCATTGCGTGCGCCGCGCTCGGCGGCGTGGTGCTGGTGCTCCAGCTGCTGCTCGGCGTGCTCGGCGGCCAGGCGGACGTCGGCCATGACGTGCACGCGGGCGACACGCACCTCGGCGACGGGCTCGACCTCGTCAGCGTGCGGTCGCTGTCCGCGGGGGTCGCGTTCTTCGGCCTCACCGGCGCGGGCGTCGCCACATCGGGGTGGCCGTTGCTCCTCGCCGTGCCGGCCGCCTTGCTTGCCGGCACGGCGGCGACATTCATCGTCGCCTATCTCATGCGCGCCATGCGCCGTCTGGAGGATGACGGCTCCGAGCAGATCGAGAATGCGCTCGGCCAGACGGCGACCGTCTACCTGCGGATTCCGGGCAACCGCGAAGGGACGGGCAAGATCCACGTTCCGATGCAGGGCCGCACGGTGGAGTACCAAGCTGTCACGCCCGGCGGTGAGCTGCCGTCAGGCAGCCTCGTGGTCGTGCGCGACATCGTCGGGCCCGACCTGCTCGAGGTCGTTCCCCAATCCGCTGGAGACTTGACCGATGGACTCGTATAACGCGCTCGCCCTGCTACAGGGCGGCTTCGATCCCCAGTCCTTCTCGTTCGCGCTCGGCGCGGTCGTGCTGGTCGGCGTCACCGCCTTCGGGATGTTGATGCTGTTCGTCTCTCGCTACAAACGCTGCCCGTCCAACAAGATCCTGGTGATCTCCGGACGGGTCGGCGGCGGCCAGGTCGCGCGATGCCTGTCCGGCGGCGGCGCGTTCGTGTGGCCGGTGATCCAGGAGTGGGACTACCTGAGCCTCGAGCCGATCCAGATCGACATCCCGCTGCGGGACGCACTCTCGTTCGAGAACATCCGCGTGAGCGTGCCAAGCGTGTTCACGGTGGCGATCGGGACCGGCCCCGAGGTGCGGGCAAACGCCGCGATCCGCCTCCTCAAGCTCGACGGCACGCAGATCAAGCGTCAGGCGCAGGACATCATTTTCGGGCAGCTGCGCCAGGTGATCGCTTCCATGCGGATCGAGGAAATCAACAAGGACCGCGAGGCGTTCCTGCACAACATCCAGCAGTCGCTCGAGCCGGAGCTGAAGAAGATCGGCCTCGTGCTCATCAACGTGAACATCACCGACATCAACGACGAGTCGGGCTACATCGAGGCGATCGGCCGCAAGGCGGCGGCGACCGCCGTGCAGCAGGCGCGGGGCGACGTGGCGGAGCAGGAGAAGCTGGGCGAGATCCGCGTGGCGGACGCCGAGCGCGAGAAACTCGTCCAGGTGGCGAACGCGACGAAGCTGCGCGACATCGGCGTGCGCGAAGCGTCGCGCGAGCAGGCGGTGCGGATCGCGGAGCTGGAGAAGGAGCAGGGGATCGGGGAGCAGACCGCCGCGTACGAGCGCGAGGCGCAGATCAAGGATGCCGAGCAGCGGAAGCGCATCGCCGTGGCGACGGCGGAGTCGAAGGCCATCGCGGGCGAGGCGGAATCGCAGGCGGCCATCATCGCGACCCGCGCGCAGCTCGCCTTGCGCGAGGCCGAGGCGTTCCAGCTCGCCGAGACGAAGAAACGCGAGGCCGAGGCGAAGGTGCTCGAGCTGCAGAACCGCGCGATGACGCTCGCCGCGCTGGCGGAAGCCGAGCGCGTGGAGGCGGAGCGCCGCGCCGCGCTCGAGGCGCCGGCCAAGGCGGAGAAAGCGAAGACGATCGTCGAGGCCGAGGCCGAGGCGGAGCGCATGAAGATCCACGCGCAGGCCGAGGCGGCGGCGATCTACGCGCGGTTGGAGGCGGAGGCTCGCGGCCAGTACGAGATCCTCGCCAAGAAGGCGGACGCCTTACGGCAGATGGTGGAGGCCGCGGGGGGCGCCCAGCACGCCTATCAACTGCTGATGCTGGAGCACCTCGACACGCTGGCGGAGACGGCCTCGAACGCGATCTCGAACATCAAGTTCGACAAGGTCGTCGTGTGGGAGGGGGGCGGAAACGGACAAGGCGGCACGGCGGGGTTCATTCAGAACATGGGCAAGATGATGCCGCCGATGATGCAGGTGCTGCGCGACATCGCCGGCGTGGAGCTGCCGTCGTATCTCGGGACGATGAAGGCCGAGGCGGACGGCGCCACGGAGCCTGGCGCGGTGGGGGTGTACGACCCGCCGGCCAAGGAGAAGCGGAGCTAGAGCGAGTGGACACGGGAAACGGGGAACGGATTCTCCTTCCGTTCCCCGTTTCCGTCTTCATGGGCTTCACGGACGCCTCACGATCCCTTCAGGGATTCTTCATTCTTCCGCCACGCCGGGTTCATCCGGGCGTCGCATGGTAGGGTCGTACGCGGCAACGCGTTGGCCCTCGTGCGACGGAGGTGGCGATGTTCGGCGTCCTGGTGGAGTCGAATCCCCGGCCGCGGCGGCGGCGCGGCGGTGTGGCACTGAGCGCGGCGGTGCACGCCGCCGTCGTCCTGCTTGCGGTATGGGCCACGACGGAGGGCGCGGAGCGTGAAGATCCGCTCGGAGTGCAGCCGGACGATCGGCTGACGCCGACGTATCTGCCGCCGAGGCAGCGAGAACCCGAGACGCGCTCGGCTCCCGCGTTCCCAGCCGGTCCCGCTCCCGCACCAGTGCCGCGAACGCCAGTCGTCCCCGCCGTGGGCGGGCTCGACATCCCGAACACGATCCCGCCGGTCGACGTGCCGTTAGGCGATCCGCTGCGCGATGCGATCGTCCCGCGCGTCATCGGGGACCGCGCGGGTCCGCCGCGGGCACCGGACCCGGCCAATGTGTTCGACAACCGCATCGCCGAAAAGCCGGCGCTCCCACTGGAGGGCAACGTTCCGCCGCGCTATCCGGAGATGCTCCGGACCGCGAGAGTGGAGGGCCTCGTGGATGTGGAGTTCGTCATCGATGCCAGGGGCCGACTGCGCCCGGGATCGATCGTCGTGCGGCGCGCCGACCATCCGGAGTTCCTCGGCGCGGTGCGAGTGGCGCTGGCGGCCTATCGGTACCTGCCGGCGGAGGTCGGCGGCGTCCCGGTTGCCGTGCGAGTGCGGCAGCGGTTCGTGTTCGCGCTCGAGCGTTAGGACCTTCTCCATGCCACGACGGGCGCCGCATCGTGCGACGCCCGTCGATGGCGTCCGCCTCGCGGCCGGATCACCGATGCGGCTGCCGGCGCCCCTCCTCTTGCGGCTTGGCCGGCGGAGTGTCGGCGCGCGCCTCGGCCGAAGCCTCGGCCGCGGCGCCGGCACC
>DATHUW010000050.1:0-4554 GCA_035461825.1 Gemmatimonadaceae bacterium
CCTCGTCCGGCTCAGTTGGCCACGACGGTGAACGGCCGGATCGAGATGCGGGCGTTGTTCCCTGCGCCGATCAGGTTGGTGTAGGTCTGGGTCTGCTCGATCGTGTAGAACGAGTCGACGTAGTCGTCATCGTTCGTGAAGACGCTCGATGGCATCGCCGCGATGATGCGATTGGCGATCTCGGTGATCGCCTGGACCACCGGGTAACCGGCCAGGCTCCCGGCCGCGCCCACCGCGGCGACGATGGCGATGACCAGGTCCTGGTAGCTGGTGTTGTCGTCGTGCTCGTACAACTGGATATTGGCGACCTGATACTGGAAATTGCTCCAGTTCACGATGAGCTGATTCGGGTAGTACGTGGTGTTGTCGTGATCGAGATAGGGCATATCCACGATCATCAGCTGGGGGTCGTTGCTGCCGACCACACCGGACACGATCGCGTAGATCTCCGCCGCGCCCGAGATCCAGGGCTCCTGGTCATTCGCCAGCCGGATCGACGTGAGCTGCGTGGTCTGGATGTTGGTCGCCTCGAGCGGCGCTGTCTTCGAGGGCGCCCGCTGCAGCCCGGCTTGCCGCAGGAGCAGGTTGGCCTTCTCGATGTTCTGGAGCATCGTGAGCCGGCCGCGGGTCTCGACCACCAGCACCGGCTCGTCGGGAGCACGCTGCGGATCGAGCGAGACCGGCGCACCGCCGAGCATGTAGGCCGGGATCTCGGTCCAGGTCGCCTCGTCGCCGGACGGCGCCCAGGCCACGCGCAAGCTCGCGCTGTCGTAGGCTCCCGCGGGCTCACGAAGCGAGATCTCGGGGACGACGTCGCTACCCGCAGCGGCATCGATCTCGCCGATCAGGCCGGTGAGCTCGGACAGCGCCAGCGGGCTGCGCTCGCGGAGCGCGGCGATCAGCTCGCCCCGCACGGACGCATCGGTGAGCACCGACGCGAGGCGTGCGGCGGCGGCGCGCTTGAACGTCTCGTCGACCGACTCCGCTCCGGTGGGTTCGGTGACCTTGTCATCGGCCGTACAGCCGAAGGCTCCCAGCATCGCGCAGACAATCGCAGCTCTCCTTCGATACATTCGCGACTCCTCTCCAGGCCCAGGGGTAAGCGGACGTGCACTCGGACGCTTACGACAATACGCTTCCAGCGACGCCGTCAACACGCACCGACCGCATCGTGCGTTGTACGCAATAGTGACCCGACGTCAGGTACGTGGACCGCTGGCCAGTACGCAGAGCGACCCAGGTCGGCCCTCAGGTGGCAGCCTTCCTCACTGCGGGCCCCCGGGCGCCCGGCGTCGCCTCGATCCGGAGGCAATCACCATCTCGGCGCAACAATCCAGTTGCTGATGTATCAGCGCGGGATCGGAGGGTGGAGCGCTCGTCGATGGCCGCATTCGGCGGCAGCGCTCGCATTGCCCATTCTATGCCGTCATGCCGGTGAACGCCGGCGGCACACGCGACGAAGGACCACGCCGGCACGAGCTCGAACGGACGTGCTATCGCTCGACCCAGCGCCCTCCGAGCATGACGCGCCGGACGTTCCGCATGGCGCCGATCTCCGTCGTCGGGTCGCCCTGCACCAGCAGCAGGTCTGCGAGCTTGCCGCGCTCCACGCTGCCGATCCGATCCTCCGCCCTGAAGAAGCGCGCGTTCTCCGAGGTGGCGGCGACGATCACCTCCATGGGCGTCATGCCGGCCTCGACGAGCAGCTCCATCTCGCGCTGGTAGGCCCAGCCGCGCTCGGCGTGCGGCACGATGGAGTGCGAGCCCACGACCACGCGCACGCCCGCGCGCCTCGCGCGGCCTGTGAGCTCCAGCATCCGTCTGAAGCCGCGCACGTGCACGTCCGTCGTGTCCTTGTCGCCCGCACGCCGCTCGAAGACGGCGAGCGTGGGCGAGAGATAGGTGCGCCGCTCCGCCAGCAGGCGGATGAGCGCGCGCGCGCGCGCGGAGTCCAGGTCGATCTTCTCCCAGACCTCGTAGCGCCCCTGCCGCCGCGCGGCGTTGTCCGCGAGCACGGCCTGCCGGTACTTCTCCGCGTCGCGGGGCGGGAGCAGCGCCACGCCCAGCGAGGTCACGTGCTCGATGCCGTCGGTGCCCGCGCGCACGGCGTCCCCCGCGTCCACGATCTCCAGGTGCGCCGTGGTCGGGAGGCCGCGCGCGTGCGCCGCCCGGTTGACGGCCGCCATCAGGCCGACGGGGAGGCGGAAGTAGATCTTGATCGCAGAGGCGCCGCCGTCGGCGAAGCGGTCGACGGCGAGCCGGGCCTCCTCGGCGTCGCGGACGATGAAAGAGTCGGCCGGGTACGCGGCGGGCGGCGAGTCGAGGTGCGGCCCCGTCAGGAACAGGCGCGGGACCGGCTGCGCGGCGCGGCGCACGGCGTCGTAGGCCTCCACCCACTGGCCCGGGTCGCGCAGGCTCGTGACGCCGTGCGCGAGGAAGAGGGCCGGCAGCGGGTCGTCGCCGTCCAGATGGAAGTGAGCGTCGATGAGGCCCGGGAGCAGCGTCAGCCCCTTCGCGTCGAAGGCGTCCGCCCCGGCCGGCACGCGCACCAGCGCGCGCGGCCCCGCGGCCTCGATCCGGTCGCCGCGCACGACGACCACCGAGTCCGGCACCGGCGCGCCGCCCCGCCCGTCGACGAGCGTCGCCCCCACGATCGCGACCACGTGATCCGGATCAGCGGCCCTGACTTCGTTGACCTCACGCAGCGGCTCGCGCGCCGGCGCGGGCTCGCTCCCACGCTGCTGCGCCGACGCGCCCGCACACGCGGCGAGCGCCAGCACCAGCAGAAGAGCTCTCGAATGCTCACGCATCGACATGAATCACCGACGAAGCGTCGCATGCACGAGCGCGATGACCGAGCTGATGCGCCACTCGCGCGAGCTGCCAGCGAATTTCGCTCGAACCCCGGGCCCCACGAGGCGCCTCCCTCGCGCATGATCGGGGAGCCTCATGCACGGCCAGACCATCGACCTGTTCGATCCCGCGATCCGCGAGGACCCCTTCCCGACCTACCACCGCATGCGCACCGATGCGCCGGTCTGCCGGGTGGAGCCCGGGGGGTTCTATGCGCTCACGCGCTACGACGACATCGTCGCCGCGTTCCGTGACACCGAGACCTACTCGTCCTCGGGCTTCCGCGCCGTGCTGGCGCCCGCGTGGGTCGGACGCAACCCCTCCGCCGAGTCGCTCATCGTGCTCGACCCGCCCGTGCACACGCGGCAGCGCTCGCTCGTCTCGCGGGCCTTCATCACCTCGGTCGTGAGCGCCCTCCAGCCCTTCATCGAGGCCCGCGTGGGTGAGCTGCTCGACGAGATCGAGCGCAGCGGCGGCGAGCCGGTCGACCTCGTCACCCGCCTCGGGACGCCGCTGGCCGGGTCGGTGATCGCCCCGACACCTTCGATCTCGATCGCAAGCCCACCGGCGTGCTGGCCTTCGGCCGCGGCCCCCACGTGTGCATCGGAGCCCACCTCGCCCGCCTGGAGGGCAGCCTCGCCCTGGGAGCGCTGACCCGGCGATTCGAGCGGTTCGAGCGCGTCCCCGACGGGGTGGACTGGAATTACAGGCTCCACGTCCGCGGCCTCGACCGCCTGATGCTGCGGCTGCACGCCTGCTGATGCCGCGCCCCTAAGCAACCGCGGCGCGGCTGGCCGCCGCAACCGCCTCGCGGGCGAACACGGCGATCTCGTCGATGGCGCGCTGCGCCTCGGGCGTCGCGCTCCCCATCATGTGCCAGACATGCACCATGTCCGGGTAGACCGATTGCGTCACGTCCACGCCCTCGGCCTCGGCGCGCGACGTGAACGCGCGGATCTGATCGACGAGCGTCTCTGCGTCTCCGGCGTGAATCAGCAACGGAGGCAAGCCGGCCAGTCGCGCGTACAGCGGCGAGATGTCGGGCCGCTTCGCGTCTGCGCCGGCGAGATAGCTCGCGGCCGCGAGGCGGCAGTGCTCCTCGCCCACGAAGTCGACGTGGCCGTTCGTCCGAAAGCTGTCGCCCGAGCAGTCGAGGTCGACCCACGGAGACAGCGCGACGCCTGCGGCGGGCAGCGGCTCCCCCGCATCGCGCAACGCGAGCAGCGCGCTCAGCACGAGGTTGCCGCCGGCCGAGTCACCCGCGAAGACCACGCGGCGCGCCGGGATGCCCTGCGCGAGGAGGTAGCGGTAGCCCGCCAGGGCGTCCTCGATCGCCGCCGGCATCGGGTGCTCGGGAGCCAGCCGGTAATCGAGCGCGAACGTGCGCGCTCGGACGGTGCGGGCGATGGCGCCGATCAGCTCGCCGTGCGTACGCAGCGAGGAGAACACGAATCCCCCTCCGTGGAAGTACAGGACGACGGGCCCGTCCGCGTCCGCATCGGGCGGGTCGAGCCACGCCCCGTCGACCGTGCTGTCACCCTCGCCGCGGGCAACGAACCGCGGCGCGAGGCCAGCGGTCCTGAGCGGGGCCAGCCGCTCACCGACGTTGCGCCAGCGGACCACGCCGATCTTCGGCATCACCGACCACGCCCCCCGCGTGCCTGCGACGAGCAGCTCGAGCTTCACGCTCCATGACGGCCG
>DATHUW010000051.1:0-24832 GCA_035461825.1 Gemmatimonadaceae bacterium
GGCCGATCGCGCCCGCGCCCGCGAGACGGCGATGCGCGACGCGCTCCGCGGCGTGCTCGCCGATGGCGTGCCGCCGCGCGACCTGTTGGCGCTCGAGCCCCTGCTCGAGGAGTACGACGGCGTGGAGATCGCCGCGGCTGCCTTGCGGCTCCTCGACCGGAGCCGGGAGTCGCAGGTATTCGCGCGCGCGGCCGCCGCTTCCGCCCCCCCTGCGCCCCCGGCGCCTCCCGTGGTGCCTCGAGGGCCGGTGCGCCTGTTCATCAACGCCGGCTCGCGCGAGAACGCGACGGCACGGGACTTCGTCGGCGCCATCGCGAACGTCGGCGGCATCCCGGCGGACCGGATCGGCAAGGTCGACGTGCGGGAGTCGTTCACGCTGGTGGAGCTGCAGGCGGCGGATGCGGACTCCGTGGTCGAGAAGCTCGCCGGCGCGACGATCCGCGGACGTCGCGTCTCGCCGCGGCTGGACCGCGACGGCGGTGCTCCCGAGCGGGACGACCGCCCCTCGCGGGCGCGGGGCGAGCGTCCCCGCGAGCGCAGCGACAGACCGGGTCGCGGACCCACGACCCGTGACCGCAGTGACAGGCCGCGCGAGACCAGCGACCGTCCGCGCGGCGGAGCCGCGGCCCGCGACCGCAGCGATCGGCCACGAGGCGACCGTTCCGGCGGTAGGGGAGCACCGGCCCGCGGCGGCCGCCCCACCCCGCGCGGCCGCCGCGAGAGCTGACGGCAGTCGCTGGATACGGCTCACTGCCCGATTCCAGCGTCGCGGTCCCCGAGCCGGATCCCGATTCCCGATTCCCGATTCCCGATTCCCGATCTTGTACACCTCCGCTCGTCAGGGTTGGATCGAGGTGATCACCGGCGTGATGTTCAGCGGCAAGAGCGAGGAGCTCCTGCGCCGCGTGCGTCGGGCGACCATCGCGCGAAGGAAGGTCCAGGTGTTCAAGTCGCACCTGGATGACCGGTACGGCGGCGTGCACGCGGTCGCGAGCCATGACGGGCGCGCGGCGGACGCGATCCCCGTCGACTCCTCCGCCGAGATCGCCCGGCGGATCAACCCCCTGGCGGACGTGGTGGCGATCGACGAGGCGCAGTTTCTCGACCACGGCGTCGTAACCCTCGCCACACGCCTCGCGGAGACTGGCGTCCGCGTGATCCTCGCGGGCACGGACTGCGACTTCCGCGGCGAGCCCTTCGGGCCGATGGGTGACCTGATGGCCATCGCGGAGCTGGTGGACAAGCTGCACGCGATCTGCGTGATCTGCGGAAACCCGGCGAGCCGGAACCAGCGTCTGATAGGCGGCCGGCCGGCGCGCTACGACTCGCCGACGATCATGGTGGGCGGGTCGGAATCCTACGAGGCGCGTTGCCGGCACTGCCACAAGGTGCCGCGGGCGGACGAGGACCAGGTCCCGCTGCGGCTCGAGGGACGGGGGACGGGGGACGGGGGTTGAGGAGCGAGCGACGAGGGATGGGGGACGCGGACGCGCGACGTGGGGGTCCCGGACGAGAGGAACTCGGAGACGAGAGGGCAACTTGTTTTATTTCCCCCGTCCCCGTCCCCCGTCCCTCGTCCCTCGTCCCCCGAATAAACATTCGTCCCCGAGTGAGAATTCATTGACCCCCTCTCCCTGCCATCCCATCTTGGGCACGGAATCTGACTACAGCGGCGGCATGCTACTCGTCGGACTGACCGGCAACATCGCGAGCGGAAAGAGCTCGGTCGCCAAGCTGCTCGAGCAGCGGGGGGTCACGCTCATCGACGCCGACGTCCTCGCCCGCGAGGCCGTCCGCCGCGGCACGCCCGCCTTCGAGGCGATTCTGAAACGTTGGGGAGAGGCCATGGTCGCGCCGGATGGGACCCTCGACCGGACCGCGCTCCGCTCCCGCGTGTTCTCCGACGAGAGCGAGCTCGCCGCGCTCAACGCCATCGTCCATCCCGAGGTCGCGCGCCTGCGCGACGAGCAGATCGCCGAGGCCCGGCAGCGCGGCGACCGGATCGTGTTGTGCGACATCCCGCTGCTGTTCGAGAAGCACCTCACCGAAGACTTCGACCTGCTGATCCTGGTCGATGCCCCGCGCCCGATGCGGCTCGAGCGACTCGTGCGTGACCGCGGCCTCGACGAGGCCGATGCGATGCAGATGATCGCCGCGCAGATGCCGGCGGAGCTCAAGCGCGCGCGCGCCGACATCATCATCGACAATACGGGCACACGCGAGGAGCTCGCGCGCCGCGTCGACGACGCGTGGACTCGGCTCGATCGCGAGGCGGAACGGCGCGAGGATGCCGCCAGTTCCGTTGCTTGACACCCCCCCAGGCCGCCGGTAGACTTCGCGCCGACTCGACCCCCCCGGAGCGGCGCGTGACGAAGATTCCGCAGGACCTGCGTTACACCGAAGAGCACGAGTACGTGAAAGAGACGGGCGAACCGGGCGTCGTGCAGATCGGCATCACGGACTTCGCGCAGGGCGAGTTGGGTGACGTGGTCTTCGTCGAACTCCCCAAGGTCGGCAGCACTTACGCCCGGATGGACGTCTTCGGCACCATCGAGGCGGTCAAGGCCGTGTCGGAGCTGTTCTGCCCCCTGTCAGGCGAGGTCGTCGCCGTGAACGAGAAGCTGGACAAGGAGCCGGCGCTCGTGAACAACGATCCCTACGGCGACGGCTGGATGATCAAGCTGCGCGTGAGCGACGGGGCGGAATTGGCGAGCCTGCTGGACGCGGGGGCGTACGAGGAGAGAGTGGGATGAGGGACGGGGGACGGGGGACGGGGTGTATCTGGGGGCGAGCCTGATCGGCTCGCCCTTCGCATTCCCCGTCCCCCGTCCCCCATCCCACGTCCCCCGTCAGGCGTACTCCTCCACCGGCGGACACACGCACACCAGATTCCGATCCCCGTACGCGCTCTCGACCCGCCCGACGCACGGCCAGAACTTCCGCTCGCGCAGCGACGCCTCCGGATAGGCGGCCTGCTCGCGCGTGTACGGATGACTCCACTCGGACTGTGTCACGTGCAGCGCGGTGTGCGGCGCGTTGGTCAGCGGATTGTCCTCGCGGCTCATCTCGCCGCGCTCGATCGCCGCGATCTCTTCGCGGATCGCGATCATCGCGTCGCAGAACCGGTCCAGCTCGGCCTTCGACTCGCTTTCCGTGGGCTCGATCATCAGGGTGCCGGCCACCGGAAACGAGACCGTCGGCGCGTGAAACCCGTAGTCCATGAGCCGCTTCGCGATGTCCTCGACGTCGACGCCGGCGCTCGCCTTGAGCGGGCGCGGATCGATGATGCACTCGTGCGCCACCAGCCCGGCGTCGCCCTTGTACAGCACCGGATAGGCATCGGCGAGCCGCTTCGCCATGTAGTTCGCATTGAGGATGGCGATCTCCGTCGCTCTCGTCAGGCCGTCGCGGCCCATCAGGGCGATGTACATGTACGAGATCGGCAGGATGCTGGCGCTCCCCCACGGCGCCGCCGAGACGGCGCCCACGCCGCCCGTGTGCCCCAGGTCGACGACGGAGTGTCCCGGCAGGTACGGCGCCAGATGCGCCGCCACGCCGATCGGCCCCATGCCCGGCCCACCGCCGCCGTGCGGGATGCAGAACGTCTTGTGCAGGTTCAGGTGGCACACGTCGGCGCCGATGTCCGCCGGCCTGACGAGTCCCACCATCGCGTTCATGTTCGCCCCGTCCATGTAGACCTGCCCGCCGTGCTCGTGGACGATCGCGCACACCTCGCGGATCTCCTCCTCGAACACGCCGTGCGTGGACGGGTACGTCACCATCAGCGCGGCCAGCTCGTTCGCGTGCTGCGCCGCCTTCGCGCGCAGGTCCGCGAGATCCATGTGCCCCTCGGCGTCGGTCTTCACGACCACGACGCGGAGCCCCGCCATCACCGCGCTGGCCGGGTTCGTCCCGTGCGCCGACTGCGGGATGAGGCACACCGTCCGCTGCGTGTCGCCGCGCGCGTCATGGTAGCCGCGGATCGCCAGCAGCCCGGCGTATTCCCCCTGTGAGCCGGCGTTCGGCTGCAGCGAGATCGCGGCGAAGCCGGTGATCTCGCGAAGTGCACCCTCCAGCTCCACGAACATCTCGCGGTACCCCTCGGACTGTTCGGCCGGCGCGAATGGATGCAGCGCGCCGAATTCGGGCCAGGTGATCGGATACATCTCCGCCGTCGCGTTCAGCTTCATCGTGCAGGACCCGAGCGGGATCATCCCGTGGACGAGCGAGAAGTCGCGCGACTCGAGCGCCCGCATGTAGCGGAGCATCTCCGTCTCGGAGTGGTACCGGTTGAACACCGGATGGAGCAGATAAGGCGACGTACGCGCGGCGCTCGTCGGGTAGGGCTGCGCATCGTCGTCGTCGAGCGCGCGCACGGCCGCGTCGCCGCCCAGCACCTTCGCCAGGCGCTGCACGTCGGCGTCGGTCGTCGCCTCGTCGAGCGCGACGGTGATCACGCCGTCGTCGAGCCGCCGCACGTTGATCCGCTCGGCCGTCGCGCGCTCCATGGCCTGACGAGTGCCGTCGCCCAGCTCGACCCGCAGCGTGTCGAAGTATGTGTCGTGCCCGATGGCCACGCCCGACTGCTGCAGCGCTCGCGCCAGCCGCGCCGTGCGCCCCCGCACCCGCGACGCGATCCGCCGCAGGCCATCCGGCCCGTGCCACACCGCGTACATCCCCGCGATCACCGCCAGGAGCACCTGCGCCGTGCAGACGTTGCTCGTCGCCTTCTCGCGGCGGATGTGCTGCTCCCGCGTCTGCAGCGCCATGCGCAGCGCCGGCCGGCCCGCCGAATCGCGTGAGACTCCGATGATCCGCCCCGGAATCAGCCGCTTGTACTCGTCGCGCGTTGCGAAGAACGCCGCGTGCGGACCACCGAAGCCGAGCGGCACGCCGAACCGCTGCGAGTTCCCGACCGCGACGTCCGCGCCCCATTCCCCCGGCGGGGCGAGCAGTGTGAGCGCCAGCAGGTCCGTCGCCACCACGACGAGCGCCTTCGCCTCGTGCGCCTGCTCGCACAGCGCGCGATAATCGTGCACGCCGCCGTCGGTCGCCGGATACTGGAGCAGCACGCCGAATACGCTGTCGTCGACCTCGAACGAGCCGGCCGGACCGACCACCACCTCGAAGCCCCGTGCCGCGGCGCGCGTCTTCACGACATCGATCGTCTGCGGATGACAGTCCGACGCCACGAGGAACCGCGTACGATCGCCCGGCGCGATGCCGTGGCACATCGCCATCGCCTCGGCTGCCGCCGTGCCCTCATCGAGCAGCGACGCATTCGCGATCGGCAGCGCGGTCAGGTCGCTCACCACCGTCTGATAGTTGAGCAGCGCCTCGAGACGCCCCTGCGCGATCTCGGCCTGGTACGGCGTGTAGGCCGTGTACCAGCCCGGATTCTCGAGGATGTTCCGCTGGATGACCGGGGGCACCAGGGTCTCGGAGTACCCCATGCCGATGAAGGAGCGCGCCACCACGTTCTTCGCCGCCATGGTCCGAAGCCGCGCCAGCGCCTCGTGCTCGTCGAGCCCGCCGGGGAGTTGGAGCGGCCGTCGGAAGCGGATCCCCGCTGGCACCGCGGCATCGACGAACGCCGCCAGCGAGTCGTAGCCGAGCAGGTCGAGCATCTCGCCGATGTCGTCCTCGCTGGGGCCGATGTGACGGCGGGGGAAGCCGCCGGGCTCGAACAGCATCTCCTGCGCCGATATCGTCGTCGTCATGCCTCACTCGGCCGTTAGGTTTTTCTCGTGGGGGCGCCGCGTATACCCGGCGGCGGCCAGCACTGCAATTTAGTCCCGGGAGGGGGGCGGCGCCCGTTTCGAGGGGCGAGGGACGAGGGCCGAGGGGCGTCGGAGTGAATCACGTGATGACGCACCAGAGCACGCGGCGATGAGTCTGCTCGACTTCGGATCCCTGGCTTCGTGCGTCTCGTCCAGCGTCGCCGTCTTCACCTGGCACGGCCACGCACCTCCGTGTTGCCAACCGCGGCGCCCGGGCTTTCGTTTCCGCACCATGTGCGCCTCCCTCCGCACGCGAGCGCCCGAGCGGTGGCTGCAGCTCCCCTCGCTGGTGCTCCCCGGTCCGGACAACATGGCGCTCGACGATGCCATGGCCCGCCACGCGAAGGCTACCCGCGCCGCCGTGGTTCGGGTGTACGGCTGGACGCGCCCGACGCTGTCGTTCGGCCGGCATCAGCGCGCGGTAGGCCACTACGATCCGGCGGCCGCCCGGAGTCGCGGAATCGATGTCGTTCGCCGACCGACGGGCGGGCGCGCCGTACTGCACTGGCGGGAGATCACCTACTGCGTCGCGGCGCCGGAAGACGCCCTTGGCGCGCTCCGCGAGGCCTACGGGACGATCAACGTCCTCCTCGTCGATGCCTTGCGGCAGCTCGGCGTGGACGCAGCGATCGCGGAACCGAGCGGGCCACCCCCGCGCCCGATCGCGGGGGCGTGTTTCGAGGAGCCGGTCGCCGGCGAGATCGCGGCGGGCGGCCGGAAGCTCGTGGGTTCCGCGCAATGGCGCGCGGACGGTGCCCTCCTGCAGCACGGCTCGATCCTCATCGACGACGACCAGCCGCTCGCCAACGAGCTGCGCGCGGCGCCCGCGGCGCCCCCTCCTGAGGCGGCCACGCTGCGGTCGCTGCTCGGGCGCGCGCCGGCGCTCGACGAGTTCGGCGACGCGATGACCGAGGCGGTCGCGCGTTGCCTGTCGCGGTCCGTCGAGCGCATTCCGCTGGATTCGACGCTCGCCGAGGCGGCAAACGTCCGGCGCGCGCACTACGCCTCCGACGGCTGGACGTGGCGGCGGTGACGCGCTTTCTTGTGGGGCGTCTGCCTACCGTCCGCGAGCATCACGCGCTTCGCTTCCCGTTCCCACCACGATCGATGCGACGCTTCCTTCCGGGCGCGACCCTCCTCCTAGGCCTCTTGGCCTGCAACCGTGAGAAAGGCTCCGACGCCGACTCCGAGTACGGCGGCACCCTGGTCATTACCGCCGGCGCCGACTTCGGCCCCCTGCTGCCGCCCACGATCCGATGGATCCACGAGAACACCCTCGTGGACATCGTGTTCGAGCGCCTCGCCGAGCCGGGGGTGGAGCTGAACAGCGTCGGCGATCGCGGCTTCACCCCGGAACTGGCGCAGTCCTGGGAGTGGGCGGACGACTCGTTGAGCATCGCGTTCTCGCTCGTGCCGGGTGCGCACTTCCACGATGGCCACCCGCTCACGGCGCGCGATGTCGCCTTCACGTACGACATCTACACCGACCCGCGCGTCGGATCGTCGGAAGGGGAGCTCCTGTCCTCGATCGATTCGGTGACCGTGCGGGACTCGGCGACCGTCGTGTTCTGGTTCGCCCGCCGCTACCCGCAGCAGTTCTTCGACGCGACGTATCACATGCGCATCATGCCCGAGCACCTGCTCGACACGGTGCCGCGGCGCGAGCTGCCCACGTCGTGGTATGCCAACGCTCCGGTCGGAAGCGGCCAGTTCCGCTTCGTGCGTCGTGAGGCGGGCGCGCTGGTCGAGCTGCACGCGGACACCACTCACGTGCGAGGACGTCCGTACCTCGACCGCATCATCTGGACGATCTCGCCCGATCACGAGGCGGCCACCACCCGCCTGCTCGCCGGCGATGCCGACTTCCTCGAGCAGGTCCGGCCGAACCGGCTCGCCGAGATTCGCGCCAACCAGCGGCTCGGGCTCCGGCCGTATCCATCGCTCGACGTGGGCTTCCTGCAGTTCAATCTTCGCGACCCGCGACGGCCTAACGCCCCGCACCCCGTGCTGGGCAACCGCGAGCTCCGGCGCGCCCTGGCGATGGCCATCGATCGCCAGGCGGTCATCTCGCGCGTCCTCGATTCGCTGGGCGTGCCGGCCCATGGTCCGTTCACTAGAGCCCTCGCCACGGCCGACACCACGATCCCGCAGTTCGAGTACGACCCGGCGCGCGCGCGCCAGATCCTCGATTCCCTCGGATGGCGTCTGCGCCGCGGCGCGGAGTTCCGCGAGCGGAACGGCCGTCCCCTCCGGTTCACGCTCGTCTCACCGAGCTCGAGCACCACGCGCCAACAGATGGCCGTGATCATCCAGGACATGCTGAAGCAGGTCGGCGTGCGGATGGACCTCCAGGTGATGGATGGCGGGCCGATGATGCAGCTGCTCCACGGCCAGACCTTCGACGCAGTGTTCGCCGCCTCGCATTACGATCCGAGTCCGTCGAGCATCCGGCAGTCCTGGACGACGGCCGCCCAGGCCCAGGGCGGCAATCTCGGCGGCTACTCGAACCGGGCGTTCGATCGCCTGGTGGACAGCGCGACCACGACGCTGGATCCCGAGGTGTCCGCCGCGCAGTACGCGCGGGCCTATCGCATGATCGTCGCCGACGCGCCGGCCATCTGGTTGTACGAGATGGTGAACTTCGCCGGACATAACACGCGGCTCGAGTTCGCCGAGTTCCGGGCCGATGCGTGGTGGGCCAAGATCGGCGAATGGAAGATCCGGCCCGGCGGGCGACTCCCGCGCGACGGCGCCGCGGAGGCCGCGGCGGCGAACTAGCGTGCGTCGGCTGCTCGCGCGGCGCCTCTGGCACCTGGGCGTGGTGGTCGCACTGGCCACCACGCTCAGCTTTTTCCTGATCCGCCTGGCCCCGGGCGATCCGTTCCTCGCGCTGCTCGAGAATCCGCGGGTCACCCCACAGCAGGTCGAGCGCCTGCGCGCCGAGTACGGCCTGGATCGTCCGCTGCCCGAGCAGTACGCCCGCTACGTCACGCGCATTGCGCGCGGCGATCTCGGCGACTCCTTCACGTACTGGAAGCCGGTCCGCACCCTCATCGCCGAGCGGCTGCCACGCACAATGCTCCTGATGGGACTGGCGTTGACGGTCAGCTTCCTGTTGGGCATCGCCATCGGCGTGATCCAGGCCTGGCGCGCGGGCACGGCGACGGACCGGGTGCTCGGCGCCGTGGCCATGTTCTTCTACTCGCTCCCCGACTTCTGGCTCGCTCTCGTGGTGCTGTACGTATTCGGGTACAAGCTTGACCTGTTCCCGACGAGCATGATCCCGGCGTTCCACCTCGGCCCGGTGCCCTGGTGGCAGCAGCTGGCGGAGACCGCGGTGCGCCTCGCGATGCCGGTGATGACGCTCGCGCTGCTCACGGCTGCGCTCATCGCCCGCTACCAGCGCGCCGCCATGCTCGACGTATCCGGCCGCGACTTCGTACGCACGGCGCGCGCGAAGGGCGCGAGCGAGCGCCGCGTGCTGCTGCGCCACATTCTGCGCAATGCACTCCTCCCGATCGTGACGCTGCTTGGCCTCGCCTTTCCGGCGCTCCTCGCGGGGTCGGTGTTCATCGAGCGGATCTTCTCGTACCAGGGGGTGGGCTATCTCACCGTGGAAGCGATCCGCAGCAGCGACCCGGAGCTCGTCGCGTCGCTGGTGCTGCTGATGGCGGTGCTGGTCTCGATCGGCAATCTCCTCGCGGATCTGCTGTACGCGGTGGTCGATCCGCGCATGCGGGCGCGCGCCTGACGAGATGGCCGTCTGGCTCTCGGCCGGGCTGCTCATCGCGGCGGCCTGCGTCGCCGTCGCCCGGTGGAACGCCGCGCCGGTGCCGCATCCCGGGCCGTGGCGGATCGCGCTCGCGCGGTTCCGCGCGCACGGACCGGCGATGGCATCGGTGTACCTGCTCATCGCGCTGCTCGTGCTGACGACGCTCGCCCCGTGGCTCGTGTCGTACGGGCCTACCGACACGCTGATCGCCCCATCGGAGCAGCCACCGACGCTGGCCCATCCGTTCGGCACCGACTTCGCCGGACGGGACGTGCTGAGCCGGGTGCTGTACGGCGGGCTGGTGTCGCTTCCGGTGGCACTCCTGTCCGTGCTGCTGTCGGCGACGATCGGCACGGCGTATGGGGCGACGTCCGGGCTCGCGAGCGAGCGGGTAGACGGCGTCATGATGCGGCTGATCGACGCGATCCTCGCGATCCCGCGCCTGTTCCTGCTGATCGCCGTGCTGGCGATCTGGGGAAGCCCGAGCGTCCCGACGCTGATCCTGCTGCTCGGCACCACGGGGTGGTTCGGCGTGAGCCGCCTGGTGCGCGCGGAGGTCCGCGCGCTGCGCGGCGAGGAGTGGATGGTGGCCGCCGATGCGTTAGGTGCGAGCCGGCGTCGGATGCTCTGGCGCCACGCGCTGCCGAACGTCCTCTCGCCGGTGATCGTGGCCGCCACCCTGGGCGTCGGCCACATCGTGCTGCTCGAGGCGGCGCTCGGATATCTCGGCCTCGGCGTCCAGCCGCCCACCCCGAGCTGGGGGAACATCATCCAGGACGGGGCGCAGTCCGTCTTCGCCGTCTGGTGGATGTTCGTTTTCCCGGGCCTCGCCATCGTCCTGACGGCGATCTCGTTCAACGTCGCGGGCGACGCCTTGCGCGATGCCCTCGATCCCCGCCAGGTTGGGCGGCGATGAGCGAGCCGCTCCTGTCCGTCCGCGACCTGCGAACGACGTTTCCCACTCCCGCCGGTCCGGCGCGCGCGGTCGACGGCGTGTCGTTCGACATCGCGCCGCGCGAGACCGTGGGCCTCGTCGGCGAATCGGGGTGCGGCAAGTCGGTGACCTCGCTCTCGATCCTGCGCCTGATCCAGCCGCCGGGACGCATCGAGACCGGCAGTCGCATCGCGTTCGAGGGGCAGGAGCTCCTGTCGCTGGACGAGCGCCGGATGCGCGCGATCCGCGGCGCTCGCATCGCGATGATCTTCCAGGAGCCGATGGCGGCACTGAATCCCGTGTTCACGGTCGGGGACCAGATCGCGGAGGTCGCGCGCGTGCACACTGACGCCTCGCGACGCGAGGCGTGGAGCCGCGCGGTGGAGATGATGCGCCTGACGGGGATCAGCGATCCCGGCGAACGGGCGCGCCAGTACCCGCACGAGCTGTCCGGCGGCATGCGCCAGCGCGTGATGATCGCCATGGCCCTGATGATGAACCCCCCGCTGCTCATCGCCGACGAGCCGACGACGGCGCTGGACGTCACGATCCAGGCGCAGATCCTGGAGCTGCTGCGCGAGCTGCAGCAGCGGGTCGGCATGTCGATCCTGCTCATCACGCACGACCTGGGGGTGATCGCGGAGACGGCGTCGCGGGTGCTCGTGATGTACGCGGGAGAGATCGTGGAGGAGGCGGCGGTGCGCCGGTTGTTCGACGCCCCGCACCACCCCTACACGGAAGGGTTGCTCGCGGCGGTGCCGCGGTTAGGCGAGGCGCGCGAGCGGCTGGCGGTGATCCCCGGCACGGTGCCCCCCGCGACCGACTGGCCCACCGGCTGCCGCTTCCGCGACCGGTGCCCCTACGCGTGGGATCGCTGCGCGGCCGAGCATCCGCCGCTGTACCGGATCGGCGAGGGACAGTGGTCGCGGTGTCATCTGGCGGAAGAGCCGGAGAGGCGGGAGCCGCAGAGCGGCTCGCGCGGGGCTGGGGTTTTGGGTTCCGGGTCTGGCGATCCTGCGACGCTCTCGAACTGAAGGCCCCAGCCCCGGACCCCAGACCCGCTCCGATGCTCCTCTCCGTCACCGACCTCACGAAGCACTTCCCCATTCGCGCCGGCCTCTTCGGCCGCGCGAAGGGGGCCGTGCGCGCGGTGGACGGGATTTCGCTCGAGGTGGCCGCTGGCGAGACGTTAGGACTCGTCGGTGAGTCCGGGTGCGGCAAGACCACGGCCGGCCGCTGCATCCTGCGGCTGATCGAGCCCTCCGGCGGCGAGGTCCGGTTCGACGGTACCGATGTCCTCTCGCTGCCCGCGCGCGAGCTGCGCGCGCTCCGGCGGCAGATGCAGATCGTCTTCCAGGATCCGTTCTCCTCGCTCAATCCGCGCATGACCGTCGGCGCCGCGATCCGCGAGGGCCTGACGATTCACCGGCTCGCCGAGGGGAAGGCGGCGGACGATCGGGTGCGGCAGCTGCTCGATGAGGTGGGGCTGCGCCCCGAGTACGCCTCGCGGTACCCCCACGAGTTCTCCGGCGGCCAGCGGCAGCGCATCGGCATCGCGCGCGCGCTCAGCGTCGAGCCGAGGTTCATCGTCTGCGACGAGCCCGTGTCCGCGCTCGACGTCTCCGTGCAGGCGCAGGTGATCAACCTGCTGCGCGACCTCCAGCGCGACCGCGGCCTCGCCTATCTCTTCATCGCGCACGACCTCGCCGTCGTCGAGCACATCGCCGACCGCGTGGCCGTGATGTACCTGGGCCGCATCGTCGAGCTGGCCCGCGCCGCCGACCTCTACCGCGAGCCGCTCATGCCGTACACGCAGGCGCTCATGTCGGCCGTGCCGGTGCCGGACCCCGACGCCCGGCGCCAGCGGATCGTTCTCGCCGGTGACGTGCCGTCGCCGGCCAATCCGCCCCCGGGCTGTCCGTTCCACCCGCGGTGTCACCACCCGGCCAAGGATGCCGCCTGCGCGCGGATCGTCCCGCCGCTCGAGGAAAAGGCACCCGGGCCCTGGGCGGCCTGCATCAAGCAGGAGCCCACGATCGTATCGTGCGAGGCGCAGCGGCATGCCGGTGGCACCGAATCGCCCCGACGGTATCTTCCCTTGCCTCTCCTGAGCTCACGACCGGCCTGAGCACCGCCGGCTGACATCCCCGCCACACGCGACCGCGTCGCGGCCTTCACCCTCCAGACCTCCCTCCGTGGCCACCACACGACCACCAGACCGGAAGATGGCCGCCGACATCGGCGCGACCGCGACGGACATCCCACCCGAGCTCGACACGCGGTTCTTCGGGCACCCCCGCGGCCTGTCGACGCTCTTCTTCACCGAGATGTGGGAGCGGTTCTCGTTCTACGGACTGCGCCCGCTGCTCATCCTGTTCATGACCGCCGCGCTCATCGACGGCGGATTCGGGTTCGACCGCACGCAGGCCTCGGCGATCGTCGGCATCTATGCGTCGAGCGTCTACCTGTCGTCCCTGCCCGGCGGCTGGATCGCCGATCGCCTGCTCGGCCTGCGGCGCGCGATCTTCCTCGGCGCCGTGCTCATCTCGTTAGGGCACATCTCGATCGGCTTCTCCGCCTTCGCCGGCAGTCGGGTGCCGTTCTTCCTCGGCCTCGTGCTGATCGTGCTCGGCACCGGATTGCTCAAGCCGAACATCTCGGCGATCGTCGGCGACCTGTACCCCGAGGGCGGTTCGCGGCGCGACGCGGGGTTCTCGATCTTCTACATGGGCATCAACATGGGGGCCTTCCTCGGGCAGCTCGTCACCGGGCTGCTCGGCGAGCGGGTCGGATGGCATTGGGGCTTCGGCGCCGCGGGCGTCGGCATGCTCCTCGGCCTCCTCGTCTACTGGCTGCGCGCGCCGAAGACGTTAGGGAACATCGGAATGGACATCACGCGCCATCCCGACCCCGTCGTCCAGGAGAAGCAGACCCGTCAGGGCAAGGTGGGCGTGTACATCGGCCTGGCGATCATCACGCTGGTCGTGATCCTCGCGTCGTCCGGCGTGATCTCGCTGAATCCGCAGGCGATCGGCCAGAACATGCTGTACGTCCTCGTCGGCACCGCCGTCGCCTACTTCGGCTACATCTTCGCGGCCGGGGGCCTGAACGGCGACGAGAAGAAGCGCATCGTCGTGATCGGCGTGCTGTTCCTCGCGGCTGCCGTCTTCTGGTCGGCGTTCGAGCAGGCGCCGACGTCGCTCAATCTCTTCGCGTTCGACTTCACCGACCGCAACGTGTTCGGCTGGGAGGTGCCGGCCACGTGGTTCCAGTCGGTGAACTCCGCGTTCATCATCCTGCTCGCCCCGGCCTTCGCCGCGCTCTGGACGGCCCTCGGCCGCCGCAACCGCGACCTGTCGAGCCCCGCGAAGTTCGCGCTCGGCCTGGCCTTCGCGGCCGTGGGCTTCGCTATGATGATCCAGGCCTCGCAGATCGTCGTGGCGGGCGGGCCCGGCACGCGCGTCGCCATCTGGTGGCTGGTCGGGAGCTACTTCTTCCAGACGGTCGGCGAGCTGGCGCTGAGCCCGGTGGGCCTGTCATCGATGACGAAGCTGTCGCCTCGCAAATACGTCGGTCAGATGATGGGGATCTGGTTCCTCGCCTCGTCCGTCGGCAACCTGATCGGCGGGCTGGTGGGCGGACACGTGGATCCGGAGAATCTCGAGCAGATGCCGAGGCTGTTCACCCTCACGACGTTGTCGCTGCTCGGCGCCGCGGTGCTGCTGGGGCTGCTGGTGGTGCCGATTCGGCGGATGATGGCGAGGACGGCCTAAGGGGGGCGAGGGGCGGGGTTGCGAAGGGTGGGTGCTGCCACGAGCTGAACCGCGCAGCCGTGCCGGTGCGGCCACGGGCTCCGGATCGACGGCGTCGGCTGGAGATGCTGATTGCGGGGTTCGAATGCGGGACGGGCGCCGCGGCGCTCGTCCCGTATTTGCCTTCGTGGCCCGGTGCGTGCCGCGCAGCGCCCCTCACTCCGGAAAGAAAACGGCGCGAGATGTCGAAGTTGGTCCCCGCCGCGCGACGTAATGGGTGAGGACCGCGAGAAGCGCAGGAGCGCCGGGAACCAGCTGGGGAATAGGGGCGCTCACAGTTCCGATCACCCCAGACCCCAAATCCCCAGACCCCAAACCCCAAACCCTTCCTACAATGCGATTCATGATTCTCGTCAAGGCCGACGCCGACAGCGAAGCGGGCGTCCTGCCAACGGAAGAGCTGCTCACCGAGATGGGCAAGTTCAATGAAGAGCTCGTGCGCGCCGGCGTCATGCTCGCGGGCGAGGGGCTGCACCCCAGCGCGAAGGGCAAGCGCGTCCGATTCGAGGGAAAGAAGAAGCGGACGGTGATCGACGGGCCGTTCGCCGAGACCAAGGAGCTCATCGCGGGCTTCTGGCTCATCCAGGCCAAGTCGATGGACGAGGCCGTCGAGTGGGTGAAGCGGGCACCGTTCGAGAGCTCGGACGTCGAGATTCGTCAGGTCTTCGAGGCGGAGGACTTCGGAGAGCTCGCGAAGAAGGTGCCCGAGGTGTTCGAGGCGGAGCGGAAGTTCCGCGAACGGCAGGAGGCGGCGCGGGTAGAGGCGCAGCGACCGTCAGCGCCGTAGCGTTCGACCGGGCGCGCCGTCGGATTCGGCGGCAGCGCCCCGTCCCGGCAAACGCCCTGGTTCTCGCTAGGATGCCCCGCTCCCTGCCCACCCGTTCATGAGCGCCGCCGACGCGCGTCGCGCCATCGAGACCGTCTGGCGCATGGAGTCCGCCAGGATCATCGCCGCCGTCGCGCGCATCGTGCGCGACGTCGGCCTGGCGGAGGACCTGGCGCAGGATGCGCTGGTGGCCGCGCTGGAGCAGTGGCCGTCGAGCGGCGTGCCGGACAATCCCGCGGCGTGGTTGATGACGATTGCCAGGCGCCGCGCGATCGACCACCTGCGGCGCGACCAGCGCGTCGATCGCAAGCATGCGGAGCTCGGCGCCGAGCTCGGGCCGGAGCGCGACGCGCCCGACCTCGACGCCGCCCTGGACGACCCGGTGGGTGACGACCTGCTGCGGCTCGTCTTCGCCACGTGTCATCCCGTGCTCTCGACCGAGGCCCGCGTGGCGCTGACGCTGCGCCTGCTGGGCGGCCTGACGACGATGGAGATCGCGCGGGCGTTTCTGGCGACCGAGCCGACGATCGCGCAGCGCATCGTGCGCGCCAAGCGCACGCTCGCCGCCGCGCGCGTGCCGCTGGAGGTCCCGCGGGGGCCGGCACTCGCGGCCCGGCTCGCCTCGGTGCTCGAGGTGATCTATCTGATCTTCAACGAGGGCTACGCGGCGACGTCGGGCGACGAGTGGATGCGCCCCGAGCTCTGCGAGGACGCGCTTCGGCTCGGCCGCATCGTGGCGGCGCTCATGCCTGACGAGCCGGAGGTACACGGGCTCGTGGCGCTGATGGAGATCCAGGCCTCGCGCCTGCGCGCACGCCTGACGCCGGGCGGCAAGCCGATTCCGCTCTTCGAGCAGGATCGGGCGGGCTGGGACCGGATCCTGATCGGTCGCGGCCTCGCCGCGCTCCAACGCGCGGCGGCGCTCGAGCGCGCCCCGGGTCCCTATCAGCTCCAGGCGGAGATCGCCGCGTGTCATGCGCGCGCGCCGACGCCGGACGAGACCGACTGGCTGCGGATCGCGGCACTGTATGACGGACTCGCGCAGCTGATGCCGACGCCGGTGGTCGAACTCAACCGCGCGGTGGCGGTGGCGATGGCATTCGGTCCCTCGGCGGGGCTCGAGATCGTGGACGCGCTGCTCGACGAGCCGGCGCTGGAAGACTATCACCTGCTGCCAAGCGTTCGCGGCGATCTGCTCGAGCGGCTCGGCCGCCACCCGGAAGCGGCCGCGGAATTCGCGCGCGCCGCCTCACTCGCGAAGAACGCGCGCGAGCGGACGCTGCTCCTCGAGCGCGCGGGACGCGCGGATGACGCTCGAGCGCGGCGATCGCGGGACTGAGGGACGCAGGAGGGGGTGCGTCGTTTCGTTAGGCTACGCGGTGACTCGCAGCGGAAACGGACTCGCGGGAGTGGCCAGCGCCCACGTGAGGCCGCGAGCGGCACGGACGCCGCGTCAGAATACGCTCCGCGGCACTGCGCGCTCGCGGCTGCGTGCCACGTCCCCGGGCTCGCGCCAGCCGATCGGCAACCCGACCGACGTGGTGCGCAGCCGCACCTCCCAGCGCGAGCCCGCAGCGTGATGCAACGGAAACGCCAGCTCCAATCGATAGGTCCGGCGCGAGCCGGACGGCACTGCCGCCAGAATCCCCACGCCGGCGCCGACGCGCAGCGGCGTATCCGACCCGTATGGCACGTCGCCCGCCCACAGCTGGCCCGCGTCCGCGAACACCGCGCCGGCGACGTCGGCATCCTCGTGCCAGGTGTCGAACAACCAGCGGTCCTCCAGCCGCACGATCATCCGTTGCGCGCCCGACTCGCGCGCGCGGCGATACCCGCGGACGCCCGATTGGTAGCCACCTAACGTCAATTGGAACGGGTTCCGCTGCCGCCAGCCGCCGCTCCACTCCGCGTCGAACTCCAGCGTGTGGCGCGAGCCCAGCAGCTGATAGACGGAGACACGGCTCGCCGCCAGGATCCCATCCCACTCGTTGGCGTCGTAGTTCTGCCGCCCTTCACCCCGCGCATCGAGCCGGACGAACGTGCGACCGGTCCCCGCTCCCATGTAGACATCCGCCCCGAGGAAGATGTCGTCGTCCGCTGTCGCGAGGATGTCGAGGCCGCGTCCGAACAACAGACCGATCTGGATGCCGCGTCCGACGTCTTGCGTCGCCGTGAGTGCATCGAGGCGCTCCATGCGGTCGAAGCTCAGGCTCCGGAAGCCCCACAGCGCATTGATGCGTGCGTTTCGCCTCCGCTCGTATCGGCCGAGCAACGCCGCGGCCTCGCCCGACGTGTCCACATGGACCGGCAGACCCGCCACATCCTCCTCGCGCGAGAACGAGACGCCGAACAGGCTCAGCCGGCCGGGAGGACCGAGCCGGAACACCCCACCGGCGTCGATGAAGCGCCGCGCGATGGCGAGCTCCACCGGCTCCACGGTGGCCTCACGACGGAATGGGAAGACCTCGTCGCTTTCCGTCGCGGTCACTCGCCAGGCACGACGCTGCTCCTCGATGAGGAACGGCTTCGCCACCTGCACCAGCCAGCGACGCTCCCCGAGATCCCCCCGCTCCGCCAGCACGGCCAGCTCGTATGGCAACCCGAGGAATTGGTGATCGACGACGGCGAGCCCATAGGCGTCGCGATGTTCCTCGTCACGCCAGGCACCGACGATCTCCGTTCCCGTCCCTCCCACGTTGCGCTCGCCCAGCGCGAGTGCCGTGGGCCGCGAGCCGCGAAAGCCGGCCGTGACGACGGCGGTGAGCTCGTCCGTCGTCACGACGATGACCTTGACGCCGCCTGCGCCGTCATCGTAGGCCCCGACGCGTGCCGACGCGAAGAACGGGTAGGTGCGCAGCAGCCGCTCCGTCTCCCGCAGGCGGTTCTCGGTGCAGCGCTCTCCCTCGCGGACGAGCAGGTATCTCCGGACGACCGACGGCTTCGTGGTCGTATGCAGCTCCTCGAGCAGGCGGAGTGGAAGGCGATACCAGGGCTTCTCGGTTCCGCCGAACGGACTGCGGGTGCGGACCTCGATCTCGCTGATCGTCTGCCCGCTGCAGAGCACCGGCACCTCGATGACGTCCTGTGCCCGGGCGTTCGACGCCGCGATCGCGAGCACGCCTGCCACGAGCGCGCGGCGCACGAGCGCGCTACTTGCCCATCCGGCGCTTCAGCTCCGCGAGCATCTCGGCCGCCCGCGCGTCGCGCGCGGCACGATCGATCTCGCCGCGGAGCCCCGCATCGGGCTCGAGCGGGTCGTCAGGCGGGAACAGTGACCCCTCGCCCTCGCCGACTTCGGCCGCCGCGGCACCTCCGCCGATCCCCGCCGCGCGCGCCTTCAACTCCCGCGTCATCTCCTCCACCTCGCGCTCGGCGAGCGAGAGCTCCGCCTCCTGCGCGGCGAGCTTGCGTTCCAGGACCGAGACCCGCTCGCCGTGGCGCCGCTCGTAGTCGGCGGCGATCTGTATGGTCTGCGCGTCCTCGATCTGGGCCGCGAGCTTCCCTCGGCGGCGCACCGTCTCCAGTTCGTCGCGCTCCGTCGCGAGGCGGCGGCGGGTCTCCTCGAGCTGCTCGCGCATCTCGCGCACCGAGACCTTCGCCTCGACGATGGCGTCGCGCATCATCGCCACCATGGTCCGGCGGTCCGCCGGGGATGTGGCGCGGTCCAGCAGGTCGTTGAGGCGCTGCCTGAGCTGCTCGAACATGCGCGCGGATCGGAGTTGGGGTGGACGCCGGCGGCCGCCTGTCGCCGGCGGCTGCCGCATATTCACCCCGCGCGCGCATCGCGCGCAAGCGAGCGTGGGGTCAGCTCGCCTGGCGCCAGTGGGCCTCGTCCGCCACCTGGCGCATGAGGCGCTCGGGAGTGTGGACGTTGGGGAACAACATCGCGTCGCTCACCGCGTTCAGCGCGGCGCGCAGACGGCCGAACCGCTCCGCCGCACCCTGGAACAGCGCCGCCATCCCGTAGTCGCGGGCCAGCCGGTGATCGGCGGCAAGCAGGAAGCCGCGACGACCCATTTCCTCGTAGTACTGGAGGTCGGGACCGCCGCGGCGCCACCGGCGGTGCTCGATGTGGTCGGGGAACAGTCCGCTGAGCCAGAGGGCGTAGTTGCCGAGGTGCGCCCGCACGAGGAAGGCGCGACGCGCATCGGCGCTCTCCGCATCGCGCAGGAGGGCGGCCAGCGTGTCGTACTGCTCGTCATCGGCGGCCGAGATGCGATGCGCAGCGCCGCGCGCGCCGAAGTGCAGCACGATCGCCGCGGTGTAGTCGGCCATGGAGCGATCCGCTTCCCCGGCGCGACGCAGCGCGTTGCGCACGACCACATAGCAGAAGAGCGGCAGCGACGCCCGCGCGCCGAGCGGGTGCTCCATCAGCGCGCCTAACAGCGTGGGATCATCGAGCACGCCGTCGATGCCATCCTCGCGCAGCGCGGCCTCCGCCGCCTCCTGCGCATCGGCGGAACCGCGTGCAATGAGCCGCAGCGCGAGCTGGGCATCGTCCCGGGTGAGCGAACGTCGGACGTTGGCGACGATCATTCCGAACCTCCATGCCGATCGAACAGTCGTCAGGGGCCGGCGCGCGGGCTCGGCCCGCACCACCGTAATGCAATCCGCGGTCCCCCTCCACCCCCTCATACGGGAGAAGATCGTCGGCGTTCCGCGCAACATGAAGGTTGGCACTCAGGGGAGGAGAGTGCTGGCACGGCGGGGAAGCGCGACGCGCGAGCGCGGAGAAACGCAATGCGGACGGCAACCGCCGTCCGCAATGTGCGCCACTTCACAATCCCGCATCGCGTCACAGCGCGTCGGGCGCTGCATCGAGCTACGGGGCGATCCTCCCCCCCGGGGGGGCCGGACGCGACTCCCGGTTCGCGATCGCCTCGCTCGCCCGCAGAATCAGCGTGCTCACCCGCGCCAGCTTGTCGTAATCGATCTTGTCCGGCTCGTCCGATACCTTGTGGTAGTCGTCATGCAGGCCGGTCGTGAAGAAGATGATCGGCACGCCCTTCGCCGCGTAGTGGTAATGATCGCTCCGGAAGTAGATGCGCTCCGGGTGCGTCGGCGAATCCCACTCGCGGTTGAACGCGAACGGCGCGGGCAGCGCGGCGTTCACCGAGTCGACGATCGCGCCGAGCACCACGCTCTGCTGCTGCGGCGCCGCCTCCGGCCCCACGATGTAGATCGAATCGGGATGATTCCGCCCGATCATGTCCGCGTTCAGCTGCGCGACCACCGAGTCGATAGGCACGGGCGGATGGTCCGCGAACCACTGCGAGCCGAGCAGCCCCTTCTCCTCGCCGGTGTGCCACACGAACAGCCCCGAACGCTTCGGCTTGACCGGCATCCGCGCCCACGTCTCGGCCACGTGCAGCACGCCCATGCTGCCGGAGCCATCATCGTCCGCGCCGTTGCCGATCGAGTCCCCGTCGACCGGGATCTGGATACCGATGTGGTCCAGGTGCGCGCCGACCGCCACGTAGGTGTCGCGGAGCACCGGATCGCTGCCGCGGACGATCCCCACCACGTTGTAGGCTTCGATCTCCCGCTGCTCCACGGCCAGCGCCGCCTCGAGCGTACCGGCGAGCGGCCCTGGACGGTCGTTCTGCGGGTAGCCGGCGGGCACCAGCTCGGACCGCTCCGCGGCGACGCCGATCAGCACCATCGGCAGCGGTCGCGGACCCTCGACTTCGGGGGCCCCGACCCGCATCGACCCCACGAGCTGCGACGCCACCGCGTCGAACTCGTCCGCGAGCTCGCCGGTCGTCAGCATGACGATGGCCGCCGGCCCGAGCGGGATCAACGTACCGAGCCGCTGGCCGATCGCCTGGCCTGACGAGAGGCGCGCGGCCGTCGCCGAATCGGCCGAGGCCGGGGCGCCGTGGACGTAGACCACGACCTTGTTGCGCACGTCGAGCCCGGACAGATCGCTCCGCCCCGCCTCGGACAGCGCGTATCCGGCGAACACGATCTCGCCGGAGGCCTCGAGCCGCGGCAACGGCGCACCCGGTCCGAGCGAGAGCAGCGGCACCAATCCCTCGGCGCCAATGGGGACGGTCCGCGTGCGGCCGTCCCGCGTCAGGCGAATGGCGCTCGACGAGGCGAGCCCGGAGCGGGTGAGGGGCACCCGCTGCAGGTAGGTGCCGGAGTCGCCCGCCGGCTCGACGCCCGCCGCGCGCAGCCGCTCCGTGATGAACCGAGTGCCGGCCATGGCGCCGGGCGTCCCGGTCTCGCGACCCATGAAGGAATCCGACGCGAACACGAACAGATCGCGCCGCAGCCCCTCCGGAGTGATCGCCGGGGCCGCCGCAGGCGACGGCGGCGCGGCGCGCGACGATTCCGGCGCGGGCGCTGGTGTAGCGCCACGGGCGCACCCCGCGACCACGGCGAGCAGCAGGAGTTCACGACGCATGAGGTTCCTCGGCACCTGGGTCTCGTTATGTGAGAAGGCGCGCTGCCGGCTCGAGCCGCGCGCGCCCGCGAGCCGCGGAATCCGGTGGACCCCTGGTCGCCACGCATCTTAGTCGAGAGCGGCGGGAGGGGGAAACCGGGGACGGCCCATCCGGCGCGCACAGCACCATTCGGGGCGGGCCGCCGTCGGTTGGATTCCCGATCTTGCCCGCCGTGTTCTGACCGTTCGGCTGGGCGCCGTCGGATGAAGAGTCGTCTACTGGGAAGAACCAAACGAAATTGAACCACAGAGGACACAGAGGACACAGAGGAAGCTCTCGCAGGAGCGCTGACCGCGCCGCCGATCAGAGTGGACGGCTCTCTCTTGTTCTGCCTATCCTCTCGGGGTACCACTGCGCGGTGGCCTCCGTGTCCTCTGTGTCCTCT
Source organism: Gemmatimonadaceae bacterium (assembly GCA_035461825.1). Taxonomy (GTDB): domain Bacteria; phylum Gemmatimonadota; class Gemmatimonadetes; order Gemmatimonadales; family Gemmatimonadaceae; genus JALZIF01. The sequence continues at coordinate 21,959 of DATHUW010000051.1, forward strand.
GTGGTTCGAAAACGGGCCACCAACGCTAGAGCTCAGGAGGACCGCCTGTAACGGTTCAAGGCGACGGCCCCTCCTCAGAATGGTCTGGATGTCCACCACGGGTTCCGCGCCCTACTCTCCCAAGAAACACGGGATCGGCGCGTTGGACCCCCGAATGCGGTACCTTTCCCCCGTGACGCGGATCACCCGACGTCCGGGATCGGAACCTGTCCGCGCGGAACCCGGTACCACCTCGTAGCCATGCTCTATCTCTGCCTTCCCGTCTACAACGAGGGCCCCACCGTGGGGCTCGTGCTCTGGAACATCCACAAGGTGTTCTCGAGCTACTCGCGCGAGTACGAGATCCTCGTCGTGAACGACGGCAGCGATGACTCGACGGCGGAGACGCTCGAGAGCTATGCCAAGCTTCTCCCCCTGACGATCCTCACGCACGAGCGGCGCCGCGGCTACGGTGCGGCGATCGACGCGCTCGCGCGGGCCGCCGCCAAGCGGACGCGCTATCCGCGTCGGGACGCGGCGATCTTCATGCAAGCCGACTTCAGCGACCCGCCGGAGGCTCTGCCCGACGTCATCAAGCGGTTCGAGGGGGGTGCCGACCTCGTGGTCGCGGAAGCCGACCGGGAGCCCGCGCAGGTCACCTCGGCGTTCCGCTGGGTTCGGCGCATCGGGCCGCGGCTCCTCCGCCCGATGCTCAAGCTCGATCAGATTCGCGACCCGCTCGGCAGCTTCCGCCTGGCGAGGATCTCGGTGCTGCGCGACGCGCTCCGCGAATGCGGCAGCGCGCCGCTCGTGCGCGGCAGCGGATGGGCCGCGAACGTCGAGCTCACCGTCCGGCTGGCACGATTCTCCCGAAGGATCGAGACCGTGCCGGTGTCGCCGCGTTTCGAGCTTCGGCCGCGCGCCACGCGAGTACGGCCGATCGCTGGCGCACTCGACCTCTACCGTTCCGGGCGGGCCTTGCAGGTGCGCCGAGAGACGACGACATGAGACTCCTATTCGCTGTGCTCACGCTCTTCGCGGTGCCTATCGCCGCGACGGCTCAGAATGACTCCGGGAGTCGGCCGGGGCGCGTGGTCGTTCCGTTCGACGTCGGCGAGCAGTTGGTCTACGACGCGAAGTTCGGCGCGATCAAGGTCGGCACCGCGCGCATGACCGTGTCGGAGCTCGCGACGATCCGGGGGCGCGAAGCCTGGCACACGTCGTTCCGGGTGAGCGGCGGCACGTTCTTCTACAAGCTCGACGACAAGTACGAGAGCTGGTTCGATACGCGCACCTTCGGCTCGCTCCGCCACGTCCAGGACGTGGACCAGGGGAGCTACGAGCGGACGCGCACGTTCGAGATCTTCCCGGACCGACGGGTCTACACCGAGAACGACAGCGAGGAGCGCGAATCCGTCGCCGAACCGCTGGACGACGGATCGTTCCTGTACTTCATCCGCACGATTCCGTTCTCGGTCGGCCAAACGTACAACTTCCATCGCTATTTCCGGCCGGACCGCAATCCGGTGACGATCCACGTGCTGCGAAAGGAGCGCGTGAAGGTGCCGGCGGGAACGTTCGACTGCGTGGTGATCCGGCCGATCATCAAGTCGCGCGGCATTTTCTCCGAGGGTGGCAAGGCCGAGCTCTGGATTTCGGACGACGACCGGCGCATCATGGTCCAGATGAAGTCCCAGTTGAAGATCGGCTCCCTCAACCTGTATCTGCGATCGTACACTCCGGGGAACGGCCAGGCGAGCGGCTCGTAAGGCCTGACGAGGCGGACCTCGCCGCGGTCCGCACGGTTCCGATCGCGCGGCGGCCGAACAAGGTGCGCGCCGAGGAGTTCGCGTCCCCCCCGGGGGATGACCGCTCCTTCGGCGCGTTCGTGCGTTCGCTCCCCGACGTGCTGGTCGCGCGGGACTTCCTGCGCGTCGCCGGTGCCGTCGCGGACGCGAGCCGCGCCGGGCGGGCTGTGGTCGTCATGGTCGGCGGCCACGTCGTCAAGACCGGCACGGGCCGGCTGCTCATCGAGCTCATGCGCCGCGGCATCGTCAGCCTTCTCGCGATGAACGGCTCGGCGGCGATTCACGACTACGAGATCGCGCGATGGGGCGGCACCTCGGAGGACGTCGCCGCCGGCCTCGCCGACGGTACGTTCGGCATGGCCGAGGAGACGGGTCGCGAGATGAACGAGGCGTTCACGCGCGGCCATGCGGAGCGGCAGGGGATGGGCGAGGCGCTGGGCGAAGCGCTGGCCAGACGCGAGCTGGCGCACCCGGAGCTCTCGCTGCTGGTCGGCGCGCGGGCGCATGGCGTGCCGGTGACGGTGCATGCGGCGTTAGGTGCGGAAATCATCCACCAGCACCCGGCGGCGGACGGCGCCGCGATCGGCGACACCAGCCACCGCGACTTCCGCCGCCTCGCCGCCTCCCTGCCCGCCCTGCACGACGGCGGCGTCGTGCTCAACCTCGGCAGCGCGGTAATCCTTCCCGAGGTGTTCCTCAAGGCCCTGACGATCGCCCGCAACCTGCACGACGGCGTCCCCCGGAACTTCACGACCTGCGACATGGACATGCTGCGCCACTACCGGCCGCGCATGAACGTGGTGCAGCGCCCGGTGCTGGCTGGAGGGCAGGGCTTCGAGATCACCGGCCACCACGAGATCATGGTGCCACTGCTGGTGTGGACGGTGGTCGAGGCGCTCGAGCGCGCGGCCGAGTCCTCGGTGCCCCCCTACCGGAACGGCTTCAGAGGTTAGGCGCGGACCACTCGGCGTTCGCGCGCGAGCGCGGCGCCAGCCGCGCCTTCCCGCGCCGCGGAGTAGCGCATCTCGTGACCCGGGACATCAGCCCGAAAAAAGGCGGCGGCGCATGTAAACATGCGCCGCCGGCC
>DATHUW010000052.1:0-12237 GCA_035461825.1 Gemmatimonadaceae bacterium
TGCCTTACGCCGCGGCGGCGATGCCGCGGCCGCGATCGCCCGGCTCGAGCATCTGATTCTCACCTACCCACAGAGCGCGCTGGTCCCGCAGGCACGCCGCGAGCTCGCGCTCGCGCGGGCCAGCGTGCCTCCGACGCCGTAGCCGACGCCGATGAGGATGTCCCGACCGATTGCCATCGCCCTCCTGTTGGCGGGCGCCTCCGGCGCCGCCGGCGGGCAGCATCTGCTCGTCCCCATGGACGATGGGCAGCAGAATCACCTCAAGGCGTATGGGCTGACCTATCAGGCACTCAAGGACGGGGCCCGGGGCGAGTGGCTGCTGAATTACCGCGGCGGCGCGTTCCTGCTCCCCAACGCCGAGACGCTCCGGCGCCGGGCCGCGCTCGAGGGCATCACGGCGGAAGCCATCGACAATGCGACGCTCTCCGCCATCCGCGCACAGATGGCCGGGGCGAACATGGAGGCGATCCCGCTCGAGAAGGCGCCGAAGATCGCGGTGTACACGCCGCCGGACGCGCCGCCCTGGGATGATGCGGTGACCCTCGCCCTGCGATATGCCGGCATCGAGTACGAGGCGCTGTGGGACGACGAAGTCGTGCGCGGCGACCTCACGAAGTACGATTGGCTCCATCTGCATCACGAGGATTTCACCGGGCAGCTCGGCAAGTTCTACATCTCGTACCGGGGAGCGCCCTGGTTCGTCGAGCAGCACCAGCGGAACCTCACCACCGCCCGCCGGCTCGGCTTTCAGACCATCCCCGCACTGAAGAAGGCGGTGGCCGAGCGCATGCGGCAGTTCGTGGAGAACGGGGGGTTCCTGTTCGCCATGTGCGGAGCGACCGAGACGCTGGAGCTGGCGATGGCGGGCTTCGACGTGGACATCGCGGGAAGCTTCGCGGACCAGACGCCGGTGGACCCGAACGCGGATTCCAAGATGTCGTGGGACCGGTCGTTCGCCTTCCGCGGCGCGCAGTTGGAGATGTCGCCGTACGTCAACGCCATGAGCGACATCGATGGACATCAGGTGAACGTGCCGGGGCGGCGCCAGCCGCTGGGGACGTTCACGCTGTTCGGATTCAGCGCGAAGTTCGATCCGGTCGCCTCGATGCTCGTGCAGGATCACCGGACGGTGATCCCCGACTTCTACGGCGTCACGACGAGCTTCACGCGGCGCAGGCTGAAGCCGGGCGTCACGGTCCTCGCGGAGGAGGAAGGCGCGCCGTGGGTGAAATACGTGCACGGCGAGTACGGCAAGGGGAGCTGGACTTACCTCGGCGGCCACGACCCGGAGGATCCGCAGCATGCGATCGGCGCGCCGCCGACGGATCTGTCGATGCACCCGAACTCGCCGGGGTACCGGCTGATTCTGAACAACGTGCTGTTCCCGGCGGCGAAGAAGAAGCCGTTGAAGACGTAGGGTCGGGAGGCGGGAGGCGGGAGGCGGGAGGCGGGAGTGCCGCTTCGCACTTGCGCCCTCGCTCGCAAAGCCCTCGCGACCGGCGTTCGCTCTTCGACTCCGTCCGCGTTCGCCCTGGTCGTCACCACAACACCTCGTGACACAGCCATTCCAGCCCGACTCGCCTGATGATGGCCGGCCGCCCCGCCGGAGCAAGCGCCGCGGGGCTCGTCAGGATGCGCGGCTCGGGTCCGCGGCCGCCGCAGCCATGCGGGCGGCGATCATGCTGGCCGGCGGGCGCGAGGTCTGCTTCGTTGCGCAGCTCGATGGCGAAGGCGTCGTGGGGAGCGCCCGGGCCGTGGCACGCGGCGATGCCCGGAGCGTGCTCGCGCTGCCCGGTGCCGCGCAGCGCGGCGAGATGCTGCTGCACAACCATCCGTCGGGGGATCTCGAGCCGTCGGACGCGGACCTCGAGGTCGCCGCCCGCCTGCACGACGAGGGGATTGGTTTCGGCATCATCGACAACGCGGCGCGCGAGCTCTACGTCGTGGTGGAGATCCCGCGCAGCCGCGAGCCCGTACAGGTGGCGGCGGAGGAGGTCGCGGCGGTGCTGGGGCCGGCGGGTCCGGTGGCGCGGGCGCTCGCCACGTACGAGGATCGCCGAAGCCAGCGCGCCATGGCGTACCGTATCGCGCGGCTGTACAACGGCGGCGGCATCGGGCTGCTGGAGGCGGGTACCGGCGTCGGCAAGTCGTTAGGATATCTCGTGCCGGCGCTGCGCTGGGCCGCCGCGAACGGGGAACGCACCGTGGTCTCCACGAACACGATCAACCTGCAGGAGCAGCTCGCAGGGAAGGATCTGCCATTCCTCGCCGGCGCGCTCGAGGACCAGCCGGTGCGGTGGGCCCTGCTCAAGGGGTGGCGCAACTATCTCTGCCTGCAGCGCCTCGAGCAGGCGGAGTCGTCAGGCGGTGACTTGTTCGATGGCGGGACCGCCGCGGAGCTCGCGGCGCTCCGCGCCTGGGCCGCCCGCACGACCGACGGCTCACTGGGCGACCTGCCCGCTCCCCCGCGGTCCGAGGTCTGGGACGAGGTCGCCGCGGAGGCGGATCTGTGCGGTCGCCTCAAGTGCCCGTACTTCGACAGGTGCTTCGTATTCGCCGCGCGCCGCCGGGCGGCCGAAGCGGACGTGGTGGTCGTCAATCACCACCTGTTGCTCGCGGACATCGCCGTCAGGCGCGCCCAAGGCAACTGGACCGAGGCCGCGGTGCTCCCGGCGTACTCCCGCCTCGTCGTGGACGAGGGGCACCATCTCGAGGAGGTGGCCGCGCACCACCTCGGCGCGTCGGTGAGCCGGCTCGCGCTGCAGCGACTGTTCAACCGGCTCGAGCGGCGGGGCAAGGGGCTGCTGCCGACGCTGGCGGCGCGCCTGCGAGCGCGCGCGGATCTGCTCAGCACCGCGAGCCTCGACCTCGTCGACAATCGCCTCGAGCCGTCGCTGCTCGCAGCGCGCGACACCGGCGGACGCGTGTTCGACATGCTGGCCCTGCTCCTGCCGCCGGGCGGCGATCCCGTGCTGCGTCTCACCGATGCGTTTCGGACGCACCCGATCTGGAAGGGCGGGCTCGAACAGTCGGTGACCGATCTCATGGGGGAGCTGGACATCCTGGCGGAGGGGCTGCGCCTCATTCGCACCCGCTTGGAAAGCGACAGCGCGCGCGCGGAGCAGCTGGCACCGGTGCTCGGCGAGATCGCCGCGGTGATCCGGCGCCTCGCCGTCGCCGGCGATGCGCTGTCGACTGCCTTACGAGGCAACGCCTCGGGGCCGCCGCTCGTCCGGTGGATCGAGCGGCGCGGCCGCGAGCACAACATCGCCGCGACCGCGGTGCCGCTCGACATCGCACCCGTGCTGCGCGAGGACCTGTGGGCGCGGGTCACGACCGCGATCGTCACGTCGGCGACCCTGGCCGGGGGACGCGACTTCTCGTTCATCGTCAGGCAGCTCGGCGTGGACGAGCCGGCGCTCGAGCCGGAGACCACGATCTTCCCGTCGCCGTTCGTCTTCGAGGAGCAGGCGGTGCTCGCGGTGCCGACCGACATTGCCGCACCCAACTCGGCCCCGACCGCGCATCGCGACGGCGTGCTGCGCGTCGTGCACGACCTCGCGGAGATCGCCGACGGCGGGCTGTTCGTTCTGTTCACGAGCCACCGCGAAGTGCGCCACGCGGCGGCCGCGCTCCGCGAGTCCGGCGCCGCATCGCGGTGGCCGCTCCTCGTGCACGGCGACGAGCACCGCGATCTGCTGCTGCGGCGATTCCGCGACGCGGGCCGCGCCATCCTCCTCGGCACCGCGTCGTTCTGGGAGGGCGTCGACGTGCCGGGCGATGCCTTGCGAGGCCTCGTGCTGGCCAAGCTGCCCTTCCGGGTGCCGACCGAGCCCATCACCGCCGCCACCTGCGAGGCGATCGAGGCGCGCGGCGGCGACCCGTTCCAGGAGTACATGATCCCCCACGCCACCCTGCGGCTCAAGCAGGGGTTCGGCCGGCTGATTCGAACGCGATCGGACCGCGGGGCGGTCGTGCTGTGCGACCCGCGCGTGGTCGCAAAGAGCTACGGGCGGCGGATGCTCGAGGCGCTGCCGCCGGCCCGCCGGGTGGTCGGGTCCTGGGACGAGATCAGGAGAACGCTCGCGTCGTTCTATGCGGGAGGCGCCGATGCGGATGCGTACGCCCCCGGACTGGACGCCGACGCGCCGGAGTGGGATTCTCCGGAAGCCGCGGGCGATGGCTGGGCCTGAGCGTTAGCTTTCCCGCGCGCCTCCGCGCCGAACACGCCTGCCGACGCCACGCCAGCATCCACCCTCGTGCCGCTCACCCCTTCCAAGATCGTGTGCGTCGGACGGAACTACCACGCGCACGCGCGCGAACTCGGAAACGAAGTGCCGAGCGAGCCGCTGCTCTTCCTGAAGCCGCCATCGAGCCTGCTCGCATCCGGAGCGGCGATCGTGCTGCCGCGCGCGTCGCGGCAGGTGGAGTACGAAGGGGAGATCGGCGTCGTCGTCGGCCACCGGCTGCGGCGCGCCTCCGAGCAGGAGGCGGAGCGGGCGATCGAGGGGGTCGTCGCCGTCAACGACGTCACGGCCCGCGACCTCCAGCGCTCCGACGGCCAGTGGACGCGCGCCAAGGGGTTCGACACCTTCTGCCCGGTTGCCGATGCGCCCGTCCCCGTCGACGACCTCGGCGGCCTGACGATCGTCACGCGCGTGAACGGATCGGAGCGGCAGCGCGCGCCGTCTAACGAGATGGTGTTCCCGATCCCCACGCTTCTCGCCTACATCTCGCGCATCATGACCCTGGAGGTGGGCGACCTGATCGCCACCGGCACGCCCGCCGGCGTCGGGCCGCTGCGCGACGGCGACATCGTGACGGTCGAGATTTCGGGCGTCTCGCGGATCGAGAATCCGGTCGCCGAGGAGCGGGAGCCGTCGTGAGGCCGGCGAGCCGACTCGAGCGTCTGCCGGTCTACCTGCTGGCGGCGATCCCGCAGAAGAAGCGGGAGTTGATCGCGCGCGGTGTAGACGTCATCGACCTCGGGGCGGGCGATGCGGATCTGCCGCCGCCGCCGCGCGCGGTGGAGGCGCTGGTGCGCGCGGCGCGTGAGCCCGCCATGCACCGGTACGGGTTCGGCCTCGGCCTGCCCGCCTATCGAGAGTCGATCGCCCGCTTCATGGAGCGGCGCTTCGGCCTGCGCTTCGATGCGTTCACGGAGATCGTACCGCTCATTGGCTCCAAGGAAGGGATCGCGCACATCGCGTTCGGCTACCTCGCTCCTGGCGACGTCGCGATCATCCCGGAGCCCGGCTACGCCGCCTACGGGGGCGGCGCCGCGCTCGCCGGGGCGGAGCCGCACTACGTTCCGCTCCGTCCCGAGCGACGTTTTCTGCTCGAGCTCGATGACGTCCCCGCCGAGATGCTGCGCCGGGCCCGAATCCTGTACTTGAACTACCCGAACAACCCGACGGCCGCCATCGCCCCGCGCGACTATCTGGAACGGACGGTGCAGCGATGCCGGGAACTCGGCATCCTCCTGGTGTATGACAACGCCTACTCCGAGCTCGCGTTCGACGGCTACCGGCCGCCGAGCATCTTCGAGATCGACGGCGCCCGGGAGGTCGCGATCGAGTTCCACTCCCTGTCCAAGACGTACAACATGACGGGGTGGCGGTGCGGGTGGGCCGTGGCGAACGCCGAGACCGCCGGCACGCTCGCCCGGATCAAGACGTTCGTGGATACGGGAGCATTCATGGGCATACAGGCGGCGGGCGTGGCGGCGCTCGAGAGCTACGACGAATTCGTGCCCGGCAACCTCGCCGTGTTTCGCGAGCGCCGGGACGCGGCCGTCGCGGCGTTCTCCAACGCCGGCTTCGTCTGCACGACGCCGACGGCAACCATGTATCTGTGGATGGCGCTCCCCCAGGGCGTGCAGAGCGCGCCGTTCGCCGAGCGGATGCTCATGGAGGAAGGGGTCGTGGTGCTGCCGGGCTCCGCCTTCGGCCCGGGCGGCGAGGGATTCGTCAGGTTGTCGTTCATCGTCTCGCCGGAGCGGATGGCGGTGGCAGCGGAGCGAGCGGCTCGCGTCCTGTCGAGCATCACGGCGGCCATCGCATGAAGCGGCAACGGTCGGAGCGCTTCTGGATCGTCTCGATCGCGCTGCACATCGCGGCGTTCGCCCTCATCGCCAGCTCAATTACCATGCGCGGCGGCCTGCAGGACTGGCTGCGCTCGCAGCCCGAGCAGCCGCTGCCCGCCGAACGCATCGGCTTTCTCGCGCTGCCTCGCGCGGTCGAGCCGGTGCTAGGACGGGCGGGCGGCGATGGGCGGCCGGTGACGGCGGACGCTCCGCCCGCTGCTCCGCTCGTCGCACCGACCGAGGTGCCCGTGGGGCTGCCCCCCGTCCCTGATGCGCCCGCGACGCCGGCGCCCGGGGGCAGCGGCCCGGTCGTGGGCCGGGGAGGTGCGACGCAGGGCATCGTGCCGCGGTTCGATTCGCCGATCTGGGCGCCCGTCGCGCCCGCGGTGGTCGCGCCACGCTCGTCGGCGGAGGAGATCCGCGAAGGGATCGCGGAGCGGGTCTGGGCGCAGAACGACTCGATCCGGCGCGCGCAGCCCACCGGGCGCGCCCCCGGCGATTGGACGATCACCAAGGGCGACACGAAGATCGGGATCGATCAGCGGAAGATCTATCTCGGTCCGATCGAGATTCCGACTGCGGTGCTGGCACTGCTGCCGCTCAATCTGCAGGCGAACCCGCAAGGACTGGAGCGGGAGCGTGGCCTCGCGCTGCAGCGCGCCGACATCATGAATCAGGCGCAGCGCGCCGTCACGGACGAGGAGTTTCGTGAGGCGGTGAAGCGCATCCGCGAGCGCAAGGAACGGGAGCGCCGCAAGGCGCAGGAACAGGTCGGGCCCGTCGCGGAGCCGAACGGCGGTCGATAGGCAGCTCGACCGGCGGCGGGGTGCGCCGGATCGCCGCGCCCGCGCCGGTTTGCACCGTCAGTGGTCAGGCGGGCAACGGATGGCCGCCGTCGTCCGTTCGTTCGTGCAGGGAGCGAAAGACCGCGCACACGCGGCCGAGGAGGGCGATGTCCTCCGTCCGCGGATCGTACTCCCGTACCGGCTCGTCGTCATTGGCGGGGACCAGCGCGATCTTGCCGTTGCGGTGCGCGAGCGTCTTGACCGTCGCGTCGTCGCCGATGCGTGCCGCCACCATGTCGCCATCCGTGAGCGGCGTATGCGGCTGGATCATGACGTAGTCGCCGTCGAAGACCCCGCGGCCGATCATGCTCTCGCCGACGACGCGAAGGAAAAAGCAATCCTCGCTCGGGACGAAGCGACGGTCCATCGTTATGAATCCGGCGCGATTCTCGGGCAGGAGCGCCGGTTCGCCCGCGGCGATCTTCCCGAAGAAGGGCACCGGTTGCGTGCGGCGCGCGGCCTGGAAGCCGAGCAGTCTGACCCCGCGCGAGCGCGACGGATCGCGCTCGATGTAGCCCTTGTTCGCCAGCGACTGCAGCAGCTCCGAGACGGTCTTGGTCGATTTGATCTGGAACTCCCGGCCGATGTCGCGCACGCTCGGCTGGTACGTGTGCTCCGAGAGGAAATCGAGCAAGTAGTGGTAGACCTTACGCTCCGTCGGCGTGAGAGGCTCTGGCATGTGCGCCTGGAGTGGGATCGAGGTTGGTGCGGTCCGCCGCGTTACGGGCCGGGCACCCTCATGATCGGAGCGGCGCTTGGGGGCCGGGCCGCTCAGCAAGATTGTATTCCTCTAATACGCCGTCAACCTGCTTGTGCGGACCCGTGCAGATGCTCGAGCGCCTGATCGATGTGGCGAAACGCACGTTCCCGGCCCATTACGACGAGTACCTCGAAAATTCCCGGGCTCACGCTCATTCCCGTCAACGCGACTCGTAGCGGCTGAAACACCTTGCCGCCGGCGAGTCCGCGCTCCTCGGCCAGTTCGCGGAGCGTACGTTCCATCTCCACCTGGGTCCAACCCCCTAGGCCACTCAAACGTTCCCGTACCGCCGCGAGAATCGCCGCCGCTTCACCCGAGTGCTTCCAGACCTTCGCTGTGGCCTCGGCCTCGAAGGCGATCTCATCCTTGAAATACGGAATCGCCTGCCGGACGACGTCATGCGTGGTTCGCGCGCGGGTCTTCAGCAACTCCAGCAATTGCGCGTACCAGTCGGCGCGCTGCTCGAGCTCGGACACCGTCGTCAGGCCTGCCGCGACGAGCGCCGGCGTTATGATCGGCGCGAGCTCGGCGGCCCTCATCCGGCTCAGGTGCTGTCCGTTCATCCACTCGAGCTTCTTCGGATCGAAAATCGCCGCCTTCTTCTGGAGCCCCTCGGGCGAGAAAAGGTGCGTCATCTCCTCGAGCGACAGGACTTCGCGGTCCTCGCCCGGTGACCAGCCGAGGAGGGCGAGGAAGTTCACCATCGCGCGGGGAAGGATGCCCTGCGATTGGTAGTCGGCGACCGCCGTGGCGCCGTGGCGCTTGCTGAGCTTCTTGCCGTCCAGGCCGTGGATCATCGGGACGTGGGCGAACGTCGGCAGCCCGGCGCCGAGCGCGTGGTACAGGAGGATCTGCTTGGGCGTGTTGGAGATGTGATCGTCGCCGCGCATGACGAGCGAGATGCGCATCGCGATGTCATCCGACACGACCGCCATGTTGTAGATGGGCGTCCCGTCGGAGCGCAGGACGACGAAGTCCTCGATGTCCTTGTTGGGAAACGCGATCCGGCCGTGGACGAGATCGTCCCATTCGGTGGTGCCGGCCGGCACTCGGAATCGGACGACGAACGACTCGCCGGCTGCGATCCGGCGTGACACCTCGTCAGGCGTCAGCCGGTCGCACCGCCGATCGTACTTGAAGCTCTCCTTTCGCGCCTCTGCGGCCGCGCGCAGCTCGGCCAGCGTCTGGGTGGTGCAGAAGCATCGGTAGGCCGCGCCGCTCTCGAGCAGTTGCCCCGCATCCCGCCTGTGGCGCTCGAGCCCTGCCCCCTGGAACACGACCTCCTCGTCCCAATTCAGGCCGAGCCAGTGCAGGCCGTCGAAGATGGCGCGGGTGCTCTCCTCCGTGCTCCGGGCACGGTCCGTGTCCTCGATGCGGAGGAGGAACGTGCCGCCGGCGCGCCGCGCCAGCAGCCAGTTGAAGAGCGCGGTGCGCGCGCCGCCGACGTGAAGGTAGCCGGTGGGGGATGGCGCGAAGCGGACGCGAAGGGAGGAATCGAGACGCATGGAGGCTCGGCGCGAGTCGGCGGGCGCCAGCGCGCCCCGTCAGCGGGGCGAGGCCCCGAAAGCACGCGGGGCTGCTCTCGCGAGCAGCCCCAGAGGACCGGAGAGAGAGGGATTCGAACCCTCGATAGGGCTTTAAACCCTATGCCGGTTTAGCAAACCGGTGCCTTCAGCCACTCGGCCATCTCTCCCGGAACGTCTCGTATCGCGCGGAGGGCGCAGCCGCCTGGGCGCTCAGCGACCGCTCGGCCTGCCAGAGCCCACGAGCGTTTGGAGCCAGCAAGTATACCGCTCCCCCGGGAGCGAGACAACGGCATGACAGTTCGGTCAATGCGTCGGCGGCGCAGAGCCGAGCCGATCCGGCGAGAAAATGGGGTCGAGCTATTGACAAGGATCGTTTGTTCACCATCGTAGCAATCCGCACGTTTGTCCTCCCACGTCCCTCCGTTCATGCATCCCCAGCAGCCGGACGCGCATCGCGCGCGGCTACCCGACGAGCGACTGCGGGAACTCGGCGCGATCGCGCGGAGCTACCTGGCGGAGCAGGTCACGGATGCCGAGCTCGAGCGTGTCGTGACCTCTGTTTCGCGGGACGCTCGTGCGTGCGGAATGAAAGCGGAAGAGCTGATCGTGACGTGCAAGGAAGTGTGGCATTCGCTGCCGTCCGATGGCCTCGCGACCGAGCGATCGACGCGCGCGCGGAAGCTCGAGCGCATGGTGAAGATCTGCATTGAGGGGTATTTCGCGGATCGGTAGCGTCCGGCTGGCGCGCGACGTGCCATGTCAGGAGTCGACCGTCGCAGTCGAGTTCGGAACCTCACAGACTGGAGCGATTTCATGCGCACATCCGCCGCCGGAGTGATCGCGATCCTCGCGCTCGCCCTCTATGGCACGTCCGAGGTGCGGGCGCAGGCGCCCACGACATCGGGGCCCTCGGTGACTGCGGCGCGGGAGGCGCCCCTGGCCGGACCGACCGTCGCGGCCGCGAGCGTCGCCGTGCGCGCGCCGGCCCCCGTTCAGGCACCGCGGATCGGGGTGGAGTCGGCGCTCCAGCAGGAGCGGCGCATGGGGCGGAACGTCGCGCTGATGATCGTCGGTGGGGCGGCAGTGATCACGGGGCTGTTGATCGGCGACGATGCCGGGACGCTCATCGCCGTCGGTGGCGCCGTGGTGGGTCTCTATGGACTCTACCAGTTCGTTCGTTAGGTGACGCGGCGCGCGGCAGCGCCCTAGTGGCGCGGGCGGGCGCGCCGATAGAGCTCCCGGAGCCGCTGCTCCGGGAGCTCGCACCATTCGCGTGGGTAGAGGCGCAGCGCGCGCACCCGCCCATGGGCGCAGAACAGCAGCCATCCGTCCGCGTTGAGCGTGCTCCGGGACTCGTAGCTCGGGTCGGCTGGATCGGGCTCTTCCCAGACATCGGCGAGCCCGTCCGGCGTGTGTATACGTCTGTACGGCATCAATTTCCAGGCGGTTCGAGGCGCGAAACGTCCGGCGCTCAGCGCACATGACGGGCCGCCGACGCCGAGAGTGCCGTAGTCTCTGACCGACCCGCATTGTTTGCCCCGAATCCGAGCCCCTCGCTGTGTCGCGCAGGCCCAACAGGGGCGCAGGCCGATTGGCCGTGGGCCCCTTTGCGTACCGCGGTCCCATCGAGACCGCGGGCTAGTGGACTGAAAGTCAGTTGGTGATGGCAGGGCGAAGCCGCTTCCCAGCGGCTAGGGGTGGAGACACCTCGCTATCTGAACTGACATTCGGCCACTAGTGGCATCAGGCGTTGCGGTCGCCCTTGTCCCCGTGGCCGCGCTTCGACTTCGTCTTCGCCTCCTGCTGGCGATCCTGCGTCAAGGAGCGACCCTCGTCGACCTGATCTTCGCTGAAGCGACCCTCATCGTCTCGCCGAACGAACCGGCTATCGTCTTCGTTCGGCTGGATTCGCTCGCGCTTGCGCTCTGCCATTTGGATCCTCCGGTTGATGGGGAGCGGTGCAGTGTGGCAGGAGGCGGGCCAAGTCGCGGCTGGGCAGTCGAGCATCGGGAATCGACGCGCGTCGGACTCGAGAGGGGCCCTGCGAGCGGCCCCGGACAGCACGGGATTGGTCCGCCGTCGGAGACCGATCGTCCCCCGGCGGGTCGGGGAGGAGTACGGTCTCGGGGTGGGCGGCCGCGACCAGTGGCACGCCGCGTACTGTCGGCTGGTGGTACGCTGCCAGTCGCTGCTCGACGGGAGGCCCGCGCGCAGCCGCGCGGGGCAGAACTCGGGCCGGAATGCGGCAGAACGGCGAGGTCGGAAGGGCCTTGCCGCTGCGGCCGCGACCACCGAAGCGCGAGGAGAATGAGCGGAGAGCCAGGGACTCGAACCCTGAAGGGCTTGCGCCCGGCGGTTTTCAAGACCGCTGCCTTACCAATTAGGTCTAGCTCTCCCCGGCCCGAAAGATCGTCGTCAGATTCCCGAGGGTCAACGGTGCGGCCGGCGCGGGGGATCCACTCCCGAGGGCGGGCGCCAAAGTCCTAACGAGTCATGAAACGGCTGTTGCTCGTCCTGGTGGGCGTGATCGCTGCGGCCATCCTGGCACTGTGGATCATCGGCCTCCTGCTCCCGGCGGACCACGTCACCCGGGTGTCGCGCTGGTATCCGGCGCCGCGTGATACCGTGTGGACCGCCATCTCCGACGTCCGCGCGTATCCGCAGTGGAGAACGGACCTGGATTCCGTGACGGTGATGGCCGACCCGCTCGCGTGGCGCGAGTACGGCGCGTTTGGCGCGATCACCTTCGCCGCCGACGAATCGGTGCCGCGCGAGCGCCTCGTGACGCGCATCGTCGACCAGGATCTGGGCTTCGGCGGCCGCTGGATCTACACCATGGGCGATTCGGCCGGCGGCACCGTGCTCACGATCGTCGAAGAAGGCGAGGTATCGAACGCGTTCTTCCGCACGATCTCGCGTTTCGTCACGGGCCACGACGCGACGGTGCGGCAGTATCTGGATGATCTGGGGGGGCGGGTGGGTGGAGAGGGGGGGGGGGGGGGGGGGGGGGGGGGGGGGGTG
>DATHUW010000053.1:0-5178 GCA_035461825.1 Gemmatimonadaceae bacterium
CCTGGGTAATCCTCGGCGCCACGCTGCTGCTCGCGGCGGGCGCCGCGGTATTCGTGTGGCGGTTGCGAGAGACCGTCATGCAGGTGCGGTTCGACAACGCGGTCGAAGCCGCGACGGACCGCATCACCGGCCGGCTCGACATCTACACGACGATTCTGCGCAGCGGCGCGGGACTCTTCGGCGCCAGCGGCTTCGTGTCCCGCGAGGAGTTTCGCGCCTTCGCGCGCACCGTGGAGGTGCAGTCCCGATTCCCGGGCGTGCAGGGGATCGGCTGGTCGGAGCGGCTGACGTACGATTCGGCGCGGGTGCCTGACGAAACGCAGGCGATCCGCTATCTGGAACCGATGGATGACCGCAACCGGGCCGCACTGGGATACGACATGTATGCCGACTCGACCCGGCGCGCGGCCATGGCTCGGGCCCGCGATACCGGAACCCCGGCGATGTCCGGGCGCGTCACGCTGGTGCAGGAAATCCGCGGCCCTCGTCAGGTAGGGTTTCTGCTCTACGTGCCCGTCTACGCAGGCGCCGACATCATGCCTGCCACGATCGAGGAGCGCCGCCGGCTCCTGCGAGGCTTCGTCTACGCGCCGTTTCGGGCCAACGACCTCTTTGCCGGAATCTTCGGTACGGAACGTGAGCCGCGCGTCAGCTTCTCGGTGTATGATGGTCCCCGCCTGGACACGGCCCAGCGGCTCTACCGCAGTGCGGCGGCATCGCGCGGTTCGCTGTCGCAGCTCGCGCGCCTCGATGTCGCCGGCAGGCCGTGGACGGTAGAATTTCACGCGATGCCGGCGCTGGAGCAGGGCGTGGCGGCGAACGTCTTTCGCATCGTCGTCGTCGGCGGGCTGCTGGTGACCGCAGTGATCGGCTGGCTCGCGTTCGCCCAGGCCCGCGCGCGCGCCGAGGCCGAGAGCGCGAGCCGAGCGAAAAGCGATTTCCTGGCGGTCATGAGCCACGAGCTGCGCACGCCGCTCAACGCCATCGGCGGCTACGTTGAGTTGCTCGAAATGGAGCTGTACGGACCCGTCTCGGGCGACCAGCGGCAGACGCTCGGACGCGTGAAGCGCGCGCGGGATCACCTGCTCGGGCTGATCAACAATCTGCTCGACTACGCGCGGCTGGAGGCGGGGCAGGAGGAGTTTCGGCTCGCGTCGGTGAACGTCGAGTCGCTGCTCGACACGGTGAGCGAGCTGATCGCACCTCAGGTGCACGCGGGACAGCTCACGTTCCGCCGCGAGCCGGGCGATGCCGGCGTCTACATCGTGACCGACAGCGAGAAGGTGCAGCAGGTGCTGCTCAACCTCCTGTCGAACGCCGTGAAGTTCACGGAGCCGGGCGGCACGGTGACGCTCGGTTGGGAGCACACCCAGCGCGACGTCCTGATCACCGTCCACGACACCGGCATCGGCATCGCGCCGGACAAGCTGGAGCGCATCTTCGACCCGTTCGTGCAGGTCGAATCGCCGCTCACGCGTGGAAGGAGCGGGACGGGCCTCGGGCTGGCCATCGTCCGCGACATCAGCACGGCGCTAGGCGGCGAGGTCACCGCGACGAGCCGCACGGGGGAGGGCAGCACGTTCGTCGTGCGGCTACCGCGCGCGGCGCGCCCGTCGGGAGGGTCGCGCGCCGTCGAGACCGCGCAACGGGCCGGGTAGCGCCGTCGGCACCCCTCCCGCTCGCCGCGCCTGCAGTTCCGCGATCAGTGTGTCCAGAGCGCCCACGTTCGCCATCTTCGATCCATACGCTGCTCGCTGCCACGACGAGCGCAGCGAGGAGCGATCGGCGGCTTCGCGCTGAGGGGGGGCGGGGAGCCTCACCCGGTGTCGCGTCTCGTAGGCACCGCATTCGCGGATTCCCGGTTGCCCCGCGTTGCCGCGACGGGGAGATTACCATCCATACCCCAAGGCCCGGCCGTGGCCGGCCCCACACCGAGAGTCAGCAATCGATGGCACGCAAGCACATGGAAGAGGAGCTGTCGGGCTCCCCGCAGCCCGAGACGATGGAGCGGAGCGACGAGGTGGCCCACGCGGCTCGCGCGCAGGGGGATGGCGCACCGCGCGCCGAGGAGGTCGAGGACAACCTCGATCCGGAAGCCGCCGTGGAGGACGCGGTGCGCCAGGAGGTGGAACAGTGGCGCGACCGCCATCTTCGGCTCGCCGCCGAGTTCGACAACTACCGCAAGCGGACGGCGCGGGAGAACGCCCAGGCGGGCTCGCGGGCGCAGGCGGAGCTCGTCAAGCAGCTCCTGGATCCCCTCGACGACCTGATGCGCTTCGCGGATCTGGACCCGCCGGCCGTGGACGCGAAGACGGTCATCGACGGCGTGGATCTGGTCGAGCGAAAGATGCTGAAGGCGTTAGGTGCGGCCGGCCTGGAGATCGTCAATCCCGTCGACCAAGCCTTCAACCCTGAGCTGCACGAGGCGGTCGCCACCGAGCCCGCCCAATCGCCCGAAGACGACGACCTGGTGTCGCGGGTGTTCCAGCAGGGGTACGTGTTCGGCGGGCTGCTCTTGCGGCCGGCGCGGGTGGTCGTCAGGCAGTGGAACGGCTGATCCGCGACCTCGCATAGGCCCATGGCGCAAACCAAGGATTACTACGCGGTCCTCGGCGTTTCGGCCACCGCGACGCAGGACGACATCAAGAAGCAGTATCGGCGCCTGGCGAAGAAGTTCCATCCGGATGCCAATCGGAGCGACCCCGCCGCCGCGGATCGCTTCAAGGAGATCTCGGAGGCGTACAACGTCCTCGGCGACGCCGAGAAGCGGAAGCAATACGATGAGATGCGCCGCCTCGGCGCGTTCGGCGGATTCGGCGGCGGACGGCCCGGCGCGGGCGCGCCGGGCGGCATGGGACAGCACCCCGGCGCGGGCGGCTTCAAGTTCGAGCAGTTCGACATCGGGGGGCTGGGGGGACTGGGCGACCTGTTCTCCTCCATGTTCGGCGGCCAGGCGCGCGGCGGGGGCCGCGGGGGGCCGCGCCCGCCGGAGCGCGGGCAGAACGTCGAGATGACGCTCGACCTGCCCTTCCGCACCGCGGCGTTAGGTGGGAAGGTGCCCGTCCAGCTCGAGGTCAACGAGGAGTGTCCCACGTGCAAGGGGAGCGGCGCGGCGCCCGGAGCGCAGCTGCGCACGTGCCCCGAGTGCAACGGCCGCGGCAACGTCGCCTTCGGCCAGGGCGGCTTCGCGGTGCAGCGACCCTGCCCCCTGTGTCTCGGGCGCGGCACCGTGCCCTCGGAGCGATGTCACACCTGCGGCGGCACCGGTGAGGTGCGCGCCAAGCGCACGGTGGTGATCAACGTGCCGGCCGGCGTCGAAACCGGCAACAAGGTCCGCCTGACGGGGCAGGGTGGCAAGGGCAGCGCCGGCGCACGGCCGGGTGACCTGATCATCACCTTCAACGTCCAGCCGGACCGCTTCTACAAGCGCGACGGCCTCGACCTCATCGCGCCGATCCCCCTGAACATCGCCCAGGCGACGTTAGGGTCGCGCATTCAGGTGCGCACGCTCGAAGGCAAGAAGGTCGCGGTGAAGATCCCGCCGGGCACGCCCTCCGGCAAACGCTTTCGCATTCGCGGGCAGGGGCTGGAGCGCAACGGCACCAGGGGCGATCTCATCATCGAGACCGCGATCGCCGTCCCCGACCATCTCTCGCCGGAACAGGAACAGGCGATGAAGGAGTTCGCGGAGGCCGGGAACTTGAAGTACTGAACACGACGGCGGCGAGGAATGGAATGGAAACTGGGAAACGGAGCGACGCCGCGTCCGCGATTTCCCGTTCCGCCCTGTCACGCCGCGCGCACTGGCAACGCTCGCCGGCCGCGCTCGATCACGCCGCCGCCCAGCACGCGGTCGCCGTCGTAGAGTACGAGCGACTGTCCCGGTGTGATCGCCGCCACCGGTTCATCGAGTGCCACCTCGACCTCGCCAGTCTCGACGCGGAGCAGGTGGCCCGCGGCCGGCGGCGCGCGGTGGCGCACCTGGATCTCGATCCTGCCGCCGAGCGGCGGCGCGGCGCCCAGCCAGTTCACCTCGCGGGCGACCACCCCGCTGCCGAGGAGCGCCTCACGCGGACCGACGACCACGGCCCGGTCCGCCGGCCGGATCGCGACGACGAACAGCGGCTCGCGGTGCCCGCCCGGGAGTCCGCGACGCTGGCCGATGGTGTAGCGCGCGTACCCCTGGTGCTCGCCGAGGACCCGGCCGTCCAGCGCGACGATCGGGCCCGGCGCGAGAGCGGGCGCGTCCTGACCTAACGTCTCAGCGATCACCTTCGTGTGGTCGCCGTCCGGCACGAAGCAGATGTCCTGACTCTCGATCTTGTCGGCCACGTGCGTGAGGCCGAGCTCACGGGCCCGCTGCCGCGTCTCCGCCTTCGTCAGGTCGCCCACCGGCAGGAGCAGCCGGCGCAACACCGCCCGATCCAGCCCCCAGAGAAAGTACGACTGGTCCTTGGCTGCATCCCGGCCGCGGCGCAGCGTGCCACGCTCCGCGCGCGCGTAATGCCCGGTGGCGATGAACTCCGCGTCGAGAGCGTCCGCCTTGTGCACCAGATCGCGAAACTTCGTGAAGGTGTTGCAACGGACGCAGGGGATCGGCGTGCGGCCGCGCGCATACTCGTCCACGAAGTCACGCACGACGTCGCGGCCGAACGACGACTCCAGGTTCAGCACGTAGTGCGGGATGCCCATCCGCTCGCAGACGCGCCGTGCGTCGTCGATCGAGTCGAGCGAACAGCACGGACGATCGGGAACCGCATCGCCGTAGCAGAAGAGCTTCATCGTGACGCCGACGACGTCGTAGCCGGCGTCCGCCAGGACAGCCGCCGCGACCGACGAGTCCACGCCGCCGGACATCGCGACGAGGACCCGGCCACGCGGGCTGGTCACGACACGGCTCCCGAGAGCCGCCGCGCCTTCGCGATGAGGGCCGGGAACAGCTCGGCCACGCGATCGATGCTCTCGTCCGTCGTCAGGCTCCCGAGGCTCATCCGGACCGCGGAGACCGCGATCTCGCTCGGCACCCCCATCGCGGCCAGCACGTGCGATGGGTCCACGGTCCCACTCTGGCACGCCGAGCCTGACGAGCAGGCGACCCCCGCCATGTCGAGCGCCATGAGCAGCGACTCGCTGTCGGTGCCGGGCACCGACAGATTGAGAATGTGGGGCGCGCGCGGC
>DATHUW010000054.1:0-2502 GCA_035461825.1 Gemmatimonadaceae bacterium
CGCCTCCACCCGCGACGCCTGCTCGCGCTCCAGCGTCGAGTAGTCCGGCGACGGGATCACCGGCGGCGGGGCCGCATCGGCAAAGCGGTTCACCCCGACGATCACCGACTCGCCGCGCTCGATCGCCAGCTGCTGCTCGTACGCGCTGCGGCCGATCTCCTCCTGGAAGTACCCGGCGGCGATCGCGCGCTCCGCGCCGCCGAGCGAGTCCACGTGCTCGATCAGGGCCAGCGCCCGGCGCTCCAGCTCGTCGGTGAGCGACTCTACGTAGTAGGAGCCCGCCAGCGGATCGACCGTCGCGGTCACCCCCGACTCGTGGGCGAGGACCTGCTGGGTGCGGAGCGCCAGCGTCGCCGCCTCCTGCGTCGGGAGCGCCAGCGCCTCGTCGTAGCCGTTCGTGTGCAGCGACTGCGTGCCGCCGAGCACCGCGGCGAGGGCCTGCACCGTGACGCGGACGACGTTGTTGAGCGGCTGCTGCGCCTGCAGCGTCACGCCGCCGGTCTGCGTGTGAAAGCGCAGCCGGCACGACGTGTCCGACGCGCCGAAGCGGTCCCGCATGAGGCGCGCGTACAGCCGCCGCGCCGCCCGGAACTTCGCGACCTCCTCGAACAGGTCGTTATGCGCCGCGAAGAAGAAGGACAGCCGCGGCGCGAACTGGTCGATCGCCAGGCCGGCGCCGAGAGCGCGGCGCACGTACTCGATCGTGTTGCAGAGCGTGAACGCCAGCTCCTGCACCGCCGTGGCGCCGGCCTCGCGGATGTGGTAGCCGGAGATCGAGATCGGGTTCCAGTTCGGCAGCTCCGCCGCGCAGAACCGGAAGGTCTCCGCGATCAGCGCCAGGCTCGGCTCGGGCGGATAGATGTAGGTGCCGCGAGCGATGTACTCCTTGAGAATGTCGTTCTGGATCGTCCCGCCGAGCGCCTTGCGGTCGATCCCCCGCTCCTCGGCCACGACGATGTACATCGCGAGCAGCGTGGACGCCGTGGCATTGATCGTCATCGACGTCGTCACCCGGTCCAGCGGGATCTCGGCGAACAGCCCATGGAGGTCGTCCACCGTGTCGATCGCGACGCCGACGCGGCCGACCTCGCCCAACGCCCTCGGGGAGTCGGAATCGATCCCCATCTGCGTCGGGAGGTCGAACGCCACCGACAGGCCCGTCTGCCCCGCCTCCAGCAGGTGGCGGAAGCGCGCGTTGGTCTCCGCCGCCGTGCCGAAGCCGGCGTACTGGCGCATGGTCCACAGCCGCTGCCGGTACATGGCCGGCTGCACGCCGCGCGTGAACGGGAACTGCCCGGGCTCCCCGAGGCTCGAAACGTCGACCGCCCCGTTGCCGGGGCGGTAGACGACGTCGATCGGGATGCCGGAGGGGCTCTCCCGCTCGTCAGGCTCGCGGGCGCTCACGCCCCAACGCTCGAGAGCGCCCCGCCCAGCATCGCGGCCGCCTGATCGATCTCCTCCCGGCTCCCGATGAACAAGGGCGTGCGCTGGTGCAGCTCGTCAGGCTGGATCTCCATGATGTCGCGCGTGCCGTTGGTCGCGGCTCCACCCGCTTCCTTCACGATGAACGCCAGCGGGGCCGCCTCGTACAGCAGCCGGAGCTTGCCCTTCGGCGACTTCGTGTTGGCCGGATAGCAGAATACGCCGCCGCCGAGCAGGTTGCGGTGGAAGTCGGCGACCAGCGAGCCGACGTACCGCACGTTGAGCGGCTTCCGCTCCCCGTCCAGCCCGCGGTAGCGGCGCATGAGGTTCTTCGTCGGCTCGTCCCAGAGCTGCTCGTACGAGTCGTTCACCGACAGGTAGCGGCCGGCGTTCGGCGTGCGGATGTTCGGGTGCGAGAGCAGGAACTCGCCGATCGAGGGATCGAGCGTGAAGCCGTGCGCCCCCTGTCCCGTCGTGTAGACGAGCATGGTGCTCGAGCCGTAGATCACGTAGCCCGCGGCCACCTGACGACGCCCGGGCTGCAGCACGTCCTCCATCTCGCCGCGCGTTCCCCGGGTGATCTTCTGCAGCACGCTGAAGATCGTCCCGACGGGCACGTTGACGTCGATGTTCGACGAGCCGTCGAGCGGGTCGAAGAGCAGCACGTACTTGCCGCACTTGAAGCCCTCGGGGATGTGGATGAGGCCCGGCTCCTCCTCCGAGGCCATGACGCACAGCCGGCCCCCGTGGTCCATCGCCTTGACGATGGTCTCGTTGGCGAACACGTCGAGCTTCTGCTGCATCTCGCCCTGCACGTTCTCCGCGTCGGCGGAGCCGAGGATGTCGACGAGCCCCGCCCTGCGCACCTTGCTCGCGATGATCTTCGCGGCGAGCGCGATGTCGTACAGGATCCCGGAGAGCTGCCCCGTGGCTTCCGGGAACTGCCGCTCCTGCTCGATGATGAAGCGCTCGATCGTGACGACGGAGGTGGGGGTGTGTTTGACCATGCGAAGCCGGGGGACGGGGACGGGGGACGGGGGATGGGTCAGGAGCTAGGAGCTAGGAGGTAGGAGGTGGTTC
>DATHUW010000055.1:0-12769 GCA_035461825.1 Gemmatimonadaceae bacterium
TGGGCTGGGTGAACACCAGGCTGTGGGACCAGACGGGCGACGAGGAGCGGGCGCAGGGATGGACCGCGCTCGTGCTGGACGCCAACGGGAACGGCCAGCGCGACGAGTACGTGGAGCCGAACGCGCCCGCGGATCCCGGCAAGGACCGGCGCTACCACCCCGGGCAGTACGGCGGCGGGGTGTACGCGCTGGCGCCGGCGCCGGACGGTTCGGTGTGGGGGACGACGTTCGGCTTTCCCGGCGCGTTGATCCGGCTGAGCCCCGGCTCCGACCCGCCGCACACCGCGCTCACCGAGGTCTTCGAGCTGCCGTGGAACAACCCGGCCGTCGCGAACGTGGGCTTCTCCCCACGCGGCGGTGACGTAGACCGCAACGGCGTGTTCTGGGCCGCCCTGGCGAGCGGGCACATGGCCAGTTTCGACCGGCGGAAGTGCCGCGGCGCGCTCAACGGCCCCACCGCCACTGGCCAGCACTGTCCCGAGGGGTGGACGTTCTACGCCGAGCCCCTTCCGCAGCTCGGCAACGTCACCAGCGCGGGGAGCGGCGAAGGGAGCTACTACACGTGGGTGGACCAGTTCAACACGTTAGGGCTCGGGGAGAACGTGCCGATCAACACCGGGAATCAGTCCGAGGGGCTCCTCGTCCTCAACGACGGGGAGTGGGTCGTGCTGCGCGTCCCGTATCCGATGGGGTTCTACACCAAGTGGCTGGACGGCCGCATCGATGATCCGGACGCCGGCTGGAAGGGGCGCGGTCTCTGGGCCTCGATCAGCACCCGCGCCCCCTTCCACATGGAAGGTGGCAAGGGGACGACCCCGAAGGCGTATCACTTCCAGCTCCGCCCGGATCCGCTGGCCAGGTAGTGCGAGTGCGAGGTGCGAACGGGCGAGCATCTGCTCCCTTTCGAGGAGGCGTGCCATGAGCAGCATGAGACGCGCGGTTCCCCTCATCCTTCTGCCGGCGCTCGCGGTCGCGCTCGTCGGCATGACGGTTCTCCGCGGCGAGGCCGTCGTCGAATCCGTTAGGCCTGCGCCCGTCTACGAGTTTGCCGACATGCTGCTGGCGGCGGACGCGTTTCTGGCCAGTCTCGAGCCGGAGCAACGGTCGAAGGCGCTGTTCGAGTTCGACGACGCCGAGCGCCTCAACTGGCACTTCGTGCCGCGGGCGCGGCGGGGCCTGCCGCTCGGGGAGATGTCCGCGAAGCAGCAGGCGCTGGCGCACGGCATTCTCCGGGCGGGACTCAGCCGGCGCGGTTACCTAACGGCGAGCCAGATCATCGAGCTCGAGCTCGTCCTGCGAGAGATGGGCGAGAACCCGCGGATGCGCGATCCGGGGCTCTACTATTTCAGCGTATTCGGCACGCCGTCACCGGCGGCGCCATGGGGCGTCCGGGCCGAAGGGCACCACCTCTCGCTCAACTTCACGCTCGTCCGGGACACCCTTATCGCCACCGCTCCGGCGTTCTTCGGCGCGAACCCGGCCCAGGTGCGGAGCGGCTCGCGCCGAGGGCTCCGCCCGCTGGCGGAGGAGGAGGACGTCGGCCGTGAGCTGGTCCTTTCTCTCGACCAGCGCCAGCTCGACGACGCGGTCATCGCGACCCGCGCGCCGCGCGACATCGTCACCGGGAATGCCGAACGTGTCGAAGCGCTCTCGCCGGTCGGGATCCCCATCACCGCGCTGCGGCCGGAGCAGGCCGCGATCCTCGTCCGGCTGCTCGATGTGTACCTCGGTCGGATGGCCGACTCGATCGCCGCCCGGCGGCGGGCCGCCCTCGAGCGTACGGATTTCGGCCAGGTCACGTTCGCCTGGGCGGGCTCGACACGGCCGGGCGAGCCTCATTACTACCGCATCCAGGGGCCGAGCTTCCTCGTCGAGTATGACAACACGCAGAACGGCGCGAATCACATCCACACCGTCTGGCGCGATTTCGCTGGCGACTTCGGCCGCGACCTGCTGCGCGACCACTACCGCAACGTCCCGCACAAGCACTGACTGGCGAAAGGGGAACGGGGGAACAGGGGACGAGGAGACTAGGGGACTAGGTTAGGGTCCAAGGTCGGATCGATATCGTGGAACCGTCCGGAACTATCGAGAACGCGCGTACCTGAGCGCCAAGCAGTTCCTCGGCAGTCCGGCGAGGCCCTGCCGGATTCGCCATCCGCTTGGGGTCGCGGCGAGATCCTGGACTCGCAGGGCACGACCCGAGCAGCTTCAGGCCATGAGGAATCGTCTCCAGCGCCCGAAGCAGCTCGGCGGAGAGGCCGTCCTGAGCTCGTAAGGCCTCACTCGTAGTGCGGAAGGGGACTCCGCGCCGCACCCTGGCGCGTCTCAGCGGCGCCGTTCCTCAACGCGGCGCTAACACTTCGCCCGCGTCATGCGCAGAACGTCGCGCGCGCGTGCTCTGGCGTGTGCGGTGAAGCGATGACGGTGGCGATCCGCTCGTCAGCGGCACCGGCCCGGTGTTCGCGGCGGTCGAGCGACCGGGAGGAGGGGCAGGCGACCCGCGGGGCATCCAGCGGGATGTCGCATCGCCGCGGATCGCATCCGTTGCGTCCCGTCGATCGTAGGAACTTCATACTTCGATGGCGTGTGGAGGCACCATGGATCATTCCGCCTATCTGCGAGTCCTGCTCTCCGTGTGGGTCGGGCTCGGCCTTGGGCAGCTCATCCAGGCAGTGCACCGGCTAGCCAGATTCAAGGGGAGGGTAACGTGGGACTGGCTTCCCCTGGTGTGGGCGGCACTCGCCTTCCTGATGTTCGTGCAGACCTGGTGGGCCTACTTCATCCTCCTCCAGGCACCAATCTGGCGCAACCTGTTCGCCTTCTTTCTGCCGCTGTCGACCTTCATCCTGCTATACCTGATCTGCGCGTCGGCACTGCCCGACCTGACGAAAGTCTCGCAGGACTCGCCGGTCGACTTGAAGTCCCATTATCTGGAGCAGCGCCGGTACTTCTTTGGCCTGTGGGCGGCGCTCCTCACCCTCGCGGTGATCATCTCTTCGATTGGAAGAGGGTTCGACATCGTGGGCGGCGACGGTTTTCGCATCGCCGCGGTACTCGCCGCGCTCACGCTCGCCAGATCGTCGAGGCGGCGAGTCCATGCGGTCATAACCGTGGCCTCCACGATTGCCCTGACCGCGTACATCGTTCTCTATTCGCTGCGGCTCGCCTGACTCCGGCGATACGCGTATCGAGAGGACACGCTTGGGAGCGAGAGTATCACGGGCGTGAGGCGGCGGGAAGCTGGAGCCCCTGTCGCGGCGCCGAGTGCGTCCGGCGGCGATGGGCCGGTCCGGGCACGCCTTGACTACACCCGGTGGTCGCCGGTCGCGCGGGCGCCGCGTGCCGCGATGCATGCCAGCGCCCACGCGGCGTGTTCGGAGACGAGTGGTTCCGGGTCGTCGAGCGCGCGCGTGAGCACGTCGAAGTCATCGACGGTGCCAACGTTCCCCAGCACCACGACGGCATTGCGCTTGAGCCCGCTGAGCTTCGCCCGCGTCATCGCCGAGCCGCGGAACCTCGCTCGATAGGCTGCGTCGTCCATGTGGAGCAGGTCGCGTGCGATCGAGCGCGGATCCTTCGCGGCGAGGTGCGATCTTGCCTCGTACGCGCGCTCGGTGACCGCCTGTGAGAACTTCTCGTTCCACGGACACACGTCCTGGCAGATGTCGCACCCGTACACCAGCCCGCCGATCTTCTCCCGTAGCTCCTCGGCGATCGGCCCGCGATGCTCGATCGTCAGGTAGGAGATGCACCGCCGGGCATCCATCTCGCCGGGCGCGACGAGTGCGCCGGTCGGGCAGGCATCGAGGCAGCGCCGGCAGGTACCGCAGTGCTCCGTCTCGAACGGCTCGTCAGGCGTGAGCGCCAGATCCGTGAACAGCGCCCCGAGAAAGAAGAACGAGCCGAGCCCCGGGTTGATGAGCATGGTGTTCTTGCCGAACCAGCCGAGTCCCGCCTGACGAGCGAGGTCGCGCTCGAGGATCGGGCCGGTATCGACGTACGGCCGGCCGCGTACCGGCGCGCCGGTCTCGCGCTCGAGCCACGCGAGCAGCTCGCGCAGCCGACCGCGCATCAGCTCGTGGTAGTCGTCGCCGCGCGCATACCGGGCGACGGGCCCGGGCGGCTCGGTCCCGCCGTAGTTCATGCCCACGACGACCGCGCTGGTCACCCCCTCGAACGGCAGCCGCGTGTCGCGCCGGAGCGCTCGCCATCGCTCGAGGTAGTGCATGTCGCCGGCGTAGCCCGCGTCGAGCCATCGCTCGAAGGCCGCGCGGGTGTCCGCCGGGCCGAGCCTCGTCAGGCCGACGAGGTCGAAACCGAGGCCGTACGCCTGCGCGCGGAGACGCTGCTCGAGGCCTGCGCGGAGGTCGGCGCGGGCGTTGGCCCGCGTCCCGGGTCCCTCACCGTGCATCGCGCGACTTCCTCACCCATCGCGCATACCGTACCACGTCGTCGACCGGCGGCACCGCGTCCGGATCCCCGTACGCCGTGTGCATGCGCCAGCGGACGTACTCCCGCGGCGGGAGCGGCAGGAAGGGGGGACGGCGCCACCAGTCGCGGGCGCGGAAGTTCCACGCGACGCGGAGCAGCGCGGCGGCGATAGGCGGACTGCGCACCGCGCGCCACGCCAGCGACGCGGAAAGTCGGGGCCATCCCATGTTGGGAATCTCGACCGGCGGGCGCGGGGGTTCAACCGCGTGGGCACGCGGAAGCACGCGCTCGACTCCGGTCCCGACTATCTCAGGACGTCGCCCAGGAACCGCTCCACCGCGTACAACGTGATCTGTCCGCAGGGCCCGCGGAGGATCGCGTCGCAGCCGTGCGTCGCCCACGGGAGAATGAGCGCGAGGTGGCGCTGGCCCGCCCATTCCATGCGTGCGGCGAAGCGCTCCGTGTGCACGGGCGAAACCAGGTCGTCCCGTGCGCCGTGGATCATCAGCACGGGCGGCATGCGCGGGTCCACCCCGGTGACCGGCGACGCGTCGTCGTACTGCTGCGGCACCTCGTCGGGCGTGCCCCCCAGGTAGCCGCGCAACGCCGCGCGCCCGTCGAGGACGCGGGGATTCCCGGGATTCGCGTAGCCCCAGCGCAGGTCGAGCGGGCCGTAGAGGGAGACCACGCCACGGACGGCGGGGTCTCCGGCGGCGGCGACGGCTGTCGAGATGGCGAGCTGGGCACCGGCGGAGCGTCCGAGGTAGGCCACTCGGCTGGCATCGAGGCCCAGGTCGGCGGCGCGCGCGCGAAGGAACGCCGTCGCGGCGATCACATCGTCGCGGGCGGCGGGATAGCGGTGGTCCGGCGCGAGGCGGTAGTCGGGCATCGCGACCGCGACGCCGCGCGCGGCGAAGTAGCGGGCGAGCGCGTCGAGCTCGGTTCGATCGCCGGTTCGCCAGGACCCGCCGTGCACGATGATGAGGAGTGGCGACGGGCCGGCCGGTTGCGCGGCCGTGTGCAGGTCGAGCCTCAGCTCCTCCGCATCGCGCGTGGCGAATGTGAGTGTCCGGACGCGCGTGTCCCCGATCGGCACACCGGTGTAGAGGTCGAGCAGTTCCACGGGGTTCGTCCGCGACGCGTGCGCCGTCGCCGCCCAGGGCGTCGGTCCGAACGCCCGGCTCACCTCGGCCGATACCGCATGCGACATGCGGAAGGCGAGCATCGCGGGCATTGCGAAGAGAAACGCCGCAGCGATGCCGAGGACGCCGGCAATGCGCCCGGGGGCGCTCGCACGCCACCCGGGCACGAGCGTGAGCAGTGCGACGGGGGCGAGCCAGTGTCCGCCCTCCCCTGCGACGAGACCCACCAGCCATGCGGCGCGAATGGGCGCTGGAAGCGCGGTCAGCAGTGCGATCCCGAACAGCAGCACGGCGAAGCCGAGCCGGACCCAGTCGACGCGGGTACGGCCGCGCGCGCGGAGCACGCGGACGGGCTCCGAGCTGCGCGGTGCTGGTCTGGCGATCGTGATGCGATCGGCCGAGGAGGCGACGGGAGGCATGGGGGAGAGAGGGACCTTTCAATGTGGCCCCGAGTGGGCGCCGGGGGAAGCATCCCGCGGGGGTGGAGTGGCGGAGCGGCTTGCGTGGGTCGGCTCCAGTGCGACCGCGACCGGCGCCCGTGGGGGCGGGCATGCTCGTTATGTCCGCCTGCGACGATGACGACGATCCGGTGGCGCCGGCGGGTCAGACGCGCAGCAGGCGCTGCCGATCGCCTGCGGCCGCGTCGGACGGCGGGGGTGCGCGACGCGCATACAGTGGCGCGCTTCCCGCTGCCTCTCGCTCCCCCTAGTTTCCCCGCATGCCGACTCCCCCCCGGAAGAAGACGCCGCAGGGCAAGACTCGTAAGGCGCGCACGCGCACCGCGGCCGGCAAACGGCCCGATCCGCAGCGCATGGAGCGTGCGGAGCAGGAGTCGCGCGACTGGCTGCGCCAGCGGACCGAGGAGGGCCATCTCGCCGCGGGCCGCCTGCCGCCGTCGCAGGGGCAGCCGACACGTCACGTCGGCGCCGCCGAGGTGGCGATCGACCAGTCCATCCGCACGTTCGCGCCGGTCACCGAGGACGAGAAGCTGCTCCGGCACGGCCCCCGCCCCGACGACTTCACGCGCACGGACCCGTGGCGCGTGCTGCGGATGATGGGCGAGATCATCGAGGGGTTCGACACCTTGGCGGGGATCGAGAAGGGGGTGACGATCTTCGGGTCCGCACGGACGCACCCGGACGATCCGCAGTACGAGCGGGCCGAGGAGACGGCGCGGCTGCTGGCCGAGCAGGGGTTCGCGATCATCACCGGCGCGGGACCGGGCATCATGGAGGCGGCGAACAAGGGCGCCCGCGCCGGCGGCGGCCGCTCGATAGGCTGCAACATCGAGCTGCCGTTCGAGCAGGGCGCCAATCCCTACGTCGACACGCTCGTCAACTTCCGCTACTTCTTCGTGCGGAAGACGATGTTCGTGAAGTACTCCAATGCCTTCATCATCTTCCCCGGCGGTTTCGGGACGTTGGACGAGGCGTTCGAGGCACTGACCCTCATTCAGACCGGCAAGATCTACCAGTTCCCGGTCGTCCTGTTCGGCTCGCACTACTGGGCCGGGCTCCTGCGCTGGCTCCGCTCGCGGGTGCTGATCGAGCGGAAGATCTCGCCGGGCGACATGGACCTGATCGTCCTGACGGACGACCCACGAGAGGCGGCCGACGCGGTAATCGCCGCGCATACGGCCCAGACGCGGCGCACCGTGTTGCGCGAGGAAGCCGACGAGCATGCCAAAACGCGGTAAGGGCGATCCCCCTCGGCGGCCGAAGGCCGCCGCCTCGGCCCCGAGGCGCCCGGGGAAGGGGAAGGGCGAGGGCAAGACCACGTCCCGTGCGTCGTCAGGCGCCGCGGCCGCCGGGCGCGAGCGCGGGGGATTCAAGACATCGCGGCACGGCACCGGCCGCGCCACTCCCGGCGGCGACAAGGCCGAGCAGAAACGAGCCGCCGAGGCACGGGAGCGCGGCGGTGTGGCGCACACGTCGCACGAGGGCAGCCGCTACCTGCGCGGGCAGCGCATCGACCCTCGCCGCATCGATGGCACCGAGACGGCCGCCGACCTGATCGACGGCACCTTCCTCGCCTACAACGCCGCGCGGCTGCGGGAGGCGGCCCAGCTGCTCACGCAGAAGATGCTCGCCCCTGATGTCACTGTCGGCCTGACGCTCACCGGCGCCCTGACGCCGGCGGGACTCGGGATGGCGGCGCTGATCCCGCTCATCGAGGCGGGGTTCGTCGACTGGATCATCTCGACGGGCGCGAACCTGTACCACGATACGCACTTCGGGCTGGGCCTCGCCATGCACCGCGGGAACGCGCAGGAGAGCGACGTCGCGCTGCGTGAGGAGGGGATCGTCCGGATCTACGACATCTTCTTCGATTACGACGTCCTGCTGTCCACGGATGCCTTCTTCCGGAAGATTCTCGCGGGTCCGGAGTTCCAGCGGACCATGTCGAGCGCCGAGTTTCACCACCTGTGCGGCAAGTACGTGCGCGAGCGGGAGAAGGCGCTCGGGATCGGACAGAAGTCGCTGCTCTCGGCGGCCCACCAGGCCGGGGTGCCTATCTACACGTCGTCTCCGGGCGACTCGTCGATCGGCATGAACGTCGCCGCGCTCGCGCTCGACGGCAACCGCTGCCTAATCGACCCGAACCGCGACGTGAACGAGACGGCGGCGATCGTCCTTGACGCGAAGCGCGGCGGCGGGAAGAGCGGGGTACTCATCATGGGCGGCGGCTCGCCCAAGAACTTCATGCTGCAGACGGAGCCACAGATTCAGGAAGTGCTCGGCATCGATGAGAAGGGGCACGACTACTTCCTGCAGGTGACCGACGCGCGGCCGGATACGGGCGGGCTCTCCGGGGCGACGCCCGCGGAGGCGGTCAGCTGGGGGAAGATCGACCCGGACCGCCTGCCTGACGCGGTGGTGTGCTACGCCGATTCCACGATCGCGCTCCCGCTGCTCACGGCGTACGCGCTGGCCCGTCATGAGCCGCGCAAGCTGCGGCGGCTGTACGACCGGCGGGAGCAGATGATGGAGCAGCTGCGCCGTGAGTACGCGGCCTCATCAGGGGTGGCGAGCGCCGGCGAGGCGGACAGTACGTTGGAGCGACATCGGTAGGCGGGACGGGGGACGCGGGACGCGGGAATCCGATGGAAACCGTCGCCCCATAGGTGTCCGATCCGATTCCCGATTCCCGATTCCCGGCCCCGCTCCCCTTCAGAACATTCCAGTTCTCCCACTCCGGCGTAACGGCCCGTTCCACCCGGAAACCGCGCCGAGTCTCGCTCGTCGCAGTACCGATGGACACGCCGATTCATTTCAACCCCGCCGTTCCGCTCCCGCGGAAGTCGCTGCGCGACGTCATGGCCACCGGTGCCGCCCAGGCCGAGTGGGGGCGGCTCTACGCCGCGACCGTCGGCGGCACGTTCGGCGCGCTCGCGATCATGCTGCTGCTTCCCGACTGGTGGCTCGCCGCGACTCCGCTCATCTGCGTCGCCTCGTTCGCCGGATGGGGCTTGGCCGCGCAGAAGACGCTCGAGCTCGACCGTAGGCAGCGCGCGGCGCCATCGTTGCGCGCTACGCTGCACCTGGCGCGCGCCGCCGCCTCCGCCACCGGTGCGCTGTCCGCGCTCGCCCTCCTTTTCGGGATCGTCGCCCTGCTCATGCAGCGGGCGTAGCGGCCTGCCGGATCGCGCGCACGAGATTCACGCGCGACAGGTCGCCGAACGACACCACATCGACCGCGCCCGGCGGTCCCAGCTCGGACCGGGCGATCGACTCGTCAGGCTCGCCGAGCGCGCGCCGCCGCTCCACCCGGTCGATCAGGTCCTCGAGCCATCCCGCCTTCGCCTCGAGCGCGGCGACCGGGTCCGGCACCGCGCCGCGATGCGCATCCCACATGACGCGCGGCCGAAGCGCCGCCGCCTGACGAAGGCTGGCGATCAGCGCGCGGACATCCTCCTCCGGCCGCGCGACGCGGACCTTGACGCCGAGGAACAGGTCGGCGGAAAAGAGGACCTCGCGCTCGGGGTCCCAGACCACGTGATGGTCCCGCGAGTGCCCGGGGGTGTGCACTACGCGCAGCGGCGCGGGATCCAGCGGCTCGATGGGAACGTCGACCCGGCGGGGGCGGCCCCACGTCACGCGTCGATAGGCGGCCATGCGGTGGCTCTCGCGGATCACCGCCGGCGTGTCCGCCGAGCGCCACATCGGGAGGCCCGCGCCGGCGACGACGTCGGCGTTCCCCGCGTGGTCTTCGTGGCCATGGGTGAGAATCGCGCCGCGGGGGCGCAGCTCGCGTAGCGCGGTGCGGACCTCCTCGCCCACCGCCGGGAAGCCGGTGTCGATGAGCACTCCTCGCCAGAGGAACACATGGACCCCGTACCCGAACAGGCGGCTGCGCCACGAGCTCAGCCATACGCGGACGAGATCGCCGGATCGCTCGGTGCGGAGCATGGTGGAATGTACCCGCCGCATGAACGGCGCGACGCTTTACTTCATCGCGCCCGCGGTCTAGACTAGAACCGTGCAGGGCGCGGCGGACGCGCCCAGAGGAATGGCGGCGCCCGGTTCAACGGACCGGGCGTCGTCCGATTTTTTTGGGGGTGCATAGTGTCGGAGATGATCGAATCCCTCAAGCGGAAGCTCGGCGCGGAGGTCGAGCGCCTGCAGCACGAGCTCAACGTCACGCTGCCCAACGAGATCCGGAAGGCGGTCGAGATGGGCGACCTGCGCGAGAATAGCGAATACAAGGCGGCACTGGAGCGACAGCAGTTCGTGCAGGCCCGGTTGGGGCAGCTGCGCCAGCGGCTCAGCAAGCTGTCGCAGGTGGACGTGGCCATGATTCCGTCGGACAAGGTCGGCCTGGGCTCGCGGGTCGTCGTGTTCGAGGAGGTGAGCTCGTCGACCGAGACGTATCACCTGGTGTTCGGCGACGCCGAGGACTTCGAGGATGGGCACGTGACGATGTCGTCGCCGATCGGGCGGTCGCTGGTCGGCAAAGGCGTGGGCGACGAGGTCATGCTCCGGCTGCCGAACCGCGTACGGCGGCTGAAGATCGTGGAGCTGCAGACGATTCACGAGTGAGGCGAGGGACGAGGGGCGAGGGGCGAGGGGTGGTGTGCGGGACGCGCTTTCGCGCGTCCCGCTTTTTTTTCGTACGCGCTGGCCACCCATCGCCGGAACTCCGCGAGCGCCGCAGCCGTAGGGTTGCGACACCCATCCGCGGCCCGGGCGAAATGGCTGGTCCTCGCAGGTCCGACACAACCGAATCCACCCCTCCGCTCTCGCGCGCCTGGCGCGGCCGCGGCATCACGGTCGGGATCTGCGACTACGCGCCGAATCGGCTCATGCCCGCGCATGCGCACGACACGCTCGGAATCAGCGTCGTGTTGCGCGGGCAAGTGGAGGAGACCGCGGGTCGTCGAACGGAGTTGGCCGGCGCGGCAAGCGCGGTGATCAAGCCGGCGGGTACCGTCCACGCCAACCGCTTCGGCCCCCGCGGGGCGCGGCTCCTGGCGGTCGAACTCGCGCCGGAGCGCGCCGCGGGACTGCTCGACATGCACGGCTGCCTGGAGCAGTGGCGATGGCTGCGGATCATGCGGGCGGTAGGCGTGGCGAGTCGCGCCCTGCTCGAGCTCTCCTCGCTGGCGACCCCGCCTGACGAGACGGTCGAGAATCTGGCAGTCGAGCTCATTGCGGCGCTCGATGACGATGCGAACGACGTGCACGGCATCCCGCCGGCGTGGCTGCGCCGCGTGCGTGACCGTCTGGAGGAGGAGTTCGCGGCCCCCTGCCGTGTGCGGGAGATGGCGTCGGACGCCGGCGTCCATCCCGTGTACCTCGCCCGGCGATTCCGTCACCACTACGGACTCTCCGTGATCGACTACCTTCGGGCGGTGCGCGTGCGGGCCGCCGTGCGGGCGCTCGCCGACGCCGGCCGCCCCCTCGCCGACGTCGCCTTCACGGCCGGGTTCGCTGACCAGAGCCACCTGACGCGCGTGATGCGATCCGCGACTGGACTGACGCCGCGACACTACCGCGAGCTTGCCCGCCCGGCGTGAGCCGCGTCGTCTGCCGCTCGATGGTTGCATCCGTTCAAGACCTGCGGCGGCTCCGCTGCGCAGCTTGGGTGTCGTCTCTGGGGAGGCCCAGGGACGCCGAACCTCGACCGCGGCAGGCCGACAATGGAGTCGATCGCGCAGCAAACTCGTCATGCAGGAGTGCTCTTGGGGATCGTCGCGGCGGTGACGTGGCTCGGCGCGGCAGCCGAGGCGATCGCAGCCCAGCCCCGTGCGCCGGCGGCGGACACCATCGCCGCCTTTCTCGAGCGCGTGGTGTCCGAGATCCCCGGGATTCCGGGGATGACCATGGCCGTCGTGCGCGATGGCGAGGTGGTGTATCTCGGCGCCGCCGGGTATCGCGATGCCGAAGCGAAGCTCCCGGCGACCGTGCAGACGCCGTACTACATCGCGTCGTCGACGAAGTCCTTCACCGGGATGGCCGCCGCGGTGCTCGCCGAGCAGGGGCGGCTCGACCTGGACGCGCCGATCACGCGCTATCTCCCCGAGCTACGGCTGCCTCCGCCGCTCGTCGCCGACTCCGTGACGATGCGCCGGTTGCTCACGCACACGATTTCGTTCGTCAACCGGCCGGTCGTGTGGCGGACGGCGTACTCCGGGCAGCACTCGCCGGAGCTCCTCGTGGCGCTGCTCGCGCACAGCACGCCTCGTGACCCCGGATTCCGCTACGACAACCTCGGCTACGTCGTCGCGAGCCTGGTGCTCGAGCGGGTCACCGGATCGCCCTGGCAGCGGACGCTGGACTCGGTGCTGTTCGAGCCGTTAGGGATGCGGAGGACGTCGGCGTACATGTCGGAGGCGGCCTCCTGGGACCCCGCGGCACCGTATCAGGGCGGCGAGCGAATCCCGCAGCTGAAGACGGATTCGACGATGCATGCAGCGGGCGGCATGGTCACGACCGCGGCCGATCTCGCGCGGTGGTTGGAGGCGCAACTCGCCGCGGGCCGAGTCGATGGCCGGCAGATTCTCGATGAGGGAGCCGTGCGCGAGGCGCACCGCCGGCAGGCGTCGCTCTCGTCGAACTTCGGCCCGTATCCGCGATTCGGCTACGGCCTGGGCTGGTATTGGTCCACGTGGGAGGGGGACACGCTCCTCCACCACTTCGGCGGCTACGCCGGCGCGCGGGCGCATGTGTCGTTCATGCCGGGTCGGGGCATCG
>DATHUW010000056.1:0-18987 GCA_035461825.1 Gemmatimonadaceae bacterium
CTCGCCCGGCGTGAAACCCGAGAACTCCTTGAACTCGGCGTTCATGTGCGGCTGATCGTAGTATCCGGCCGTGAGCGCGAGGGTGGAGAACGGCAGCCGTGCCTCCGTGAGCAGCGTCAGCGCGCGCCGGAAACGCAGCACGCGCGCATAACGCTTGGGGGTCAGGCCGACCTGGTCGCGAAAGGCGTTCGCGAGCCGCGCGCGCGAGTACCCGATCCGCGCCTGCAGCGCGGTGATGGGCACCGCCCCGTGGCTCCGTGCGAGCCGCTCCGCCATCCACGTGACGGCGGGATCGAGCGACGCATCGCGCAGGGCACGCGCCGCAATCCAGTCGACCACGATCCGGAATCGCTCACGGACCCTGGGGGGCTGTGCGCAGCGGTCGGCGAGCTCGCGCGCCTCGGATCCCACCAGATCCTCGAGATCCACGGTCGCGCCCGTGATCTCCGACAACGGAATGCGGAGCAGCGCCCTGGCGCCGGCCGGGTGCAGCTCGACCCCCAACACGCAGCATTCGCCAGGCGGCGCCTCGATCAGAAACGACGAGGTCTGCAGGCCGCCGATCGACACCAGCGGATAGGTGTCGTTGGGCAGCGGCTCGACCTCGCGGTATCGCGGCCCGAGATGCACGATGAGCCCGAGCAATCCACTCGGAAAGTGGCGCTCGCGCAGGAGCGTCATCCGGCCCTGGAAGTGCCAGAGCAGGTCCACCATCCCGGCGAGTTTCGGGGGCCGGCACTCGCTGTGCGTCCACGCGCCGAGGTCCGATTCGATCCGGCGCTCCTGGATGGGGCCGAGGCTCAATGAGCGCATGCGAATCTCGTCATCCGGAGAAGTACCACCACTCCGCGGCCACCAGAACCGCGACGCCGATGGTCAGTACGACGTCGACGGGGCGATGGCGAACGCCTGCCTGTGCCGGCCCCGCCGTCGCGAACGTCAGGCCACGCACCTTCGCATCCGGCGGCGCAGCCGTGGCCAGGCTCACCACCAGCAGCACGAGCGTGCAGATCGTGAACAGGAATACCGCGAAGTGCAGGAAGTTGATGCCGGCGAATGCCGCGAGCACGCCGTCGAGGGCCGTCCGGTTGAGCTCCAGCACCAGGCGCGCCATGCCGATCACGAATCCCGTCAGCAGCGCTGCCATCGCCCCCTTGGCGTTGCCGCGCGGCCACAGGACGCCGAGCAGGAAGACGGCGGCGATCGGCGGCGAGATGTACGCCTGCACGCTCTGAAGATACTGGTACAGCCGGTCGGAGATGCTCGCCATGAACGGGATCCACATCAGGCCGAGCACCACCAGCACCAGCGTGGAGCCCCGGCCCACCCACACGAGGCGCGCCTCGGTCGCCTCGGGATGCAGCTGCTTGTAGACGTCCCAGGTGATGAGCGTCGAGCAGGAGTTGAAGACGGACGAGAGGGAGCTCATGAGCGCGGCGAGCAGTCCGGCCACCACCAGTCCGCGGGCGCCGGCGGGCAGCAGCGTGCCGACGAGCGCCGGAAGCGCTTGATCCGGACTCGACAGCTCGAGCTGCCCGCGTTGCGCCAGCGAGTACGCGATCACGCCGGGGATGACGAACAGGAAAAGCGGGAGCAGCTTCAGGTAGGCGGCGAAGATCGTGCCCGCCCGCGCGTTATGCTGGTCCCGCGCCGACAGCACCCGCTGCACGATGAACTGATCGGTGCACCAGTACCAGACGCCGAGGATCGGCGCGCCCAGCAGGATGCCGGTCCACGGAAAGTCCGGGTCGCTGACCGGCTTCCACACGTTCATGAACTCGGGCCCCGCCGTCTGTACCATGGCGTCCCAGCCGCCCAGCGCGGACAATCCCATCAGCGTCACCGTCACCGCGCCCGCGACGAGCACGAACATCTGCAGCAGGTCCGTGTAGAGCACCGCGCGCAAGCCGCCGAAGATGGTGTAGATACCCGTGGCGATGACCACCACGAGCGCCCCGGTCCAGAAGTCGATCCCCATCAGCGTCTCGAACACGATCCCGCCCGCGGCGATGGTCACGGAAATCTTCGTCAGGACGTAGGCGATGATCGAGATGATCGCCAGGTACCACCGGGCGCCGTTCGAGTACCGTCGTTCCAGGAACTCCGGCATCGTGAACACGCCGCTCCTCAGGTAGAACGGGACGAACACCCATCCCAGGACCAGCAGGATCAGGGAGGCGAGGATCTCGAACTGGGCGACGGCGACGCCGCGCGCGGCGCCCGTTCCGGCGAGGCCGACGAGGTGCTCGGAACCGATGTTCGACGCGAACAGGGAGGCGCCCACCACGAACCATCCCACGTTGCGCCCGGCGAGGAAGTAGTCGGTCGATGTCTCGGTGCCCCCCATCTCGCGGTGGGTCACCCAGATGGCGACGCCGAACACGATCGCGAAGTACAGCCCGATGATGAGCCAGTCCACGGTCACGAGCTGGTGCATCGCGCCTCCAGGCGGGAGTCGGCACAGCGGCGACCCGAAGGTGCTCTCGCGAAGCGCGGAGTGCCAGCCTTACGCGATGGACCGGGGCCAATGGCCGACCTCGTTCGGCGGACGGCGACGACAAAACGCCACCGGCGGTGCTCGCCGGTGGCGTACGTCGGATCCTGCATCGCCCGTTACGCGCTCTCCTCCCAGGCGGTGGCGACCCTCAGCACCGCGTCGCGCGCTTTCTGCCTCACGACTGGAGGCCCCACCGCGCGTGGAGCTCGAAGCGGAACGTGCGGCTCACCGGCAGCCGCACTCCCGTGTCGAGCAGAGCCGAGTACTGGCCGCGGCCGCGGCGCTCCAGCTGGACGATGCGCGCGGCGTTGGCGATCACCGTCCGGTGGATGCGCATGAAGCCGTGCGGCGCCAGCTCCTCCGCGATCTTCGCCATGGTCGACCGATGGATGTACTTGCTGGCCGGCGTGAACACCCGCGCGTAGTTCCCGTAGCTCTCCACCCAGAGGATGTCCGAGACGAGCACGATGTGCGTGCGGTTCCCGTCGCGCACGGCGAACCGCGCCATCGAGAGGCCGTTCCCCGGCGATGCGCCGTTCGACGCCGGCCCATCGCGCTCCAGCCGCGCGCGACGCACCGTCACGCGCGCGTGCTCCAGCGCATCCAACAGGCGCCCGCGGTCCACCGGCTTCATCACGAAATCCGTGGCGTGGATGCGGAACGCCTCGAGCGCGTGCTCGTCATACGCGGTCACGAACACGACGAGCGGCCCGTGTGCAGCCGCCAGTCGCCTGGCGAGTCCCAGCCCATCGAGTCCCGGCATCGCAATGTCCAGGAACACGACGTCGGGCGTGAGCGACGGAATCGCCTGCAGCGCCTCCCGGCCGGACCCACACTCGCCGATCACTCGCACCCCCGCCATGGTATGCAGCAGGCGGACGATGCGCTGTCGCGCCGTCGGCTCGTCGTCCACGACGAGCACCCGCAGGACTGGTTCCGGCCCCGTCGAGACCGGCGCCGTCATGGTTTCGCTCATTGCAGTCATGCCTCCCGAAGTGCCGCGTGCGGCTCCCCATCCGCTGTGGCGGCGACGCGATCATGAGCCGCGGCCGGATCGAGCGGCAGCCAGATCGAGGCGACCGCGGCGCCGTTCGTCCGCACGAGGGTGAGTCCCGCCGCGCCGCCGTAGAGAAGCGCGAGCCGGTCGCGCGTGTTGCGGAGGCCGGTCCCATCGAAATGCTCGAGCGCCTCGTCCATCGCCATCTCCCGCACCCCGGCAAGCGGGGTTGCGTCACGATCGCTCACGCGCAGCAGCAACGCGCCGTCGCGCTTCGTCGCCGTGAGGTCGACCAGACTCGCGCCTTCGCGCCGCTCCACGCCGTGCCGGAACGCGTTCTCGACGAGCGGCTGCAGCAGGAACGCCGGAACCGGATGCGCCGAGAGCTCGCCCGGCACGTCGATGGCGACTCGCACGCGGTCGCGGTAGCGGCGCGCGAGAATGTCGCCGTACGCGCGCACGAACCGGATCTCGTCGCCGAGCGGCACGAGGTGTGGCGACTCCAGGTACGACCGGCGGAGCAGCATGCCGAGGTCGGTCAGCATGGCGTCCGCCGCATCGGGGTCGGCATGCACCAGCTCCGCGGCGACGTTGAGTGTGTTGTAGAGGAAGTGGGGCCGCAGCTGCGCCTCGAGTGCGCGCAGACGGGCTTCGTCGAGTTGCTGGCGCAAGGTCGTCGCCGCGGTCGCGAGCTCGCGCGCCGCGCGGTCCCGGTCACGCCATCGTGAGGCATAGTCCATCGCCTCGGTGATCGTCACGATCGCGACGTAGCCGGCGGTGCCGATCAGGAGCGCGCCAGCGAACACGCGCGGCCACGGGAGCACGACTCCGTCGATCAGCGGTCGGATCGCGGACCAGATCACGGTGTCGAGCAGCACGGCCGCGGCCGCAACCGTAAGGTGTGCGCCGATGAAGAGGAGCCAGGCGCGCCAGCCGCCACCGCGCCGCTCGAGCTCGCGACGGCACCATCGGGCGAACACGACCACGAACGGCGTGAAGACCGCCCAGATCCACGCGCCGGAGAGCGCGGAGAGCAGGACGGACGACGCCGGCCGCGCCTCCCCCCGCGCGCTCATGAGGAGGAACGACTGCGCGGCGACGATGAGGCCGAACGCCGTCCACGCGGCGAAGATCGCGCCGAAGCGCACCAGGTTGCGTCGCATGTCCGGCAGAGCATGCATGGCGAGAGGGGACTCCAGGGCGACGACGAATTATGAGCGCGCCGGCCGCGCTTTGCACGGGTATGCGTCACGCTTCGTCACGGTGCGGCGCCCCCTGGTCACTCCGGGAGGCGCGGTCGCTGGCCGCCGGGGTCGACTGCGACATCCTGGCCACGGACCGCCGCACGTCGACCGCCCTCAGCCCGCTGCCACGATGTTCGCCTCCACCACGTCGATCGCCGCCCCCGGTGCCCGTAGCGACCTCCTCCGCCTTGCGAGGCGGGTGCTCCTGAGCGCGCTCGTCGTGTTCGTCCTGGATGGCCTGTACGTGGTCGGCGTTTTTTCCTGGGTGCTCGGCCTTACGACGCCGGACCGCATCTTCCGCGGCATCGCTGTCGCGGTGCTCGGCCGCGGCGCGCTGACGATGGGCTGGTCCGCCGCGCTCGGCGTGCTGCTGCACTTTCTCGTGGCCCTCGGGTGGAGCACCGTCTGGGCGCTGCTGTTCGGGCGGAGCCAAGCGCTGCGCCGGTTGACGGCCGGACCGGTGGGGGCGGTGGTCGCCGGCGCCGGCTACGGCGCGTTCGTCTTCCTCGCCATGCAGTTGATCGTGCTGCGGCTCACGCGGGCCACGCCCGGGCCGCTGCTCACGATGAACTCACTGCTGGTATTGATCGCGCACGTGCTGGTGGTGGGACCGCCGATCGTGCTGCTCCAGCGACCGATCCTGCCGCGCGCCTGACGAAGCCTGTTGCATCCCGGTCGGCCCCACGGCCGGCGGGGTTCGCGATGCGCGGGTCGCGCGCGCCCCCACGCGTTCGGCGGGTCCGCGAATCCATGTCGTGCGATCGCGCAGTGGGAGGATCCGGCACTGGCCTGGGATGGGTGGGACTGGCCCCGACTCGGACGCGCTATCTTTCCGCTCGCATGAGCGACGACGCGGCGATCCGGCGCGAGCCGGCCTGGCACTCCCACGACGACGAGCCCGATCCGGTCGCCGTCGGCTTCGTGCTGGAGCTCGCGCGCGCCGTGCACATGTACGGCGAGTCCGCGCAGCGCCTCGAGGACCTGCTCGAGGCCATGTCGCACCGGCTCGGGCTCCAGGGCGCGCAGTGCTTCTCGACGCCGACCTCGATCATGGCGTCGTTCGGTCCGCTGGGGCGCCAGCGCACGCACATGCTCCGCGTGCGGCCGGGCGAGGTGAACCTGGGAAAGCTGGCCGAGGTGGAGCGGATCGCGATGGACGTCGCGCACGGGGATCTCTCGCCGAAGGATGGCACCTCGGCGCTCGCGGGCCTGGCGCACACGGGACCGCCGTACGGACGAGTGCTCACCATGCTGGCGTTCGGCATCGCGTCAGGCGCCGCGTGCCAGTTCCTGGGCGGCGGCGCGCGCGAGATCGCGGCGGCCGCGGTGCTGGGCCTCGGCCTCGGCATCTTCAGCATGGTGACGCAGCTCCAGCCGCGGGTCGCGCGCGTGTACGAGCCCCTGGCCGCGTTTCTGGTGAGCGGGGCCGCCGTGATTCTCGCGCACCTCACGATGCCGTTCGCGCTGCTGACGGCGACGCTCGGAGGGCTGATCGTGCTCATTCCGGGCCTCACCCTGACGACGGCGCTGGCCGAGCTGGCCACGCGGCATCTCGCGTCAGGCACGGCCCGGCTCAGCGGCGCCTTCATCACGTTTCTCGGCATCGCTTTCGGCGTGGCGCTCGGCAACCGGGTGGGCGCCGCGCTGTTCGGTCCTGTTCCGGTGGTGGAGCCGCAGCTGCTCCCCGGATGGGCGACGCTGGTTGCCCTGATCGCGGCGCCACTGTGCTTCACGATCATCCTGCGGGCGGAGCCGCGCGACGCGCCGTGGATCGTGGCGGCGGGCGCGCT
The DNA here is from genome assembly GCA_035461825.1 of Gemmatimonadaceae bacterium. Lineage (GTDB taxonomy): Bacteria > Gemmatimonadota > Gemmatimonadetes > Gemmatimonadales > Gemmatimonadaceae > JALZIF01. The sequence continues at coordinate 6,529 of DATHUW010000056.1, forward strand.
CGGCGTGCAGGGCGGACGCCTGGGGGCCGAGGCGCTCGGCGTGGAGCTCGGCGCGTTCGTGGGGGCGTTCGTGGTGGCGCTGGCGAGCGTTGCGTACGAGCGGCTGCGACACCGGCCGGCCGCGGTGGTGCTCGTGCCGGGGATCCTGATGCTGGTGCCGGGCAGCGTGGGGTTCCGCAGCCTGACCTCGCTGCTCGAGCGGCAGGCGCTGGCCGGCGTCGAGACCGCGTTCAGCACCATCCTCACGGCCATCGCGCTGGTCTCGGGCCTGCTGATCGCGGGCGTGCTGGCGCCCGAACGCCGTGTGCGCGACATCCTCGCCGCGGAGTCACGCCGGCCGTGATCACGCCGTCGCGCGCATCCCTACTTTCCACCGGAGTCCTCATGGACAATGAGCATCATTACGCCATAACGATCGAGTGGACCGGGAACATCGGCACCGGCACGTCGGCCTATCGAGCGTACGAGCGCTCGCACGAGATCTCGTCGGACGTGCCGGACAAGCCGCCGATTCCCGGTTCCTCGGACCCGGCCTTTCGCGGCGATCCGGCCCGGTGGAACCCCGAGGAGCTGCTGGTGGCCGCGCTCTCGGCCTGTCACCAGCTGTGGTATCTCCACGCGTGCGCGGTGAACAAGATCGTCGTCACCGATTACGTGGACCACGCCGAAGGATGGATGCCCGTGGACCCGAAGGGCGTGGGCGGATTTCGGCGCGTGCTGCTCCGGCCTCGCGTGACGATCGCGAAGGGCGGCGATCCGGAGCGTGCGCGGGCGCTGCACGACGACGCCCATCACAAGTGCAACGTCGCCAGCTCCGTGAATTTCACGGTGGAGCACGAGCCGGAGATCGTGGTCGAGGACTGATGTCGCTGCTCTACTATGTGAACGTGTCGCTCCACGTGCTTGCGGCGGTGGTATGGATCGGTGGGATGCTGTTCCTGGGCGCGGTCGGCGCACCGGCACTCCGCGCGGTGGAGCCGCCGGCACTGCGCCAGGAGCTGTTCCGCGCACTCGGCATCCGGTTTCGCGGCATCGGGTGGGGCGCGATCGTGCTCCTCGTGGCCACCGGCATCGTCAATCTCCATTACCGTGGGTGGCTGCACTGGGAGGGCGTGTTTGGCAGCGCGGCGTTCTGGCGGACCGTGACCGGGCACGCGCTCGCGGTGAAGCTCGTAGCCGTCACCGCGATGATCGGCGTGAGCGCGGCGCACGACTTCTGGCTCGGCCCGGCCGCGGTGCGAACGGCGCCGGGCACGAGCGAGGCCATGCGCCTTCGCCGCCGGGCGGCGCTGATCGCGCGCGCGAACGCGCTGCTCGGCGTGGTGGTGGTGCTCGCGGCGATCGTGCTCACGCGGGGCGGGTGATCGCGAGTCGCCATCCGGTCAACATCCGCGCGCGCAACTTCGTACTTTGCTCGGTGCCGTTGGCGCCCTCCCCGACTCACTCAGCCCCTCGCCGATGCGTTTCGCCCGCCATCTCGTCATCGCCCTTTCGCTCGCCGCACCGGCGGCGCTTTCCTCGCAGCCGGCTCCGGCCGCACGCGCCGATTCGTTCGACGTCCTGATCGCCGGCGGGCGCGTGTTCGACGGGACGGGGAACCCCGCCTTCTACGCGGACGTCGGCATTCGCGGCGGGCGCATCATGGCGGTCGGGCGACTGGACGGGGCGCGCGCCGCCCGCCGGGTCGATGCGCGCGGGAAGTTCGTCGCGCCGGGGTTCATCGACATTCACTCTCATGCGGACGACGGCGCGCGAGCGTCGGGCGGCTTTCGGGACACAGATCCGAAGCGACGCGCGGCGCCCAACCTCGTCGCGCAGGGAGTGACGACCGTCGTCGTGAACCACGACGGCCGCTCGCCGCTGCCGATACGCGAGCAGCGCGAGTTCATCGAGCAGAATGGCATCGGTCCCAACACGATGCTGCTCGTCGGACACGGGACGGTGCGGCGGCAGGTGATGGGGGATGATTTCCGGCGGCCGGCGCGCGCGGATGAAGTCGCGCGGATGCGCGAGGTCGTCAGGCAGGCCATGACGGAAGGTGCGGTCGGCATGTCGGCGGGGCTCGAGTACGTACCGGGCCGGTTCAGCACGACCGAGGAGGTCGTAGAGGTGGCGCGGGCGATCGTGCCGTTCGGCGGCGTGTACATCTCGCACCAGCGCGCCGAGGGAACGGATCCCATGTGGTATTGGCCGAGCCAAGACTCGGCGGGTCCGCCGACGCTGCTGGACGCGATTCGCGAGACGATCGAGGTGGGCGAGCGGACGGGCGCGACGGTGGTTGCCTCGCACATCAAGGTGAAGGGGCTCCACTACTGGGGTTCGAGCGGCGCGGCGATCCAGCTGATCGAGCGGGCGCGCGCGCGCGGCGTGGACGTGTGGGCCGACCAGTACACGTACTCCACGAGCGGGACGGACGGCAACACGGTCCTGATCCCGGGGTGGGCGTTAGGCACCGGAACGGTGGGGGACGGGCGGCGGCCGGGCGGCCGCGACTTCGCCGCGGCGCTCCGTGCCGTGCTCGCCGATTCGGCGGCGGCGGCGCGCCTGCGCCGGGACATCACGCACGAGATCGCGCGACGCGGCGGGCCGGAGCACGTCGTGATCTTCGAGTATCCCGACGCCGCGAAGGTCGGCAAGAGCCTGGCCGAGGTGGCGGCGGCGCGACAGGCCTCGCCCGTGGAGACGGCGATCGCGCTTCAGCTCGAGGGCCGCACCGACCGTCCCGGCGGCGGCCGCATGCGCGGGTTCTCGATGCACGAGCGCGACATGGAGCAGTACGCGGCGCAGCCGTGGGTGGCGACGGCGTCAGATGCCGGCATCGCGCTGCCTGACGACGGCCCGTCCACGCACGCCCGCTTCTACGGCACCTTCCCGCGGAAGATTCGCCACTACGCGATCGAGCGCGGCGCCCTGTCGGTGGAGGATGCGATCCGCTCCATGACGTCGCTGCCGGCGCAGATCATGGGCCTGAAGGATCGCGGCCTGCTGCGCGAGGGATTGGCGGCCGACGTCGTGGTGTTCGATCTCGAGCGGCTGCGCGACAAGGCCACCTTCTTCGAGCCGCACCAGTACCCCGAGGGAATCGAGCTGGTGCTCGTCAATGGCGTCGCGGTCGTGGACGGTGGTTCGCTCACGTGGAAGCTGCCCGGCAGGCTCCTCATTCCGCGGCGATAGGCAACGGCACGGGCGGCGCCTCACGCCGCCCATTGGACCTCATACCCCCGATGGACCCCATGACCGCTCCTCGTTCGGCTTCGCGCTTCCGGTTCGCCCGTTCGACGTGGCGAACGCTGCCCCTCGCCCTCGCGGCGCTGGTGTCGCTCTCGTGCGCGAGCGCGACATCCACCGATGTCGCGGCCCCGCGCGCGGAGACCAGCGCCAACACCGCCGTCTTTCCCGGGGCGGAATGGGAACGCCACGCGAGTCCCGAGGCGGCCGGCTGGTCCAGCGTGGGGCTCGACAGCGTCCGCGCGATGCTCGACACCATGCCGTCGACGGGCTTCATGGCGGTGGTGGGCGGGCGCGTCGTGTTCGCGTGGGGCGACCTCGACACGCTGAGCTATCTGGCCTCCGTGCGAAAGAGCATCCTCTCCATGCTGTTCGGGAACTACGTCGCGAGCGGCAAGGTCGACCTCGACAAGACGCTCGAGCAGATGGGCATCGACGATCATCAGGGCCTCACGCCGCAGGAGAAGCAGGCGACGGCGCGTCACCTCATCACGTCGCGATCCGGCGTGTATCACCCGGCCTCGAACGCGGGCGACGACCTGGCGTCGGCGCCGCCGCGTGGCTCGCAGCAGCCCGGCACCTATCAGCTGTACAGCAACTGGGACTTCAACGCGATCGGCTACATCTTCGAGCAGGAGACCGGGCGGAACATCTTCGACGCGCTGGAGACCGATCTCGCGCGCCCCATCGGCTTCCAGGATTGGAACCGCGCGATCCATCGGAAGAACGGGGACAGCACGCGCTCGCGGTATCTCGCCTATCACATGCACCTGTCCACGCGCGACATGGCGCGCATCGGATACCTGATGCTCCGCGAGGGCAACTGGAACGGGCGGCAGATCGTCCCGGGTGACTGGGTGCGCGAGACCACGCGGCCCGTGACGCGCGTCTGGGAGATGAATCCCGACCGCCACCGGCGCGGCCCGTTCGGGTATGGCTACCTGTGGTGGATCTGGGATGGCGAGTGGAACAGCGGACCGTACGCGGGCGGCTACAGCGGACTCGGGGCGGTCGGGCAGCACATCACCGTTCTGCCGGCGCTCGATCTCGTGGTGGCGCACAAGACGGCGCCCCAGCGCGGGCGGCGGGGCGTGTCGCACCAGCAGTATCTTGCGCTTCTGGACCAGCTCGTTCGCGCGCACTGCGGCACCGAGTGTCCGCGCCGGTGATCCCCGTTCCACGAGGCGCGCATCCTCGAATCGTCAGGTAGCCCACGCATGAGCAATGACCGCATCGTCATTGGCGTCGACTTCGGCGAGCCCTCGCTCGCCGCGGTCCACTGGGTCGCACGTCACTTCGCCGACGCCGAGCTGGTGCTGGTGCATTCGGTGTTCGTCCCGGAGCCCCCGGAATTTCTCCGCGGGCTGTACCCGCCGAACGATCACCTCATCGAGGACGCGCGTCGCGGGGCTGAAGCGCGGCTCGCGAAGCTCGCGGGTTCGCTCGGGGCGGTGCGGGTGCAGACGGAGGTGCGCATGGGCCGGCCCGACGAGGGGCTGGTTGCGGCGGCGACCGAGCGTCAGGCGGGGCTCGTGGTCGTGGGCCCGCACGGCGAGCGGCCCGGCGTCTGGAAGCTGATCGGCAGCACTGCCGAGCGCGTGGTGCGGCGAACGCCGATGGCGGTGCTCCTGGCGCGCGGGCTCCGGCAGGAGTCGCCCCGGCGCGTGCTGCTGGCGCTCGACGAATCGGAGGCGCATCGGGACGTACTGGCCTGGGGCGCGCGCCTCCAGCGGCGCCTCGGGGCGAGCGTCGTCGCGATGCACGTCGTGAATCCCCTGCAGCACGGGGCGGCACTGATCGGGGCATCTCCAGGCGAGCGCCTGCGGGTCGAGGACCAGTTTCGCGCCCGCGCCACGGAGTGGGTCGAGCGGGAGGCGACGGCGGCGGGTGTACCGGATCCGTTGGTGCACGTCGCGTTCGGCGACGCGGGATTCGAGGTGCTGTCGGCCATCACGCGCTTCGGGGCCGGACTGACGGTCGTCGGGCGGCACGGCGCGAGCGGCACGCGTGGTCCTCTCGTCGGCGGCGTGCCGGAGTTCCTTCTCCGCAACGGCACGGGCCCGGTGCTGATCGTTCCGGGACCCGCCTAGCCACGGAGCGCCTCAGCGCAGGACTGCGGAGCGCCGCCAAGCTCGCGGTTCGCCAGGGGAGCTGACCGGCGGGTCGCGATGCTCGAGTCGGCGATGACGGATCTGCGGCGGCCCAGAGCGATCTGGACGTCGCGGACGGGTAGGGGGGCGGGCACCCGCGCCGCTTGCGGGCTGGGCGGTGCTGGCCGAAAGGCGCCCGTGGGCTCTACATTCCCGCACATGACGGCCCCCGCTCCCATGACCGGCGACCCCGCCAGCCGCAAACCGCGCGACGACGAGATCGACGTCCACGGCCTGACGCACCGCGGCAAGCTGCGCGAGGTCAACGAAGATCACTTCCTGATCGCCTCGCTGCACAAGAAGGTGCAGGTCCACATGACGAGCCTCCCGAGCTCGCAGGAGTTCGGCGACACGGAGCGGCTCGCATTCCTAGCGATGGTTGCGGACGGGGTGGGCGGCGGCCCGCACGGCAGCGATGCCAGCCGGTGGGCGCTGGAGGGGGTGACGCATTACGTGACGCACAGCCTGCAGTGCTACTACTCCTCGAACACCGCCGACGAGACCGCGTTTCTGGCCGGCCTCGAGGATGCCGCGCTGCACTGCCATTCGGAGTTGCAGCAGCGAGCGGAGGATGATCCCGCCCACGAGGGCATGGCCTCGACCCTCACGCTCTGGCTCGGCGTGTGGCCGCGCGCCTATCTACTACAGGTGGGGGACAGCCGGGCGTACCTGCTGCGCGATGAACGCCTGGCGCAGCTGTCACGGGACCAGACGATGGCGCAGGTGCTCATCGACCAGGGGATCCTCACGCGCGTCGACGCGGCGGGGACGCGGTGGGAGCACGTGCTCTCGAGCTCGATCGGCGGCCCCGAGTCCGTGCCGGTGGTGACGCGCTTCGACCAGCAATGGGGGGACGTCGGGCTGCTGTGCTCCGACGGGCTGACGAAGCACGTGCCTGACGAGCGTATCCGCGAGCGGCTGCTCGCGATGCCCTCGGCGCGCGAGGGGTGCGAGGCGCTGCTGCAGGACGCGCTCGACGCCGGCGGAACCGACAACATCACGATCATCATCGGGCGGACCGCGAAGCGGCCGTGAGGCCAGAACGGGTAGGGCGAACGGCAGATCGCATCCGTTTCCCGTTCCCGTTTCCCGTTTCCCGTCAGTTTACTGGTACTGGATGTACATCGGCGTCGGCTCGAGGGCGAGGACCTCCGCCGGCGTGAGGAGCGGGTGCCCGCGCTTCGTGTCGTTCTTGTAGAAGATCTTGAAGCCCGTGAACTGCACCGGCTCGGCCTGCACGTACTCGCGGTACGAGTCGAACTTGAGGAACGGCGCACCCCAGCCGTCCATGTGCATGACGATCTGCACGCGCGGATCGAGCCGGATCTTCGCGGCGTTCGTCACCATCGGACGCGTGAAGCGGTGCACCACCAGCACCTTGGGTGGCAGCTGGTGCTCGTCCACGATGCCCGCGAGGTATTCCACGACCCAGTTGATGTCGGCGGCGTCGTAGGTCCCGACGCGCGTCCCCGGGGCATGCCCGCGCTTCATCGAGAACTCCGGGTCGATCCCGATGTGGACGTTCGGGAGCGCGAGGAACTTCTGGAATCGCGGGAGCTCCGCCTGGATCGTGCTCGTGCCGACCTGCAGGTCGAGAAACACCAGCGCGTCGCGCGTCGCGGCCCACTCGGCGACGCGCTCGATGAGCGTGTCGGCCATCTTGAGCCGGTACTTGCCGTCGCGGCCGGCGTCGGCCTGCGCGACCATCGCCACCAGGTGGAGCGCCGGCTGCACCGGGGTGGCAGGGTCGGCCTCGCGCCACTGCCTGACGACGGTATCGAGCTTCGCCAGCATGTGGGGCGCGTCGAGCTCTCCGAGGATCCCCATCCGCCGGGAGAGCGGGTTGCCGTAGAAGGCCACGATGCGCCGGTGCGGGAGGATCGCGCCGGGGCGCGCCGGCGGACCGGCCACGGGCCACGCGTCGTTCGTCCGGCCCGCGCGCATGGCCGCCCGCAGCGAGATGCTGTCGCGCCTCGACCGCCCGGCGATCAGCGGCAGCGGCGGAAGCCGCTCGACCGAATCCGCGGACGCCGCACTGTCCGGCGCGACGACGCTCGAGCTGGTGCCGGCAAGCGTGTCCGGTGGCCGAACCACCGGCGGTGTGTCGACGACGGCCGGCGGGGCGGTCGGCCGGGGCCGTTCGGTGACCGCAAGCGTATCGCGGGTCGCACTCTCGGTTGCCGCGCCGTCCGCCTGCTCGACCGTGCCTGACGCGGGGGCGCACGCAAGGGATGCGACGATCGCCGCCACCGAGGCGGCCGTGGAGACCGAGTGGCGGGACGGCCGGCGAATGAAGGAGGACGTCATGCCCTGCAGGCTAATCGCTGCACCGCTCGGGGGAAATGAGCGATCGCACGTTGCCGGGCGCGGGCGCCGCACCGCGAGACCTCCTACTGAAGGCCGCCACGTGGCAAGGGATCGCTCACGGATCCTTCGTGCCTTCCTTCGCCACCCGTGACTCCTGGGCGATCGCGCCGAGCAGGGAGTCGGTGAAGAAACGCACATACGCGCGGATTGGCTCCCGATCGGGATAGGTGGCGCGAAGCTTCACTCGATAGGTCGGTGCGTACCACAGCACGAAGTCCGAGCGAAGCACCTGGCCGTCGCGCACCACGCGCATGTGGAGCGCCCGTCCCATCCTCCACTCGGCACCGGAGCCTGGACGCAGCGTGTCCTCCGCCGTCACGGCGATCGAGTCCACGTAGCGACGCGCGATCATCGTCCCGAAGCCGTCGCGAAACCCCTTCGTCTCCGACTCGAGCACGTTCGCCGCACACTCAGCCGAGCAGGCGTCGTCGAAGCCAGGGCCCGGGTAGATGAACACGTCCACCGGTACGGTATCGGGTGCGAGGTAGCGGAACATCGTCCCCGCCGCCGGGTCGTCGTATCGCTGCTGCCGCGCCAGTGTGAACGGGCCGAGCTGCTTCGGGACGCCAATCCGTCGCCCGCGGGGTCGCTGGGTGGAGTCCGGCTCCTGTGCGCGCAGCGGCTGGATGACGACGAGCGCGAGCAGGAGGCAGGTGGCGGTGCGCATGTGCTCTCCCCGAAACGGTGTGCGTGACGGCGGCCATCCCTGAGACGTCCGCGAAGCGCGGCGCGCACACCACAGTGCCACCGGGCGCTCGGCGGCGCAACGACGGAAGCCCCGAGTTCGTAATGACGCAGGCGACGTGTGGTGTGACTCCGCGGCTCGCGGTGTGCCTTAACGAATGCCCGCTCCACGCGTCCACCGGCGTTCACACGGACGCATCCTCCTTGCAGCCAGCATGCCGCACATCGTCGACGGCTCCTCCAGGCTCCTTCGCGCTGTCGCCCACGGCGCTCGCGCGCTCGCGTGCGCGCTGGTCGTCGCGCTGCTCGTGGCGTGGCCACATGCCGCTGCCGCCCAGCTCGGCTCCAGCACCGACATCATCGCCGGCACCGTGCTGGGTCCGGGCGATCTCCCGCTGTCGGGCGCGACCGTGCAGGTGACGTCGATCGAAACCGGCATCACGCGCAGCAAGACGACGAACGACAAGGGACAGTTCACCCTGCTGTTTCCGGATGGCGGCGGGCAGTATCGGATCGTCGTGCGGTTCCTCGGCATGGCGCCGCAGGAGCGCACGATCGCGAGAGTCGCGGATGAAGACCGGCTCATGGCGAACTTCACGCTGTCGGCGGCGCCGGCACAGCTCGAGGCCGTGACGGTGCAGGCGACGCGGATGCCGCGCCCGGGAGCCGACGAGCGGCCGACTCCGGGATCGACGGGGCGGACGTTGACCGGCGACCAGCTGCAGCGGCTGCCGGTCGATCCCAGCGACCCTAACGCCATCGCGCTGCTGGCGCCGGGCGTCGTCGGCCTCGATGCGACGGACACGACGGCGGCGGGGTTTTCGATCGCCGGACAGCGTCCCGATCAGAACCTGGTGACGCTCGACGGGCTCACCTTCGAGGCCGGTACGGTGCCGGCCGAGGCCGTTCGCAACACGCGGGTGGTGACCAACACCTACGACGTGGCTCGCGGCCAGTTCACCGGCGGCATGATCCAGACGACGACGCGGGGCGGGACGAACGACGTCGCCGGCTCCTTCAGTTATTCGTTGCGCGATCCCAGCCTGCAGTGGAGCGACGAACAAGCGGAGGGGACGTTCAGCCAGGGCTACACGCAGCATCAGCTCTCGGGCGGTCTGGGCGGCCCGATCGCGCCGAACCGCGCCTTCTGGTTCGCGTCGGGCCAGGTGCGGCGGCGGCTGAACCCGCTGCAATCGATCCTCGGCGTGGATGCCCTCACGCTCGACCGGCTGGGCGCCGCTCCCGACTCGGTCGCGCGGTTCCTGAGCGCGCTCGAGACGTTCGGGCTGCCGCCGTCCGTCGCCGCCGTGCCTGACGACCGCCTGACCGACAACGGCTCGGTCATCACGCGGGTGGACGTGCAGCTCGACGAGAACCACTCGCTGATGCTGCGCGGCAACCTCCAGGGCTCCGTGCAGAACGGTTTCCGTACGAGCGCGCTGACGGTGCCGAGCTACGGGGGTGAGCAGTCGAGCCAGGGCGCGGGGGGCATGGTGACCCTCTCGTCGGTGCTCGGCACGTTCCTCAACGAGCTGCGCGCGTCGTTCGGGTACGACGAGCGTCGCGGGGATCCCTATCTGCTGATCCCGGAGGGTCGGGTGCGGGTGAGCTCGGAGCTGGCGGACGGCTCGATCGGCGTCTCGTCGCTGGCCTTCGGCGGGAATCCCGCGCTGCCGACGGACGGCACGAGCTCGCAGCTCGAGGTCACCAACGAGCTCTCGCTGCTCGGATTCAACGGCCACCGCTACAAGCTCGGCGGGCTGCTGAACTACTCGCGCTTCACGACGATGAACAGCAGCGACCGATTCGGGAGCTTCACGTTCAACTCGCTGGAGGCCTTCGAGGCGGGCACGCCGGCGTCGTTCACTCGAACGCTCGCTCCGGCGGAGCGCGAAGGCGCGATGCTCAACGCCGCGCTGTACCTCGGCGACACGTGGCGGGCGAGCCAGGCGTTGCAGATGACGTACGGCGCGCGGCTCGAACACTCGCGCTTCATGGAGACGCCCGCCTACAACCCGCAGATCGACGCGATCTTCGGACGACGGACCGACGAGATTCCGTCCGAGGTCCATGTCAGTCCGCGGCTCGGGTTCACCTGGATCCTCGGCACGGGGTCGGTGCCTGACGGCGGCGGGCCGGCACGCGGGATGGGCGGCCGCGGCGGCGTCCGGGGCGGTGGGCGCGGAGGCGCGCAGGCGTTCCAACTCGGCGCGGGGAGCAATCTCACCGTGCTGCGCGGCGGCATCGGCGAGTTCCGCGGCCGCACCCCCACGCAGCTCTTCAGCTCGGCCCTCGACGCGACCGGCCTCCCGGCGGACGAGCAGCGGCTGGTGTGCATCGGCCCGGCGGTGCCGGCACCGGACTGGTCCGCCTATCTACTCGACCCATCGGCGATTCCGGCAAGCTGCGCGGATGGGAGCGGCGGCGCCCCGGTCGCGACCCGCCGGCCGGTGGTGACCGTGTTCGATCCGAGCTTCGGCGCGCCGCGCGCCTGGCGAGGCTCGCTCGGCGTCACGCGGCGGATCGGCCGCTTCGGGGTGAATGTCGACGCGTCCTATGCGTTCGGCATGAACCTCTACGGCGTGCGGGACCTGAATCTGCGCGACGATCCGGCGTTCGTGCTCGAGGCGGAGGGCGGGCGCCCGGTGTTCGCGCCGTCGTCGAGCATCGATGCGTCGACCGGCGCGACGAGCGTGCTCGCCTCGCGGGAGCATCCGGAGTTCGCCCAGGTGCTCGACATGCGCTCGGACCTCGAGTCGCGCACCACCCAGGTCACGCTCGGCGTGAATGGCATCGCGTGGCAGAGCCTCCTCTGGACCTTGTCGTACACGCACACACGCTCGCGAGACCAGACGGCGTTCGCCGCGAGCGGGAGCCGTGGAGGGGGTGGCTTTGGCGGATTCGGGTTCGGCGTCGGTTCGTCGACCACCGCGGGCGACCCGAACGCGGTGGAGTGGGGCCGGAGCGACCTGGAGCGGCGACACGCGCTTTCCGGCTCGATGAGCTGGTTCGTCAGGCCGTGGCTCGACGTCACCTCCGTGGTGCGCGTGTCGTCAGGCACGCCGTACACGCCGCGGGTGGGCGGCGACATCAACGGAGACGGCGCGCGCAACGACCGCGCGTTCGTTTTCGATCCTGCGTCAGCGCCCGACACGGCGATCGCGAACGGCATGGCGCGCCTGCTCGCCGGAGCGCCGGGAGCCGCTCGCGAGTGCCTCCTCGACCAGATGGGCCGCATCGCGGCGCGCAACTCGTGCGCGGGGGCATGGACGCCGTCGCTCGACCTGCAGTTCAACGTCCGGCCGGACTTCGGCGGCACGCTCGGGCGTCGCCTAACCTTCATGGTTGCACTCGTGAATCCGCTCGCCGGCCTGGATCTGCTGTTGCACGGCGGGGATGGCCTGCGGGGATGGGGCCAACCGAGCCGGGCTGATGCGACCCTGCTGTACGTGCGCGGGTTCGATCCGGTGTCCAACCGCTACCTCTACGAGGTGAACGAGCGGTTCGGCGATACCCGCGGCGCGCGGACGGCCATCCGGAATCCCTTCCAGATCGGGCTTCAGATGCGGTTGCAGGTGGGCCCGGACCGGCAGCGCGAGATGCTGATGGGCGCGTTAGGACGCGCGCGGCTGGGCGGCCCCGCCACTCGAGACCTGAACGCGCGCATGCTGGTCGAGCGCGTCGCGCCGGATCCGATCGGGCCGATTCTCGAGCGTCGCGACTCGCTCGGACTCACGGACGCGCAGGTCATGTCGCTGAAGGCGATCTCCGACTCGCTGTTCGTGAGAGTGGACTCGATCGCCACGCGGCTGCAGGCGGTCGTCGACTCGGCGGGTGAGAACGCGGAGCTCCGCACCCTGTTCCCGACGGTCCAGCCGACGCTACAGCGCGCGCGGGAGGACTACGTGGCCGCCGTCCGGGCGGCCGAAGGCGTGTTGACGGCCGAGCAGTGGGCGCTGCTGCCGGACTGGCTGCGCAATCCGGCGTTCGGGAGGCGCGCGCCCGGTCCGCAGCCGCGCGAGCGGCGAGG
>DATHUW010000057.1:0-5756 GCA_035461825.1 Gemmatimonadaceae bacterium
GCATGATGCAGCTACTCGTCGCGCTGGTCCTCGTCCTCGCCGCCGCCCGGCCCGCGGCTGCCGATGCGCCGCCGGCCCCGACCGTCAAGCTCGTCACGGCAGGCAAGGGCACGCTCCGCCCGCTTCGCTTCACGCCGGCCAAGGGCGCCAAACACACCCTCGTGATGACGTCGCAGGAAGCCTCGGCGAGAGGGGCGCGAGGGAAGCTGCCGCCCCTCGAGCAGGGCCCCGCCGTCCGGATGACGATCGAGCTCGTGGTCACCGGCGTCGCCCCCGGCGGCGACATCCGCTACGAGTACGTGTACCGCAAGGTCGAGGTCGTCGAGGACAGGACCACGAAGCCGGACGTCGTGGCCCAGATGAACAGCATGCTCGGAGCGCTCGTGGGCACGAAGGGGCACGTCGTCCATACCAGCCGCGGGATCGTGAAGGAGTCCGACATCACCGTCGCGCCGGGCGCAGGGCCCGTGCTCCGGGAGAGCATGGAGGGCCTGCGCTCGGCGCTGAACCAGGCCATGCAACCGCTGCCCGAGGAGCCGCTCGGCGTGGGCGCCCGGTGGAACACGACCCTCACGGCGCAGGTCGGGCAGGTGACGATCCAGCAGCAGGCCTCGCACGAGCTCGTCGAGCTCGACGGCACGCGCGGCAAGATCAAGGTCACGCTGAAGCAACAGGGCAAGGACAACCTGCCCGGAGACCTCCGGCTGGCGGCCACCGGCACCGGCGAGATCTCGTTCGATCTGACGCGCGTCCCGCCGACGCAAGCCCGGCTCGAGCTCCGGACCGAGATCGAGCTGGAGCAGCTCGCCCTGCGCAAGTCCAGCGTGATGACGCTGACGAGCCGCTGAGGCGCGGCACGCCGCTCGGGTACTTCCCGATCGGGCAGGTGCAGGTGTCCGGCGTCGCGCACGCGGCTACCGGGGCCTGCCCACCTTCGTGTCGGTGTATCGCGCGCTGCGCGTGAACGGATCCGCCTGCCAGCGCAATCGGCTTGATACAACCGCCCCATGAGCACACCTCGCAAGCCAATCGTCCTCGCGCCCCGCGGCGGCCGACAGTACCCGATGGGCCGCATCTCGGCGGCCTTCAAGGCCGATGGAGCGGAGACCGCGGAGGCGTACTCCATCTCCGAGTGGTGGCTCGAAGCGAACACCACCGGCCCCGGCGCCCACTCGCATCCCGAGGACGACGTCTTCTTCGTCATCGAGGGGACGATGAGCATCCTGGTCGGCGACGAGTGGATGGACGCGCCTGCCGGATCATTCGTGCTGATCCCGGGCGGCGTGACCCACGACTTCGAGAACCGCAGCGATCAGCGGGCCGGCATGCTCAACTTCACGAACGGGGTATTCGAGCCCGAGATGCCCGGCATCGCGCAGTGGTTCGCAGAGCACCCGCCCACCGACGCGCGGTGAGCACGCACTCTCACGCGCGGACCCGGCCCGGGTTGACTTATGCCTCGGGCAGCGGCAGGACGTCGAGCGGCAGGACGTCGGGCTCGATGAAGATCGCACGCGCGCGGACGCTGGTGAGGCGCTCCCGCGAGTAGTGCCGGAGCGCGGCGTCCTTGCCGAGCGCGCCGGCGCACGCGTCGACGAACGCATCGGAGGTGGGGGCGTCGGTGGTTCGCATCGCCGCAGCGACCAGCGATAACCAGAGCCGGGTCAGCGTGTCGTGATAGCCGCGCGCCGGCGTCTCGACGAGGCCGTGGGCCGCGTTGAGCCGGATGATGCCGACGCGCAGGAGGACATGCGCCTCGTCGAGCGAATAGCGCCGGAGGAACATCCACGCGACGCGGAGGTGCGCGCGGTGGGTCCACGTCGCCGCCGGCAGCGTCCCCGCCGCGAACGCGGTCCACAGCTCCTCGTCGCCAAGCGCGCGCTCCATGCGCGCCTGCATATCACGGCGCCCACGCGCGCTGCCCTCCAGGAACTACTCCCGGTCCGGAGTTCCCCCGTTGACCAGGGCCACGCACTGCGTGCCGACCAGGGTGAGCTCCAGGCAGGTAGCACCGTTGATGTCTGTCAACTCGCTGTGACGCAGTACGCGAATCGTATCTTTCTTCAACTGCAACTTGGTCTTGTTTTTCTTCATTGGAATCCGAATGTACAAATTCAGTATCGAGATAGCAAGCCGCTACCCTCCCCCGGTTGCGTGATCCGGAGGCATCATCCGGGGCAACGGCACGTTCGCGTTCCCGGCGATCTACACGGGCCTGCTGGCGCACTTCGCGAGCCACAGCTTCATCTCGACCCCGGTCTGGATCTCCCCACCCCGGTCCTGAACTCTCCCGACCTGGCTCTCCCGATGAGCGCGAGCATGCGGGTGCTCGTCAGCGCCCGGGAATGCAACTTGCTTGATCGAGTTATGCAATCTTTTCGCGTGACGCTCACACGCCTCACAGGCGACTGCGCTGCGTTTCTCCCACGTTACCACCGGAGATCCGGTGGTTTCGGACTCCTCGGCCCCGGCTACTGCGGCATCCCCATCACACGAATTCAGAGGAGATCTCATGCAGATGTCGATTCGACGCAAAACCGCACGTCTCGCGTGGCTGGTCGGCGGAGCCATCTCCGGCTTCCTCGGCGGATGCGCCCCCGGCTCCGCCGCGCCGGCGGACGAGGATATCGGCTCGACCCACGCCGGGCTCACCGCCGCGCAGTGCCGCTATTTCGCCGCGGACGGCAAGGTCACGATCTGCCACCGGACCCACGCCGGCGGGCACCAGTACAGGATCCTCGAGGTCTCCGAGCACGCGTGCATCAACGCGCACGCGGCCCACGCGGGCGACTACGTCGCAGTGGACGACCCGACCTGCCAGGGGGGCGGGTGCCTGCCCGCCGGCGCCCCCTGCGACGCCACGGTGCCGTGCTGCGACGGCGCGTCGTGCCAGGATGGGGTCTGCGCCGCGATCTGCGTGCCCGGCGCCTTCCGCTACGAGACCCGGCCCTATACCGCGGGCGTGATCCCGCAGAGCAGCGAGGCAGCCGTCGCGGCGTTCCACGGCGCACCGGCGGACGCGCCCGGCTACGGCTCCACCACCCTCGCCACCTTGACGGACCTCAGCAATCAACTGGTGTTCCAGGGCACCGACCGCGAGATCGGCTACCACGTCAGGGCGACCTTCCTGGTGAGGGAGGCGGACGCCGGGACCTGGCGGTTCCGCATCGGCGCCGACTTCGGCCTCGGCGGCACGCTCCTCGTCGACGGCGAGGCCATCGCCTTCCGGGCCACCGATATGTGGTGGGATGGTCGGTTCGACGATCCGAGCCAGTACCTCGAGGGGAGTGTCTCGCTCGGCGCGGGCGTGCACACCGTGGACGTGTACGGATTCGAGAACTGCTGTGACGGGCCGTCCCGCATGGAGTACGAGTCGCCGACCTCCGGCACCTGGACTGTCTTCTCGACCAGCACCCTGGAGATCTGCTGCGCCGCGGACTGACTCACGCCATGCAGCGATGGGCCTACTGCGCGAGCAAGCGCTCGACGTCGGCCCTGATCGCGTCGATATCGTCGCCCTCGGGCGCGATCGTGCCGCCGAGATGGACGCGGCGGACGATGCCGGCCTTGTCGATCAAGAAGCTGACGCTCGTGTAGGAGCGCTCGTGGCCGTCGAGCCACCACCGGCGCAGCGTGACCCAGTCCTTGTCGATCGCGACGGGGAACTGGTAGCCGAAATGCTTGACCCACCCTGCGACCTGGTCCGGATCGAGCGGCGTCTTTTCCTTGTGGTGATACATGCCGATCACCGCGAGGCCCTGCGCGGCGTAGCGCTCGTGGAGGGCGCGCAGCGTCGGGGCAGTGGCGCTGCAGAACGGGCACGACGGCCCCATGAACCAGCGCACGAACACGACCTTGCCGCGTAGCTCGTCGAGCGTGAGCGGCGCCGAGTTGAACCACTGGGAGACCTCGAACGGCGGAGCGGGCTGGTCGATCACGCCGACCAGCGTGTCATCGATCTGGCGCGGCTTGGGGGTGGCGGTCGACTCGTGCTGATGCGCCGGCGCCGGGGGCTCTTCCGTCGAGCCGCCTTGCGAGGCGCCGCACGCGGTGAGCACCGCCAGGATCCAGACACGCACGCCGCTCGTCTTGTTCATCACGGGATGATCTCCCAACCGCCGCGCATGGCTCGCGATTCCCGTGGGAATCCCGGCCAGGTCCGCGCCGGTGGCCCCGCCTCCTACTTGGCTCGCTTCGCCTTCGCGGCCTTGCGACACGCGACCTCGTTCAGATACCAGCGCTCGCTCCCGACGATCACGTGGTCGTCCTTGGTCTGGACGACGGGGTAGAGCGCCTGGTGCAATTCGCCCGAGCCAACGCCGGGCGCTCCGAGCTCGACCCACGAGTGCAGGAGCGAGTGCCCGGTATACGTGATGCTGTCCTGGTACACCGCGTTGTAGCCCTTCTTCCGGGGAGGGTGGAGGTCGAACGGGGCGCACGTGCCCGCACGGAGCGCGTAGAGCTTGCCGCGTCGCTTCCGGATCGGCGTGACACGATCGACGACCGCGTCGGGCAGCGTGCTGGTCGCGTCGAGGACGTTGCGCAGGCAATCGCTCGTGGAATCCGCAGGCGCCGCCGCTGCGAGGCAATCCTGCTCGGTATAGAACACCGGCACCTCGCGCGCGACGGGGGGACCGTAGACGTTGGGCTGCAGCCTCGCGAGCAGGATCGCGGTCGCGTTGTCGCCCTTGAGGGTGTACTTGCCGCGACACTGCACGACGGCAACGGCGGGGGTACCGGCGGCGAGCGGGCCGCTCAGCCCTACCGCGTCATCGGAGATCGCGAGCTGGAATGCGAGCTGTGGATGCCCGCCGCTGTCGCCCGCGCGGACGAGCGCGCCCTTCGGATCGTACGTCAGGCGATGGCAACGCGGTTCCACCCCCGAGCGCACGTAGACGCTGCCCTGGCCCTCACGCAGCGCGCCGAGTCGTACCGCGGCCGACGCGCCGCACGCCCGCGAATCGCTCAGGTACCAGTGGCGGTCGCCCGCCGGTGCGCTCGCGGCGACGCGCGCGACGTCGGCGATCGTGGCGCCGGTTGCTGCGAGGAACGAGACGCAGCGGCGGTCGGCGAGCACGCCGGCGGGCAGCGCCTGGCTACCGCCGCTCACCTCGAGCACGAGCTCGGCGTGCACGGGCAGCGCGAACAGATATTCCACGACGTCACGGATCGCGACCGTCCCGGCGGCCGAGACGATGAGCGCCTGCGCCTCCTTCGGGAGGTCGGCGGGAGAGGTGATCGGTTTGCCGTCGACGAGCACGCCGGTCTTGTCGAGGCGCACGACCGGACCGGCGGGCCTGGCGGGCGGGGCGGGCGCGGCGGGCGCGGTCGGCGGCGCTGCTGTCGGTCGCGGCGCCACGACCGTGGGTGCGGAGCCCGGCACCGGCGCCTGGGCCGGGGGCGAGCGCGTGCTACCGCACGCGCCAACGAGCGAGCACACGACGGCGATGATGGAGCGCATCGGCGCGACGGTACTGCCAGCTTCGATTGCGGTCCAGCCTGGTTTCTCGGCCGCCTCGTCATCGAAGCGCAGCGGCTTGGTCATCGCTGGCGGAGCTTCGACTCGATCGAGCTCAGGACTTCGTGGGCACACGACCGACCTGCTCGCCACGGAGCGCGCGCTCGGCGCGCCTCGTGATCTCTTCAGCCCAGCGCCGATCGACCTCCTCCGGCGGCAGTGTCCGCTCCGCTTCGTCGAGGCTGCGAAGCAACTCGGCCGCGACATCCGCGCGCTCGTTGATGGGCAGGCGAAGCGC
>DATHUW010000058.1:0-58754 GCA_035461825.1 Gemmatimonadaceae bacterium
GACCCGCGCGTGCCGCGGGTTGGCGTCCGCGAGTGCTCGCAAGGCATCGTCCAGGTCCAGCAAGTCCGCGGCGAACGCCTCCGTGCCGGCCGCATCGTCCTCCAAGGTCACCGCGTCCGCACCCCCACCTCGCTTCTCCGCGCTCCGCTTTCGGGCATGGTCGACGAGCACCTGCCGCATGGCACGCGCGGCAGCCGCGAAGAAGTACGCGCGCCCGCGCCTGGCGACGCCCGAGTCATCCGCCAACTTGAGGTACGCCTCGTGGACGAGCGCCGTGGTCTGCAGGGTGTGGCCGGGGCGTTCGCGCGCGAGCTGCCGGCGCGCCAGCTCGCACAGCTCGTCGTACAGGAGCGGCACGAGGCGCTCGACGGCGTTCGCCTCGCCGCCTTCCGCAGCGGTGAGGAGCGACGTGATCTCGGAGCGGAGCTCGAATGCACTGGACATCGGCGGGGGACCTCGGGCGAGAATATACGGCGCGGCGGCGCGGTCGCCATGTTCCGGGCCCGAGTCGGCCTCGAATTGGGAGCCCGCGCGCGAGGTCGGCCCTCTGGACCGGGTCGTCTGTCTGGGTCAGTATCGAGCACGCCCGTCGTCCGCGCACCTAACCCTTGCGGAGCCGGTCCCATGTCGTACGTGCTGGTCTGGGAGTTCACGGTCCCCGCGGCGGCCGCCGCCGACTTCGAGCGCCTCTACGGCCCCACCGGAGGTTGGGCGGCGTTCTTTCGTGCGGATCCGCACTACGTCGCGACCGAACTGCTGCGCGACCACGCGGGGCTGCCGCGGTACATGACGATCGACCGCTGGCGCTCGCGCCACGCATACGAGCGCTTTCGTCAGGCGAACCTCGACCGCTACCGCGCGCTGGACGAGGAGGGCGAGCGTCTCACCGAATCCGAACGGTTCCTCGGCGCCTTTCACGTCGTCGACGGCACGGGTGCCTGACGACGATCGGCACGCGTCACCCGCCCGGGCCGCCGTAGATCGCCGTGACGGCCTCCTCGAACGTCTCGCGGAAGCCGCCGTTCCGCACGCGTTCGGCCGCCGCAAAGCCCGCCGAGTCGAGGCCCTTCGCCGCGTCGAGCAGCGTCGCGACGTCGAAGGGCGCGCCCTCCATGCGCGACAAGTACTCCTCGGCCGCGGTGAGATAGCCCATCATGCCGCCGAGCTCCGTCGGCGCGTAGATCTTTCGGGCGTCGCGTAGCGCGAGCGCCAGCGCCGGCTCCGGCATCACCAGATTCTCGCTCCCGCAGATCACCTGGAGCCGCGGGTTCTCGAGGATCGCCTCGACGGCGGCGCGGTCGAGCGAGCCGCCGGCGGCGTTCACCGCGATCGCATCCATCGGCTGCGCGAGAAACTCGCGCTTCGCCTCAGGCGGCCAGGCGGCAATCCCCATCGCCTCCAGCTCCGTTCTCCGTTCGGCGCGCGACTCGAGGGCCGTCACGGCCGTGCGCCGCTCACCCAACCGCCTGACGAGATGCATGCCGATGTTCCCGCAGCCGATGAGGCCTACCGAGGCCTCGGGCAGCGCCACGCCGTAGGCGCGGAGCATGCCCTCGAGGATGCGGTAGTTCCCTTCCCCCGTGGGCACGGAGGTGTCGGTCAACACGCTCCCGGCATGCCGCTCCGCGAGATAGGCAAGCGACGAGGTCGTCCCACCGTGCATCGCCCCGTGGCCGAGGTCCTGTCCCGTCGTGATGTGGATCCCGGCCGTCGCCTCGACGTGGCGGAAGCAGCCCGCGGCGAAGTCCAGCAGCTCGGCATCGCCGGGCTCGCCGACGCGGTACCCCGACGAGGGCGCGAGCACGCACTTGCCGCCGACGATGCGGCGCACGTCGCGCCTGACGAGCGGGCCGCCGATGCCGATCAGCCGGGACCAGTGGACTTTCTCCTCCATGCCCATCGCCAGGGCGATCGCCTCGCGATCGGTCGTGAACCCCGGGACGGCCATCCGCTCCTCGGGTGCGATACGGAATCCGCCGAGCGAGAGCTTGTCCGATCCCGGTGCCGCGTGCGTGGCGACGGTCAGCGTCCAGCCGTGGCCGTCGTGCGTGAACCGATAACCCCACACGTCGGGGCTGCGCGTCGCGGCGAGCGCCGGGACGATCGTCCGACACTCATCGGGGGAGAGGATCGTTGGGTGGAGCACCGTGGTCGGGATGCAGGTGGGGAGTCGGACAGGAGTCGCGCAAGGATAGTCGCGCCGGGCGCGCCGCGCAGTGACCAGCACCGCGAACCCGCGCTCAACCGCCGTTCGGCTCGTCGCCGGCCAGCGCGCGGAGAGCCTCGGGATCGAGAACGCGGTACAGGCCGCGACCGACGGGTTCGATGAGCCGGAGTCGCCGCAGCGTACGCAATTCGCGCCCGATGACTTCCTTGACGGTGCCGAGCTCCTCGGCGAGCTCGCTCTGCGTCATTCCGAGCGAGATGGGCGCGCGGGCGCCGGGCGTGCCGGCGCGCCGTGCCACGAGGTGCCCGGCCAGCCGACGCAGGACGCTCTGGTGCGCCAATCGGTCGAGGCGATCAATGACCTCCCGTGTGCGGGCTGCGACGCGCTGCAGAAACAGCTGGGCGAGCTCCGAGTCGCCGCGCAGGGCGGCGAGCAGGTCGCGTGCGGGGAGGAGGAGTGCGAGCGTCCGCTCCGTGGCCAGCCCGCTCGCCGGATACGCGCGCTGGCTGAACAGCGCCACCTCCCCGAGCAGCCCGCCCGCCGTCTCTCGATGTACGACGATGGCGCGGCCGGCGCCCTCGCGCACGATTCGGACGGCACCGGAGATGACCAGATGCACGCCAACCACTTCGTCGCCAGCCGAGAACAACCGTTCGCCGGGCTCGAACGCCACGCGGCGGCCGATGCGGTCGCCGAGCGTCAGCAGCGCCTCGGGCAACCGGTCGCGAAGTGCAGCGAGTTCCGGGTTGGACATTTCAGCGCGGGCGGAAGGTACCAGGCACGCGATCGCGCGGCGGGAACCTAAGTCCCTGCGGAACGCGACGCGACATCGCAGTTTGGGGTCTCGCCGTCAGCAAGGCAATTCACCGACACCCTCATCCAGACGACCCATGCGCAATCTGTTGCGACTAGCTGCCGTGGCGCTCCTCCTCGTGCCGGCCCTTGCTCGATCCCAGGACCACGTGCACACCCCGGGGATGGTTCACGGCGCCGCGGACAGCGTGGCGGTCGCCTCGCCGGGTCAGGATGCGTTTGGCGCGATCGCGGAAATCGTCCGCATCCTCGAGGCCGATCCGGCCACCGACTGGTCGGCGGTGAACCTGGAGGCCCTGCGGCAGCACCTGATCGACATGCACGAGGTGACGCTGCGCTCCGTCGTCAGGCAGGAGGTCGTGCCTGGTGGAGCGCGGTTCACGGTCGAGGGCGATGGGCGCACGCGCGATGCGATCCGCCGCATGACGAGGGCGCATGCGGCGACGGTGACGGCGCCGGGCGAGCCGCGCGTGACGGTGGAGGCGACCGCGGAGGGCATCCGCATGACGGTCCTCGCCGCCGACCCCGGCGATGCGACGGCGGTGGCGAAGATCCGCGGCCTCGGATTCATCGGGTTCATGACGGTGGGGGCGCACCACGGGTCGCATCACCTGGCGATGGCGCGAGGGAAGGGGCATTAGCGGGAATCGGGAATCGGGAATCGTGATCGCGGCGGTGAACCGGCGTTGCTATTTTGCCACCGGATGACCGATCCCGATCCCGGATTCACCATTCCCGATTCCCGATTCCCGACCGGAATGCGTTCCCGCGGCACGTTCGAGGTGAAGCTCGCGCCCCTTCCGGCGTACGATCAGTCCGAGGGCTCCCGGCTGGGCCGCATGTCGATCGACAAGAGCTTTCGCGGCGATCTCGAGGCGACGAGCGTCGGTGAGATGCTCACGGCGCTCACGGCCGAGAAGGGCTCGGCGGCGTACGTGGCGATCGAGCGTGTGAGCGGCGTGCTGCACGGCCGGGCGGGTAGCTTCGTGCTGCAGCACGCGGGCCTCATGGATCGGGGCGCGCAAGAGCTGACGATCTCCGTCGTGCCGGATTCCGGGACAGGGGAGCTGACGGGCATCCGGGGCACGATGCGCATCGCGATCGTGGAGGGCGTGCACTCGTACGAGCTCGAGTACCTGCTGCCCGCGGTCGGGTAGCGCATCGGCGCCGCCCGGCACCGAGCCCGCGTTCGCAGACCGCGTCGCCACGGCCGCCCGTGGTCCTCGATGCAAACGTGTGCGCGGCCGCGGCGTTTCGCGCGCGACGGCCCATGCGGCCCGCGGCGCTGATGGGTCGTCAGGCGTCCAGCGCGCGGAGCGACACCGACGCCGTGCCGTCATCGGCGTAGACGACCGTTACGCCCCAGGGCTGGCAGCACACCTCGCAATCCTCGACGTACTCCTGCACGGCGCCGCTGCCGGGGTCCAGCCCGATCTCGACCTCCTCGCCGCAGTACGGACACTCGACCAGGGCCTCCGTCTGCGCCGTACCGTCGCCGAGCGGGAAGTCGCGATCGAGCTCCGACTCGTACTCGCGGTCTGCGGGGTCTCCGCCGTTCCCTCCGTCATGCACCCGGCGCACCGGGCTGGCGTACGAATTCGCCGAACAGCTCGTCCAGCGCGTGGGCGGGGTCGTCGCTGATGCCCTCGTGGACCGCGGAGCTCTGCAGCAGATCCGACCGCGGCGCACTCAGCCAGTGGAACCGCTCGGACGGCGGCAGCAGCGCGACCGGGCCGCACTCGGGATCGCCGCGGGTAATGCGCTCGTGGTTCCGCAGGTAGCGCGACAGGAGCTCGACGTCGGCGTCAGGCGCCCGGGCCCGCAGCTCCGTGGGGTCGGTGATCACCCGGATGTCGAGGTACTCGGCCGTCCGCGCGTGCAGCACGACCCCGACGTTCGCGAATTCGCCGCGGTGCACGTGCGGTACCACACGCAGCACGGCGAAGTGGTAGGTGTGCATGGGCTGCGCGCTCACCGGCGGGCGGTGAGAGGGCGGCGAACCGCGCTCCGCTGTGCCTCGCGAGCCGCCGACGCCTCGGCAACGAAGGCGCGCGGGGCCGAGAGCCGCTCGCGGAGATACCGAATGTAGCGTCCCCTGCCCTCGTCAGGCGAGGCGAACTCGCGGCCGTTCCCCGCCGCGGCGAACAGGGCGTCCGGCACGCGCTGGAGGATCTCCTCCAGCATGGTGCCGCCGAGCCGCTCGGCGCTCTCGGCGTCGATGTCCCCGATCGGGTCGCTCACCGCGAGGAGCACGTGATCCTTGATGAGCGGGAACGGCGTGCGCGTGCGCGCCGCGTCGGCGCTCGCCCAGTCGTGATGCGCATAGAGGGCCGCCCCGTGATCGATGAGCCAGGGTCGCCGCCGCCAGATCAGCAGGTTCGGATTCTTGTGCGTGCGGTCGGGATTCGTCACGTAGGCATCGAGCCAGACGAGTCGCGCGGCGAACTCGGGAGAGATGAGGTCGCCCGCCGCGGGCAGCTCGAGGTTGAACGCCCCGTCCAGGTAGCGGAGTCCCACGTTCACGCCGTGGCTGCCGCGGAGCAGGTCCTGGATCTCGGGATCGGGCTCGCTCCGTCCGAACGCCGGCGGCACGTCGATGATCGCGAGGTCGGGGACTGGCAGATACAGCGTCCGCGCGAGCATCGCGACGATCAGCTCCGCGATGAGCGCCTTGGGGCCCTGCCCCGCACCCCGGAATTTCACGACGAAGCTGCCACCATCGGTATCGACGACGGCCGGCAGCGACCCCCCCTCGCGGAGCGGTTGCACGTACCGCTTGGCCGTGTGCGTCGGCAGGTCGAGGAGCATCGCCGGGCGTGCGACGTGGAAAGATCCGGTGCCAGCGGGAGCGCCGGCGCGGAAACCGCGCCGTCCAAGGCTAGCCCACACCGAGCGGCAAGGCCAGCGGACGCCGATCCCACGCGGCCCCCAACGCATCTCCGACTGGCCGGAGGCGTGTCGACGCCCATATTGCAGAGGCCCACGCACCTCGCTCCACCTCCAACCGCGCCCCCGGCGCTCGACTCGTGCGCACCATCATCGTCTCATTCGCCTTCGCGGCCATTCCCGCCGCGGCACTCGCTCAGGCGCCGGACGCCCCGCAGCCGAACGCGCCGCCGGCGGAGTCCGAGCAAATCGCCGCCGCGGTCCTTCCGCTCCCCGCCGAGTTCCGGGACGGCGCCATCGTCCTCGGCTACCGTGCGGGAACGACGGGATTCGTCAGGCTGCGCGACGGACGCGGGCCATTCGTCTGCCTCGCCGACGATCCGGCCGTGGAGCGCTTCCACGTCGCGTGCTACCACCAGTCGCTCGAGCCGTTCATGGCACGGGGTCGCGCGCTGCGCGCCGAGGGGGTGCCGGAGAGCCAGGTGGACACTGTGCGCTTCGCCGAGGTCGAATCCGGAACGCTCGCTATGCCGACCCAGCCGGCCGCGCTCTACTCGTTGACGGGGCCCGCCGGCGCGTACGATGCGGCCTCGGGCACCGCGCCCGGCGCTCGGCTGCTGTACGTCGTGTACATCCCCGGGGCCACGGCCGAATCCACGGGATTGACGGCCCGACCCGCACCCGGCATCCCCTGGATCATGTATCCGGGTACGCCGAAGGCGCACATCATGTTCGTGCCGAGCATGTGAGGAATGCGTCAGGCGCCTGACGCGGGGATGGCACGGCGCGCGATCGGCGAGTATCTCCGGCGCGCCGCGCTCGTGATCGGCGGCTTCATCGTGCTCATCTGGGCGGTGTGGCTCGTGAACACGCTGCTCTTCCAGGGAGCACTTTTCGCCTTCGGCATCCGCCCGCGCGCGGTCGGCGGCTTGATCGGGCTTCCCGCCCACCCGCTGCTGCACGGCGACGTCCCCCACCTGGTGCACAACACCATCGGGATCGCCCTGTTCGGCACGCTCGTCTACCTCCGCGAGGACCGGGACTTCTGGGTCGTCACCCTTCTCGGCGCCTTGCTCGGCGGGCTGGGGGTGTGGGTCTTCGCGCGGCCGCTCGTGCACATCGGCGCCAGCAGCGTGATCTTCGCCTACTTCGGGTACCTGGTGTCGACGGGCCTGTTCGAGCGCCGGATCGGGAGCCTGCTGCTGTCGATCGTGGTCTTCGTGGCCTGGGGGTCGGTGCTCCTCGGCGTCCTGCCCCTCCAGCGCGGGATCTCGTGGGAGGGGCATTTGTTCGGGTTCCTGGCGGGCGTGGTCGCCGCGCGGGCGCTATCCCGAACCCGGACACGGGCAGCGGAGCGCTGACGGCTCCGCTTCTGGCGGATCGGAGGGGACCGTGCCATGATGATGTGCGCTCGACCCCATGCGGGGCGGGCGTAGCGTGCCCCCCTTTACTCACGAGGCTCCATGCGTAAAACACTCCTCCTCACTGCCGTTCTCGTCGCCTGCGCGACGAACGAGGCGCCCGAAGACGACTCCGCCGCGGCCATGGCGGACATGGGCGCGGCAACGCTCACGGCCGCCGATGTGGCCGGCACCTGGACCGGCGAGAGCAGGGTCATGGACGGCGACTCCATCACGAGCCGCTGGACCATTCACGCGATGGCCGACGGCAACGCGCACCTGATGCTCGAGGGATCGACCGACACCATCGCCTACACCACGACGTTCGCGGGCGACAGCCTCGTCGCCGTGTCCGAGTCGTATACTGCGCCGGACATGCCGGACACGCCGGTCACGTTCCGCTCCGTCGGACGCATGGATGGCGACATGCTCCGTGGGACGGTGGAGATCCGGCTCGCCTCGAACCCGGATTCCGTGGTCGCCCGCGAGCGCTGGGAATCGCGCCGCACGCCGTGATGAGCGAAACGCAGCACGTTCGCCGGGGCCGCCTGACGAGGGCGGCCCCGGTCGCGATGAGTCTCCTCACCGCGGCGCTGCTCGGCGCGTGCGGCGGGGAGGCCGCGCCGCCGGAGGATTCGCTGGCGGTAGCGACCGCCCCCCAGGACGCGTTCTGGGCGAATATCGCCGGCCTGTGCGGCACCGCCTATCGCGGGCGCATGACCGAGGGCGGGCCCGGCGACGCCGATCTCGCCAACTCCGAGCTGGTGATGCACGTCCGCGGCTGCTCGGCGGACACGTTGCGCATCCCCTTCCACGTTGGCGCGGACCGCTCGCGCACCTGGATCCTCACGCGCACCGACGGCGGGCTTCGGCTGAAGCACGACCACCGCCACGAGGATGGGTCGGAGGACTCGATTACCCAGTACGGGGGCGACACGCGCGACGCCGGCTCGCCGCAGCGACAGGAGTTCTACGCGGACTCGCTCACGGCGTCGCTCATTCCGGCGGCTCGCACGAACGTGTGGACGATCGAGCTCGTGCCGGACTCGATGTACGCATACGCGCTACGCC
Source organism: Gemmatimonadaceae bacterium (assembly GCA_035461825.1). Taxonomy (GTDB): domain Bacteria; phylum Gemmatimonadota; class Gemmatimonadetes; order Gemmatimonadales; family Gemmatimonadaceae; genus JALZIF01. Next base: position 8,338 of record DATHUW010000058.1, read on the forward strand.
GGGAGGGTACGGACCGCCGCGTGCGCGTGGAGTTCGACCTCCGCCAGGCGGTCGATACACCGCCGCCGCCTTGGGGGGCACCGTAGGCTTGTCGGCGATCCGACAATCGTCGGTATAGGGACAGCGCGCTGCGGCAGTGGCTCTCGGCGGTGGTCAGCCCTTGCCGCGGTCGCGCCTGACGACCACCCGGCGGCCCTTGATGGTCGTCGCCCGGAGCGCCTCGATGATGTCGTCCGCGATCTCCTCTGGGATCTCGACCAGCGAATGCGTCTCGGAGATCTGGATCGCGCCCACCGCGTCGCCGCCGATGCCCACCTCATTGGCGATGGCACCGACCAGATCCGACGGGCGCACGCGATCGCGGCGCCCCGCCCCCACGTAGATCCGGGTCGTCTCCCACTCCGGGGTGACCCGCTTCCTCGAGCCTCGCGCCGCGCCGCGTCCCTCGCGCGGTTTGCCGGATCGGACACCCGTGGTGCCTCGCTCGCCGCGCGGCTCGCGGACGGTCGCCGCCGGAATCTCCTCCTCGGCGTGGCCCTCGGTCGCATGCGCTTGCATGACCGCGGCCGCCGCGATGTCCATCAGCTCGAACTCCTCGGCCAGCGATTCGACCAGGCCTCGATAGGCGTGCGCCTCCCCGCCGAGGATCGCCTCGCGCAGGGACGCGCCGGCGAGCTCGAGGCGGCGCGCCCGCAGGTCCGACACCGTGGGCACCGGCGCGATCTCGATCTGCTGCCGCGTCGACTGCTCGATGTTGCGCAACAGGCGATGCTCGCGCGGCTCGGCCAGCGTGATCGCCACGCCCTCGCGCCCCGCCCGCCCCGTGCGTCCGATCCGATGCACGTACGCCTCCGCGGAAGGCGGCACGTCGTAGTTCACGACGTGCGAAACGTGCTGCACATCGAGCCCTCGCGCCGCCACATCGGTCGCGATGAGCAGATCCGACTTGTGGCCACGAAACCGCTTCATAACCCGATCCCGTTGATCCTGTGACATGCCGCCGTGCAGCGCGTCGGCCCGGATGCCGCGGGCGTTGAGCGTCTCGGTCAGCTCGTCGACTTCGGTGCGCGTGCGGCAGAAGACGATGGCCGACGTGGGGTGCTCGATGTCGAGCACGCGGCCGAGCGCCGCCATCTTGTGCGCGCGCGACACGATGTAGGCCACCTGTCGCACGCGCGGCGCGTCGCCGGCCGGCAGGCTTTCGCGGGCGACGCGCAGGCGGACGGGCTCGCGCAGATGGCGGCCGGCAATCTCGGTGATGCGCGCGGGAATGGTGGCCGAGAAGAGCGCGGTCTGCCGCACCGGCGGGGTGGCGCCGAGTATCGCCTCGAGGTCGTCGGCGAACCCCATGTCGAGCATCTCGTCGGCCTCGTCCAGCACCACGACCTGCACGGCATCGAGGCGGAGCGACGCGCGCCGCAGGTGGTCGACCGCGCGGCCGGGCGTCGCGACGACGACGTCGACGCCGCGCTTGAGCGCCCGCAGCTGCGTCGGCATGTCCGCTCCGCCGTAGATGGGCAGCGCCCGCGCGCCTAACGCCTTGCCGTAGCGGTGCACGGCTTCCGCCACCTGCATCGCGAGCTCGCGGGTCGGGACGAGAATGAGCGCCGACGGCCGATCGTCGCGCTCGCCGCGCTGGCCGATCCGGTGCAGCATGGGGAGCGCGAACGCGGCGGTCTTGCCCGTACCGGTCGCCGCCTGTGCGAGCACGTCTCGTCCTTCGAGCAGGGGCGGAATCGCGGCGCGCTGCACGGGGGTGGGCTCCTCGTACCCGAGCGCGGCGAGCGCCCCGGTCAGCCGAGGGTCCAGGCCGAGGGATGCGAAACCCGCATCCGCGGGCTCGACCTCTAGGGCGGGTTCCGTGGAACGGGAGCGAGTCGGCACGCCCCAAAACTAACCCGCACGGAGCCGCCTCACGAAAAGGAGGCCAGGCGAACGCTGTCGCCGGGCCCCCTGACCCCTGACCCCTGTCACCCTCCCCCCTCCCCTCCCACCTTGCCCCGCCGTTCCCTACTCGTACCGCAGCGCCTGCATGGGGTCCACCCGCGAGGCGCGCAACGCCGGCACGTAGCCCGCGCCCATCGCCACGAGCGACAGCAGAATCACCGAGGTGCCTATCACGAGCGGATCGTAGCCCTGCAGCTCGTACAGCAGCGATCCCGCCGCTCGGCCCAGCCCCACCGCCGCGGCGATGCCGATGACGCCGCCGATGAGCACCATGAAACCCACCTGACGAACGACCATTCCGCGGACCCGGCCGCCGTCGGCACCCAGCGCCATGCGCAGCCCGATCTCGCGGGTGCGCTGCGCCACGGTGTACGCGAGCACCCCGTACAACCCGATCGCCGCGAGCAGCGTGGCGAGGATCGCGAACGACGCCGAGAGCGTGCTGATCATCCGGTCGAGGAAGATGTTCTCGCGCACCTGCTGTGGGAGCGTCTTGAGCTCCTGGACCGGCAGGTTGGGATCGATCCTGGCGACGACCGGCCGGATCTGCCGCAGCAGCTGGTCGGTCGGCAGTGAAGTCCGCACGTAGAAGTTCAGCGAGCCGACGCGCGCGTCCTGGCGGTACGGGAAGTAGAACAGCGGCGGCACCTCGTCCTTCACCTGGCTGTACTTCGCGTTCTGCACCAGCCCGACGATCTGCACGTTGAGCGAGTCGTTGATGCCGCCGCGCGCCATCCACTTGCCGACCGCCTCACGACCGAGGCCGAATTTCTTCGCGAACGCCTCGTTGACCACCGCGACGCGTCCTGATCCGATCACGTCGGCGTCCGTGAACTCGCGCCCCGCGATGAGCGGCACGCCGAGCGTCCGGAAGTACCCGGGCCCCACCCCGTTGAAGCGCGAGTTCGCATCGGTGTCAGGGCCGCGCTCGAATCCTTCGACCGACACGCTGCTCCCCCAATTGCTCCCGGCGAGCAGCGGGACGAGCGCCGCGGTGACGCCGGTGACGCCGGGTACGGCGGCGAGTTCCTGCTCCACGCGCTCGAACAGCAGCCGCGATTGCGCCGAATCGTAGCCGCTCAGCTCCGGGCGGATGCCGAAGACCACGACGCCCTCGGTGCGAATGCCGAGGTCGACGCGGCTCACGTTCGTCAGGCTCTTCAGGAAGAGACCCGCCGAGATGAGCAGCGCCATCGACAGCGCGATCTGGACCGTCACGAGCGACGTGCGGAACCGCGCGGCCGCCCGCGCGCCGGACGGCTGCCCCGACGTCGAGCGCAGGGTGGCGATGAGATCGGGCCGCGTACTGTGGATGGCCGGGAACAACCCGAACAGAATGCCAGTGCCGATCGCCACCGCCGCCGCGAACACGACCACCGATCCGTCGAGGGTGAGCCTGAGCGTCTCGCCCGCGTCAGGCGGCATCAGGCTGCCGATCCCCGCCAGCGTCCACTTCGCCACGAGCAGGCTGGCGAGGCCGCCCATCGCGGCGAGCAACACGGATTCCAGCAGCAGCTGCCCGACCACCCGGCTCCGGCTCGCACCCAACGAGAGACGCACGGCCATCTCGGTCGCCCGCGTCGCCGCGCGCGCCAGCAGCAGGTTCGCAATGTTCGCGCAGGCGATGAGCAGCACCGTTCCCGTTATGGCGAACAGCAGCAGGAGCGGCGTACGCGCCTCCGTATGGATCGAGCTCTGCCCGCGCTGCCCCGCCGTCAGGACGAGCTCCTTGGCACGGAACTGCGCGAGCGTCTGGTCGCTCATCCCCTCCTGCAGCGGCGCCTCGATCTCGTTGATAAGCGGGCGGTACGTCGCATTGATCGCGCGCTGCGCCTGTTCCACCGTCGAGCCGGGCTTGAGCCGTCCGAACACGTAGATCCAGTAGGTGCGGCGATTCTCGAAGTCCCGAAATCCGGGCGACATCTGCCCCCGCATCGAGATCGGCACGAACACGTGCGGCCGCGAACCCAGCGTCGTCCCGTCGAACCCGCGCGGCGCCACGCCGACGATCGTCATCGGGTGACCGTTGATGATGATCGTCTGGTTGAGCACGTCGGGATCGCTACCGAGGTGGTTCTCCCAGTACGCATGGCTCAGGACGGTGACGTACTGGCCGCCGATCGTCTCGTCATCCGCGGGAACGAGCAGCCGGCCCAGCGCCGGCGTAAGGCCGAGCAGATTGAAATACGAGCCCGAGACCATCATGCCTTCGCCGCTGATGGTCTGGGCCTGGAAGGCCAGGTTCGCGCCGAAGGGGAAGTGGGCCGCGATCCCGGTCAGCGCCGTCTGTTGACGCTCGAGGTCGCGGTACATCGCGTAACTGAACACGTCCTCGCAGGGGCCGGCCTGGCCGCACGAGGTGGAGCCCGGCTTGGGCCCGGGCGCCGAGAAGTTCACCAGCTCATCCGCCGCCCGCACCGGGAGCGGCTGAAGCAGGAGCTGATCGAAGAGCGAATAGATCGCGGCGTTGGCCCCGATGCCGAGCGCCAGCGAGAGGACGGCGATCGCGGTGACGAACGGCGTCTTGAACAGGGTACGGAACGCGAACTTGAGGTTGCGCATGGGTCCTCTGGGCGGCGAAGGCGGACTGGCCAGCCCTATTTCGGTTCGTGGTGCGGTTCGGCGGCGAGACGTTGCTGAGACACCTGAGCGTTGCGGGTGGTTTGCAGACGCCCGAGGCGACGGGAACCCTTCGGGAAACGCACGACCCAGGTTTCAAACGCGATCTGCACTGCGTGCACGTGCACGCGGAGCGCTCGCCGCTCGTCCGCGAGAATCCGGGCAGCCGTGAAGGCTCTTCCGGGATTTTTCAGGGTTGCGGGGCGACCTTGAAGGAATCATCAATCACCGCCCATTCTCCCTCAGCACGGGCACCGCCCATTCTCCCTCAGCACGGGGCCCTCGCGGGCAGCACGAACGACAACAAAACCTCGAGCGCATGCCCACGGGTATCGCGGCGAGGCCTCCCGTCTTTCTGAAGATCCGCGCCGCATCCCCGCGAAATCCCGGATGAACCTTTTCTTACCGCGCGGAGAGCGCGAAGGGCGCGGGGGAACCCGCTCGACAAGTGTGCCGCATTCCGACTTCCTGGCTCGCCCGTGTGTACATCGACCTCGTCGCGGGTTGTGATGTCGTTGCAGGGGAACAGTGAGCAACAGATCGTTCCAGAGAATCATGTAGAACGTCTCTTTCACACTCTCCGCGTCTCCGCGCCTCCGCGCGAACTCATCGCAGCCCAGCCCCAACACCGGGGCCGTCACCTAACGTCGGCTTCATCCGACCAGCGAGGACGTCTGAACGCCGCGCGATGCGCAGTGGCTTCCAGACGATCCGCGCTGCATTCCCCGGAAACGCCGGATGACCCCGAAGAAAAGAGAGCCCCCGACGCAATCGTCGGGGGCTCGCCAGTGCGGTCCGGAGCCGCAGTGTATCTAGGCCGATTTCGCCTGCGGCGCGGGCCGCGCCGCCACTGCCGCGGCCGTGCACCGCTCCGCGATCTGATCCAGGGCCAGCTTCGTGCGCGCCAGCGTTCCCGCCGGCAGCTTCGCGCTGAGCCACACCACATCTTCGTTCGAGTCCCGCCGGTAGGCTTCGAGCAGATTCCGGCCGCCGTTCGTCACCAGCACGGTGCCGAACGCCGGCTCGGGCGCGATCTGCTCGACGAGCCGCGCCAGCGCGGACACCGTCTGCGCCGACAGGGCGAGGTAATAATCGCCATCCTCCGGGTTTGATCCACCGGTCTTGTGCTGCTGCAGAAACCCTTCGACTTCGGCGCTGCGCGGCTTCACGATGTTCAGCACCGCATCGGGCGGCATGGACTCCTCGATCACACGCAGCAACGCGGCCGTATCACCGACGCCATCGATGGCGATCCACTCCTCGTCATCGCCCGAGCGCCCAGCCACCACCCCTCGAATTCTGTCGAGCAACCCCATCGTCGTTCTCCCCTTTCGCTCTCGGTTATCGGAGCCGGCCCGGTCGACCCGGCACGCGATGCACCTTCTTCATACATCGGGCCGTCACACGGTCCCCTCCTCGCAATCCCCTTAACCCACTCGGCTACAACCGCTTGACCATCCGCCCCTAACGCTGCCACGCGCCGCGCTGTCCTCGTTCGGGGTCGCCGCTGTCACAATAGAGCGACACGCCCGGGTGCGTCGCGGTGATGCCCATCACCCGCGAGGCAGCGCGGGAGACCACTCATGCAGACCGTCAGCCCCCGGTCGACGTCACACGCCAAGCGAGCCCAGCAGCTCGGCGGTCCGGTTCCGTTCCTCGATCGCGCCCAGCTGCTCGAACAGCTCGAGTGCCGCCCGCGCATCGTCACGCGCCGCTCGCGCCTCGCCGCGGACCCGGTGCGCACCGGCACGAGTCCGGAGCGCTTCGGCCCGCACGAGCGCGGCACCGTGCGCCGTCGCGAGGTTCACCGCCGCGTCGATGGCGCGCATAGCCGCATCAATCGTTCCCAGCGCGATACGAGCCTCCCCGACGAGCCGGAGCGCATCAGCCTCGCCGATGGGATCCTCGAGCCGGCGGTGCGCCTCGGCCGCGATGGTGGCTTCGCGTTCGGCGAGGCGCGGGTCGCCGCGCAGCAGGCTGAGCTCCGCGCGGCCGGCGCGCGCCATCGCCGCGACGCGCGCGCTGCCACTCTCGTGCGCATACTCCATCGCGCGCCGCTCGTAGTCTTCGGCGTCCTCGAGGCGCCGAGCGTCGCGGTAGGCGATGGCGATGTTGTGACAGCTCTCCGCCAGCCCGCGCGTGTGCCCGAGCTGTTGATAGGCGGGAATCGCGAGCTGGAAGTGCGTGAGCGCGCGCTCCCGGTCGCCGCGCAGGTTCGCGATGGCGCCGAGGTTGTTCGTGGCGCGGGCGACCAGCAGGTGGTCGCCATCGGCGCCGGCCAGCTCCAGCGCGCGCGCGAACGCCCGGTGCGATTCGGTCAGGTCGCCGAGCTCGAAGGCGGCGGCGCCGAGGAGGTTGCAGGCCCGGCGCAGCGCGGCACCATCAGCCGCGCCCTCCAGCCCCGCCCAACCGTCACGCAGCCGTTCGCTCGCCTCACGCGGCAGCCCGACCCGCATCGCCGCTTCCGCGGCGAGGAGCAGCAGCTCGGGCTCGCGGCCCGCGGCGGCGTCCCCGGCCAGCAGCGACCGCACGACGCCCCACTCCCCGCGCGCCGCGTGGGCACGCGCAGAGGCGTGAACGTCGTCGTTGCCGCCGAAGGCGATCATCCGGGCCTCGTCAGGCGTTCAGTACGCGATGGCGTAGCGCGTGAAGCCGGTGAGATCGGCCTTCACGTCATCGCTGTCCACGCGCACGTCGGTCGAGATCCGCACCCACGGCTGCCCGACCGCCTCCTGCCGCCAGATCCCGAGCCGCTGCTCGATGCGGGCGTCGTCCTCGTCGACGTCGCCGTCATCGTCGTAGTCGGGGTCCGCTTCGCGGTACCGCATTTCGAGCTCGGCCGGTTCACCGCGGGCGAAGAGGAGCCCGGCGGGCTGCAATTCGACGATCATCCGCGCGGGATCGATCACGGTCACCGTGATCAGCAGCGAATCTCCGAGGGCAATGGGCAGGCCGCTCGGCAGGGTGACCAGCGACGCGTCGCCGATGCGCAGCCGGAGGAACTCCGTGGAGTCGGTGCGGCCCGGCCGCGAGCGGTACGACAGCCGCAGCTCGCGCTCCTCCCCGCGGACCGCCCAGAAGCTGGCGACGATGCTCGCAAGGGGCGGGGCATCGTCCGCGGTCCGGAGGAACGCGAGATCGGTCTCGTTGCGCTGCACGACCTGCGTGCCGGTGGAGTCGTCGCAGGCGGCGAGCAGCGCGGCCGCCAGCAGGATCAGTACACGTTGCCTCACGATGATGTCCTCACTCGAAGTCGGCGGAGTCGTCCGCCCCGGTCTCCAGCAGCCGCTGCAGTCGGGAGCGAGAGATCCCGAGCCGTCGCGCCGCATCACTCTTGTTGCCGCCACACTGCGTCACCATCTCGCGCACCGCGGCCGCGACGATCTCGCGCAGCGGCGCCGGAAACGGTAGCACCCCCTCGCCTGACGACAGCGGCGCCGGCGCGGCGTGCACGACGTCATCGGTCTCCAGCTCGCGCCCGTTCCCCAACAGCAGCGCGCGCTCCATCGCGTTCCGCAGCTCGCGGATGTTTCCCGGCCACGGCGCGGCCACGAGTGCGCGCTCGGCGCCTGGGGAGAGCGACGGCATCGGGACCCCGTACTCCGCCGCGAAGCGCGCGAGGAAGTGCCGGGCGAGGGGCAGCACATCTTCGCGCCGATGGCGCAGCGGTGGCAGCTCGAGCGGCACGACGTTCAGCCGGTAATACAGGTCCTCGCGGAACTCGCGGCGCTGCACGGCCTGCGCCAGCTCCAGGTGCGACGCCGCGATGATGCGCACGTTCACGGGGATGGTCTTCGTGCCGCCGACCCGGCGGATCGTACGCTCCTCGAGCACCCGCAGCAGCTTGCCCTGGAGACCTAACGGCAGATGCCCGATCTCATCGAGGAAGAGCGTCCCGCCATTCGCCACCTCGAACAGGCCCGGCTTCGCCGCCGTCGCATCCGTGAACGCTCCCTTCTCGTGGCCGAACAGCTCGCTCTCCAGCAGCTGCTCCGGGATCGCGGCGCAGTTCACGTCCACGAACGGCGCCTCGCGGCGCGGCCCATCGTAGTGAATCGCCCGCGCGAGCAATTCCTTGCCGGTGCCGGTCTCGCCCGCGATGAGGACCGTGACGCTCCCGTGCGGGATCACGCGCGCGGCACGTTCCAGCGCCACCCGCAGCGCGTCGCTGCCGCCGATCATCCCCTGGAACCGATACTTGGCGCCCTCTCGCTCGGCGAACGTGCGGCGGCGGTCCCGCGCGGACAGGCGCTCGGACCGGTCGCGCAGCCACGCGCGCAGCGATGCCAGGTCGTCAGGCAGCGCGAAGTACTCCGTCGCGCCGGCGCGCACCGCCTGCACGGCAATGCGGTGCGACGGCAGCGCGCCGACGGCCACCACCTCCACGTCCCCCGTCGCGAGCGATCGCACGCGCTCGGCGAGCGATGTCTCGACCCCCGCGCCATTCACCAGCAACAGTCCGCCGACCACCCCTGCCGCGGCGGCGTCATCGATGGGCACGAGCGTCAGACCGGACTCTTCGGCGAGCCCCGGCCAGACGGCGGCGAACGAATCGCTGAGCGAGAGAAGGTGGAGCGTCGGCACGAGAGGCGACGGAGGGCGCGCCACGGACGGCGCGCGCGCCGCCAGGGTCAACGGGAATCGTCGCGCCGGCCGTCCCGATCGCCATCGGGATAGGCATCGAGCGACGCGAGAATGTTGCGCTCGACGAGAGCCTGATTGGGCCCGCCGGCATTGGCGCTGCTCGGATCGATCAGCCGGCCGTCACTCGTCGTGAACCAGCCCGCGACGTCGACCCGGATCGTGACGTTGAACCCGCCTGCCTTGATCGAGAGCGGCGGCCGGAAGCGCAACTCCACCTCGGCCTCGAGCGCCGAAAGATACACGAACGGCCGTCCGTTGAATGTTCCCTGCACTACGATGCTGGATCCGCGCGTGCCGCGCCGCCCGTGACGGTCTTCACCAGGGCCGTCATCATCGAGAGGCTCGATCTCGAACTTCAGCTTATCGTATAGACCGGGCGGCACCCGGAGCGTCACGCCGGCGACCGGCGCCCGACCGGTCGGCAGATCGATCACTACCGGCCCGAACTCGATCTCGTATCCGTCGCAGTACTCGCGGAGCCGGGCCGTGTCGATGGCGCTGGTGTCGTACCCCGCCGCCGCGATTCGGCGGCGGCACGCCCGGTCCTCGGATTCGAACTCGATCTCCTCGAGCACCATCTGCGCGCGGGTGATCACCAGCTCGTCCGTGCCCGCTCCGACCCGCACCTCGGCGGCGGAACCGACTGCCCCGGAGAGCTCCGTGGAGGAGGCGGCCTCCGAAGCCGTGCTGAAGGAGAGGCTGACCACGTCCGGGCTCCCATCCGGCGCCGTGCCGTCGGCGCACGCGGCGACGACGGAGGCGATTACCACTGCGGTTGCTAGCTGGCGCGACATGGCGGACTCCTGGGTGCGGGAAGGAAGGTGTGCTTCCCTGAAGGCACGGTCCGCGCCGGGCTCGCTGCGGACGCAATGTAGACATAAGCGACTTTGCGGCAACGATTTACGCGATCGATGTCGCGGCCCGTGCGTGATAGCCGGCGACGCGTTTCGGCGCAGCCTGCCTCGAACTGGTGCACCGGCGCTCGCGCAGATCGGCGATCAACGCGAGATCCAGCGCACGGCGTGCGGCCTCTGGCCTCCGTCCTGCACCCAGGAGCCGCCATGACCGTATCGAGGGAGGACTGGCACGAGTCCACCGACGCGCAGGCGACGCGCGAGTCGCGAAGCGAGGCTCCGGAGGATCGCGAACGGAGGGTGGCGAGGAAGCGCGGGCAGCGTCGCGAGCCGCGAGCGGAACGCCTGGACCGCGGCCGTGCCAGCGCCGCTGTCGCCGAGCGGGCGTTCACGGCGCTCGCGGATGCGGTGCGCGACCATTCCATCTTCCTCCTCGACGCCACTGGGATCATCACCTTCTGGGGCGTGGGTGCGGAACGACTCGCGGGGTGGTCCGCGGACGAGGCCGAAGGCGCGCACCTCCGGCTCATCTATCCCGCGGGCGGATCGCGCTCCGGCACGGCCGATAGCCACCTTCGTCAGGCGGCCGAACAGGGGGAGCACAGCACCGAGGGCGAGCGGGAGCGCCGGGACGGCACGGCGTTCTGGGCCCGCTGCACCCTCGTGGCGCTGCGGAACGAGCGCGGCGACCTGCTCGGCTTCGCCGGGCTGTCGCGCGACCTGACAGCGAGTCGGCAGGCCGATGCGCTGCTCACCACCGCGGCGGCGGCGAGTGAGGCAGCGCGCGCGACCGCGGTGGCCAACGCCTCGGCGCGCATGGAGTTCCTGGCCACGGTAAGCCACGAGATCCGCACCCCGGTCAACGCGATCCTCGGATACCACGAACTGCTCGGCATGGGGCTGGGCGGTCCGCTCACCGCACCGCAGATCGACTACCTCGACCGCGCGAGTGCGAGCGGCCGGCACTTGCTCTCCATCATCGACGATGTGCTGGACTTCGCGCGCGTCGACGCCGAACGCGTCCAGGTGACGCGGCGCGCGTTCCGGCTGAGCGACGTGATCTCGGATGCGCTCTCGACCGTCGCGCCGCAGGCCCGACAGCGCGGCATCACGCTCACCGACGCGAGCGGCGGCGCTGCACGCTCGGTTGCCGCGTGGGGCGATGCCGCGCGCGTAAGGCAGGTCCTGGTGAACCTGCTGTCGAATGCCGTCAAGTTCACGCAGCCCGACCGCGAGACCGACGGCCGAGTGACGGTGAGCGCGGGCATCGCTGACCGTCCATCGCCCGACGCGGTGGTTGCGGAGGAGGGACCGTGGGCGTTCGTCCGCGTGGAGGATACCGGCTCGGGCGTGCCATCGGACCGGCTCGAGGCGATCTTCGAGCCGTTCGTGCAGGCGGACATGACCCTGACGCGGCGCCACGGCGGGACGGGCCTCGGCCTCGCGATCAGCCGCCGGCTCGCGCGCCTTATGGGCGGAGACCTGACGGCCCGCAGCGAGCCGGGCCTCGGCTCGACCTTCCTGCTCTGGCTCCCCCTCGCCTCACGCGAGGAGACGGCGGCCGATAGCGAGGTCGTGCCAGCCGATCCGCTGCGCGCGGACGCGCCGCCGCCGCCGCCGCTGGCCGGCCTTTCGCCGGCCCGGATTGGGGCGCTTGGCGAAATCGCGCACGCCATTCTCGACGAGCTCGAGTCGATCCTGCAGCGCTACATCGACCGGCTGCGCACGGACGAGCGCACGCCCAGCGCGCACGGCGCGGACCCTTCGCGCATCGAGGACCATCTCGCCACCTATCTAGCGGACCTCGCGGCGACGCTGTCGAACGTCGACGTGCCGGACCGCGAGGCGATCGATACGCTTCGCGACTCGTCGGCGATCCAGCGGACGATCGCGCGCCGACACGGCGCACAGCGCGCGCGCCTCGGTTGGCGTCCCGAGGAAGTGGGGCGTGAGTTCGAGATCATGGAGGAGGAGATCCTGGCGGCGATCGAGCGGGCCGGTCCGGCTCACCTGCGATCGGCCACCGAGGCACAGCGCCTGGAGGAGCTCGAGCGGGTCGTGTCGTTGCTGCGGCGATTCCTGGCCGCCGCGCGCCGGTTGAGCGTGGAGAGTCACGCGCTGGCCATGGAGGCGGCGAGGGCGCACGCCTAACGCGTCGCGGTGACGCTCCGCGGCCTGCTCCCACGACTGCGCCCCCCTGACGAGTTGCTTCGTGAAGAGCGCCGCGGATTTCCTGGTGCCGCCGCGCTTCGGCCGCGAGCGGTTGGAGCCACGCGCGGGACTCGTCCGCCCTCAGCCGAAGCGGATCGCGCGCGACCCCGCATCCGGCTCCATGAAGCCCAGCATCGCCTCGGCTTCGCCCTCGAGCTCCTTCCGCGTCTGTCTCGACAGGCGACCGAACGGCTCGAGCACGAGCGTCGCCTGCTTGCGAGCCCGCTCGACCTTCCAGGTACCCGCCACCCGACCGTCCACGAGGTATGTCGCGCGAATCTGGAGATTTGCCGTCGAGATGATCGGGCGGTGCGCGTCGTCGATGATGCGCGTCCGGTCCTTGTGGCCGAGCAGGACGTTGTCGTACTCGGGAAGGAAGCGCACGGGCGCGGGGACGTCCTCGTCGGGACGAGGCGCCTCCGGAAGGTCGAACAGCTCGCGCTTCCGTTCGTCGCGGATGGTGACCAGCTCGGGACGCAGGTCCTCGAAGACCTGGCGCAGGCTCGGCAGCCCCGACCACGCCTGGGCGTCCGCCGGCGTCGCCGGCCCGAAGGCGGCGAGGTACCGCCTGACGATGTCGTGCGGAGGCACCGGGTCCGTCGAGACCGGCGCGCCGAGCCAGGCATCGGCGAGGCCGAAATCGGCGGCGGCCGGGTAGCCCCACGCGTCGTCGGTCGGCAGCATCACCAGCGGCACGTGCATGCGCACGAGGTACGCGGGAGCGCGCGCGTCTGCCGCGGGCCCGTGCGCGGCGAAGTGCTTCCGCAGCGCGTCGAACGTGTTCGGTCGGCGGAAGAACTCGCGCCCGGCACGGATGAGCGCGGGCAGATCGAGTTCCGCGAGCTGCCGCCGGAACAGCGATTCCGGTCCGCGGACGAGCGACGCGTGAAGCACCGGCCGAAAGGCGACGTAGTCCGCGGCGGTCATGAGGTGGATCGTGCCGCGCATCATCGTCGCGCGGACGATCGACCGGTCGTGAAGCCGCGCCGTGAGGTCGGCGCGAGCGAACTTCGTCAGGCGGGTCCAGAGCCCGATGAACGGCGGGCGGGGTACCTGGGCCTGGAGCCCCGCCAGCCGCTCGATGACGTCGACCGTTCTGGCGGGTTCGCGGGCGAGCAGGCGCTGGCGGGCGAGGAGTGCGCGATTCAGCGCGCGGCGGGAGACGACGCCGTTCTCGGTCTTCGGCATTGCGGGTCGAGGTCGCGGCTCAGTCGAGGAAGAACGCTTCCACCGTGCGCACGAAGAGCTCCGGCGTCGTGTGCATGGCCGTGTGCTGCTGCCCCGGCAGCAGAACCACGCGCGCATCGTGCAGCCCTGCCGCCACCCCCTCCGCATTGAGTAGCTCGCGCGGCGGGCTGTCGCCTCCCACCAGCAGGAGCACCGGCGCCGTCACGCCCGCGAACCGCTCCGCCCGGAAGACGTAGGCCTGCTCCGCCCGCAGCTCTCGCGGCATCGTCGCCACGTTCGTCAGGCGCCGGGACCAGGCCTCGCGCTGCGCGCGCAACAGCTCGAGCTCCTCCGCCGGCATCTGGACCAGTTCCCGGTACATCGCGACCAGCATCCCCTCGACGTCCCCCGCGGCGAGCAGCGCCTCCAGCCGGTCGGCGATCCGCGCGGGATACAGCCCCTCACCGCGCAGCGGCACGCCCTCGTAGAGGATCAACCGGCGCACGTGGCCGGTGAGCCGGGCGGCCTCGATGGCGCAGAGCGCCCCGTACGAATGCCCCACCACGTTCACCGGCGCGTCGATCGAGTCGATGACCGCAGCCACGTCCTCCGCCTCGCGCTGGAGATCGTACGCCGGGCCGTCAGCGCTGTCGCCGCGTCCACGCCGGTCCATGGCGTACACGGTGAACCGCCGTTCGAGCGCGGGACTCACCAGCCGCCATGTCGTCATGTGATCCGCGGTCGCCCCGTGGACGAGCAGGAGTGCGGGCCCCGCTCCGCCTTGCCACACCGCGATGCGCGTTCCATCCCGCGACGTTACCGATCGCATCTCACCTCCGCGGTGCGGCGCCCGGCATCACCGTCGCTCACGGCAGCGGAGCCTGACGAAACCGCAGCGGCAGCCATCGGGGAACGGCGGCCTGATAGGCCACCCACCGGTCGCCGTGCGTCCGAGCCAGCCAGGGCTCCTCGCCGTGCACCACCCGCAGATGAAAGGCCAGACCCAACGTGCCTGCATAGACCCACAGCGCGGCCGCATCGAAGGCCAGCGCCCACCCCGCGACGATCGACAGGACGGCGACGTACATCGGATTCCTCGAGTAGCGGTACAATCCGACGACGACGAGCCGCTCCGGCGGCGACCATGGCGCGAGGCTTCCCCGGCCGGCGACGTAGAAGTCGCGGACACACCAGAGCAGCATCGCCGTCCCGAGGCCGAGTACGAGCAGGCCCGAGGAACGAACGGCCGCCCCATCCGGCCGCAGCAGCCAGGGGACCAGGAACGCCACGGTGCCCGGCATGAGCAGGACCGCCGCGAGCGCGCGCCCGAGGAGGCCGCCCTGCGGCCCGCGCTCCGCTCCCCGATCATCGTCAGGCGTCATCGCTACGATGGGTCTGGCCGAGTCGTTTTGCCACGCGTGTCACGTCGGACTGCACTCTCCATCGTGGGAACGGCGCGCGAGGCCGCCACGTTCCCCATCGCCCCGCCGGACTCGATGCCGGTCGGACCGCGACGCGACCCACCATCAACCACAGCCGAATTCAACGTGGGGCGGAGGCGATCAGCAAGCTGCAGGCGAGCAGAGCCATCTCCCGCCTCGAGTCCGGCGCCGCGCTGAGCGTGGCCCCGGATTGCCAACCTGGTTACCCTGCAAGCGTGGTTCGGTCTGCATCGGCGAGGCAAGGAATGGGCGATTCGAGCGACGAGATGACGCTGCACGCGATCGGCTACGTGCGGTCCACGCTTCGGGATCCGGGCGAGGCGCCACGTCAGGGCTCGGAGGGCGCGCCTGACGCGTGGCTCGACATCGACCCGCGATTCGAGCGAGCGCTCCTCGGCGTATCGCCGGAGGATTCGCTGCTCCTGGTCACGTGGCTCCACCTGGCCGATCGCAGCGTGCTCGAGACCCATCCGCGCAACGACCCGCGGGCTCCACTCACCGGCGTCTTCGCCACGCGATCGCCGCACCGCCCGAATCCGCTCGGACTGCATCGCGTCGTAGTGCGCGAGATCGTAGGCACCCGGCTGCGCGTGGGGCCGCTGGAGGCCATCGATGGCACGCCGGTGCTGGACATTAAGGCGGTGCTCGACCTGGGGATCGACGCATAGCGGAGTGAACACCCTTCCGCGGCCGGGCTCGCGGTCGTAATTCCCCAGCATGAACCGGCGCGACCTTCTCCTGACCCTGACCGCGGCGGCCGCGGCGCGCGGCATTCGACCGTGGAGCGCTGGTCCCTCCAAATCGAGGGCGGATCGTCCCGTCCCGTCCGCGGCGCAGCTCGCCTGGCAACGGGACGAGCTTGCGCTGTTCGTGCACTTCGGCGTGAACACCTTCACCGATCGCGAGTGGGGCGACGGCACGGAGGATCCACGCCTCTTCGATCCCGCGCGGCTCGACGCCGGCCAATGGGTGCGCACCGCGAAGGCCGGCGGATTTCGGACGCTGATCCTCACCGCCAAGCATCACGATGGCTTCTGCCTCTGGCCGTCGGAGACCACCACGCACTCCGTGCGGTCGAGCCCGTGGCGCGGTGGCCAGGGCGACGTCGTGCGCGAGATGGTCGACGCCTGCCGCCGCGAGGGGCTCGGCGTCGGCCTCTACCTGTCGCCGTGGGACCGGCACGAGCCGTCGTACGGCGATTCGCCGCGCTACAACGACCTGTACGCCCGCCAGCTCACCGAGCTGCTGACGCGCTATGGCCCGCTCGTGGAGGTGTGGTTCGACGGGGCGAACGGCGAGGGGCCTAACGGCAAGCGACAGGAATACGACTGGCCGCGCGTGCATCGACTCGTGCGCGAGCTGCAGCCCGGCGCGTTGATGTTCTCCGACGCCGGTCCCGACATCCGGTGGATCGGCAACGAGCGCGGGACGGCCGGGGATCCGAACTGGTGCAGCGTCGATCCGTCCGTCGTGCCCGTCCCCGGCCTGAGCGGCGACCACATCATCCGGGCCCTTCAGCACGGGGATCCGCACGGCACGGTCTGGCGCCCGGGCGAGGCGGACGTCTCGATCCGCCCGGGATGGTTCTGGCACCCGGCGGAGAACGACCGCGTCCGTACGCCTGACGACTTGGTGCAGCTGTACTTCTCGAGCGTGGGACGCAACGCGGGACTCCTGCTCAACGTGCCGCCCAGCACGACGGGACTCTTCCACGAGGCCGACGTTCGCGCCCTCGAAGCGTTCGGCGAGCGGCTGCGTGCGCTGTTTGCCGACGACCTCGCTCGAGGCGCGCGCGTGCAGGCGAGCGGGACGGCCGACCGTGGCCACGGAGCGCCGAACGCCACGGACGGCGACCCCGACACGTACTGGAGTTCCCCACCGCCGGGTGCGGGTACGCGGTCCTGGATCGCGTTGGAGTGGCGTGAGGCGGTGACGTTCGACACGATCTGCCTGCAGGAGGCGATCCGGCATGGGCAGCACGTGGCGGCTCATTCGCTCGAGATGCTGGATGGTGGGCGGTGGGTGCCGCTCGCGCGCGGCACGACGATCGGCTACCAGCGGTTGCACCGTGTGCCCGCCATTCGAACCGCGGGCCTTCGCCTCACGATGGACGCATCGTTCGCGCCGCCGCGACTCTCCCGACTGGCGGTGTACGACGGCACCAATTGACGCGATGCCGGCCACTCCGCCTCGATTGTGCTAGGCACGCGACCGGCGCTATCGCCTCTCCGCGACCGGCGATCGCAGCGCGGCGACCGCGCCCGGATACGCCGGGATGATCGCTAGACCCTCTGCGCCGAGCACCGTGAGCGCGGTCGCCAGGCCGTCGGTCGTGAGGCCATCTTGGGCAATGACCGTCGCCATCACACCGCGGGTGAGGCCGAGCCCCGTGCGCGGATCCACCACGTGGGAGTAGCGCACGCCGTCGATGGTGACCGATTGCTCCGTATCCCCGGACGTGGCGATCGCGGCACGAACGAGCGCCCGGGCGCGCGCGGCGAGTGCCGGTTCATCGTGAGGCGCGACGATGGCCCATCCGTGCTGGCCCGGCGGTGCGTCGCCCACGACGATGTCGCCGCCCGCCTCGACCATTGCGCGACGCACCCCGCGCATCTCGAGCGTCCGCAGCGCCTCGTCGAGGATGTAGCCCTTGGCGATTCCGCCGAGGTCCAGCCGCACGCTGTCGGCGTCGAACGTGACCGTACAGCTCGCGGTGTCGAGCCGCACGCGCTGCCATCCCGCGCGCGATCGGGCATGCTCCAGCGCCTCATCCGCAGGCATCCGTCCGGTCCGTCGCGCCTCGCGCCAGAGTGCCACGAACGGTCCTACGGTCGGGTCGAAGGCCCCGCCGGTCCGTCGTGCGAGGTCCAGCGCCGCGCCGAGCACCGTGCACAGCTCGACGCTGAGCGTCGCGCGCACGCCGGCCGCGAGCGTGCCCAGCCGGCGGAGTTCGCTGGACGGGCGCCAGTCGCTGAGGATATCTTCGAGCGCGGCGATCCTCCCGAACGCGCTCCGCACCGCGTCCCGCGCCTCGGCTTCGTTAGGAGTGTACACGACCATCCGCACGCGCATCCCCATATGCAGCTCGCTGAACTCGTACCGGAGAAGCTGCGCGTCGGCCGGCGGCGCGACGAGCGCGAGGACGAGCGCGGCGATACGGAACGCCGCGCCGCGCACGAGCCTTCGCGCCGCATGACGCATGGGCAGCGTAGACCACTGGGGTGGGTGGAGCATCGCAACGCCAACTTCGCGTGGCGGCGCAGCGGTCTGCAAGACCGGATGCGCCGCGTGGCTGCCGTGCTGCGCCCGCTCGCCGCGCTCTCGGCGTCGCTCGCCATCGCCTGTTCATCCGGCGCGGCGCCATCCACGCGAGAGACTCCCGCCACCCCCGCGCCCGCGCCACGCCACGCGCTCGACGACTACACGGAATCCATCCCGGGAACGCTGGTGACCTTCGAGATGGCGGTGGTGCCCGGGGGGACGATCGAAGTGCCCTCGCAAGGCGGACCGCGGCGCGTCGCGGTCGAGCCGTTCTGGATCGGCCGCCGCGAAGTCACCTGGGACGAGTACGATGTCTGGGCGTTCCGGCTCGACCTTCCCCGAGGCCAGGCCGCCGGCGGCGACGCGGAGTCCCGTCCGAGTCGTCCCTACGGCGCACCCGACCGCGGCTTCGGCCACCGCGGCTTCCCCGCGATCGGCATCACCCACCACGCGGCCGCGAAATACGCCCACTGGCTTTCGGCCAAGACGGGCAGGCGCTACCGCCTGCCGACCGACGCCGAGTGGACGGCCGCCGCGCATCTCGCCCTCCGCGACGTCGCACGCGAGCAGTTAGGCACGATCGCGTGGCATCGGGAGAACGCCGGCGGCACCACCCACGCCGCCGGCAGCCGCCCGCGCGACGCCTTCGGCCTGCACGACCTCGCGGGCAACGTGGCCGAATGGACGACCGGAGAGGACGGACCGGTGGTCCGCGGCGGGTCGTTTCGCGATCCGCCGGACTCCATCGGCCTCCATGCCCGCGCAGGGCAGACTCCCGCGTGGAACGCGACGGACCCGCAGATCCCCAAGAGCCTGTGGTGGCTCCCCGATGCGCCCTTCGTCGGCTTCCGCCTCGTCCGCGAGCCGTGAGCCTCACGCATCCTAACGGCAACCCGTGACCGACCCATGACTCCGACGACCCCGCGGCCACACAGCGTCACCCGCCGGACGTTCGTGCAGACCACCGCCGCCGGCGTGGCGGCCCTCGCCATTCCCGGCTGGCCCGCTCACGCGCAGCGCGAGGAGCCGATCCGCGTCGGGCTCATCGGCTGCGGCGGACGCGGCACCGGCGCGGCGCGCGACTGCCTCCGCGCCGCCGACGGCGTCGAGCTCGTCGCCCTCGGCGACCTGTTTCCAGACCGCCTGACGAACTGTCGCGAATCGCTCGCCAGGATCGCCGCCGAGAACCCCGCGCTCGGCGCCAGGATCAAGGTCGATGACGCGCACACGTTCACCGGTTTCGATGCGTACGAGATGGTGATCACGAGCGGCGTCGACCTGGTGATCATCGCCACCCCGCCCGCCTTCCGACCGCGCCACGTCGCCGCCGCCGTGGACGCGCGCAAGCACGTGTTCATGGAGAAGCCGGTCGCCGTCGACCCCGCCGGCGTGCGCTCGATTCTCGCCTCGAGCGAGAAGGCGACGCGCCAGGGGTTGGCGATCGGCGCGGGCACGCAGCGCCGCCACGATCCGAAGTACCGCACCACCATCGAGCGCCTGCACGGCGGCGCGATCGGCGACGTCATTTCGGGGCAGGTCTACTGGAACCAGGGCGGACTCTGGATGCACCCGCGCAAGGCGGAGTGGTCCGATGCGGAGTGGCAGATCCGCAACTGGCTCTACTTCACCTGGCTGTCCGGCGATCACATCGTCGAGCAGCACATGCACAACCTCGACGTCGCGAACTGGGTGCTGGGCGCGCATCCGGTCAAAGCCGTGGGCGTGGGCGGGCGACAGTGGCGGACCGATCCCGCATACGGACACGTGTACGACCATTTCGCCGTCGACTACGAGTATCCGAACGGCGTGCGGATCACGAGCATGTGCCGGCAGATCGACGGCACCGCGGCGTTCGTCGGCGAGCGGTTCGCCGGAACGCAGGGCCGCACCGACGCCGGCGGCGTCATCGAGGGCGCGAATGCCTGGCGATTCGAGGCGCCCGGGGAGCCGGTGAACCCGTACGTGCAGGAGCACGCGGACCTCATCGCCAGCATCCGGGGCGGCCGCCCGCTCAACGAGGGCAGGCAGGTCGCCGAGAGCACCCTCACCGCCATCCTCGGTCGCGAGGCGGCGTACACCGGTGCCGAGCTCACGTGGGATGAGGTACTCATGGCCGAGCAGAGCCTCGTGCCGGAGCGCCTCGAGCTCGGGGCGCTGCCAGTCGCGCCGGTCGCGGTGCCCGGCGTCACCACGCTCGCACGCCGCGCCTAACCCCGGGAGATTCGCCATGGCCATCGAACGACGGGAGTTCCTGCGGCGCGGCGCCACCGCGGCGGCGGGCGCCGCGGCCGCGCGCCTCGAGCCATTCGACCTCGCCGCAGATCACGCGCCGTCGCGTCAGGCGTTCAAGCTCCACTACGCGCCGCATGCCGGCATGTTCCGCCATCACGGTGGAGACGACGTCGTCTCACAGATCGACTTCATGGCGGACACCGGATTTACGGCGTTCGAGGACAACGGGATGCGCCAGCGGGCCGTCGCCGATCAGGAGCGGATCGCGCGGGCGCTCCAGCGGCACGGCATGCGCATGGGCGTCTTCGTCGCCAACTCCAACGGCTTCGGACAGCCGAGCTTCACCAAGGGCGATCCGGCAATGCGAGAGCAGTTCCTCGCCGACTGCAAGGACTCGGTAGAGGTGGCGAAGCGCATCGGGGCGACCTGGATGACCGTCGTGATGGGCGACCTGCATCCGCGCCTCGAGATGGACTACCAGACCGCGAACGCCATCGAGAGCCTGCGTCGCGCGGCGGCGATCTTCGAGCCGCACGGCCTGGTCATGGTGCTCGAGCCGCTCAACCCGTGGCGCGACCACCCCGGCATGTTCCTCACGAAGATCCCGCAGGCCTACATGATCTGTCAGGCGGTGGACAGCCCGGCGTGCAAGATCCTGTTCGACATCTACCACCAGCAGATCACCGAGGGGAATCTCATCCCGAACATCGATCTCGCATGGGAGCAGATCGCGTACTTCCAGATCGGCGACAACCCCGGCCGCAAGGAACCGACGACGGGCGAGATCAACTACCGTAACGTGTTTCGGCACATCCACGGAAAGGGGTATCGGGACGTGCTCGGCATGGAGCACGGCAACTCGAGACCGGGCAAAGAGGGGGAGGCGGCGGTGATCGCCGCCTATCGCGAGGTGGACGCGTTCTGACGCGCGGCTCGCGCCTCACGCGCACCCCGATGCGTCGCGGCACCGCGCCGCGGATTGCCGGCCTGGCGGCGCTGCTGGTCGTGCCGTTCGTGCCTGTGGCTGCGCAACATTCCACGGACGCGATCCGCGTCGTCCCCTACCCTGAGCACGTGGAGGCGCGCCGCGGGGCGTTCACGCTGCGCGATCCGGTGCGAATCGTCGCCGACACCGCCAACGTCCGGCTCGGCGAGATCGCGGAATTCCTCGCGCGGGTCATCGGGGAACAGACCGGGTTCGCCGTGACCGTCGAGGCGCTCCGCGGCACCGATCCCGCCATCGTCCTCACCGCCCGTGGCGCCGCCCACGAGGCGGAGGATTACGAGCTCACGGTCTCGCCGGCCGAGATCCGCATCGACGGCACCTCGCCGCGCGGTGTGCTGTGGGGCGTGCAGACGCTGCGCCAGCTGTTGCCGCCGGCGTTCGAGGACCCGACGGTTCGTCAGGCGGCATGGATCATCCCGGCGGTCTCGATCCGGGACCGGCCGAAGTTCCGCTGGCGCGGCAGCCTCTTCGACGTGTCGCGCCACTTCTTTCCCGTGGAATTCGTGGAGCGCTACATCGATCTGTTGTCGCGCTACAAGATGAACGTGCTCCACTGGCATCTCACCGACGACCAGGGATGGCGGATCGAGATCGCGAAGTATCCGCGACTCACGGAGGTCGGGGCCTGGCGACTCGAGCCCGACGGTTCGCGGTACGGCGGGTTCTACACGCGGGACGAGATCCGCCGCGTGGTGGAGTATGCGCGCCTCCGCAACGTCACCGTCGTGCCCGAGATCGAGATGCCCGGCCACGCGCAGGCGGCCATCGCCGCCTATCCAGAGCTCGGCTGTACCGGCGACAGCGTTCCCGTCGCCACCTCGTGGGGCGTGATGCGGGAGATCTACTGCGCCGGCAACGAGCGAACCTTCGAATTCCTCGAGGGTGTGCTGGATGAGGTGCTGGCACTGTTTCCCTCCGAGTACATCCACATCGGCGGCGACGAGGTGCCGAAGGACCGGTGGAGGGCGTGCGACTCCTGTCAGGCCCTGATGCGCCGCGAGGGGCTCGCGGACGAAGCGGCGCTGCAGAGCTGGTTCGTCCGGCGCATCGAGCGGTACCTCTCCGCACGCGGGCGCCGGCTCATCGGGTGGGACGAGATCCTGGAGGGCGGCATCGACACCACGGCGACGGTGCAGGTGTGGCGGAACATGGCCCATGCCGCGAGCGCGGTCAGGCTCGGCAACGACGTGATTGCCTCGCCGACGAGCCACGCGTACTTCGATGGAAGCCCGCGCAGCCTTCCACTCGGGCGTGTCTACGAATTCGACCCCGTGCCCCCGGGGGTCGACGACGCGGAGGCGAGCCGCATCCTTGGCGGCGAGGCGAACATCTGGACCGAGTACATCACGACCGCGAACTTCGACCCCATGGTCTTTCCGCGGCTCCTCGCCATGGCCGAGGCGCTGTGGACCCGCGGCGCGCACGATTCGACCGCGTTCCTCCGGCGCGTGCGCGACGACCAGGTGCCGCGCCTCCGGGCGATGGACGTCACCGTCGGGCCGGAGGACCGGGACGTCGTGCGCCTGACGACGCACGTCGACTCGGTCTCGCTCGCGGCGTACGTGCGCGTGGAGCGAGGCGTCGAGGGGCTCGTCGTCCGGTTCACCGAGGACGGCACCGTGCCCACCCAGGACTCCGAGGTGTACGACCCATCGATCCGCTTCGAACGCCCGGGGATGTACACCGTGCGTCCGTTCCTGAACGGCGAAGGGCTGCCGGTGAGCCGCACCGTCGAGGTCGATCACCACGCGGCGCGCGGGAAGCCCGTCCGCCTGACGAATGAACCGAGTCGGCAGTACCCCGGCACCGGTGCGTTCACACTCACCGATGGGTTGCTGGCCAGCCTCGACCACCACGACGGACTCTGGCAGGGCTTCCTCGGGCGCGACCTCGAAGCGACGATCGACCTCGGCGCCGGCCGGCCGGCCGACTCGATCCGCGTCACGTTCCTGCAGGCGACACCGTCGTGGATCCTGCTGCCGCGCTCGGTCGCGGTGTCGCTGTCGCTCGATGAGACCGAATGGACGCCCGCCGGGGAGGTGTCGCACGAGATCCCCGCCACGCGCGAGGAGCGCCTCCGTCACGCATTCGAGCTCGTGCTACCGAGCGGTTCACGCGCGCGATACATCAAGGTCGTGGCGCGGAATCCGGGACCGCTGCCGCCGTGGCACGCGGGCGCGGGGCGGCCGAGCTGGATCTTCGCCGACGAGATCGTCGTCAGGTAAGCGTCTCCAGCACCCGATATCGAGGTACTGGAGACGCTCGCGATGAGAACGTTCACGAGACCGACCGGTCCGTCCCCCAGGTCGAACGGTATCCACGACGTCAGCGCAGAGGCGGCCATCCCGACGGCAGCACGCGGTACGGCCGCTCCGCTCCCTCCGCGTGAGCCTGGCATCCTCTTCGGCGACCAGATCGGCGCGCAAATTGGGAAGAACCGGGTAACCGCCTAGCGACGCCGGTGCAGCCGGACGCGCAGCCCCACCGGCGACATCGTGAACGCGAACGCCTCCCGCACCTCCGTCCCCGCTCCCACCCGCTCCACGTCGAACGACGCGTAGAGCATCGCCAGCAGCAGCTTCATCTCGGTCAACGCCAGCGACCGTCCGGGACAGATGCGCGGCCCCGAGCCGAACGGCATGTGGGTAGACGGCTCGTGCGCGCCAGCGGCGGCCGCCGCGTCGAGCCAGCGCTCCGGCCGGAACGCCGCGGGCTCGCCGAAGTGCGATCCATCGACCGCCGGCGGACGCATGAGCAGCATCACCCACTGCCCCTGCGGCACCGCGATGTCGCCCACGGCGGTGTCGTGATTCGCCTCGAACAGCAGGAGCGGCGCCACCGGCCGCAGCCGCATCGTCTCGTTCGCCACCGCGCCGGCGTACGCGAGCCGATGCACGGCCTCGATGTCGTCAGGCGCCGCCCGATCCTGCAAGACGGCATCGGCTTCGGCGCGGAGCCGCGCCACCGCGTCGGGCGAGTCGGCGAGGTGGTGTACCGCCCACGCCAGCGTGTACGCCGTCGTGTCCTCGCCCGCCAGCAGCATCGTCAACAGGTTGCCGAAGATCACCTCGTCCGGGAATGGCCGATCCTCCGCGTCGCGCGCGGCGACCATCGACTCCAGGAAGTTCTGCGGATTCGCGGCGCGTGCGGGATCCGCCGCCAGCCGCGCGCGCGCCGCCTCGAGGAGCGTCCGCAGCCAGACCCGCAGCTCCGCCACCGCGCGGTCGAGCCGCCGGTCCGCCGGTGTGCGGAACCACCGCCACGTCGGCAGGAGCGCGAACAGCCGCCGGTTGAGCGCGGGGAACACGTGCTCCAGCTTGCGCTGGATCACGTCGTCGTCCGCCCCGATCGTATTCACATCGTGGCCTAACACCAGCATGGTCGTGGTGTCGACCGTGAACCGCTTCAGTTCGTCCGCGATGTCGAGCACGGCGCCCGCGCGCGCCTTGGCCTCCCACCGCGCACGCAGGCGGTGCAGCGTCGCGGCCAGCGTGGGATAGAACCCGCGGAGGTGCCGGTGCGAGAGCGCCTGCATGGCCAGCTTCCGCTGTCCGCGCCACTCCGACCCCTCCGCGGAGAACACGCCGGCGACGCCGATCTCCTGGAAGATCGGCTCGAGCGTCGAGGCGCGGCGGAAAGTCTCGGGCCGGGCCCGCAACACCTGCTCGCTGAGCGAAGCATCCGCGAGCGCCACCACGCGGAATGGCCCTACCCGATAGGTGAATGGTCCGCCGAACTCCCGCGCCCACCCCTCGAGAATTTCGTGGAGTCGGCCGAGGTCGAGCTGCAGGACGTTGCCCAGCAGCGGGAGGTTGGGTTTGTGCGGAAGCCCCGCAATGTCCCGCAGGCCGGATCGACTCGAGGCGAACGGCTCGAGTGGCGGCGCCCCGACTTCGATCCAGAGATCGTCGCCGCGCCGTTCGACGCGATGCGCCGCGAGACACTGCGGGCCGCCCAGACGCCGCCCTGACTCCGGCGAGAATCGCCACCGGTGGTTGCGGCAGACGAGCGCGCCACCTTCGAGCTCCCCCTCGCCTAACAGCGCGCCCTGGTGGGGACAGCGGCCGTCGTAGGCCCGCAGGCCCTCCGCCGTCCGGACGACGACGATGTCGCGCCCGCTCGCCGACAGCGCGAACGGACCGTCGCCGCGAAGCTCGGCGAGCGCGGCCAACCGGCACCACTCCGGCGCGGCACGACTCGCGGCGCGCGAGGCGGTCTCGCGGATCGCGTCGCTCATGCCGATCCCGGATCGATGGCGGAACAGGACGGTCCGTTCCGTTCAGGGACGTGCGGGCCATCGGTGCCCCTCCATCCGCCGGGGGCCCGAACGTTCGGTGCACTCAGGAGACAGATCTCATGGCGACCAGCCTGGTCCTCTCGTCGCTCGTCGCGATCGTTGCGGCGCCGCAGGATGCACGACCGGTGTTCGACAGCATCGGCGCCCACCAGCAGCAGCGATGGGAAACGGTGCGCAACTACACCGTCGTGCAGCGAATTCAAGGCCGGCAGGTTCCGCTCTACCATGAGAAGGTCGTCGTGGATGGAGAGGCGGCCTTCCGCGTCGTGCCGCAGGCCGAGTGGGAGCGGGCGCGGACCGGGGAGACCCGCGAACAGACGGTGCAGAAGGCGGAGCTCATGGCGGAAGGGCTCGACCTCGTCGGCGACGCGCACGTGACCGAGGTCGGTGGGCCGCTGGGCGCCCACATCAAGTCGATGACCAACGACATGTCGTTCTTCCTCCGTCAGGCCAAGAACTACGATGAAGACGAGACCCGCGCGGACCCCGCGGAGGGCCGCTCGATGGCGGCGGCCTTCGCCCGGCGAGCGCGGGTGGTGGAGCAGGTCCCGCTCGACGGCCGCACCGCCATCGTGATCCGGGCTGATGATCTCTCCGACGTACGCCTGGAGCAACCCGAGGGCGGACCGGAGTTCGAGCTGAGCACGGTGACAATGTGGATCGATGCGCAGCACTACGTCCCCCTCCGGCTCCGAATGGAAGGGCGTATGGCGAGCGGCGACGGTCCGGTGATCATCGAGCTGCACGAGCAGGACTACCGGAAGTTCGGACCGCTGTACGAGCCGACACGCCGGATCATGCGGCTGCAGGGCATGATGCAGGCGGCGGCGACCGATCCCAGGAAGCGACGGGAGATGGAGAAGAATCGTCAGGCCGCCGAGAAGGCGCGCGCCGACCTGGCGAAGATGGATGCGCAGATCGCGGCCATGCCGCCGGCGCAGCGCAAGATGATCGAGGGGCAGGTCGAGAAGGCGCGGAAGCAGTTGGAGATGATGACGAGCGAGGATGCGATCGAGGTCGAGGTGACGCTCGAGGTGATCGGGATCAACGAGGGGCCGCCGCTCAACTGGAGGCCGGAGTCGTAAGGCGCGAACGGGTTCCCGCGGGCACCATCAGGGTCGCTCGCCCACGAGCCCCCACGCGTCCATGCACTCCTGGCGGTGCGCCTCCCGCATCCCTTCGACCGACCCGAGCCGCTCGAGCACGCCCGCCAGCAGCGACCGCGCGCGCGTTCGCTCGCCCTGCCCCACCAGGGCACGTCCGAGCCGACAATCCGCGACGATCATCGCCGGGTGTGCCGCGGGCAGGCGGCCGCGGAGCGCGGTGCGCACCGCTTCGGCGGTGCGGGCCGCCGCGACGTAGTTCCCACGCGCCAACTGGATCTCGATGCGCGTCAACATGGGAAACGTGACGACGATGGATCCAGCCGGCAGCGCCGCGCGAAAGATCGCCTCGGCCTCGTGCGTCTGCGCCTCCGCTTCCGCGGTGCGACCCAGGCGCAGCAGCGCCACGGCGCGATTCTGCATCGCCTCGCCGACCGTCGGGTGCTCGGCGCCCAGCAGCCGTTCCTGCACCGCGGCCTCGACGCGGAAGATCTCCTCCGCGCGTCGGGGGTCCGTTTCCACCAGGAGCACGCCGAGGTTGTTCCGCATCCGCGAGCTGAAGGGGTGTTCCGGTCCCATTCGGCCCTCGAAGATCCGGAGCGAGCTGTCGAGCAGCACCGCCGCCTCCGCGCGGCGCCCGCGACTTCCAACCGCCTGGGCGAGCGTATGGAGCGCCATGGCGGTGGTCGGGTGCCCGGGACCAAGCAGCGAGTCGAAGGCGGACACCGCGAGCCGCGCCGTCGCCTCCGCATCCGCATGGCGCGCCGCCCCCTGGTACTGGTCGGCCAGCGACTTCACCGTGGAGGCGTAGTCGACTCCCCCCACGGGCTCGAGCACACGCACGGCTTCCTCGTGGAGTCGCACCGCCTCGTTGCGGTCGACGCTTGCCAGGCGGTCCGAGAGACCTTGCAGGGCTTCTCCGAGCAGGGTCGGCGATGGCGGAGTCCGGGCGCGCTCGATCGCCAGCCGGTGTCGCTGCAGCGCGATCGCGGAGTCGACGTGGCCCAATCCGCTGAGCATTCCGGCCAGCCGCCCGAGGTCGTACGAGAACTGCTCGACGAGCGTGTCGCCCGCCGCGAGGCGCAACGCGACGGCTTCCTCGAGGGCGTCACGCGCCGCGGCCCACTGTCCGAGGCTGCCTAACACGTCGCCGATGGTGGACAGCATCGCCGCGCGCAGCAGCGGCTCCGCGCCGAGATCCTCGTCCACGCGCGCGGCACCGAGCTCGAGCGCCTCGACGACCGTGATGGCTCGGCCGCGCTCCGGATCGGCTGGCGCGAACGGATCGGGGCTTCGCAGCAGGTCGACGAAGAACGCCTGCGTTTCCCGCGCCCGCCGAGTGGCCGCCTCCGCGGCGTCGCGCTCCTCCCCCAGCCGCCGGTTCTGCAGGGCCAGCACCGTGACGAAGCCCACGAGGGCGATCGTGATGGCTGCCGCGACGGGCAGCACCAGCGGATTGCGGCCCACGAACTTACGCACTCGATAGGCGGACGATTCCGGGTGCGCCTGCACCGGCAGTCCGCGAAGGTGGCGCCGGACGTCGGCGGCGAACTCGTCGGCGCTTGCATAACGCGCCTCGGACTCGGGCCGCACCGCCGTCTCGATGATCAGGTCCAGATCGCCGGACAGACGGCGGGCCTCCGCGGAGCGTCCGTTGGCGCGCGCCGCGCGGCTCGCGCGCACGGGGGCCTTCCCGGTTTCCGGGCGCTGCCCCGTCAGCAGCTCGTGGAGGAGCAGCCCGAGTTGATAGACGTCGCTCGCCGTGGTGATCGGGTCGTTGCGCAGCTGCTCCGGACTCGCATACTCGGGCGTGAGCGCCCGGGCGCCCGCCGCGGTCAGCTCGGGATCGCTCTCCAGCAGCTTCGCGATGCCGAAGTCGAGCAGCCGCACGCGCCCCTCCGCATCCACCAGCACGTTGCTCGGCTTGATGTCGCGATGGACGACGAGCTGCCGATGCGCGGCGTGCACCGCGTCGGCGACGCCGAGGAAGAGGCCGAGTCGACGCGGCACGTCGAGCCTTCGCGCGTCGGCCCACGCCGTGATCGGCTCGCCATCGACCAGCTCCATGACGAGGTACGGCCGGCCGTCGCTGGTCGATCCGCCGTCGAGCAGGCGGGCGATGTGCGGGTGCGAGAGCGACGACAGGATCTGGCGCTCGGTGAGGAAGCGCGCGACCAGGTCCTCCGTATCGAGCCCGCGCCGCAGCACCTTGAGCGCGACGCGCTGCTCGTATGCGCCGTCGGCGCGCTCGGCCTCGTACACGGTCGCCATGCCGCCGCGCGCGCGGCGGCGCACGATCGTCCACCGGCCCACCACCGTACCGGGCGTTAGGTCCGTCTCCGTGCCGAACGCGCCCTCCACCAGGGCGGCGGCCGGCGTGGAGAACCGGTTCCCCGTCCTCGCCTCGTGCGACAGCAGCCGCTCCAGCAGGGCGGAGAGCTCGGGGTCGCGCGCGCCGACCGCATCGAGGAACTCGCGCCGGCCCGCCGGCGGCAGATCGAGGGCGGATTCCAACAGCCCGTCGATCTCCTCCCACCGCCCCCAGAGCAGCTCGTCAGGCCCGTTCATGCTCGCAGCGCCTCCGCGAGATACGTCCGGGCGCGGGTCCACTCGCGCTCCACCGTCCGGACGGAGGTGCCGAGCACCTGCGCCGTCTCCGGCACGCTCAGCCCGCCGAAGAACCGCAGCTCCACCACGCGGCCCATGCGCGGGTGTCGCGACGCCAGCCGCTCCAACGCCTCGTCCACGCCGAGCACGTCGGCCGCCGCGTCCGACACGGCCCCCTCGACATCTTCGAGTGGGAGTCGCAGGTCGACCGACCGTTTCGCCGCCTGACGACTGCGGGCATGATCGACGATGATGTGCCGCATCGCGCGCGACGCGAACGCGTAGAAGTGCGCGCGGCTCTCCCACGTGTCGCCGCTGCGACCATCGAGCCGCAGAAAGGCCTCGTGCACCAGCGCGGTGGTCGCCAGCGTCTCGCCGCTCCCCGCGGCGAGCAACCGGCGATGGGCGATCGCCCGCAGGTCGTCGTAGGCGAGCGCCATGAGGGCGTGCAGTGCCTCGGGCTCGCCCTCGCTCCAGCGGGCGAGCAGGGCGGTGATGGGGTTCGACGCGTCGGACATTGCCGCCGTGGCGGATTCGGGGGGACGTCAGCCAACCTGCGCCCGGATCGTCCGCCCCGCAACCCGATTCCCCGGGTGCCAGGACTCCCACGACGATTTCCGGACTCGGTGTGGCGGATTCGGGCTCCACCCTTCGTTCAAGGGGGTGTCGCCGTCGGCCGCGGCGGCGTGACTCACTCCGAGGTGCCCATGCGCGCAATCGCCGCTTCCCCGTCGCGAGGGGCCGGTTGGCTGCTGCCGGTCCTTCTCCTGCTCGCGCTCCACGCCGCGCCCGCTGACGGGCAGGTCTGGAAGAAGATCAAGCAAACCGTCAAAGGCGCAGCGGAATCGGAAACGCTGAGCCAGGTCGACCGGCTCGTGCGCGGCAAGGTGCGGTGCGTCTTCGACGATCTCGAGTGCATCGAGCGCGCCAAGGCGGGGGGTGAGGAGGTCGTCCTCACCGACGACGAGGGCGAAGTGCTGGTGAAGGACGGCCAGCCGATCTCCGAGCCTGACGACGCGGCGGCAATGATGCGTCCGCCGCGCCCGGGCGAGGGCGCGTGGGCCAACTACGACTTCGTGCCGGGCGATCAGGTGCTCCTGTTCGAGGACTATGGCCGCGACCAGGTGGGCGACTTTCCCCGGCGCTTCGACCTCGTCCAGGGCAACTGGGAGATCGTGGAGTGGGAGGGTGGACGCTACCTGCGCGCGACCGCCAACGGAACGATCGCGATCCCGCTGCCCGACTCGCTCCCCGAGCGGTTCACGGTGGAATTTCCCGCGACCGTGCGGCACGGCAACGCCTACCTCAGGGTGAGCACCGCACCCGTCTATCACGGCAATCGCAGCTACGCCGGCTCCCTGCCGAGCCTCGAGCGTGGCCAGGCTGGCCTTCGCTCCCACAAGGGACAAGGCCCCGTCACGATGGCCAAGCGGGGGGATGGACCGGCCAACGACGCGCTGGCCCCCGTGCGGATCATGGCCGACGGCGAGTACATGAAGATGTACGTGAACGAGCAGCGGGTGGCGAACGCGCCTAACGCCGTGTTTCCGCGCACGACCATGCTGTATCTCTCCGTGGGCTCCGCCAACGAGGACCATCCGATCCTCATCGGGCCCGTGCGGATCGCCGGCGGGGGGCGCGACCTCTACGACCGCCTGGCGCGCGACGGCCGCGTGGCCACACAGGGCATCCTCTTCGCCACGGGCAGCGACCGCATCCGACCCGAGTCCACGCCGACGCTCGGCGAGATCGCCGACATGCTGGATGAACACCCCGACCTCGCCCTGACGGTGGAAGGGCACACCGACAGTGACGGCGAGGAGGCGTTCAACCAGACGCTCTCGGAGAAGCGGGCGGCCGCCGTGAAGGCGTGGCTGGTGAGCGAGCGCGGGATCGACGCCGCGCGCCTGACGACTGCCGGTTTCGGCGAGTCGAAGCCCGCCGCGCCGAACGACTCCCCGGAAGGCAAGCAGCAGAATCGGCGGGTCGAACTCGTGCGGCGCTGAGGTCGCCGGAGGTACGGGGCGGAAC
This sequence comes from Gemmatimonadaceae bacterium, assembly GCA_035461825.1. Classification (GTDB taxonomy): domain Bacteria; phylum Gemmatimonadota; class Gemmatimonadetes; order Gemmatimonadales; family Gemmatimonadaceae; genus JALZIF01. The sequence goes on from DATHUW010000058.1 coordinate 39,759, forward strand.
GGGGACGCGGGGAACGACCCAATCACTCCTGGAGGTGACGATGCTGGCGAAGGCCTCACTCGGCGTGGCGGCGATCGCGGTACTGGCGGCAGGCTCCTGGACACATCCCCCCGCGGCCGCGGCGGGTGCGGCCATCGACATCGGGACGGCGGACGTGATCCTCGCCGACGGCACGATGGGATGCGACGTGACACTCAGCGCGACCAACACCGGCTCGACCAACATCAAGCTTCTCACCACCAGCCAGGTGCGCGCCAAGCCGAAGATCTCCCCGAGCTATGGCACGTGGAAGAAGCTCTGGGGCTCCGAGCAGACCGTTCCCGCAGGCAAGTCGTGGTCCGATGTGGTGCGGCTCGACTTCGGCTGCAACTACCTGCGCCAGTACCGGTTCCGGGTGAAGCACGGCACCAACGAAGTGGCGTTCACATTCCCGAGCTCGGGCGGCACCACGATCACGAGCATTGGCATGGGGAACCTGTACACGAAGTTCTTCGACTGACTGCGCCGCCGGTGGCGTGCCTCGCCGCGCCACCGGCCGGCGCCATGCTCAACGGGCCAGGAACGTCTTCGCCTCGTCGATCGCCGCGCGTCTGCCTCCGACGGCGACCTCCATCAGCGCGCGGTAGTACGCGCGGGCCTGCGCCTCGTCGCCTGACGCGCGCGCGGCCCGCGCGGCGCCCAGAAGCCCGTTGAAGCGACCGGGATACAGCTCCAACGATCGCCGATAGGTATCCAGCGCCTCCACCGGCCGATCCTGCTCCATGAGAAGATCGCCGAGCAGCTCGTATGCCGGCAGCGTTGGACCCGGTGTCACCGCGTGCTTCGGCGTCGCCAGCTCCAGCTCGGCCGCATCGTGCATGGCCCGCACGCTCGATTCGCGATCGCCCTGCGCATGCGCGATCCATGCGCCCACCTCGAGCGCGAGGACGTGGATGTTGCGCGCGAACAGATCCTCCCCCGCCCCGCGCGCGGCTGCCTCGAGCACCTCGAGTCGTGTGGACGCCGCCCGCGCCTGGTCGAGCTGCCCCTCGCGGGCCGCGCCGAGCCCCTTGGCGAACCAAGTGACCGCCTCGGCCCACGCGAATCGATCCCACGGCAGGTCGGGCGGATCGCGCGGCACGAGTGCCATGGCTTCCTGCCAGGCGCGCCGCTCCAGCGCGTATCGGGCTGCGGTGGACGCGAGGTGGAAGGCGGTCTTGAAGGTCGGCTCCAGTCGCTCGGTGGAGCGCATCCGCGCGAGCTGCGCCGACGCGGAGTCGTCGGCCCCCTGTTGTAGATAGGCGTAGGCCAGGTACTCGAGCGCGTGCGGAAACTCATCCCAAGTGTATTGGCCGCGATCTCCGGCCCGGTGCTCGAGCGCCGCCTCGGCCGCCGCAATGTTGCCGCGGACCACCGCGCTCCACTCGCCGAGCCGCGTGTAAATGTGCGTGGGCATGTGGAGGGCGTGCGGGTTGCGCGGGGCCACTGTCTCATACTTGCGTGTGACGGCCATCGAGCGTCGCTCGCGTCCCGGAGCATCGTTCGCGTGCACCAGATAGTGCATCGCGCCGGGATGATCCGGGTTGCGCCCATGGATCTGCAGCAGCAGCTCGGCCGCGCGCTCGGCGTGCCGCCCCTGCGACGTGTCCGCCGGCGCCACGGCCAGTATCGCGAGCGCGAGCAGCGCGGCGGCCTCGGGATCGTCCGGATTCGCCTCGTGCACGCGCGCCACGGAGGCGCTCCAGCGGCGGATGCGCGCCCAGTAGTCTTCCGACTCCGGCTCCTCGAAGAACGCGGAGACAGCGGCGATGTACTGGCGCTCGCGCTCCGTCGGTGGCGCCAGCGCCCGCGCTCGCTCGGCCGCCTTCCACCCGCCCCGCCGCTGGTCGGCGTTAGGCCTGGTCGGCCACAGCGGTTGGAACATCGTCATCGCGATCCCCCAGTGGGCCATCGCGCAGCGAGGATCCAGTTCCGCTGCGCGCTCGAACGCCGAACGCGCCTGCGGGTATGTCATGTGATGCAGCAGCGCCACGGCCCGCTCGAACTCGGCCTGTGCCGGCGCGCTGCACGACACGGGAAACTCGACCCGGCCGAGCGACTCCTGCCCATGCCCACGCGCCTGTCCGGCCGCGGCGCCCGCTGCCGCGGCCGAAAGGATCGTCGTGACGATCGTCAGGCGCACCGCGAATCGTGAGGTCAGGGGCTCGACTTGTCGGTCGTCTTCGTGAAATTGCTGTCCGACATTGCGCCCTTGTCGCCGCGCACCCGATCGGCGTCCGACGTGGGCACCTTCGCTGGCGGAAAGGTCCGTCAACTTCCCGACGTCGCCCTCGATCGCGTCCGGTTCCTGGGTACCCTTCTCGTGATGCGTCATGCGCCTCCTCGAGACGGCCGGTGGAAGTTCCCGGCGTTTCGTCGCTCTCAGCCCGCCGGCCTCATACGGCGAGCCATTCGCCCGCCAATGTGGCGGGACCCGGCACTGCCCGCCAGACACGCCGCACGGCGCGGTGACGGACTCGGCAGTCGCGGGATACGCCGAGAGGTGACGCCGGAGATCATCGCGCACTCTAATTGCGCGTGCTCGTCGATGATGCGGCCACATGTCTAACGAAACCGGTCACGGGGCGACGTCGTCGACACCGCCTGGCGGGGCCGCCGCTCCAGCCCTTCGTACCGTGCTCGAGACGCTCGCCATCGTCGCCCTGGTCCTCATCGTCGTCGCGTTGGCCGTGCTCGCGTACGGGACGGCCCGGTGGGACCGGGAGACACGCGACCTCCGTGCGCGGCTCGACGCGGCGCGCGAGCCCGTCCAGCCGCGAACCGTCGACTTCCGCGAGCTCGCTGCTCTGCCGGAGGTGGTACAGCGCTACTTCCGGTCGGTCCTCGTGGACGGCCAGCCGATGATCGGTGGCGCTCGCGTGAGCCACCGCGGCGCCTTTCGCATGGGCGAATCGACCGAGCGCTGGCGGCCGTTCACGTCGGACCAGCGGGTGGTCACTCGCCGCCCGGGGTTCGACTGGAACGCGCGGATCTCCATGCTCCCGGGCCTGACGGTGCGCGTGCACGACGCGTACATCGCGGGCGAAGGGATCCTTCATGCCGCGATCGCCGGCGCGTTCACCGTCGCTGACCTCCGCGGCACGCGCGAGATCGCCGAGGGTGAGCTCATGCGCTTCATTGCCGAGGCGGCATGGTACCCGACCGCGCTCTTGCCGAGCCAGGGCGCGCAGTGGGAGGCCGTGGATGCGCAGTCCGCTCGCGTCACGGTCGCGGACGGCCCGCTCAGCCTGACGATGACGGTCCAGTTCGATGACGAGGGGCTCATACGCTCCGTGGGCGCGGCGACCCGCGGCCGCACCGTGGGGGACCGCGTCATCCCGACGCCGTGGGAGGGGCGCTTCTGGACCTACGAGCGGCGTGGCGGCATGCTCGTGCCCCTCGACGGCGAGGTGGCATGGCTGCTCCCCGAAGGCGAGCAGCCGTACTGGCGCGGCCGGATCACCGAGCTGCAATACGAGTTCGCCGAGTGATCCACCGCGGCAGCGCGCCTATCGAAGTTCCCCTGGGACCGCGGCTTCAGAACGGAAAGAATCGTGGGATCACGATGGTGCTTGCCACCGCCAGCAGAAGGTTGAGCGGCGCGCCCACCCGCAGGAAGTCCCCGAAGCGGTATCCGCCCGGGCCGTAGATGAACGTGTTGGTCTGGTAGCCGATCGGCGTGATGAAGCTGCTGGACGCCGCGAACATCACCGCGATGATGAACGGCATCGGCGATGTCCCCAGCTCACCGCCCGTCGCGATCGCCACCGGCACGAGCACCAGGGCCGCCGCCGCGTTGCTGATCATCGACGTGAGGAGCACGCCGACCACGTAGATCGCCGCGAGTACGCCGTAGGGCCCGAGCGGCTTGACGAAACCGACCAGCCCCTGCGCCACCCAGTCGGCCGTCCCCGTGTCGCGCATCGCCAGCCCGAGCGGGATGATCGCGGCGAGCAGCACGACCACCGACCAGTCCATGTCCTCGTACGCCTCCTGCGTCGTCAGGGCCCCGGTGAGGATCATCGCCAGGGCGCCGAGGAACCCGGAGACGAGGATCGTCGTAACTCCTAACGCCGGGAGGAGCACGACCGCCGTCATGATCGCGATCGCCGGCACGAACTTGCCCGGGCGTCGCGCGGGCAGCCTGACCGGCCCCAGCAGCACGAGGTCTCGTGAGGCGTGGAGCGCCTGGAGTGCCGAGTTGCGCCCCTGCGCGAGCAGCAGATCGCCCGGCGCCAGCCGCACCTTGCCGACCGGCTCGTGGACCGCCTGACCGTGGCGCTGGATGGCGAGCGCGTTCACGCCGTAGTGGCGGCGGAGGTCGATTTGCTTGACCGTGCGCCCCACGGCGTGCGAGCCGAGCGGCACGAGCAGCTCCGCGAGGTGTGGCGCCTCCGCCTCCTTGTCAGGCGGCAGCTCGGGTTCCAGCTCCGGCATGGAGCCCACGATCGACAGATGCTCGCTCTGCTCGATCCGCGCGATGTCCGGCACGCGCCCGGTCACCACGAGCACGTCGCCACCGTGGACGACCGTGCCGCCCGTCGGCGGCACGATGCGTTCGGCGTTCTCCCGGCGAATCTCCACGATCTGCAGTCCGTGATCATCGCCGAACCGCGCCTCGGCCAGACTCTGTCCGACCAGGCGGGAATCCTCGGCGACGCGCAGCGACGTGAGATACTCACGCAGATCGTAGCTCTCGATCAGTCCGGCCGGTCCCTCGCGGGACGGCGTGAGCCAGCGCCCGATGGTGAGCAGATAGACGGCGCCGATCGCGGTCAGGATCGCGGCGGGCGCGGTGATGTCGAAGAGGCCGATCCGCGGAAACCCGGCTGCCAGCACCAGACCCGCGACGAGCACGTTCGTGCTCGTGCCGATGATCGTCAGCGTTCCACCGAGCTGCCCCGCGAACGAGAGCGGCATGAGGAGCCGCGAGGGCGCGATGCCGCGCGCCCGGCTCATTCCGAGGACGATCGGCAGCAGTACCGCAACGGCGGCCGTGTTGCTGAGGAACGCGCTCACCGGGATGATGAACCCGAGGATCACGACGAGGATCCTTCCCTCGCGCTCGCCGGCCACCGCCGCCATTCGTCGGCCGAGCGTGTCGATGGCCCCGGTGCGCACGAGCGCGGCCGACAACACGAGCATCGAGCCCACGATGACGACCGCCTCGTTCGCGAACCCGCTCAGCCCCTGCTGCGGCGTCACGAGGCCGGACAGCATGAGCGCCGCGAGCACGAGGAGCGCCACCACCTCGACGGGGAGGCGGTTCCACACGAACAGCGCGAGCGCCCCAGCCGTTATGCCGAGCGTGAGCGCGATGTCCGCCGTCACGCGTGCCGCATTGCGTGGGACCCGAGCGGAACGGAGCGCCGCCTCACGGCGCCTCCGACAGGAACCGGAGGACTCCCTCCGTAAACAGCACTGGCGCCGTATCCATCGCGATGTGCTGCTGCCCCGGGAGGATCGCCAAGCGGCTGTGCGGCAGCGCGGCGTTCAGCGCCTCGATGGCCCGCCGGAAGAAGGCCGGGCTCTCTCCGCCGAGCAGCAGCAAGGTCGGCGTGCGCATCGTGGAGAACCCCGAGGGATCGAAACGATAGAAATCATCCACGCGCAGCTCCCGCGGAATGGTGTGCGCCAGCGACACGCGGGTGCGCCACACCGGCAGCGAGCGCATGACATCGAGGTCGGCTTCCGGCACTCGAACAACCTCGCGGAAGAAGTGCAGAAGCGCCGCCTCCGGCTCCCCGGTCTGCACCAATTCGTCGATCTGCCTGACGATGGCGGGCGGCACGAGCCTCGCGTCAACCGGGATCGGGGGCTCGTACAGCATGAGTCGCCGCACCGCGTTCGACAGCCGCGCGGCCTCCAGGCAGCAGATCGCGCCAAACGAGTGTCCCAGCAGCGCCGTCGGTTCGCCGATCGCGTCGATCACCGCGACCACGTCTTCCGCCTCGCGCTCGATGCGATAGGGAGTGACGTCGCCGCTGCGGCCGCGGCCGCGTCGGTCCATGACGAACACCGTTTGGCGCTCCTCCAACGCCGGCGTAACCCGCGCCCAGCGGGTGTGGTCCGCCGTGGTGCCATGTACGAGCAGCAGTGGAGGCCCGCTGCCGCTCGGCCAGTAGGCGATCGTCGTGCCGTCGCGCGACGTCGTCGTCTCCATGAGCGGTCGCTCCATCACGCGTGAACGTCGCGGCGCGCACGCCAGCGCCGCGCCTCCCCGTGGGGGAGTTGCGCGGCCTGGTGTGCCCACAGTTGCCCATCCCCGTTCGAGAACCCGCGCCCGCGTCGCCGGCCGCCATCACGGGAGGTCCGTCGGACCGGCGCCCCCCGATCGGCTCCGCTCCGGGAATGCTAGATCGCCACGCCCTTTGCGCCAGCCCCAGCCGTGCACATCGCCGCGGGTCGGCATCGGTCGGTCCCTGGTGCTTGACGCGCGGATCCGTGGCGGCACATTGAGCGCCCTGGCGTCGAACCACACGAGAGGAGGGACCGATGTACCTCGTTCGCGAAGTCATGTACTGCAAGCCCGGCAAGGTGCGCCCGATGGTCGAGAAGTTTCTCGCGATGTCGAAGCTCGGTGAACGGTTGAACATGCCGCCGATGCGCGTCATGACGGACTTCTCGGCCGAGCGCTACTGGACGATCGTCGCGGAGATGGAGGTGCCGGACCTGCAGGCGTTCGAGCAGATGATGGCGAATCCCGAAGGGTCGGCCGAGGACCTGAAGAAGTTCGAGGAGATCATGAAGGGCTATCACGATCTCGTCGATTGGGGAAAGCGCGAGATCTACAAGATCGAGGGATGACCTGCGCCGAAGAGCAACGGGAACGGTAAGCGTCAGGCCGAAGCGGACAGCATCTTGCCAACGACCGTCAGCTTGGCGTAGGTGCGCCCGGAACCGCCGGCTTCGACGCGCGCACCCAGCTCGGCCGACCAGCGATGCGCGATCTCGAGCTCCTGGTCGCGACCCGCATCGTCGAGCAGGATCACGCACCCGGGCGCCAGGCGGTCGTGCATCACGGGAACGAGCCCGTACCGACCGCCCGGCGTGCCGCCGGGCGGTCCGTCGCAGATGACCAGCGCGAAGCTCGGCGGCAGCGAGTGCTGACGCACATCGTACCAGTGGAACTCGCCATAGTCCACGAGCGGCGCATGGTACAGCGTCACGGTCTGCAGGCCGTATCTATCGAGCCGGCGCCGCACCTTTCCGGTCCATGCTGGGAGGTGCTCGAGTGCCCAGTGCCGCTTCCCCCGGCGCCTCGCGATCGAACCGACCACGATCGTGCTCAGCCCGCAGCCGCACTCGAGGATCGGACCGGTCGTGCTCATCGCCTGCTCGACGCAGGCAATGAGGAAATCTTCCCGCGCGCTCCACCCCTCGTTTCCCCACCCGTACATGAGGTCGGCCAGGACACGATTGCCCGGCACCATACACGACGCCGGCGACCGCATGAGACGCCGCATGGCACGTCGGAACACCAGTTCGCGGTGCGCCGATCGCAGGGCGCTGCGGAGCCCGGATGGAACTGCGAGCTTCGCGATGGTTCGGAGTCGCGTCATTGAGGTGGCCGTTGCGCCGACCCGACCGCACCGCTCGTCGGCCGACCGCTCGGATACAGCGCGAGAATCTAGCGTCGCTCGCGCGAGGAACGTGCCGTTCGCCACGATACTCGCCAGTCGCCGCGACGCTGCGGTCCGCGGTCGGCTTGCACGGCACGTCATCCGGCGCAGCCCGTGCCGGAACCGAGGCTGGCTCCCGGCAGGCGTCGGAGATCTCAGCGGTCATCGGGCGATCCACCCATGACTCGTGGAATCCCAAACGCGTGTCGCCCGACGACGGTCATAACGACGAGCGGATGTGATTCCGACGCCGGCGCCGCCGCGATGGCGAACGCCCGGTCCCGCCGATGGACGGTGCCGGGCGAGTCCGCCGCAGTTCGGAAGTTACGGTCGCGTTTTCGCAGGCTTCGCCAGGATGATCTCGAATGGCCCGTCGCCGTGCAGTTGAATTACCGTGACCCCGCGTGCGCCGCCGTAGTGCGGCTGCGACGGCGGAATGTGAAGGAAGTCACCGGGCGCGTAGGTCTTCAGCTGATCGCTTGGCGTCGACCCCATCGCGAGCAGGAACGTACCGCTGAGCACCGTCACGTTCTCGGCCTTCGGATGGTAGTGCGCGGGGAACCGATAGCCGTCCTTGAGGCGCAGCCGAAGCGTGTACGGTTTGTCGGCGGCCTCGGGATCGCCCTCGATGACGGTGATCTCCATCCCCGGATCGAATCCGGTAGGCTGGATGGGCGACCACTCGAGCGCCGCGGCGCTCTTCGCGGTCATGGAGTGCTGGCCTTGGGCAGCGGCGAGCACCGGGACGCCGAGCAGGGCGACGGCGGCGGTCGCAGCACTGAGCACGCGCAGCATCGGCATGTCCTCCTGCCGGAGCGGCCACACCTCCCGCCCGCGACCCCCCGAACGCCGAGCTGGACGGTGCGCACTCCGGCTTCTTATGATGATCGCGGCTCGGGGGGCGTGCATCATGGAACTCTCGTGACCGCATGTCAACGTTCGCGGACTCGGCGGTACGCCCGGCGGTTTGCGCCTCCTCCCCTATGCGCGACACCGTACTCATTGGAGCGCAGCGTGCCGAGGGGTCGCTCAAGACGGCCGCGATTGTCCGCACCCCCGGTGCACGATACGTTCGTGATCGGCGGGCGGCCTCGGCCGCACGGATCGGGCCGGACCTCAACGCGGAGTGGCATGCGGATCCTCATTCTCGGTGCAGGTGACGTCGGCTTCCATCTGGCGCAGCAGCTGGCGCGCGAGGACCACGACGTCACGATCATCGAGCAGGACCGCGCCCGCGCCCGCTCCATCCAGGAGGCCATGGACGGCCTCGTCATCGAGGGGAATGGCGCCAGCCTCACGACCCTCGAGCGCGCGGGGATCGAGCGGATGGACCTGCTGCTCGCCGTGACGAGTCACGACGAGGTCAACCTCATGGCGTGCCTCTCCGCCGCGCAGTACAAGGTGCCGAAGCGCATCGCCCGCGTGTCCAAGCCTGACTACTACGACCACACCGGGATCCTCCCGCCCGAACGCCTCGGCGTGGACCTGATGATCAACCCGGAGCGCGAGTGCGCCCTGGAAACCTATCAACTCCTCCAGAGCGCCGCGGCCACCGAGTTCGCGCAATTCGAGGGCGGCCTCGTGCAGCTGATCGGCGTACGCGTGAAGGAGGGCGCCCCCGTCGCGGGCAAGCGGCTGCTCGAGATCGGCAGGATGTCGGACGTGCACGCGCTCGTCGTCGCCATCGGGCGCGCCGGCCAGACCATCATCCCTGGCGGAGGGACGCGCATCGAGGCGGGCGACATGGCCTTCATCATGGGCGAGGCCTCGCACATGGCCGATGTGCTCACGCTCGCCGGCTACGACCGGTTCAACCTGCGGCGTGTGGTGATCGCCGGGGGCAGCCGTGAGGCGTGGTTCCTGGCCCGCCTGCTCGAGGAGCATCGTATCGAGTGCACGATCCTCGAAGCCGACCGCGCGCGGGCGGTGAATCTCGCCGAACGCCTGACGCGGAGCCTCATTCTCCATGGCGATGCCACGGACCTCGAGCTGCTGGAGATGGAGGGCATTGGCGATGCCGACGGGTTCGTGGCGTACACCGGCAGCGACGAGACGAATCTGCTCTCCTGTCTGCTGGCCAAGAGCCTGGGCTCGCGCAAGGTCATTTCGCTCATCGACCGCTTCGACTACGTCCCGCTCGTCTCGCGTGTGGGCGTGGACGCCGCGGTATCGCCGCGCGTGGCGGCGGTGAACGCCATCCTGAGCCACGTGCGCCGCGGCTCCGTGCTGGCCGTCGCCATGCTGAAGGGCACGCGCGCCGAAGGCATCGAGTTCGATGTGTCGGCACGCTTCCCGTACGCCGGCCGGCCCCTTGCCCAGGTGCGGTTCCCGACGGGCAGCCTCATCGGCGCGATCGTCCGCGGCGACACGGTGATCATTCCTCGCGGTGAAGACGCCATCCGCCCCGGCGACCGCGTCGTGGTGTTCGTGCTCACCGAAGTGGCCCGCGAGGTCGAGGCCCTCTTTGCCTGACGCGCGGCGTGGCTGAGACGCGCGGCGCGATGAGCCTCGGCGACGTGACCTATCTCGTCGCCAGCGTGCTCCTCGGCATCGGTGTGGCGCTGGCCGGGTGTGCGCTGGTGGCCGCCGCCATGGGGGACCGTTCGGCGCTGGCGCTCGGGCTGTCCACGCTGGTGGCCCTCCTCGCGGGCGGCATCGGCCGCCTATCCACGCATGTCCCGAAAGACATCAGCTTTCGCGAGGCCTTCGCCATGGTCTCGCTGGCATGGACGGCGGTGGCGGTGGTCGGCGCGCTCCCCTACCTCTTCTCCGGCGTGTTGCCCAGTCCCGCGGCCGCGCTCTTCGAGTCGATGTCCGGCTTCACCACTACGGGATCGACCGTGCTCACGGACATCGAGTCCACCCCGCCGGGCATTCTGCTCTGGCGGAGCCTCACGCAATGGATCGGCGGGATGGGGATCGTCGTCCTCGGTGTCGCGGTGTTGCCGTACCTCGGCGTTGGCGGTATGCAGCTGTTCCGCCTCGAAGCCCCGGGGCCCACGACCGACCGGCTGCGTCCGCGGATTCGCGAGACCGCGAAGCTGCTCTGGACCGTCTACGCCGCGCTCACGGTACTGCTCGTGGTGCTCTTCCTGTTAGGCGGCATGACGGCGTTCGACGCCGTGAACCACGCATTCACCACCATGCCGACCGGCGGGTTCTCTACCCGTAGCGCGTCGATGGCGGCGTTCGGGCCGTACGTGCAGTGGGTCACGATCCTGTTCATGTTCCTCGCCGGTACCAGCTTCACGCTCCACTACCGGCTGCTGCATCGCGGGCCCGTGGCGTACTGGCGCAGCGCGGAGTGGCGGCTCTACACGGGGATCATCCTGGCGGGGACGGTGGTCGTCGCCGCGCTTCTGTACGACCAGGGGCTGTCGCTCGAGGAACGCATCCGCGACGCGGCATTCCAGGTGGTGTCGGTCGTCACCACCACCGGCTACGGCACCACCGACTACGTTCTGTGGCTGCCAGGGGCGCAGGCCGCGCTCTTCCTCCTGTTCTTCCTTGGCGGCATGGCCGGCTCCACCGCCGGCGGCATGAAGATGGTGCGTGTGCAGCTGGTACTGAAGCACGCGTGGATCGAGGTGCGGAAGCAGCTGCACCCGCGCGCCGTGATCCTGCCGAAGGTCGCGGGCAAGGTGATCCCCGAGCACGTGATGCTCAACGTGCTCGGCTTCATCCTCCTCTACCTGCTGCTGTTCGGCGTCGGGACGCTCGCGATGGCGGCGTTCGGCCTGACGCTTCCCGCCGCGGCGGGCGCGGCGGCCACGAGCATCAGCAACGTCGGCCCGGCGCTCGCCGAACTGGGCCCCGCCGCCAACTTCGGCGGCATCCCGTGGGGAGCCCACCTCATCATGTCATTCCTGATGCTCGTGGGCCGCCTCGAGATCTACACGGTGCTGCTGCTCTTCCACCCGGGGCTCTGGCGGCGCTGAGCCCCGCCGGCAGAGGGCCGGCGGCGCCCCGCGTCCGTACCGCGTCAGTAGTCGCGCCCGCCACCGCCGCCGCCGCGGCCGCCTCGCCCACCGCCACCACCGCCGTACCCTCCACCGCCGCCACCGCCACTCCGGCCGCCCCCAGGCGTCCCACCGCCAAGTCGCTGCACGTTCTCGGCTGCCGGACCCTTCTCGCTCTGGACCACCTCGAACTCGACGCTCTCGCCCTCATCCAGCGACTTGTAGCCACTGCCCTGAATCGCCGAATGGTGGACGAACAGGTCCTTGCCGCCATCCTCGGGCGTGATGAACCCGAAGCCCTTGTCGGCGTTGAACCACTTCACCGTTCCCTTCATTGTCCGATCTCCGTGCGCAGAGGTGCGTATGCCGGCGAGCTCCGCCGTGCAGCGGCTCGCGGAAGCCAGTGATGCACTCTCCGCTCCATCGCGACGAACGGCAGCGTGCTCACCCGTGCGAATCGCCGCTTGACAGTCCTCCAGCGGCCGCCCGACAATACTGCCAGCGCGCACTGGGGCGCCACCTGTCCGCGGCAAGGGAATCCTCCCACCCACTCGGCTCCAGCCGCAGGCGCGACGTCACCTTTCTCCTGCCTGGATTCAGCGGACGTCGGGCGCACCGGAGGAAGGCCATGTCATCCGAGCTCCCCCGCCGCCGCAACCTCGAGAGCCTGAAGAAGGAAGCGAAGCGCTGGCTCGACGCGCTCCGCACCGCCCCGTCCGGCGCGCCCGAGCGTGCCCGCCTCGAACGGGCGGTTCCTAACGCCCCCATCTCACCCACCCTGCGCGACGTGCAGCATGCGCTCGCGCGCGAGCAGGGCTACCCGGGGTGGTCCGCGCTCAAGGCTGCGCTGGAGACCGCCGGGGCGCGCGACCGCGAGGCCGGCGCGCGCGCGCTCGGCCATTACGAGTCCGCCGCGGCCGCGCTGCTCGATGCCTACCGGACCGGGACCCCCGAGGCCATGGCGCGGCACTGGTCCTACACGTGGCACCGCCGCGCCTGGCAGGGGATGCGCTCGTACGTCCAGGGCGACCTTGGCCGGCGTCCCGGCCCGGACGGCGCCGACGTCGAGATCGGGCTCGACGATGCGCGGTATCTCGTCGCCGTGGAGCACGGCTTCGCCGGCTGGGAAGCGCTCCGGGCCCACACCGCTGCCTTACGAGCCGAGGTCCGTGTGGCGGCCAAGCCCGTGCGGCTCCTCGCCTCGGGCGAGGCCGAGGATTCACGTCCGATCCTCGTGACGCGCGACTGGGACGAGGCGCTGCGCGCGCTGGAGGCACATCCCGGGGCGAGACTCCGCGCCGAGGGGCAGATGACCGACGAGGTCCTCGCCGACGTCGCCGAGGTCGAGCACATCGAGGCACTCGACCTCGCCGGGTCGCGAGGGGTCACCGATGATGGACTGCGCCAGCTCGCGCGGCTGTCGCGGCTGTACCATCTCGATCTGAGCGGCACGTCCGTCACCGACCGCGGGATGGACGTGCTGGCATCGCTGTCGGCGCTTCGGTCGATCTCGCTCGCCGGCACTCGCGTGACCGATGCCGGCATCACGCATCTCGCGCCGTGCGAGGCGCTGGAGAACGTGCAGTTGCAAGGCACCCGGACGGGCGACGGTGCCATCCGCGCCCTGGCCGGCAAGGCAAGGCTGCGCCGCTTCGCTACCGGCAGCCTCGTGAGCGATGAGGGGATTCCGCTGCTGCACGAGCTGCCGGCGTTCAAGACCTGGCAGGGCGGCAATTCGGAGCTGGCGCTGTTCACGCACGAGTGCGAGCCCAATCACCTCTGGCTGCGCGGTACGTTCGGCGACCGCGGCATGCGGCACATGCGCGGCCTGGACGGGCTGTTCGGCCTGAACATCGACGACGCGCGCCTGGCGATCACCGCCGCGGCGCTCGAGCCGCTCGGCACCCTTCCCCGCCTCGCATGGCTCGCCGTGGATGCGACGGACGACTGGATGCCCGCGATCGCGCGCATGCCTGCGCTGCGGTACCTGAGCGCGCAGGACTCAGCGGCGACCGACGAGGGATTCGTGGCGTTGAGCGCCTCGCGGTCGATCGAATATCTGTGGGGCCGGCGCTGTCACAACCTGCGCCGGCGCGGCTTCGAGGCGCTGTCGCGCATGCCGGCGCTCCGCGGTCTGTCGGTGAGCTGCCTCAACGTGGACGATGCGGGCGTCGCCGCACTTCCGGAGTTCCCGGCGCTCCGCGAGCTGATGCCCATCGACGTGCCTGACGCGGGCTACCGGCACATCGGCCGGTGCGACCGACTCGACTCGCTCATTCTCATGTACTGCCGGGACACGACCGATGCCGCCACGGAGCACATCACCGGACTGGGACAGCTCTCCTACTACTTCAACAGCTACACGAGCATCACCGACCGCACGCCGGAGCTGCTGTCGAGAATGGACGCGCTCGAGCGCGTCACGTTCGATACCTGCCACGGCCTTACGAACGCCGGCCTCGCCAGGCTCGCGCGACTGCCGCGACTGCGCGAGCTGCGCGCATCGGGACGCGGGGTCACACCGGATGCCGCGGCGGCGTTCCCGCCGGCGGTGGAGGTGTTCGTGGTGTAGCGCGCACCAGACCGAGTCCGTCGCGCCGGGCTCTCCGTCGCAGGCGGCGAGTACGAGACCGGTCAGGAGCGCGCACTAGGGCGCGTGCGGGAAACGTCGTCATGACGAGCCTCCGGAGAGAGTGGGTGGATCGTGGCACTCGCCCGAAGTTGGCCTCGGCCGACCGTTTCCCTTCCGCCGACCTCCATACTCGAATCCCGTGAATGACGCTAGCTTCGCGTCCGACAGGTGTTCACTTGCATCGGGAGCGCCGCAGCAGCACGCTCGCTGATGTACGAGTCCCCCGTGGTGATGGCTGCCCTACGTCATCGCCTGCCGGCTGATACGTCATTCTGCCTATGCTCGCACAACCCTCCGTTCAGCATCGTAAGGGAACCGCGGCTGCGCGTCCGGAAGGCGGAGCGCCGGACGAGGGCCTGCAACGTGCGCGGGATAACCGTATGGTGGAGCAGGTGGAGTGGTGCACGTCAATCACCCTCCCTCAATGCGGGGAGACCACATGAGAATCGTCGTCGTGGGCTGCGGAGGCGTCGGGGGCGTTCTGGCCGCCGGGCTGACGAAGGCGGGACACGACGTGACGCCTGTAACGGCGAATCCGGAAATCAGCATCGCGCTCTCGAAGCACGGCTACCGCGTGCGCGAGCTCGACGGCACCGAGTGGAGCGTGCCGACCACGCGACCGCCGGTGCACGCGTTCGAGCGGCGCATGCACGGCTCACCGTTCGATCTCTGCATCCTCGCGACGAAGGCAACGACGCTCACGGTTGCCGCCGAATCGGCGGGGCCGCACCTGTGCGCTACGAGCGCTGTGCTCTGCTGTCAGAATGGACTGCCTGAGGGGATCGTTGCGCCGATCGTCGGCCGCGAGCGAGTACTCGGCTGCGTCGTCTCGTTCGGCGCGACGATGGAAGAGCCGGGGTCGTACGTCGTGACCGCACGAGGCGGGCTGCGGCTCGGTCGACCCTTCACGGAATCGCCGGACCCAGCGGCATGGCTCGGCGTACTCGGCGCGGCGGTACCGACCATGGTCGTCCCCGATCTGGCGGCGGTCAGGTGGAGCAAGCTCGCGCTCAACTGTGCCTCGAGCACGCTTGGACTGATCGGCGGTGTGAAGCTGGGATCGCTTCTGCGCCGACGATTCGTTCGGCGACTCGTCCTGGAGATCTGGACGGAAGTCGCCGCGGTAGCCGCCGCGACGGGCCATCGCATGGAGCCGATCGGCGGCACCTTCGACATCGGGCGAATGGCCCTCACGCCGCGAGAACGGGCTTGGCCGCTTCTGTCGCCGTCGCTCGCGGTCAAGCACGCCTTCCTGATCGGCGTAGGGTTCAAGTACCGGTCGATGCGCTCCTCGATGCTCGTCGCGTTGGAGCGGGGACGCGCGCCGGAGATCGATGCGCTGAACGGCGAGATCGTGCGTCGCGGTGCGGCCGCCGGCGTGCCCACGCCGGTCAACGAGCGGCTCGTGGCCACCGTGCACTGCATCGTCGCGGGGGCCGAGCGCCCATCGACGCGTCTGCTGCGCGAGGTCTCGGAGGGAGTGAGCGCGACACCACGTGCCTCCACCGGCCCGCGCAGCCTTCCTCGACCGCCCGGTACTCCCGATCTCGAGCGAACCGAGAGGGCCGGTGCCCGCACGCAGTCGCTGCAGTCGGAGTGAGCCGACGTCCTGGTCACTCGATAGGTCTTAAGAAGGGACTCCTCGAGCAGGCGCCGGAGCGCACCGACACAGGTGGGGGATGGCCGGGCGATGCGCCGTCACACGTGCTGATCGACGAGGATCGGATTGCCGTCCGGATCTACGGCAACGAAACTCGCTGGCCCCGTCGTGCTCTCGTCGGCCTGCTGCGCGAACTCCACGCCCTGGGCCTTCAACTGCCGCTGCAGCTCCCGGACGTCGGTGAAGCTTGCCAGGGGCTGGGCGTTGGAGTCCCAGCCGGGATTGAACGTGAGGATGTTCTTTTCGAACATCCCCTGGAAGAGCCCGACGATGCACTCGCCGTTCTTCATGATCAGCCAGTTCTGCGCGGCGTCGCCGGCGAACACGCTGAATCCGAGCTTCTCGTAGAACGCGCGCGAGGCCGCGAGGTCCTTGACGGCCAGGCTGATCGAGAATGTGCCAAGGTCCATAAGTCCTCCGTTGAGCCGGTCGGTGAGATCGGTGCCTGACGACGAGGCTCGGCAACGTACCACGGCGGTGTCAGATCGCTCGTCGAACTCGCGCCGCAGCTGGAACACCTGCGCACCCGACTCCGTGCGCCGGTCGTACACCGGGATGCCGACCGCGTGCGTCGGCGGGTCGCAGTCCGGGCAGGTCCTGGTTCCCAGTCGGCTGATCGGCGGGCTCGAGCGCCGGCCGCATTACGACCGCCCTGGTGGATCAGCAGCGAAGTCGGCGGTCCGGGCGTAGTTTTGGGTGTTCCCCGACGTTGGTCCTCCATCTCGACCCGGCTGTCATGTCCCTCCGACACCTCGTGCTCGCACTCGCCGTCCCGGGCACTCTCGCCGCCCAGACCACCGACCCCGTCGCCGAGCGAATCTTCCGTATCGGCATGGACAGCTCGCAGGTCGAGCCCCTCGCGCAGGTCCTGCTCGACTCCATCGGCCCGCGCCTTACCGGCACACCTGGCATGAGCTCCGCCAGCGACTGGGTCATGAAAAAGTACCGCGAGTGGGGGATCGAGGCACGGCGGCACGAGTACGGGACCTGGCGCGGATGGCGCCGCGGGGTCTCGCGGATCGAGCTGGTGCAGCCGCGCGTGCGCTCGCTGGAGGGGCAGATGCTCGCGTGGAGCCCCGGCACCGCGCGGCCGGTGACGGCCGAGGCGGTCGTGCTGCCGAAGTTCGCCGACAGCTCGGAGTTCGTCCGTTGGCTGCCGCAGGCGCGCGGCAAGATCGTTCTGCTCTCTCCCGCCTATCCGACCTGCCGCCCGTCCGAGGACTGGATCCAGTGGGCCACACCCGAGTCCAGAGCGCGGATGGACACCCTCGTGGCCCAGACGCTTCGCGACTGGTCGGTGGTGAACGGCGCGAACGGGCGTCCCGACAGCAGCAAGATGTACCGCGGCACCGGCTACACGCTGTCGCTCGGCACGGGTACGTTAGGCCGACGCTTGGAGGAGGCGGGCGTCGTGGGGATGGTCTCCTCGCGGGCCAAGCTGCGGTTCGCCGACCCACTCGCCCGGCAGGGCCAGGGCGCGGGTCGCGGGGGCGGCCGGGGGTTCGGCGGCGGCGCGGGCGGGCCCGGCAGCATGGGTGGCGGCGGCCCCGCGGCGAGTCGTCAGGCTCGCGGGGGTGGCGGATTCGGCTTCGACAGCGAGCGTGGGAGCGGCGGATGGGGAGTCATCGAAGTGTTCGAGACCTACAACACCACGGCCCCGGCGGTGACGCTGACTTGCGAGGACTACGGCCTGCTCTTCCGGCTGGCCGAGAATGGCCAGCGTCCCATGGTGCGCCTCGACCTCGACGCCGAGCTGCTCGGCGAGGTCCCCGCGTTCAACACCATCGGCACGATCAGGGGCTCGGAGAAGCCTGACGAGTACGTGATCCTCTCGGCCCACTTCGACTCGTGGGACGGCTCCTCCGGCGCGACGGACAACGGGACCGGCACGATCATGGCGATGGAGGCGATGCGCATCCTCAAGCAGGCCTACCCGAACCCGAAGCGGACGATCGTCGTCGGGCACTGGGCGGCCGAGGAGAACGGGCTGATCGGCTCGCGCGCGTACGCGGAGGACCATCCGGAGGTAATGCGGGGCCTGCAGGCGCTGTTCAACCAGGACAACGGGACGGGGCGCGTGCAGTCGATCAGCGCGGCGGGGCTCACGGCGATCGGCCCGCACCTGAAGAAGTGGTACGAGGCCCTGCCGTCGTTCTACACGGACAGCCTGAGCGACAACGTGGTGGCGTGGAGCTTCGCCGACCGTCCGACCGGCAACCCCGGTGGCACGGACGGCGCGGTGTTCGCGTGTTACGGGACGCCGTCGTTCGGGATGGGCGCGTTAGGATGGAACTACGGCACGTACACCTGGCACACGAACCGGGACACGTACGACAAGGTCGTCTTCGACGACCTGAAGCACAACGCGACGCTGGCGGCGTTGCTAGCGTATCAGGCGTCGGAAGATCCGCAGTTTATCGCGCGGGACAAGTCGCCGGGCGAGTGGCCGGCGAACTGGCCGGAGAACTGCGGCACGGCGCCGAGGACGACGCGGCCGCGGCTGTAGGCCCGCGCCCGGCACACCAGCGCGCGGTCAGGCGGTCCCCGCTGGTGTGCGTGGTTCCCCCTTCCCCCGTCGCCTGCCGTTTCGTATGATATGCCCCCGCCACACCGCCCCGGCGACGGGGCACCGCCTGATCCATGACTGCCATGCCGCAAGGCTCGCCAGCATTCGATCAGCTCTACAGCGCTGCTTACGAGGAGCTGCGGAGGCTCGCCGCGACCCTGCGTCGCGACGAACCTGGTGAGACGCTGAGCGCGACGGCCCTCGTCAACGAGGCCTACCTCAAGCTTGCCGGGACGCTGGACACGCCACCTTCCCGGCTGCACTTCAAGCGCATCGCCGCCCACGCCATGCGTCAGGTGCTTGTCGACGCAGCGAGACGCCGCCACGCCGCCAAGCGCGGCGGCGGCATGCATGCCATCACTCTCGACGAAGGGCTCGACGCCTCACGCGAACCGGCCGAGCATGTGATCGCGATCCATGAGGCGCTGGAAGAGCTCGCCGTCGTGCGCCCGCGCCAGGCCCGGCTCATCGAGTACCGGTACTTCGGCGGATTCTCCGTGGACGAGGCCGCGGACATGCTCGAGATCTACGAAGCGACG
>DATHUW010000059.1:0-10559 GCA_035461825.1 Gemmatimonadaceae bacterium
CGACCACGCTCGCCGTCATCCGGCGGCCCGCGACGGCGCGCGACTCGTGATGCGCCGCCGCCTCACGCACGCGCAGCGCAACGACCAGCCCGTTCTGCACCAGCACACCGATCCCCATGCCGAGCCCCGCGAGCGTCAGCAGGTTGGCCGGAATCTCGAGCAGGTGCAGCGACAGCGCCGTCCCTCCGACCGCCACCAGCACCGTCAGCATCACGATGCCGACCCCGCGCGCATCCCGCATGGCCACCACCAGCACCAGCATCACCGCCAGCAGCGCGATGCTCCCGCGGAGCGCCAGCTCCCGCAGCTGGTCCGCCAGCCCCTCGGAGTCGTCGCTCGTCAGGCGGATCCGCACCGCCGGCGGCAGCACCCGTTCCACCTCGGCGATCGCCTCCCGCACCGCGGCCGCCGTGGCGATCGCATCCGAGCCCGCCTCGCGCGAGATGCTCATCGCCACCGCCGGCTCTCCGTCAATGCGGAAGAACATCCCGCGCGCGTCCTCGTCCGGGTGCACCGAGGCGAGATCGCCCAGGCGGAACACGCGATCGCCGACGGCGATGGGGAGTGCGGCCACCGCCTCGACCGACTTCGGCTCGTCGCGCACGACTACCGGCCGCTGCATCGCGCCGCGCCGTTCGATCCCGACCGCCTGCACGATCCGCGCGTTCTGCACGAGCTCCGACAGCTGCTGTGGCCTGACGCCGATCCTCCGCAGGAGCTCCGGGTCGTAGGAGATCGTGAGCCCCGGCTCCACGCCGCCGCGCACCGAGATGCCGCCCACGCCGGGGATCGCACTCACGCGCGGCACCACGCGATCCTCCATCATCCGCTGCAGCGCGCCGGCGGTGAACGGGCCCGACACGGTGTAACGGAGCAGCGGCGCCTCCTGCAGCTCCTCAGGGACGTAGTTCGACACCGCCGGCGGCACGATCCCCACCGGCAGCTCCGGCCGCAGCATCTCCAGCCGCTCGAGGATCGCCAGCCTGACGAGCTGCACGTCGCGCCCCTCCTGCAGCTCGACGGTGATGTTCGCCGACTCGTCTCTCGAGTCGCTGCTCGTGCGGTGCACGCCGCGAGTGCCCTGCACCGCCGCCTCGACCGGCGCCGTGATGTACATCTCGACCATCTCCGGCGACGCCCCCGGCCACCGCGCCTGAATCTGCAGCCTCGGCAGCTCCACCGCGCCGCGCGTGGCGAGCGGCAGCCTCGCGAAGGCGACGGCCCCCGCGAGGATGATCGCCGCACTTGCGGCCCAGACCACCGCGGGACGCCGCGCGCACCACTGGATCACGCCGCGGCCTCCTCGGTCACCACATGCCGCGCGAGTCGAGCCTCACGACGACCCTCCACCCACCCGTAGACCGTCGGCAGAAGGAAGAACGTCACCAGCAGCGCGGACACCGAGCCGCCGATCACGCCCGCGGCGAGCGGCTGGTACAGCGCCCCGCCGCTGCCGAGGCCCAGCACGAGCGGCAGAACGCCGGCGATCGTCGTCAGGGACGTCATCACGATCGGCCTGAGCCGCCTCCGTCCGCCGAGGATGATCGCGTCGTGCAGCGAATGCCCCTGCTCCCGATAGCGGCGGATCGCGTCGATCTTCACTACCGCATCGTTGTCGGCGACGCCGATCATCACGACGATGCCGATGAGTGCGACCGCGTTGATGCTCTGTCCCGTCATCCAGAGGAACACGAAGCCGCCGGCCGCGGCGAGCGGTACGGTCGTCATGACCACCAGCGGCGTCGTGAACGAGCCGAACTCCCCCGCCAGGACGAGGAACACGAGCGCGACCGCCAGCACCGCGACCAGCGTGAGCTCGTCGGTCGTGCGCCGGCGCTCCTCGTCGGCACCGCTCAGCGCCCACGACACGCCGCCCGGCAGCGCCATCCGGCCTAACGTCGCGCGCACATCCCCGGCCGCGCGCGACGTGCCGTCGCTCGCGACCAGCGCCTCGACCACCGCGACCGGCCGCTGCCCCACGCGCACGACTTCGACCGGCGCTCGGGTCTCGCGCACCCGCACCAGCTCGTCCACCGGCACGCCACTCACCGGTGCCGCGAGCGCCGCCGCGAGATTCTCGTCGCTCGCGCCGGCGAACCGCACGGTGATCGGCGTCCGGCGGTCCGTCTCCCGCAGCTCCGTCGACGTCACGCCGCCGAGCGCGCCGCCGAGCGCGCCGATTACCTGGTCGGCGGCGATGCCATAACGCGCGAGGCGCTCGCGCTCCAGCTCGACCTCGACGATCGGCTGCGTACCGGCGTAGGCGTTGCGTACGTCGGCCAGCGTCGGCAGCTCGCCGAGCTGCGCCCGCAGCCGTTCGGCGAACTGCGCCGCGCTCTCGGGCGTGTTCCCGCTGATCTCGACCCGCACCAGCCGCCCCTCGCGACCGACGAGGCTCCCGAACTCCGACTGCCCCGCCAGGTCGAGCGCGAGCGCACCCTGCGCGAGGTCCGGCACCGCGGTCCGCAGACCGTCGGCGAACTCGCTGGCGTCGGCGCCGTCGGGCACGGGGATCAGGAGCTGCGCCGTCGCACCGGAGCCGACGTTGGCGCCGGCGAGCACCTCCTCATCGGTGGCCGCGCCGACCCGCGCGTAGATGCCGCGGGCGCCGAGCGCCGCGGCGGCGGCCTCGACCCGCGCCGCCTGACGAGCCGTCTCCTCGATCGCCGTCCCCTCCGGCAGCCGCAGCTCGGCCACGACGGTCCCCTCGTCCACCGACGGCAGGATCTCGGTCGGCAGCCGCGAGATCACCCAGCCGGTCGCCGCGATCGACACCAGCGCGATGGCGATCACCGTCCCCGGCCGGTGCAGGCACCACTCCATCCCCCGCTCGTACCACTCGGCGAACGCGCCGCCGAACGCCTCGAGCCTCCGGCGCACGGGTCCGGCCGGCCGCTCGACTCGCACCGGTTTCGGCCTCCCGCGACGGCCCGCGAGGATCACCGGAAGGATCGTGAGGGCCAGCAGGAGCGACGCGCCGACGGACGCGACGACGCTGAGCGACAGGTCGCGGAACAGCGCCGCCGCGAGCCCCTGAACGAACACGATCGGCCCGAACACGAGCAGCGTCGTCAGGGTGCCGGCGGTGAGCGGGCCGGCCACCTCCTCACCGGCGGCGATCGCCGCCTCCGCCGCGCCTTCGCCGCGCTCCTGCACCCGGCCGGCCGCCTCCGTCACGACGATGGCGTTGTCCACCAGCATGCCGATCCCCAATGCCAACCCGCCGAGCGAGAGCACGTTGAGGCTCACGCCGAAGAACTGCAGGACGACGAGCGCGAGCGTGATCGACAGCGGGACCACGACGCCGATCGCCAGCGCCGCGCGCAGGTCGCGCAGGAAGAAGAGGATCACGATCAGCGCCAGCGCACCGCCGACGACGATCTCCTGCACCAGATTGCTCAGCGCCGCCGAGACGAACCGTGCCTGCGCCGCCACCATCGTCAGGCGCATTCCCGGGAACTGCCCGGCCAAATGCTCGACCGTGCTCTCGATCTCGCGTGTGACCGCGACGGTGTTCGCTCCCGCGTCCTTGTAGACGACGAGCCCCACCGCCGGCGTGCCGTCGAGCCGCGTCATCGTGACCGGATCGGCGATCGTGTGGCGGACCGTGGCGACGTCGCGCAGCCGGATCTGCCGCGACGCCGGGCCGACCGGCGTGTCGGCGATCTCGTCGAGCGTGCGCAGCTCCGTCATCGCGCGCACGGCGAAGCGGAACTGCCCGCGCCGGATCGTGCCCCCGGCGGAGCTGGCGTTCGCCAGGCGGACCGCGTTCGAGACGTCGGTGGCTGTCAGGCCGAGCGCGCGGAGTCGGTCGTGGTCGGCCTCGATGCGGATCTCCTCCTCCGGCGCGCCGACCACGGCCACGGAGGCGACGCCAGTCAGCTGCTCCAGTCGCCGGGCGTGCACGTCCTCCGCCGTGCGGGCGAGCGTCTGCAAGGCGCCGTCGCCGGTCACCGCGAGCACCGCGATCGGCCGTTCGCCGGGATCGCTCGTCAGGAGCGTCGGCCGCTCGGCCCGTTCCGGCAGGCGGCTGCGGGCGTTGTCGAGCCGCTCGCGCACGTCGAGCACCGTCTTCTCCATCTCGGTGCCCCAGGCGAAGCGGAGCGTCGTCGTGGCCTCGCCGTTCCGGCTCACCGTGCGGACCTCGAGCAGCCCCGGCGTCGCGGCCACGGCCTCCTCGACCGGCTCGGCGACGAATCGCGAGACCTCGGGCGCGGCCGCGGCGGGCCAGCGCGTGCGGATCGTCAGGACCGGGAGATCGACGTCAGGCAGGAGGGTGACCGGCAGCCGGTGCAGCGAGACGGCGCCGAGGAGGAGGACGGCGAGCATGACGGCGACGGTGGAGACCGGCCGCCGCACGGCGTACCTGGTGAGGGACATTCGCGGTCAGGGCGAGCGGTCGCCGCCGGGTGCGACGACGCGCACCGGGGCGTCGTGCGTCAGCGTGCCGACGAACTCGCCAGAGTCGTCTATCGCCGAGAATCTCCGGGCGGACTGAGGAGAGAACGGCACCATGATGTGGAGGGACCCGGTTTGGACGACGTCCATTGGCGCGCGAGCAGTTGTGAGTCGGAACCGCGATTCTCGGTTGCGCGAGGGATTAAGCGGGTCGGTATTTTTGAAGCCGCCAAGTGCCCCACGCAAATCGATCCTGCGTCCTCTCGATCGTAAGACACGGCACTGTTAACTCGGGTTGCCAGACCGCAGGCTCGCGATCGGGGCTGGCCCGTGCTGGGTCGTCTCGAGGATTTCTTCTATGCCCGTCCGGCCCGCGATAGAGGCCTCACCAATGCCGGGACTCTAGGAAGCGATCAGTATTCGACTCGCAAACGCGATTGTGCCGGGCGTCAAGGGGCAGTGACTGCAATCGATTGCGCCATCTTGGCAGCGCGATTCGAATACAAGTCGTGAATGGTGACCTCGATGCGGTATCGCCCCTGCGGAACGCCTTCGAGAGCGATCGACAGGTAATCGACCTGCACATCACGCGCAGATAGCTCGCGGGTATACTCCAGCTCAACGCGCTCGCTGCCCTGAGCGACCTGTCCGATGAGTTCCTTGAGTCCTCCGACTATGCGTGCGGCGAGGCGCCGAATGCCACTCGCGTCAGCTTCCGGCGCCAAAGAGATGCGGACTCGGTAGCGGTTTAGTCCGCGCTCGCTCGTAAGCGAGTATGTCTCCCAGAGCAATCCAAGAGAGTTGCCAGATCTGACGATACCCGCATTCTGTGCGATTTCGAAATCCGTCCAGCGGCGCTGCACCGGACCCCGCGGATGGATCTGCTCGGCCAGCAACAAGTCACTTGTACGAAAGCCGAGGCCCGAGAGGGAGCTCACGTGACCAAGCGCGCGAGCGCCACGTTTGGGCGCCGTGCCCAATGCTTCGACACGATAGAGAGTGGTGCCCCGCCCCAGTCGCACACTCCACTGCCGAACGGGAGTGCGATCAACCGATGGAACGCTCTCGCGACTCCGCTCATCGAGAACCGTCCTTCCGTCGTAGTCGAACGCGAGTAGGGCGACCTCCACAGTCGAATCGACCGGACTGCCCTTGGTAAGCCATTGAAAGTCCACCTGCGTTGCCACGAGCGCGTCAATGGAGTCGCCCGGGGCCAGGAAGCGGACGACTGACACTGGAAGGGAATCGATTTCGTAGGCTCCGCCTGGCACGCTGGTCCATGCGGCAGGCGCCGCCTGACGTGCGTCGGCGGCGACAGCCGCATACGCGCCCGCGTGCGTAGCCGTGCCGTAGGTTGGCGGTGTCCTGAACGCGAAGTGCAGGTTCAGTTCCGGATAGTACCAGATCAGTATCGGAGTTCCCGTGTCATATCCCTTCGAGCACACGAGCTCGAAGTCGGCCGGAAGCGGTCTTGCTGGGTCACCCCCGCGGGGCTGGATGAGCGGGAGGTCGGATGGCCGGCAGTGCTCGCTCTGACTCTCGGGCGCGGCAAACGAAGCCATGATACCAGGCGGGCCATAACGAACCCAGATTTGCCCGCGGTCCGAGTCTGCCCCCCAAAGATCGAAGTCGTCAGATGTCCACCGCAGATCGGCATGAATCACACGTGCAAGGAACTCGTTTCGCAGCGCGTTGGCGTTCGTGATCGCCAATGGGTCCGCAGTGAGCCAGAATACTCGCTCGAACCGGTGGCGCGCTGACTCTCCGAGTTTCACGACGTCCAAGGAATCCTTGCGCGTCAAGATGCGTGATATGTCTGCGACGCGGCGGCGTTGTGAGGGCGACAGCACCAGTAGGGCGCTATCGAATGCCGTCGACGCTCCTATGGCATCGCCCATCCTATGGCGCGCGAGACCGAGAGTACTCCAGCCCAAGGCATCGTCTGGACGACTGCCTAGAACCTGACGAGCGTGCTCCGCCAGTTTCTGCCATTCCTCCTTCTCCACCAGGGCCATGCCGAGGTGCCGGTGCGCACGTACGAGGGTAGGGTCCCAGGAGACGGCGTCCTGGAAAGCCGAGAGCGCTCGCTCGTAGTCTCTGGTCCCAAGCGGCGGCTTAGGAGTCACACTCTGTTCTGTAACCAGAACCCGAATGTTCCGCTCGTTCGATACCAGCTCCTCCAAGTCAACGAACGGGAGACCCGGCAGCAAGCGCCTGTCCGCGAGCAGCTCATAACGGCGCCAGTACACCATCCCAACTTCGTCCAACGCTTCAGCCACTACGCTTCTGTCGTTGACCTTCCGGGCCACTTCGAGCGCGTGTCGGAAATGTCCAGGCGCTTGGAGTCGTAAGGTGATGAGATCAGCGTAGAGGAAGTAGCGTCCGAGATCGAGCGCATAACGCCCACTGTCCGGCGCCAGACGCCGCGCGAGCCGGAGCGAGGTATCGGCGGCTCGCAGCAGGTCGATGTTCTCCTGCGACATCGGAGCGACGAGGCGCCGCGCCGGCCTGCCCTTGGCCCACGCAACCATGCCCCTCCGGTGCCAAGCAGCCGCGTTCTGCCGCTCGGACTGAACAACGGAATCAAGCAGCGCCAGCGCTGCAGCAGTGTCACCAGCAGCGAGGAGAGAATCGGCGCGGCTGACTCGGGGGCCCGCGACGAAAGCAATCGGACGATTTATGCATCCGAGCTGAACCGCAAGGGCCGCACACAGGATCACCCTCGCCATGACCGCCTCCGGAGTGAACTGCCCCTCACCTGGCTGATTCGAGCCGTTCCCAACTGAGCGTTCGTGCCGTCGAAGCACGCGCGCCGTTGGCGGGGCCTCTGGAGCGTCGAATCAACCCTGGTGGGAAAAGGTCTGTGTAGGCTACACTCAGCAGCTATGCCACTCTAGCTATGCGGGTTCCTCTAATAGACGCTGCTCGTCTTCCGTGTCAAGATTGGCGGTCGCAGGCCGGACGAGTGAGACGTCAGCTATGTCAGACGAGTCGCGGTACCCAGGCGAGGCGGAACGTCAGGGGTCTTCTCGCCGGTGCCGCTCACGGTCCGAACCTCAGCCGGCCAGCTTATCAGCAGGTCACGATCGTCACGGCGAGCGGTCGCCGCCGGGCGCGACGACGCGCACCGGGGCGTCGTGCGTCAGGGTCAGATGCCCGTCCACGATGACCTCGTCACCGGCTTCCACCGGAATGACACCAGTCGCCTCGTCAGGCAGCAGCTCCGTCTCCTCGCCGTTGGAGCGGCCGGGGTTCACGTAGACCCACTGCGCGCGGCCGTCCTTCACGACGAAGACGAGCGGGCGGCCGTCGCGCTCGATGATGGCGCGCGCGGGGACGATGCGCCGGTTCTGGAGGCGTGTGGCCTCGAGCCTGACGTCGGCGTACATGCCGGGGCGCAGCTCCGTGCCCCCAGTGACGCGGACGAGCGCTCGGCCGGCGCGCGCGACGGAATCGACGGCGGGGAGCACCGAGATGACGCGTCCGATCGCCTGGCGATCGCGGGCGCCCGCGCTGACGACGACGGCACTCGCGCCTTCCTTAATGAGCGGCAGGTCGTGTTCGAGCACGGCGGCCTCGACCCAGACGTCGCCGACGTCGATCACGGACGTAACGGGCGTGCCGGCGGTGACGCGCTCGCCGGCGGCGACGAGGACGTCCTCGACGCGGCCGGTGAATGGCGCGCGGATGACGGAACGCTCCTGGTCGAGTTGCGCGCGCTCGAGCCTGACCTGGGCGCCCTCGACGCCGGCCTTGAGCAGGGCCCCGGCGCGCCGCTCCTCGCTCGGCGCGCGGCCGGTGGCGAGCGACTCCGGAACGATCTCCTCGCGATAGCGGAGGTTGGCGAGGTCGAGCTCGTGCTGTGCCTCGCGCACTGCGAGGTCGAACGGGCGCGGGTCGAGCCTGACGAGCGGCTGGCCGGCGCGGACGCGGTCGCCGGGCTTCACCAGAACGGATTGGACGGCCCCCGTGACCTCGACGGTGACGCGGCTGGAGGCGCGGGAGCGGACGCGGCCCGAGGTATTGACGTGGAGGACCAGGTCGCCGTCGCGTGCTTCCTGGGCGACGACGGGAAGCCGGACGTCGGTCGCCGGCGCGGCGTCGTCCTCCTCGGCGGCGGCGGAGTCGCCGTTGGCGGTCGATTCGCCGATGGCCTCCTTCGAGCAGCCGGAGGAGAGGATGGCGGCCAGAAAGAGGAGACTGGCGAGGCGGAGGAAGCGAAAGGGCACGCGAAAGGCCGTGGTGGAGACTGGAAGCCCGCAGACGTACGGAAAGTGTCTGGACGCAGCCGTGCCGACTCGATATGGTGGGTGCGGAACCGAAGTCGCGCAAGGCAACGATGGCTATTCGAACTCATAGACACGGGGGCAGCCCGGCAGGTTGCCGGCGCTGTGCCTCCCCTCTCCCCATGACCCGGTGCGTATTAGTTGCTCGGAAGCGTACGGCGCGGACCGGACAGGTGATCCCCGATGGCTATCGCGAACTTTCTGACCGCCGGCGTCGGAGATGGAGGTGCGTGGGCGTTGAGCGGGGACAGCCTGCTGGCGACTGCCGATGGATACTCGGGCGAGGTCCGGTGGGTCAAGCTCGACGCGCGGTCAGCGACGGTGGTGCGCCGCGCCAGACTATCCGGGCAGTCCCGGCCCGTGTAGTCGAGCGACATCGCGCGCGCCGAGGCGCGGCTCAAACGAGAGTCGCGGATGGCGAGAGGGGCGTCCCTTGAGATCAGCGAGTTTCCGGCTCGGTGGTCTGTTGCGACGCACGCCGTATTCGCGGACGACGGCAGTCTCTGGATTGCTCCACCGCCGACCGACGAGCCGTTCGTGATCTGGACGATCTTCCCTCCGGATGATCGTCCGCCGCATGCCGCACGCCTGCCGCGCACGTTCACGTTGAGCAGCGTTCGACAGGACCTGCTGTACGGGCATTCGATTTCGGAGGACGAGACGCCGGTGGTGCAGGTTTATCGCATGCCCAGTGGTTGATCGATGGGCCGCTGCACGGCGCGCGCTATCGCGGTCAGTGTCGTGCGGGGGCTGGATTGGCAGCCCGGCGACCTCTCGCGCACGCTGACGGGGAGTGAGCGTCGGGCCATGCTACGATGAGCGAGCGCGTCGAAGCGCCGCGGACCGGAGGTGCCGTTGTCGTCGGACGCGCACTTCGCGGAGTTGCACGAGTCGGGCACGCTCACCCTGAGCACGAGGCCGGTCCGCGATCCGTCGGGAGCGCGCTGTGCCCACCCGCCAGCCCTCCACATCCTTTGGCGCCTCCAGCCGCTCGGGCATTGCGCGTCATGCGCTATGCGGGCACAATAGAGCTGCCAATGCGAGCCAAGCTATCATAATGGGATTGGCATAGTCTGGCTCGCTGCCATAACCACAGGCGAGCAGCGGCGGCCATGCTCACCCATGTTAATGCTGTTGGACAAGAACAGCCTAAGTGGCGTTAGGCTTACAACACAGCTCATTCAGAATTGCATGGCCGTCCAGGAGCGCCCACTGACCGCGGATGAACTAGCTGACCTTCGCGATTTCCAAGCAGCGGGCAATGAGGGAGTCGCCGTCGTCACCGATCGCGACACGCCCTCTGCAATTGTCGAGGCCATTGGAGCGGTCAGTAGCGGTCTCGGGGAACTCGAGCAGGAGGCGAGGGTGCAGGCAAGCGTTGGCTTGGGCGCCTTGTGGGGCGAGCAGGTCCATCGAGCCCTCGGATGGGAGTGGGTGATGCTGTCATGGGGAAAACCCGACGACGAGATATTCGCGCTCGTGTCGCCGGATCGCGCGTTCTACATTTCGCCGGTGTATCTCCTCTTGCCCTACGCAACCGGCGCGCGCAGCGAGGACACGAGCGTGCTGCTGTTCAACATGCTGCTGGATGGGAGTGGCCTGCCGCGAAGCAAGCCTCACCGCTATCGCGAGCTGTCGTAAATCCGCTTCCAGTTGCATGAAGCCTAACGTGCCTTGCAGCTGACGAGAGCCGCTATTGAAGCTCGCGCTGCGCGCTCGCATTCTATTGAATGCTCTCGCAGCTGAACGCTGGCGTTAGGCCGACAGGAACTAATAGGAGAGTATGCGCGCTCGTACTGCAGGGCTCGTGGCGTGCGCCGCGATAGGAGCCGTGTTGCTAGTGCGGTTCCCAGAGCGCCCCCACGTCCTCAATAG
>DATHUW010000060.1:0-3730 GCA_035461825.1 Gemmatimonadaceae bacterium
TGGTCGGCGGATGGCACGCGCATCGCCTTCGTGGAGTCGGCGGAGGAGGGTCAGTACCTGTGGGTGGCCGATGTCGCCACCGGGCAGGCGCGCCGCGTCACCGACCGCAGGCTCAGCTCCGTCCTCGGCAGCCCGTGCGACTGGATCTCGGCCACGCCGCGGCTCGTGTGTACGTTCGTGCCGGAGAATCGCGGTGCGGAGCCGCAGCGCGCGACGAGCCCCGCCGGACCGGTCGTGCAGCAGTCCATGGGCCGCTCCGCGCCGAACCGCACCTACCAGGACCTGCTGGAGAACCCGGCGGACGAGCGCCTGTTCGAGCATTACGCGACGAGCCAGATCGCGCTCGTGTCCCTCGATGGGACGGTGACGAACGTCGGCGAGCCCGGGATGCACGGCGACGTCGATCCGTCGCCTGACGGCGAGTACCTGTGGGTCGCGACGGTGCACCGGCCGTTCTCGTACGTCGTGACGGTGCGCGACTTCCCGACGCGGCTCGCGGTCTGGGATCTGAACGGCCGCATCGTGAAGGAGCTTGCCGACCTGCCGCTCCGTGACAACGTCCCGACGGCGTTCGACGCCGTGGCGCCAGGCCCGCGCTCGGTGAACTGGCGCGCCGATGCGCCGGCGACACTGGTGTGGGTGGAGGCGCTCGATGGCGGCGATTCTCGCAAGTCCGCGGACAAGCGCGACCGGCTCTACACGCTCGCCGCGCCGTTCACCGCAGCGCCGACTCCGCTGCTCGACGCGGAAACGCGCATCCGCGGGGTCCAGTGGGTTCGGTCCGACCTCGCCCTGGTGACGGAGCGCTGGTGGCGGACGCGGCAGACGAAGACCTGGATGCTGAACCCGGAGGCGCCGGCCACCCCGAGGCTGCTGTTCGATGTCTCGTACGAGGACCGGTACAACGACCCGGGCTCGTTCGAGATGACGACGACGAAGAACGGCACGCGCGTAGTGCTCACGACGCCCGACGGCAAATCGGCCTACCTCACCGGACAGGGCGCGTCGCCGCAGGGGGACATGCCGTTCCTCGACCGGATCGAGTTCGCCACCGGCAAGAAGACGCGCCTGTGGCGCTCGGCCCCCCCCAAGTTCGAGGTCGCGGTGTCGCTGCTGGACCCGCAGGCCCAGCGCATCATCACGCGACAGGAGAGCGTCGCGGAGCCGCCGAACTACTACCTGCGCGACCTGCGCCGCAACCGCATGGCACGCCTGACGAACTTCGCCGACCCGGCGCCGCAGTTCTCCGGCATCGAGCCGAAGCTCATCACGTACACGCGGAACGACGGCGTGCAGCTGTCCGCCACGCTCTATCTGCCGCCGGGGTACGACAGCACGCAGGGGCCGTTGCCATTCCTGTTCTGGGCCTATCCGCGCGAGTTCCGGTCGGCGGATGCGGCCGCGCAGGTACAGGGCTCACCGCACCGGTTCGTCAGGCCGAACGGGTCGTCGCACCTCTTCCTGCTCACGCAGGGCTACGGCATTCTCGACGGCCCGACGATGCCGATCATCGGCGAGGGCGACCGCGAGCCCAACGACACCTACGTCGAGCAGCTCGTGGCGAGCGCGCAGGCGGCGATCGACAAGGTCGTGGAGATGAAGGTCGCCGATCGGGACCGCATCGCCGTCGGCGGGCACTCGTACGGCGCGTTCATGACGGCGAACCTCCTCGCCCACTCGGACCTGTTCAAGGCCGGCATCGCGCGCAGCGGCGCGTACAACCGCACGCTGACGCCGTTCGGCTTCCAGCAGGAGGAGCGGCCGTACTGGCAGGCGCCGGAGATCTACCACCGGATGTCGCCGTTCAACTACGCGGACAAGATCAAGGAGCCGATCCTGCTCATCCACGGGGAGGCGGACAACAATTCCGGAACGTTCCCGATCCAGAGCGAGCGCATGTACGCGGCACTGATGGGCAACGGGGCGACGGTGCGCTACGTGGTGCTGCCCGCGGAATCGCACGGCTATCGGGCGCGGGAGTCTGTGGGCCACACGCTGTGGGAGATGGCGACGTGGCTGGACCAGCACGTGAAGGGGGAGAACAAGGCGGCCGTGGTGCCGTGAGCGGCACGGGAGGCGCGAGGCGGGCTGCGGGACTTGATCGCGAGCCTGGCTGCCTGGCGTCGAACTGATGGGGCGGATGGCAGAGCGGCGGTGCACCCTTCAACAGGGGGTGCACCGCCGCAATGTTTTGGTACGAGCGCGAACGCCACGCGACAAACTCCGCGCCCCACCCGTTGTCCCTCCCTAACCCCCCGCCCCCGCCCCCGCCCCCGACGCCGAGCCCGAGCGCGACCCCGATCCTTGCAACACGCCCGACAGCTCCCGCGCTCTCGTCAGGTCCGTCTCCAGCGTCGCCGCCACGCGCTCCAGATGATCGCGCACCCGGACCGTTACCGGCATCGTCAGCGCCTCGCGCACCTCCTCCAGCAGCGCCTCGTGCATGCCGATCGTGTGCGATAGATACGCCCGATCGAACCGCGCCACCCCCTCCATCCGGAGCCGCTCCATCGCCTCGTGATGCCCCTCGATCGGCTCGTCATCCACGAGCTTCGGGCTGGCGCGGATCTCCCGAGCTAGCGCCAGATTCTCCTGGCGCATCTGGCGGTGCAGGACCATCGCCTCCGCGATCGTTTCGCGGACGCGCGGGTCGCGCACCTTTGAAGCCGCCAACCCGCCGAGCTCGATCAGCGCGTCGTAGGACGTGTCGAGCAGCGCGATCACGTTTTCGTCGGTCAGCGTTACCGCGAGGTGCGCCAGCGCGCCCGCGGGCGCTTCGATCGTGCCAAATGACGTATCCGGTCCGCCGACGTCGCCGTCGTCCTCCGGCGTGCATGCCGCCGCGATCCCCAGCGCGCCGACGAGCGCCGCGACCATCAGCGTCACCGCTCCCACTCCCCGCACTTCGACGTTCTCCATGTTGTCAGGCTTGCCGGATGACTCCGCGCGGCCCTTCAGCCGAGGGATCCGGAGGCCCACGAACGGTCGCAAGGGTCGTGCTAGCCGGCGCGACTTCGCAGAACCCTGCGTCGAACGTCACCCGGTTGCGCACGCCTCGCGCCCGCAATTACGTCCCGCACATGAACCCGCACGGCTCACCAACCATGCGCGCCCTGCGCATCTCCGCGCCGGGCACGCTCGCGCTCGGCGATGTCGCGCGCCCCCTCCCGCGAGCGCGCGAGATCCTGGTGCGCGTCGACGCAGCCGCGCTCAATCGCGCCGATCTGCTGCAGCGCGCGGGCCGTTACCCGGCGCCCGCTGGATGGCCCCCGGACATTCCCGGCCTGGAGTTCGCCGGCACCGTCGCCGACCGCGGCGAGGGGGCGACGCGCTGGGCCGTCGGTGACCGCGTGTACGGCCTCGTCGGCGGCGGGGCGCAGGCCGAATATCTGACGACGCACGAGCTCGCCGTCGCCCGGGTGCCTGACGGGCTGAATGCGATCGAGGCCGCAGCGGTTCCGGAGGCATTCGTCACCGCGCACGACGCGCTGGTCGCGCAGGCGCGGCTTCGTGAAGGCGAGCGCGTGCTCATCTTCGCGGTCGCCAGCGGGGTCGGCCTTGCCGCCGTCGCGCTCGTGCGAGCCCTCGGCGGCGAGGCGTACGGGACGACCCGCACGCCCCACAAGCTCGACCGCGTGCTGGCTGCCGGGCTCGCGGGCGGCGCGGCCGTCCGCGAGCCTGACGATGTCCCGCCGCATGTGGAGCGGTGGGTGGGCGGCGGCGGCATGGA
>DATHUW010000061.1:0-4728 GCA_035461825.1 Gemmatimonadaceae bacterium
GATCACCGGCGGCCGCGGAGGGGACGAAGCGCGGGGCTGACGCACCGGCGCAGGGCCGACCGAACATCGCGCGGGTGTCGCCTCCGGCGGCACCCGCGCCGTCATCCGTCCCTGGCTGGACGCATGGAACGGACGGCGCCATGTTCGCGGCCTTCCAACCCTTCCTCAGCGACCGGCATCCTACGAACGACCCAACGCCGCGGGACGGGCCGGTGATTCGAGTGGCGACACAGGACGAGCGGAGTTCGCACGAGTTGATCGCGGAGGCGCGGGAGGGCGGCGAACGGGCGTTCGCGTCGCTCTATGCGGCCCACAGCGGTCGGGTCTATGCACTCGCGCTCCGCCTGACGAGCGATCCCGTCGCCGCGCGCGAGCTGCTCCAGGATGTGTTCGTCCGCGCCTGGGAGCGCCTGGCCACCTTTCGCGGGGAGAGCGCGTTCGACAGCTGGCTCCATCGTCTGACGGTGAATCTCGCGTTGACCGCCCGCCGCACCGAGGTGCGGCGGCTGCGACGGGTCGGCGATGCGGCCGAACTGCCGCCCGATGGCGGGGTCGACGGACGGACGGCGGAGCGGGACCTCGATCTCGAGCAGGCGATCGCGGGACTGCCGCCGGGAGCGCGGGTCGTGTTCGTGCTGCACGATGTGGAAGGCTACACTCACGAGGAGATCGCCCGCGCGGCGGGCATCGCGGTCGGCACATCGAAGGCGCAGTTGTTCCGCGCCCGGCGGCTGCTGCGGGAGGCACTGGACGCATGACGACGCATCCGAACGACGCGCAGCTCAACGAGCTGGTTGATGGCACCCTGCCGCCTGACGAGCGCGAGCAGGTGGAGCGGCACGCGGCGGAATGCGTGCCGTGCACCGCGACGGTGCGACGCATCGAGGCGCTGGTGGGACGCGCGCGGTCACTGCCACGCGAGGTCACCGCCCCGCCCGAGGCGTGGGTCGCCGTGCGCGACGCCGTTCGCGGATCGGAACCCGTCGGCGCAGGGTCCCCGCGGCGCGTGCAGCGGTGGCCCATGCTCGCCGCCGCTGCCGCGATCGCGGTGGCGTCCGTCGTCGGGACGCTGTGGCTGACGAACGGAACGTCCGCTCCGCCGGCGACGCGGTCGACCACGACGCAATCCCCGGCGCCCGCGTCGCTCGCCGCATTCGCTCCAATCGAAGCGCGGTACGTGCTCGCGGTGTCGGCGCTGCGCGAGTCGCTGGACGAGCGCCGCGAACAGCTCGACCCGTCGACCATCGAGACGGTGGAGCGCAGTCTCGCGACGATCGATGCCGCCATCGCCGAGGCGCGCGACGCGCTGGCGAACGATCCGGCCAACGCGACGCTCACGCGACTGCTCGCGTCGAGCTACGAACAGAAGGTGACCCTGCTGCGGCGCGCCAGCGAGCTGCCGCCGAGGAGTTGAGATGCGACAGCTCATTGTGCTCTGCGCTCTGTTCCTTCTCGCCACGCCGGCCGACGCGCAGCGGCGCGCGGTGGAGCGGCGCTACGCGGTGACGCCGACCGCCTCGATCCGCCTGACGGCGGTCTCGCAGCAGACGACGCTGCGGGTGATCGGGTGGGATCGGGACTCGCTGGTGTTCTCGGGCGACGTCGGCGCGGCCGCTCGGGTGGATGGCGGCGTCGCGGGGGGTGGCAGCGGCGCAAAGCTCTTCGTCGAGACACCCTCGGCGAATGCCGCGGCGCCCGCGCAGCTCGAGCTCCGCGTCCCGGCGCAGAGCCGCCTCTGGGTGAAGCTCGGTGCCGGCGATGTGGAGATCACCGGCGTGCGCGGCGCGATCGATGTCAACGTGGTGAGCGGCGCCGTCACCATCACCGGAGATCTGCGCGAGCTGAACGCCGAAGCGATGGATGGCGCGATCACGATCGCGGGACGCGCCGACTGGCTGCGCGCGAAGACCGCCGGCGGGACGATCACCCTGACGGGTGGCGGCGATGACGTCGGCCTGACGAGCGTCAGCGGGGCCGTCCATCTGCGCGGCGGTCCGGTGGCCCGCGCCCGGATCGAGACGGTGACGGGCGACGTGACCACTGCCGCGACGGTGGAGCGCGGCGGGCAGCTGACGATCGATTCGCACAGCGGGCGCGTGGAGTACCGGCTGCCGCCCAAGGACGGGGTCTACATCGACGTGACGACGGTGAACGGCACCGTCGCGAACCGGCTGACCGACGATCGCGCGCTCCCGGGGTTGAGCGCGCGCGGCCTGGAGCTCGGGACCACGGTCGGGTCGGGTGGGCGCAGCATCACGATCCGCACCTTCAAGGGGCCGGTGCTCCTCGTGCCCGACATCGGAGCGAAGTGAACTGGCGCGGCAGTGGCCGGGCGAGGGTCCTCGCCAGGCACGGATCTCACGACCTACGGAGAGGGAACATGCGAGCCTTACGACGAATTCTCGGATGCTGCGCGGCCGCCATCGTGCTGGTCGCCTGGACGTCGGCCCCGAGCGGGCCGCCGTGGATCTCGATCGAGCATCCGCCGAGTCCGTACGACCGCACCACGCGCGACGCGTTCCTGCTCGTCCACGCGTTTCATCACGGCACGCCGGCGAACTTCCCGGTGATCGGGACGGCGGAGGGCATGGTCGCCGGGAAGCGCATCTCGCGGCGGCTCGAGTTCGCGTCGAGCTCGCGCACCGGCGTGTACGCCCTGCGCAAGCAGTGGCCTGACGACGGCCTGTGGACGCTGGTGATCAGTGTGAAGCAGGGGCCGCAGGACTCGGTCACGGCCCTGGTCGAGCTGTCGCCGTCGGGCACCGTGGCGTCGGTCGAGGTGCCGACCGAGCGGCGCAGCGGATGGGACGTCCCGAAGGCGGTGTCGATGCGCGACGTCGATGCGGCGTTGCGCGGCCGGGCGGCGCGGCTGGCGGCGAGGTAGGTCGGGAGGCGGGAAGCGGGAATCGGAATCGAGCCTGCGGTACGATGCTTCGCTCCCGGTTCCCGCGCACCTCAGAAACCCAGCGTAACGCCCACCCAGGGCAGCCAGCCCCCCTCCTCCGGTGCGAAGGCCACCGCCGCATCGAACGTCGCTTTGCGATGTAGGAACCGCAGGCCGCTCCAGGACAGGACGTATGCGTCGTCTCCCTGACGGCCGATCATCCAGTTCTCCGTGATGAGCGCGACGCCGGGGCTCACCCGCAGCTGCCCGCCGACTTGCACCAGCGGCTGCGAGGAGATCCGGTCGCCCACGAAGCCGAAGCCGAGCCCGGTCGTCAGGTTGGCGTCAGGCCCGCCGAACGTGCCGGCGCCGTAGAGGACACCGAACGTCGCGGCGCCTTCGTTCGAGATGTCGAAGATGTCTCCGGCGCGCACGATCACCGCGCCCACCGCCAGGTTCACGAGCGGCGTCCGCGCCACCGCGATCTTCGGCAGGAAGTAAATGATCTGCTCATCCAGCGACACGCCGGGCAGCAGGGTGGCGCCGGCGCCGAGCGTCACGTGATTCGTGACGCCGTACTGGAGCGCGGCGAAAAACAGCTCGTGGAGGGTGAAGAACCCCTGCCCGCGCTCGAGTGTGCGGCCGGTTGGTCCGAGCACCAGGGTCGTCTGGTGCGGGTGCCTGAACCACAGCTTGCCGTTCCGCACGGCATCGGCGGGCCGTTCCTCCAGCTCCGCGATGTCCGCGATGCGCAACGCGAGATCGTTCCCGCTGCTCCGGAACACGACCGTGCTGTCCCCGATGTCGATCACGCGACCGACCAGGCGAGAGCCGTCGCGCATCTCGAGGACCTGGACCGTCGTGCTGTCCACGACGCGCAGGCGATCGCGGACCGTCTGGGCCTCCGCGGCGTCGGGCGACGCGCCGAGCGCGGCGAGCCAGAGTGCGGTGGCCACGGCAACGAGACGCAGGGGAATGATGCGACATCTGGGGGGCGTCGCGCGCAATGCATGACGACTCGTGTGTTGCACGATCCGCCTGGACAGCCCGTTGCCCAACCGCTCGCTAGCAGCTCCCGTACGCACCGTCACTGGCGTAAGAGGATCAGGTTCGCGCGGCCAGACGCCGTTCGACTCCGCCGAGCGCCAGGTCCACGAGCAACGCGAGCGCGGCAGCCGGAAGCGCGCCTGACAAGATCAACCCCGTGTCCGAAAGCGCAAGGCCGGTGACGATGGGATCCCCCAAACCGCCCGCGCCGATGAAGGCCGCGAGCGTCGCCGTTCCCACGTTGATCACCGCCGCGGTCCGAATGCCCGCCATGATGACCGGCGACGCGAGGGGAAGCCTGACGTAGCGGAGCAGCTGACCCGGCGTCATGCCCAGCGCGCGCGCCGCGCTCACGGCGTTCGGATCCGCGTCGCGGATCCCCGTATAGGTGTTCCGCAGGATGGGAAAGAGGGAATACAGCAGCAGCGCGACGAGTGCGGGAACCACGCCGATCCCCAGGAGCGGGATCATGAAGGCGAGCAGGGCGATGCTGGGGATGGTCTGCACCGCGCCGACGGCGCGGATCACGGGCTCCGCGACGCGTCGCGCTCGCTCGAGCGCAAGCCCGAGCGGCAGCGCAACGAGAATGGCGCCCGCCAGCGAGACGCCGACGAGCATCAGGTGTCGCGCGGTGAGCGCCGAGAGTGACCGCCAGGCCGCCATCCCGCGTCCACGGCCAGCAGTCGCCGCGCCCGGCGACCGCTCGGATGCGAGCGCGCCTAGCAAGTCCAGGTCCGACAGCGCCGCGCGGGCCACATCGGCGATCGGCTCCCCGCCGACCTCGATCCGCTCGTTCA
>DATHUW010000062.1:0-12521 GCA_035461825.1 Gemmatimonadaceae bacterium
TCATTCCACGGAGCGGCGCGGCCGCGGATGCCGCCGTGGTCGCGCTCGACGCGCCGCGCGCCGTCGTGAGCGGCGACACGATCGAGATCGCCGTCACCGTGCGAGCCGACGAGACCGGCAGCGGTCGCCGCACGCTGGCGCTGGTCGCGGGCGAGCGGGAACTCGCGCGGTCGGCGGTCGATTCGCTGCCGGGCGGCACGGAGCGCCGCGTGATCTTCCGGACGCCGGTCGCCGGGGCCGAGGGGCCGCTCCTGCTCCGCGCGGTGCTCGCGGGTCGCGACGCCGAGCCGCGGAACGATACGTTAGGCGTGGCGATCGA
This sequence comes from Gemmatimonadaceae bacterium, assembly GCA_035461825.1. Taxonomy (GTDB): domain Bacteria; phylum Gemmatimonadota; class Gemmatimonadetes; order Gemmatimonadales; family Gemmatimonadaceae; genus JALZIF01. Next base: position 320 of record DATHUW010000062.1, read on the forward strand.
TGTCGCGCGCGCGGCCGGCGCCGTGCTCGTCTCGTCCAATCCCGACCAGGACTCGCGGTTCATGGTGGCCGTGTTGCGCGGCGCGGTCTCGCTCCCCACGCGCGCCTACTATCGCGTCGCGCCCGGCGAGTGGCGCATCGAGGGCGCGCTCTCGCGCGTGCCCGAGGCGGACGTGCGCCGCGCCGTGCGCGAGGCGCCGCTGGTCGTCCTCCACGGAGACACGGCGCTCTTCGGGCCGCCGCGTGCCGCCACCACCGGCGCCCTGGCGCTCGTCGCGCCGCCTCGTGACGCCACGGGCGAGTGGTACGCCGTCGCCGCTCCGCCGTCGCCGCTCGCCGGTGCGCTGTCCGGCGTCGCCTGGGACAGCCTCGCGCCGCTCGACGTGGCGCCGGACGTGCGACCGGGCGACTGGGAGGGGTTGGTGACGAGCCGTCCCCGCGCCGATGCCCGCCGCCTCGCGATCACCGGCAGCCAGGCCGGCCGCCGTGTGGTGGTCGTCGGCGCCTCCGGCATGTGGCGGTGGCGGTTCCGCGGCGGGACGGGCGCCGACGCGTACGCCGCTCTCTGGGGGGGTATATTCGATTGGCTCACGGCCGAGCCGGTGGACCGCCGGCCGGCGTACCTCGCCGAGCGGGTGGTGCGCTCGGGGGATCCGATCCGCTGGCGTCGAGGGACGGGCACCGACTCGGTCGTCGCGGCGATCGTCACGCGACGCGGCGGTGGCGCGAGCGCGGATACGATGCCGCTCCGGTTCGGGGCGTCGGGTACGCTGCTCGAGACGCCCCCGATCCCCGCCGGCATTTACGACATCGCGCTGTCGAGCGGTTCGGTACTGCTGGTGGTCAATGCATCGCCGGAGCTGCTGCCGCGAGCGCAGACGGTCGCGGCGGGCGAGGTCGGAGGCGCGGCGGTGGCCGGCGACGCTCCACGTCTTCGCGACTGGGGCTGGGCGTACCTGCTGGCGATCGGCGCGCTGTGTGCGGAGTGGTTGTTGAGGCGGAGGATGGGACTCAGGTGACCTCGGGATTGGGGATTGGGGATTGGGGATGAGACCCAATGCCCAATCCCCAATCCCCAATCCCGGCTGTTGAATGGCTCGCATACTCAAACGAAAAAGCGATACCCCGCAGCGCTCGTTATGGCAGCGGTTGAAGGACATCGCGATGATGGATGTCGGCGTCATCGCGCGCGGCGGCGTGGCGCCCGGCTCGCTCGAGCGGCTCGAGGAGATCCTGCTCGAGGCGGACTTCGGCGTGGCCCCGACGCTGAAGCTCGTCGAGGAGGTCGAGCGCAAGGCGGAGCGGGGGCTCGTCAAGACCCAGGACGAGTTCATGGAGGCGTTGCGCGAGGGCGTGGAGCGCGCGCTTCGCGCCGGCAACAGCGACCCGTCGCTGCGGATGGCGAGCACCGCACCGACGGTCATCCTCGTCGTGGGCGTGAACGGGGCAGGGAAGACCACGTTCATCGCGAAGCTCGCGCATCGCTTCCGCCAGGAGGGCAAGTCGGTGGTCGTCGCCGCGGGAGACACCTTCCGCGCCGGCGCCATCGATCAGCTCCGGGTGTGGGCGGGTCGGGTGGGCGCGGGGTTCGTCGGCGGCGCTCCGGGCTCCGATCCCGCGTCCGTCGCGTACGACGCCATCGAGTCCGCCATCGCGCGCAGCGCGGACGTCCTGATCGTCGACACGGCGGGCCGCCTGCACACGCAGTCGAACCTGATGACCGAACTCCAGAAGATCGCCCGCGTCATCGGCAAGCGGCTTCCCGGCGCGCCTCACGAGACGCTGATCGTGCTCGACGGAACCATCGGCCAGAACGCCGTGCAGCAGGCGAAGAGCTTCACGGGTGCGGTGCCGCTCACCGGGATCGTGGTGACCAAGGTCGACGGCACGGCGCGCGGCGGCATCGTGATCGCGGTGCACGAGGCGCTCGACGTCCCCGTCAAGTTCGTCGGGGTGGGCGAGACGCTCGAGGATCTGCTGCCATTCGATGCGGCGGAATACGCGCGGGAGCTGGTGGAGGAGTGATGCCCCCGGGACGAGGGACGTGGGACGGGGGGCGAGCTGCACGCGAGGCGCGTCCCCCGTCGCGCATCCCGCGTTGATCGATCTCTCCACCCCCATCAACTTCCTCAAGGGCGTCGGCCCGCGCCGCGCCGACGTGCTGCGCCGGCTGGGGATCGTCCTCGCTGGCGACCTGCTCTACCACGTCCCGCACCGCTACGAGGACGCCACCACCGTCAGCCCCGTGAGCGCGCTGGAGCCCGGCCAGGATGGCACCGTCATCGGGACCGTGGTGTCCACCGGCATACTCCCGACGCGCAAGGGCCTCCGGATCTTCCAGGCCGTCATCAAGGACTCGTCAGGCCTGCTCGAGGTCGCCTGGCCCGGGCAGCCGTTCCTGGAGCGCGTGATCCGCAAGGGCGACCTGCTGCTCGCCACTGGGCGCGTGCGCTTTTTCCACGGCCGGCAGCTCGTCCCGCGCGAGTTTGTCAATCTCGGACCAGACGACGATCAGGCCTCTCGCGGCCGCGTGCTCGCCGTGTATCCGGCGACCGAGGGCATCTCGGTCAAGCAGATCCGCGCGCTCGTCGAGCGCAATCTCGATGCGCTGCTCCCCCACGTCACGGAGTATCTGCCGGACGCGATCCTCGCGCGCGCGGGCGTGCCGCCGCTCCCGCGCGCCATGCGGATGGTGCACCGCCCGGAGACTCTCGCCGAGGCGCACCACGGCATGGCGCGGCTCGCCTTCGAGGAGCTGTTCTTCGTCCACCTGCTCCAACACCGCGCGCGCGCGCTCGCCCGCGAGCGGCGCACCGGCATCGCGTTCCGGAACGAGCGCCGGCTCACCTCGGCCCTCAAGCGTGGGTTGCCGTTCACGCTCACTGGGGCGCAGACGCGCTGCATCCGCGAGATCGTCGACGACATGTGCAGCCCCAACCGCATGCACCGGCTGCTCCAGGGCGACGTCGGGAGCGGCAAGACGATCGTCGCGCTGTTCGCCGCGCTGCTGGCGATCGAGAACGACTATCAGGTGGCGCTCATGGCGCCGACCGAGCTCCTGGCCGAGCAGCACGCGCGCACCGCCGAGCGGCTGCTGGCGCCGTTAGGGCTCACGCCGCTGCTGGTGACCGGGGGGCGCACCGTGCGCGCGCGCCGGGAGGCCGCCACGCGCCTCGAGAGCACCGAGCCGGTACTCGCGATCGGCACCCATGCCCTCGTGCAGGAACGCACGCGCTTCGCCTCGCTCGGCCTCGCGATCGTCGATGAGCAGCACCGGTTCGGCGTCGAGCAGCGTGCCGCGCTCGGCGCCAAGGGCGAGCGGCCGGACGTGCTCCTCCTGAGCGCGACGCCCATTCCGCGCTCGCTCGCGCTGACGCTCTATGGCGATCTGGATCTCAGCATGCTCGACGAGCGCCCGCCGGGGCGCCAGCCGGTTACGACGCGCCTGCGGCCCGAACGCGCGCGCCCGCGCGTGCACGAGTTCCTGCGGACCGAGCTGGAGGCGGGTCGTCAGGCATACGTGGTGCTGCCGGTGATCGAGGAGTCGGAAAAGGTGGACCTCCGCGCGGCGACGACGATGTTCGAGTCGCTGGCCGGCATCTTCGCCGACCGGCGCCTCGCGCTGCTCCACGGGCGCCTCCCGGCGGCGGAGCGCGACGCGATCATGCGGGCCTTTCGCGACGGCGCGATCGACCTGCTCGTTGCCACGACCGTGATCGAGGTCGGCATCGACGTCCCGAACGCGTCCGTCATGCTCATCGAGAATCCGGAACGGTTCGGACTGTCGCAGCTGCACCAGCTGCGCGGCCGGGTGGGGCGCGGCGCCGACGCGAGCTACTGCATCCTCCTCGGCGACGTCAGCCCGGAGGTCGCGGAACGGCTGCAGCTGTTCGCGGGCACGGAGGACGGCTTCGAGATCGCGCGCGCGGACCTGCGGCTGCGCGGCATGGGAGACCTGTTCGGCGAGCGACAGCACGGCGTGCCGATGTTCCGCTTCGCGGATCCGGTGCGCGACGAGGCGCTCGCCCTCGCCGCGCGCGACGCCGCCGCCGAGGTTCTCTCGGCCGATCCGATGCTCGCCGAGCCGCGGCACGCCGCGATCCGCCGGATCCTCACGGATCGTTATGCGCGGGCGATGGAGCTGTTTCGCATTGGGTGAAGCTGGGATTGGGGATTTGCGGATTGGGCATTGCCGTCGCGGTGCCGCAACTCCAATCCCCAATCCCCAATCCCCCTCACGGCGGCGTCGTCAGCCTCCGCTTGATCCGCTCCAGCTCCGCCGTCGTCTGCGCCAGCTGCTCCTTGAGCCGCGTCACTTCCTTCTGCAGCTCCTCCTCCAGCGGCGTCGGACTCGCGCGCGGCACGGCCTGCACCACCGTGTCCGGACGCGCGCTGGCCTCCAGCAGCGCCAGGCGCAGCGAGTCCTGCCGCGTCGCGCGCGCCCAGAGCTCTCGCGCCGCCTGGGTGTGCGTCACCAGCGTCGAGTCGGCGAGGTACAGCTCGAGCAGCGGCAGCGCATCCCGCGGCGAGGCGCGCGGGTTCTCCGGGTCCAGCAGGTAGACCGCGCGCCAGTAGGCCGCCTCACGAGACTCCCAGGTGCCCCAGCGCTCGCTCATGAACTCGCCGAGGAGCGAGTCCGCCGCGCCGTAGCGGCCCTGATGCGCGGCCACGCTCGACGCCGTCAGGGTCTCCTGCCAGTCGTCGCTGCCTGACGAACCGATGATCGGTCGCACGCAGGCGGCCGCGGCGAGCGTCGCGCCCACCAGCAACAGGCGCATCACGCGGTGGCCTCCTCGCGGAGCGGGCCGACCGCCGCGTCGATCCGCGAGCCACCGCGCACCGGCAGCGTGATGTAGAAACTCGTCCCGACCCCTACCGTGCTGTCGACGGCGACTTCCCCGCCGTGCGCGACGACGATCTGCTTCGCGATCGCAAGCCCGAGTCCCGTGCCGATCTGCGCCGCGGCCTCCTGGTTGCTCGCCTGGTAGAACTTCTCGAACACGTGCGGCAGCTGGTCCGGCGGAATGCCCGCGCCGGTATCCCGAACCTCGAGCCCCACCATGCCGTCGCCCCCCTCGATGCGCAGCGTCACCGTGCCACCGCGTTCCGTGAACTTGAAGGCGTTGGACAGCAGGTTGCCGAGCACCTCGTTCACACGATCGGGATCCCAGAAGACCTCGTTGGGAATCGCTCCCGCTCGCTCGATCTCGAATGCCACGCCCCGCTGGATCGCCAGCACGCGGAACGACTGCTCCAGGTCTTCGAGGAACCGCGGCAGGTGCACCGAGCGGATGTCGAGCTTGCCGCCCCCCGCCTCGAACCGGCTCATGTCCAACAGCTGATGCACCAGCCGCGCGAGCGACCGTGACTGCGCCTCCAGGGTCCCGAGCACTTCGCGCTGGCGGTGCGTCAGCGGACCGTAGACTTCCTCCTGCAGCAGCTGCAGGTAGCCGAGCACGACGTTGATGGGCGTCTTCAGCTCGTGCGACGCGATCGACACGAACTCCGCCTTCAGCCGGTCGAGCTGCAGCAGCTGATCCGCCATCGACCGGAAGCTCACCGCCAATCGTCCGAACTCATCGTCGCGCCGCGGCGACACGCCGAGTCGATAGGTGAAATTGCCTCCGGCCACCGCCGCCATCCCATCCTCCAGGTCGCGGATCGGATTCGCGATCGTGCGCCACGTGAGGATCGAGATGCCGAGCACCAGCAGACCCGCGATGGCGAAGGCGCCCGCCGAGATGCTCTGCGCAGTCTGTGCCCGCTGCTGGGCCGCCCTAACGCCTTCCCCCATCCGCTGGCGCAGCACGGTCTCCGAGCGGCGGATCGCCTGCTCGGCCCTGACGACCGATCCCAGAATGACCGCTGCCGACAGCGAGTCCGCCGCCTCCGTGCTGTCCGTGCTGAGGAGGTGCTGGTAGCGCGGCAGGTGCTCGGCCATCCGTGCCGTGAGGACCCCGAGCGTGTCGGCGGCCGTGTCCAGGTTGAAGCGACGCAGCGTATCCGCGCGCGTTCCCGCCTGCCGTACCCGCGCGGCGAGCTTGTCGGCGAGGCTGTCGATCTTGTTCGCGTTGAGCGCCTGCTCAGCTCGGCGAATCTCGTCGAGGTCGGTGCGGATGCGGCTCACGAGCATCGACGCGCTGAACACGCCCTCGCTCAGCCGCCTGGTCTCCACCGAGAACTGGCGGAGCGAGAAGACCGTGTACGCGAGCGGCCCGAGGAGCACGACCGCGATCGCGAAGAGTCCGAGGGCGAGCCTCGCGCGAATCGTCACGTCAGAACGTCAGCCTCAGCCCCACGGCCATGCCTCGCCGGTTCGGGGGATACGGAATGTCATCCGGCCCTCGTCCGTTCCGCAGGTCGTACACGAACAGCGCTGCGCTGCCGAGCAGGGCCACCTGCCCCCCGATGATCCCTACGCGCGCCCGCCGGTCCGCCGCTGTCGCGTCGACGTAGAGGCGCTCGGTCGCCTCGCTGGCGTAACGGCCATTCTGGAGCTGGCATGCTGGCGGGTCCAGCTGACAGGTCCGCCGCAGCTCCTCGTAATAATCCTCCGCTCGACCGCTCTGCACCAGCGCATAGCTCCCGAAGCCGATGGCGGCACCGAGCAGCGCCCACTTGGCGATCCGCACGCGGCTCCACTCCTCCTGTGCGCGCTGCGGGGTCACGTCCACCTGCGCCTGCGCCGCGGTGGCGGCGCAGAGCAGGACGGCCAGCAGCGCGCCTCGCGCGGCGCGGCTCATCGGTAGCTCACCACGGGCCCGATGATGGGCGCGGCGATCACGCGGCCGTCGCCCAGCACGGGCGCTTGCCGCAGCTCGCCGCCTACGCGGCGCTCCCACCGGCGTGAGCCGGTCGACCGATCGAACATCACGAGATCTCCCCCCACCGTTGCAACGAGTACGCCGTCCCGCGTGATGAGCGGGGGCGCGACGGAATGGCAGCCGAGGCGCCGGGAGCCTGCTGCCCCGGCGTTCGTCCGAGGAATCATCCAGAGGGTGCAGTCGTTGGTGAGGACGAACACCGTATCGTGCGCGACGACCGGTGAACCGAAGATCGGCCGCCCCGCCTCGTGTCGCCAGGCTATGCGGCCGGACGGAATGGTGACCGCGATCACCGAACCAGTGGGCGTCGCAATCACCGCAGTCGTATCGTCCGCCAGTGCGAGGGGTGCCGTCGTTGACGCGCCGAGCGTCACGCGGGTCACGGGGCTGCCTGACGCGGCATCGAGCACGTAGAGCGAATCGGTGAGCGAGACGACGACCACGTGCGCGCCGGCCAGCAGCGGCCCCGAGAGCGAGCCGCCTGTCCGCTCTCGCCAGGCGATCTCGCCATCCTGCGTGCGCAGCGCGAACGTGTGTCCCACCGTCTGCGTGGTAGCGAACAGCAGCGAGTCCCCGAGCGCCATCGGCGCCGCGACGTCGCCCATGCGCCGCCGCCAGATGCGCCGGCCCCGACGCAGCTCGTACGCCGCGACGACCCCGTCGCGTCCCTCGGACGCGGCGTACACGCGCCCCTCGTCCACGAGCGGGCCCGCACCGAACGGTGTCTCGCCGCGCATTCGCCAGTAGGGCCGCCCGGTTCGCGGATCGAAGGCGTAAAGCCACCGGTCCACGGTGGTCAGCGCGGCCGCCGCCGGTCCGGCCGCCACGGCGCCCAGCGTGCCGCGGCCCATCGCGACCTCCCACTCGACCTCGGGGTCGTCCGGCGCGACGAGATCTCGTGCCGGCGCTCGCGCCGCGCCCTCGAGGTACGTGCGGTTCGCTCCGATCGCGTCAGGCGGAACGGCGCGCCGGGTGGAGCAGGCGCCGTTGACAGTGATCGCGGCCAACAGTACGATGCCGCTCCCCCGCCACCGGCGCTGGCGGCGCACCAGAGCCATTCGCTTCTCAGTCAATGACATCGCGGTTCGTTTCGATCGGAGATCTGCGCAGCGTCGCCGGACAGACGGTGACGGTCCGCGGGTGGGTGACGCACGTGCGCTCGTCCGGCAAAGTTGCCTTCGTGGTGCTGCGCGACGGTAGTGGCGTGCTGCAATCCGTGCTCGTCAAGAACGCCGTTCCGGCGGAGACATGGGAGCGCTTCGGCGCATTGACCCTCGAGACCTCCGTTGCGGTCACGGGCGAGGTGCGCGAAGATGCGCGCGCGCCTGGCGGATACGAGATGGGCGTGCAGGAGCTGCGGATCGTCGGGGCCAGCCCGCTCGACTATCCGATCCAGCCCAAGGAGCACGGCATCGACTTCCTGCTGGACCACCGCCACCTCTGGTTGCGCAGCCGCCGGCAGGTCGCGATCGCCCGGGTCAGGAACGAAATCGAACAGGCGATCCACGACTTTTTCTATGTGCGCGGATTCCTCCGCGTGGACACGCCGATCCTGACCGCGGCGATCGGCGAGCGCTCGGGGCTCTTCGCCACGGAGTACTTCGACGAGGGGAACGCGTATCTCGCGCAGACGGGGCAGCTCTACGGCGAGGCGGCCGCTGCGGCGTTCGGAAAGATCTACACGTTCGGGCCGACCTTCCGTGCAGAGAAGTCCAAGACGCGCCGTCATCTGACCGAGTTCTGGATGATCGAGCCCGAGGTGGCGTGGAACGACTCGGATGACAACATGCGACTCCAGGAGGAGTTCGTCTCCTACCTCGTGGAGCGCGCGCTGGAGCGCACCAGGGAGGAGCTGAAGGAGCTGGAGCGGGATATCGCGCCGCTGGAGCGCGTGCACCCGCCCTTTCCGCGGATCGATTACACCGAGGCCGTCGCCACGCTGCAGGAGAAGGGGAGCCAGGTGCAGTGGGGCGACGACCTGGGGGCCGAGGACGAGACGCTCCTGGCGGAGGACCACGACCGTCCCGTATTCGTCTACAACTACCCCAAGGAGGCGAAGGCGTTCTACATGAAGGAGAACCCCGCCGATCCGAGGACGGTGCTCTGCAACGACTGTCTGGCGCCGGAGGGGTACGGGGAGATCATCGGAGGCAGCCAGCGGGAGGACGACCACGACAAGCTGGTGCGGCGCATCGAGGAGGAGGGCCTGCCGATGGACGCCTACGGGTGGTATCTGGAGCTGCGGCGATACGGGACGTTCCCGCACGCCGGCTTCGGACTCGGCCTGGAGCGGACGGTGGCGTGGATCTGCGGGGCGCCGCACCTGCGCGAGGTGATCGCGTTCCCGCGGATGATGCACCGGCTGAGGCCGTAACGGGGGGCGGGGGACGCGGGGCGGGGGGCGGCGCCGCTACCCGGCCCCCGTCCCCCGTCCCCCGTCCCTCGCTTTCACCTCCTCCCACAGCGCGTCCATCTCCTCCAGGCGCATCGCGCCTAACGTCTGACCCCGCGCGCGGGCCAGCGCCGCGATCGCGTCGAAGCGCCGCTCGAACTTCGCGTTCGCCCCGTCCAGCGCGAGCGACGCATGCACCCCCGCCTTGCGACACAGGTTGACCACCGCGAACAGCAGGTCGCCCAGCTCGTCCTCCAGCGCAGCGTGCCGCGCGTCGTACGACGGGGCGTCCGCCGCATCCACCCGGACCGGGTGCGCGGCCAGCTCCGCGCGTACCTCGCTCAGCTCCTCCGCGACCTTCTGCGTGGGGCCGTCCACGTCGGGCCAGTCGAAGCCCACGCCCGCGGCGCGGTCCTGGAGCCGGTGGGCGCGGTGGAGCGCCGGCAGCCCGGCCGGCAACCCCGCGCCGATCGCCTCCCGCGCACGCGCCTTCATCCGCTCCCACGGCTCGCGCTCCCCCTCGCCGAAGAGATGCGGGTGCCGGCGCTCCATCTTCGCGACGAGCGAGCCCGCGACGTCCGCGACGTCGAACGCGCCGCGCTCCTCCGCGACCACCGCGTGAAAGAGCACCTGGAGCAGCACGTCGCCGAGTTCCTCGCGCATCGCGGCATCGTCAGCGGCGCGCAAGGCATCGTCCAGCTCGTGCGCCTCCTCGAGGAGATACGGTCGCAGCGACGCATGCGTCTGCGCGGCATCCCATTCGCACCGCCGGCGCAGGTGGCGCATGATCGCCAGCGCATCGTCCAGTGACTTCCGTTGCATAGCCCTCCGGGGGCCGGTATACTACCCGACCTCTCGATGACACGTCAATCGCGCACGGCGCTCGAACGCGCCTGGGTCGACATCGACCTGGGCGCGTTGCGACAGAATGCAGCGGCGATCGCGCGCCGCGCAGGCGTGCCCATCGTACCCATGATCAAGGCCGACGCCTACGGCCTCGGCGCCGAGGCGGTGGCGCGCGCCCTCGAGCCGCTCGAGCCCTGGGGCTACGGCCTGGCGACCGTCGCCGAGGGCGAGGCGCTGCGCGCCGCCGGCATCGACCGGCCGCTGCTCATCTGCACGCCGCTGCTGCCTGACGAGATGCCGGCCGCCGTCGACGCCCGCCTCACGCCGGCCCTCGGCGTCGCCGACGCGATTCGGGCGTGGATCGACTGTGGGGGCGGCGCGTGGCATCTGGCGATCGACACGGGCATGAACCGCGCGGGGGTCCCGTGGCGTGAGGTGGCCGCCCTCCGCGCGCTGCTCGTGCAGTCGCCCCCCGAGGGTGCGTTCACGCACTTCCACTCGTCGGAGCGCAACGACCGCTCGATCGACGTGCAGGAGGCGCGTTTTCGCGAAGCCCTCGCGGCGCTGCCCGCGCGGCCGCGCTATCTCTATACGGAGAATTCCGGTGCGCTGCAGCGCCGGGGTCGCAGTCCCTGGGATCTCGTCAGGCCCGGCGTCGCGTTGTACGGCGTGAGCACCGGCGAGCACGTGGCGTGGACACCGCAGCCGGTCGTCGCCGTTCGCGCGCGCATCGTCGAGCTGCGCACCATCCACGACGGCGAGACGGTGAGCTACGGCGCCGCCTATCGAGCCGTCGGCACTCGCCGCATCGCCACCCTGCCGCTGGGGTATGCCGACGGCTACCGGCGTGCGCTCTCCAACCGCGGCAGCGCGCTGCTCCACGGCCGCCGCGTCCCCGTCGCCGGGATCGTCACGATGGACATGACGATGATCGACGTGACGGGCGTGGAGTGCGCGGTGGGGGACGTGGTGACGCTGGTTGGTCGGGAATCGGGAGTCGGGAATCGGGAATCGAAGCAGCCAATCCCCAATCCCCAATCCCCAATCCCTGAATTGTCCATCGAGACAGTCGCCTGGGACGCCGAGCAGATGTCGCCGTACGAGCTCCTGACGGGCCTTCGCCTGCGCCTTCCCCGTCGCTACCTCGATTCCCGATTCCCGATTCCCGATTCCCGGCTGTGACACGCGCCGCCATCATCGTCCTCGACGGCGTCGGCGCCGGGGCCGCGCCTGACGCCGCGGACTACGGGGATGAAGGAAGCGACACGCTCGGCAATCTCGCGCGCGCGGTCGGCGGCATGCACCTCCCGTCGCTGCAGGCGCTCGGGCTCGGCAACGCGCTCCGGCTCCTGGGCGTGCCGCCCAGCGAGGCGCCGTGGGCGGCGTGGGGTACGATGCGGCCGCGCAGCCCCGGAAAGGACAGCACCACGGGGCACTGGGAGATCGCGGGCATCGTCCTCGAGCGCCCCTTTCCCACCTATCCGGACGGCTTCCCCGCCGATCTGGTCGACGCCTTTGCCCGCGCGACCGGGCGGTCGGTGATCGGGAACGTCGCGGCGAGCGGGACGGAGATCATTGCGCGCTTGGGCCAGGAGAGCGTTCGGCGCGGCGCGTGGATCGTCTACACGTCCGCCGACTCGGTCTTCCAGATCGCCGCCCACGAGGGCGCCGTTCCGCTCGAGGAGTTGTACGCGGCGTGCCGCACGGCGCGCGCGCTGCTCGCCGCGCCGCACGACGTGTCCCGGGTGATCGCCAGGCCGTTCGAGGGGGAGCCGGGCGCCTACCGGCGCACTCCGAACCGTCGCGACTTCTCCCTCGAGCCGCCGGCCGAGACACTGCTCGATGCGCTCGCGTCCGCCGGCATTGCGCGGCGCGGCGTCGGCAAGGTCGACGACCTGTTCGCCGGGCGCGGCATTTCCGCGGAGCACGTGGCCGGCAATGCGGAGGGGGTCGCGGCCGTTCGCCGGGCGCTGGACGAGATGGATGGTGGGTTGCTGTTCGCCAACCTTGTAGATTTCGACCAGCGTTGGGGGCACCGGAACGATGTTCCGGGGTTCTACGGGGGACTCCGCGAGCTGGACGCGGCACTTCCCGCTCTGCTGGCTCATCTCCGTGAGGACGACCTGCTGTTCCTGACCGCC
>DATHUW010000063.1:0-14965 GCA_035461825.1 Gemmatimonadaceae bacterium
CGGAGAACTACCGTGTGCAGCGGGTGCGATACGCGGAGGGCGCGACGACGATCCTCGATCTGCTGGAGGCGCAGGTGGGGCTGAGCGAGGCCGAGGCGGCGCTGGTACAGTCGCGTTATGCTGCGCAGCTGTCGCTGGCGCGGATCGAGGCGCTGCTGGGGAGGCGGGTGTTGGAGTAGCGACCGTCCGATTTCCACTGACCGTCGCGGTCATCGTTCGTGGTAGGGCTGGAGCTCGGCCTTACTCCACGCGGAGACGCGGAGGACGCGGAGGAGCCCGTCGTGAAGATGGGCTCCTCTTTCCATGTTGGACCTGTGCCACGCCATCATGACGGAGTACCCCGTTTAGATTCCTCCGCGTCCTCCGTGTCTCCGCTTGCAACGCTTTTGCCTTGGACATCGCCGCAGCGGCTCGCCGAAGCGCGGTCGCCCGCGAGGCGGACTTCCCGCTCGCCCGCGCTGGTCGTGCGGTTGCCCATCACGATTGACGTCGAGGCGGAGGCCAAGGAGCGGGCCGTTCTGCGGTGGCGCGCGGATCTCCCCCGCGCGGTATAATAGGGTCTACGGCCGCGCCCGCCTGGCGAGGCCCTCGTCCGAGCAAACTCGAAATGACCTACGCCGCCATCACCGGCTGGGGCGCGTGCATGCCGCCCGCCGTCCTCACAAATCACGACCTCTCGACCTTCCTCGACACGTCGGACGAATGGATCGTGAGCCGCACGGGAATGCGCGAGCGCCGCATCTCGCACGTAAACGCCGTGGAGCTGTCGACGGTGGCAGTGGAGCGCGCACTGGCGTGCGCCGGCATCGAGGGGAAGGCCGTCGATCTCGTGCTCTACGGGAGCACGAGCAACGACGAGGCGTGTCCCAACACCGCGTCGGCCGTGCAGCTGGCCATCGGAGCGCACAAGGCCGCGGCGATGGACCTCAACACCGCCTGCACCAGCTTCTGCTACGGCCTGACGACGGCGACGGCGATGATCCGCACGGGGATGGTGAAGACGGCAGTGGTGATCGGCGTCGAGCTCATCAGCCGGTACATGGATTGGAGCAACAGGAACGTCGCGGTGCTGTTCGGGGATGGGGCCGCGGCGGTGGTCCTTCAGGCGACGGAGAGCGAGGAGGGCCTGCTGGGCGCCGTGCTAGGCTGCGACGCCGCGGCGCGCGACTCGCTGCGCGTGCGCGGCTTCGGGACGATCTACGCAGGCCGCAACGTGACGTTCGGCGACACGCTGTGGGACTTCGACGGGCCGACCATCTTCAAGCGCGCGGTGCAGGCGATGGCCGAGGCGTCGACGCGGGTGCTGGCGGAGCACGGTGTAACGCCTGACGATGTCGGGCTGGTCGTGCCGCACCAGGCGAACCTGCGCATCATCGAGTCGGTCGCCAAACATGCCGGCATTCCGATGTCCAAGGTGATGCTGACCGTGGAGAAGTACGGCAACATGAGCGCGGCGACGGTTCCGGTTGCACTCGTCGAGGCGCTGGACGAGGGTCGCGTAACGCCGGGGAGTTGGGTGCTGCTGCCGGCGTTCGGCGGCGGACTGACCTACTGCTCGCTGCTCGTGAAATGGGGCGACCGCGTGACTCCGCTGGGTACGACCACGCGCGCGCTGCCGCCGCTCACGAAGACGGCCCTCGAGATGGTGAACGATGTCCGTGCCCGGCAGGACCCGCACGGGCGGTCCAGATCGGGGCTGATGGAGCCGGAGTTCAGTCTGGCCCACGCCTAACTACTATGCCGGCGGAGCATTTGCTCGCCGGATCGATCAATCTGCCACGGCCGCGACCGGAAGCGCGAGTGTGAACAGTGCACCGCCCTCCGCGGCGTCCGTGACCGTCAGGTCGCCACCCATGGCGCGGGCGAGGTCCCGGCTGATGGCCAGTCCAAGGCCCACCCCTCCCCTTCTGTCCGTCAACCCCGCCGAGAGCTGAACGAACGGCTCGAAGATCGATCCCCAGCTCTCGGGTGGCACACCGGGACCCGTGTCGGCCACCTGCGCCAGAACCTGGTCGCCAACGACGGTACTGGTCAGCGTGATGGTGCCCCCAACGGGCGTGTACTTCACGGCGTTCATCACCACGTTCAACAGTATCTGGTGCACGCGCCTCGGGTCGGCCAGCGCGATCCCCGTCTTTGCGTAGTTGCGCTTGACGGTCAGACCCTTCCCGTTGATCGCTCCATCCAGCGCCTCAACCGCGTCGGTCAGCGCCCGCGCCAACGCGACCGGCTCACCGGCGTACCTCACGAGGCCGCGACCGATGCTCGCAAAGTCGAGAATGTCGCTGATCAGGGCGAGCAAATGCTCCTGGTTCGCCTTGATGCGTGCGAGTGCCACGCGCTGCTTCTCGGTCACGGTCCCGTAGATTTCCATGCTGATCAGTTCCGTGAATCCCGAGATCGCGTTCAACGGAGTGCGCAGCTCGTGGCTCATGTTCGCGAGGAACTCGCTCTTCGATCGATTCGCAAGCTCGGCGATGGCCCGCTGCTTTTCCGCCGACCGATACAGCCGCGCGTTGTCGATCGCCATCGCCGCGCGCGCCGCCAGGTCCATGGCGAGCGCGATCTCCTCGGCGGTAAACGGCGCGTCACCCGCCGCACTGACGAACGTCAGGGCTCCCCGCACCTTCGACCGCACGAGCAGAGGCACGACCAGCGCGGAGCCGAATCCGATTTCCCGCAGAATGCGGAGATTCTCCTGCTCGTGCGCGACCAGGGCGAGCGCGCTGCCGAAATCGTGCGTGGCCACGCCTGCCGTGGAGTGCGGCGCGCCGCCATCCGGCCCGCTCGCCAGGGGCCAGAGTTCCTCGAGCAGGCGGGCCAGCGCCTCCTTCGACGGATCGGGATGATCGACCGGCAGTCGGCGCACGCTGCCATCGGGCTCGATCACGTCGACGATGCACCAGGTGCCCGGTCGGGCGAGGACGAGCCGTCGCACGGTGTCGAGCGTCGCAGCTTCGTCGAGCGACGCCGCAAGATCACGGCTCGCGGCGGCCAGCAGCCGTGCACGCTGCGCCGCGTCCGCCGAATCACGTGCCGCATCCTGCTCCCGCAGTGCGCTCAGGAGGAGGCGCTCGCTAACGTCCCGGTGCCAGGCGCGCTCGGCTTCGGCCACCACCAGATCGCGTACTTCGATCACCAGCTTTTCGGGAAGGTTCCGCGCGTTCAGCACTGGCCAGACCGTGCAGCTCAAGGTGGCGTGTTCGCTGCCGCGCCGAACGATCGCGTTGTCGCGAGCCGTTAGGCCACTGCGGAAGACTCGGTCCAGCACTGGGGTCAGGTCGGCCGAGTCCAGTGCATCCTCGGCAGACGAGCCGATCGTGATCCTGCCGTCCGCCCGCAACCGCTGAAATGGCGCGTTCGCATAGCGCACGGTGTGCGCCGGTCCTTCGGTCACGGCAAAGGCGACCGGTGCGGACGCGAGGTGCCGGCCGACCGAGCTATGGACGAGCAGCGCTTCTCCATCCCCCGACGGACGCATCAGCCGTCTTCCACGAGAGGAGCCAGCGTCGGTATCCCCGAGGTGATGCCGTGATACGCACCGAGCGACTCACCCATCACCGCGCCGGATGAGGTGAGCTCGTAGGACCTGAAGTCGGTGGCGTGCTCGCTCCCTCGCATCTTGACCACGGCGAGCACCTTTCGGAGATGGCCCGCGATCTCGACGTACCGCTGAACGAGGATGTCGTCCGTGACGAACGACACGCGCTCGGTGGTGAATCGTCCCTCCGGGAAGCCCTCGATGACCTCCGCGGTCATCAGGACGGTGACGCCGGTGGCCGTCAGTGCTCCGACCAGGCGATAGAGCGATTCACGGAAGTCGATCCGGAACGTCGGCGCCAGCGCGATCTCGAAACCCGATAGCGAATCGATGACCACGCGCGTCGCACCGATGCGTCGGACCGAGGCGAAGATCTCCGCCAGCATCTCGTCGACCGAGAGGTCCAGCGGTCGGAGATAGATCACGGCCAGGCGGTCGGCGGCGATCATCTCGCTGAAGTCGATCGGGACCGTCTTGGCGCGCGCCAGATACGCCTCGGGAAACTCCTCGAATACGGCGACGACGCAGGTCTCCATCTGGCTCAACCCCTGCGCGACGAACTGCGTCGCGAAGGTGGTCTTTCCGCTTCCGGCGGGACCGGTGAGCATGACGACATCCCCTTCGGGTATCCCTCCGCCCATCACCTCATCGAGACCGGGCACACCCGTCTGGAGGCGCCTCCCGGTACGCGCGACGCGCTCGCGATGCTGCTCCGGGATGCGCGGGAACACCTGCATTCCATCGCCGGTGATTCGGAACGTGTGCAAGCCCGGCATCGGTGCACGTCCGCGCACTTTCATCACGCGCAGCTTGCGCACGGCGGAGTTCCGTTCGACGTCCTCCGACAGCCAGAGGATGCTGTCGGCGACGGTGAACACCGGATGCCGGCGCTCGTGCTCGGCGTACTCGCCTAGCAAGAACGACGTGACCTCCCACGAGGTCAACTGCTGCGCGAGCCGCTGCACGAACTCCGCGACCAGGATGCGGCTCTCGTCGTCGTCGCCTGTCGGGATCCCCCCCCCGATCGTGCGGAACGAGTCGACGGCGACGAACGCAGGCTCCGTCTTCGTCACCTCACCGACGATGCGATCGAGCACCGCCCCGAGTTGGCCGCTCGCGGCTTCCTTGCTGAGATTGACGAAGCGCATGACAGCGGGGACCTTCGCGGCGTCGAAGAAGGAAAACTGTTGTTGGTACCGCATCATCTTTACCGTGGGCTCCCCGAGCACGGTGAAGTAGAGGGCGCGCCGATCGGGTGTCGCGTTGGCGAACATCATCTGCTGGACGAGCGTCGTCTTGCCGGAGCCCGGGGCGCCGGCAACGAGATTGAACGAGTATTCGCACAGCCCGCCTCCGAGGACGGCGTCGAGACCGGCGACGCCCGTCGGGAGATTTCGGATGATCGAGTGCATGTTCGTCATGAGGCCGGCTCCCCGCCGCCGGTGTCGGTAGGCGGAGCCTCGAGCTCCATCAGCCGGAGCGCCAGGTCTTCGCCGATGAGGCGAGCGAGCACGTCGAACAGGGCCGCGAGCAACGCGCTCACCGCCGCCGAAACGGCGGCAATTCCATGCAGTTCGACACTTGCCGCGATGCCGTCGAGGTGAACGCCGTCGCGATCTCGCCGGCGTATCTCGCGCCACACGGGATGCCGGTCCTCCGTGCGCTTAATCGCCCGGTCGAGCAGCGCGCTGCACCCATCGACGCCCATGAACTCCCGCAGGTTGTCGCACATGCGCGAGCAGGTGACTTGCAGCGCGGCGCCGAGCATCCTGCCCTCGGCGGTCGCGCCTCCGGCGGTGCCGCTGCCCGGTGTATCCGACGTCGCATCCAGCGAAGTTGGGCGATTGGCCTTGGGAACGAGCGTGGGACGCCGCGGCCGGTCCTTCATCTCGGGCAACGCGGCGGCGGAGCGGATGGCTGCACTCCTACCACCGAGTAGGGGAATGGCGTCGCCAGAACCGCCTGAGGCTGAATCCTGCAGCCGACACGGGGGCCTGGTGCTCACTCCCCGTCTCCGGAACCTACCCCCCGCTATCCAGGTGGTCAATCAGGAACGGATGGACGAGAGGCTTCCCAAACGGCCGTCGAAGCTCCGCGGCACGGCGTGGCGTCCAAGGCTGGTGCCGCGCGGGCGGCCCGAGTCCGGTTGTGCGCGCGCGGTCGGATCCTGACCCCGATGTGAAAAAGCGCCGCGACAGAGCCGCGGCGCATTCCTCGTCACCCCCATCCCCCGTCCCTCGCCCCTCAGTCGTACAACGCGTTGAACACCAGCTTGAACGTCCCGTGCGGCTGCGCACGGAACAGCACTTCCGGCCCCAGCAGGTGCAGCGTACCCCGCCCGACGGGCGCCGTCGCCGCCGCAATCCCGCCCTCGAGGTAGTGCTGCCCCCACGCCCACCCGCTCTTCAGCGGCTCCTTGCCGTCGAACCACGCCACCGGGCGGATCCCCTGCAGCGCCGCGGCCGGCGTCAGGCGCAGCACCGGGCTGTTGTCGAACATCACGATCGCCCGCGAGGGCATCCCCGCGGCCAGCGGCGCCGTCGAATCCACGCGCACTTCCAGCAGCGAGCCCGGGATGTAGTACTTCTCGCGCGGCAGCCCGCGCGGCGTGCCGTCGTCCGCGTACTCCACGAGATGATCCTCGATCGGCAGGCCGAGATGGCGCGCGAGCGCCGTGGAGCCGCCGATCGTCACGATCGTCCCGCCCTGCTCCAGGAACGCCTTGAGCTGCGGCACCGTCTTCTCGATTGTCACGCTGCCGAGCCATCCGCGGAACTGCGCGGGGATGCTCGCGGCGTCAGGCTGGCCGCCGAAACCTCCGAAGCCTCCTCCGCCGCCCTGGCGCTCCGGAATCCCGCCGTCGACGAAGATCAGCACGTCGTACTTCGCGTTCAGGTTGCCCGCGTCCAAGGTCTGCGGATACACGACCTCGAACGGGAACTCGTACTGTTCGAGAATCCAGCGCGTCCATCCGGACGGCATCGAGCCGCCGTACCGATCCCACAGTCCCACGCGCGCCGGCCGGACCCGCTCCGCATTCGCCGGCCGGGCGATTCCGCCAACACTGATGCCCATCTCGCGCGCGATGTCCTGCAGCCGGCCTTGCGCGGAGCCTGACGACTGGACGTAGAAGCTGCCGGCGGGGTACGTGGTGCCGGCGGCGGTGACCGGAGCGGCCAGCCGCATCACCGTCTCCCCAGCCGCAATGAGGCGATTCGCGGCGCGATAGGCGTCGTTCGCGACGGCAGAGATCACCCATCCGCCTCCGCTCGGCGCCGCCGCGACCGTGCCGGCTGGCGGCGCGGCCATGCTGTCGAGCCTCGCCAGCGGCGCGTCGACGCCGTCGAGCACGCGATCGTACTGGACACCCATCTGCGCGGCGAGCGTCCAGCCCGCGTTGTCGTACGGCGGCTTCGGCGGCCCGCCGGGATACGGGAAGTCGTTCGGGTGGTCCTGCGGCTCGAACATGTCGAGCACGTGCGGGCGGAACGCCTGGGCCGTCCTGACGACGTAGCTGTTCGCCGGATACCGCTTGCCGCCGGCCGAGAACGCCGCGGTGGCGCGGTGCACGGTGATCCCGTTCTTCTGCAAGGCGTGGATGAACTTCGTCGCGGTCGCGAAGTCGCGCTGGTTCGACGGAATGATGTACGCGCGCGGCGCGCGGTCCTCCGGCTTCCGCAACTCTTCCATGTACCGGCTCGGCACGCCCTGCCCGCGGAACGCGGAGTTCCCCGCGCTCTCGTTGGCGCGGTCTGCGGCGACCTTCGCCTCGAGGTTCGCGATGTCCTTCGGCCAGATCACCCAGGAATCTCTGTTCCCGGCCTGAATCTGGGAATTGCCCATCTTCCAGATGTTATAGAGGAACTGCTCCCTGTGGCGCGACGCCACGTCGAGCACCGCGCGGTTCGCCGTCACCGAATAGTCCACCGACTGCCGGAAATGCCACTTCTGCGGCTGGATCGGGTACGGCAGGTCGCCGCTGGCGATCTGGCGGTTAGGCAGCAGCGGGATCTCGATCGGCGTCGGGTTGCCGATCGTCTCCGTGAGCAGCCCGATGATGTTGTGGAAGTACGCCGTGGTGCGCAGACCGCCGTTCCACCAGGTGGAGTAGTTGGCACCGGACCGCATCGTGACGCCGGGCTTCTCCTCGACGACGAAGCGATTGTGCATCGAGGCGCCGACCAGATCCAGGCCCGTGATGATGAGCGGATGGAAGTTGTAGTTCGCCGGATCGCGGAAGGGCGGCGCGAACATCACCGTGCCCGCGGGGCCCGTCTGGTGATGGTTGTACATGATCTGCGGGAACCACTCGCGGTACATCACCCGGTTCATGTTCTCCGACTCGGGCATCGCCGCCATGTAGAAGTCGCGGTTGTTGTCGTGCCCGATGTACTTCTGGTAGAGCCGCGGGATGCCTGACGAGGATCGGCGCTGCGGCTCGCTGGTGCGCATGTACCAGTCGCTCACGAGCTCCATGCCGTCCGGGTTCGCGTGCACCGCGAGGACGATCAGGTCATCGAGGAACCGCATCGTCTCGGGATCGGTGCGGCTCACGAGCTGCCACGTCGTCTCGAGCAGCTGCTGCGCGCCGAGCACTTCGGTGGCGTGCAACCCACCGTCGATCCAGACCACGGCCTTTCCCTCCGCCGCCAGCGCCCGGGCCTCCTCCTCGCTCACCCCCTCGGCCAGGGCGAGCCGCCGCGAGATCTCCTTGAACCGCGCCCGCCGCTGGTGGTTGGCCGGAGACGTGATGATCGCCATGAGCTGCGGCCGCCCTTCGGCGGTGTGGCCGATGGTGTCGAGGATCATCCGGTCGGTCTGGGAGGCGAGCCGGGCCCAGTACTCGGCGAACTTCGTGTAGTTCGGGAGCACGTAGTCGGCGCCGATGTCGTGCCCGAAGAAGTCCTTGGGGCTGGTGGGCGGCTGCTGCGCGCTCGCCGAGCTGGCGAGGATCGCGGCGAGCGCGACGGCGCGGCGCATCGTGGCGGGATGGGACATGGATCCGGGAATGTTGGGCTGGAAGCGGACGGGGCCGTGACGGTGTCTCGGGCCCCACTCATCATAAGGAAAGTACGGGGACGGGAACTGTTGTGCTGGTGACGGCTGCCACGGTCGCCCGCGCCTCGCAAGCTCCTCGGAGTTCGGGCTCGCCGGTTCGCGCAAAGATAGAGGAGACCGGCTGCCGGCCGGTCCGCGGCGAAACCCCTGCAGGGTTCGCCAGGAGTGACTCTTCGCGGGCGGCATGCCGGACGAGCCCTCTGTATCGCGCGGAGACGCGAAGGGCGCGGAGAAACCCGCAGCAAGTCTGCCTCATTCCGACAACCTGGCTCGGGCCCGTACGCAACCACTTCCCGTCGTGATGTTCATGCAGCGAAGCAGCGAGCAACAGATCGATCCAGGACGCATGCCGAGGTTTCCATCACGTTCCTCCGCGGCTTCGCGGCTCCGCGTGAAAACAAACGCCTCCCGGCCTCAACACAGAAGTCTTCACGTAGCGTTCGCGCCATCAGACCTAGCGAAAAGTCCTGTGCGCGCCGCCGTCATTCTGCTGTATCTCCGCGCGGTTCCCCCGAAATGCCGGACGAACCGACAAGAACTTCCCCCGAGAGCCGATGCGCGATTCATCGTGAGATCCTCAGCGCCCTGCGCGCATCCTCGGCGAACTCCGCGGCGAACAACCGATCGCCGGATAGACCACGAGGCCATCGCACACAAGAGATCCGCGTCACACCGCGGCCTGTGCGACGGACCGGCGCGCTGCCCGCACCCGCGCCCGGGCCGCCCGCGCCCGCTCCGCCATCCGCTCCAGCAGCGTCGCCGCGTCCGCCGCGCTCACGTCCACCAGCGTCGGCTGCGCGCCGCCGGACGCCGTGTCCACCACCACGCTCGCCAGCCCGTGCCGCCGCTGGAACGGCGTCGCCGTCACGTGCAGCGTCTGGATCTTCTCGTCAGGCACGATCCAGGTGACGCGGTTGAGCACCCCGCTCCGGAGCACCACGTGCCCGTCGGCGAGCGCGTACCCGCGCATCCGGTACTGCCATCGCGCGACCACCCAGGCGAACGGCACGAGGGCCAGCACGAGCAGCCCCCGGCGGTCGAGCAGCGCCAGTCCGCCAGCGACGATCGCCAGCGTCAGCGCATAGCGTGTGAACGCCCGCCGGGGCGACCGCGGATGCACCGGCGCGAGCTCCACCGCATCGAGGGCGAACGACGGAAAGAGTGCCTGGACCAGACCCGCGATCCGTCGGGCCTGGGCGATCGGCACGAAGGCCTCGGCGCCACCCCGCTGCTGCTGCGCCGGCCCGCCCGCCGTCTCGATCTTGAGCGACGCGAGATCCAGTGGCCGGCGGAGCAGCGACTCCTCCACCCGGATCGACTGCACCCGGCGGAGCGGAACGCTCGCCTCACGACGGTTCAGCAGCCCATACCGTTTCTGGATGTCGTCGCCGGTGCGCGCCAGCGTGAAGTCGTAGTAGCCCACCACGGAGCCGACGATCGAGACGACCCAGCCGATCACGATCAACACCACCATCAGCGCGGCCACCAGCAGGACCGTACCCGCGAGGGACTGCTGGGTGAACCACGCCTCCACGTCAGGCAGGTAGCGCTCGAGCGGGAGCGGAAGATCATCCGCAAACTGGAGCGCGCCGACGAGGGCCGCGGCGATGAGCCCCGCCTCGTTCGCCGTCGCGCCGGCGACCGCGAGCTCGGGCGGCGTCAGGTGCACCAGCGGCGCGGGCTCCGACAAACCCGTATCCTCGCCGTCGACCGTCCGCGACTCCACGGGACGGCGGCGCGCGAGCAGTACGTGGCGCAGCGCGTCCGCCTCCGCCCGTCGGAGCACCGACAGAGCCGCCTCCGGTTCCGATCCCGAGCCCGCGGTCTCCACCCGCAATTCGGCGACGCCCGTCAGGCGCTGAGCGAGACTCTGCCGCACCTCGATGTTCTGCACCCGCGACAGCGGGATGACGCGCTGTTTGCGGCGTAGCACACCGGACCGGTAGACGAGCTCCTCGCCGGTCACCGCATAGCGAAACGTGAAGTAGTGGGCGATCGCCAGCGCGATCGACGGGACCGTGAGGACCCCCAGGATGACCAGCACCGCGCGGCCGGCATCGCCCCCGGCGGCCGAGATGCCGCCGAATACCGCGGGAAGAATCAGCCGCCGCGCGATCGCGACGGTGCTGAAGAGGAGCGTGAGCGGGTGCAGGCGCCGGCCCTGCGTCGCCGGACTGGGCTCCGTCGCCGGGGCCTCGTCAGACGGCGTCATCCGCCCCGCTCAGCGCGCCGAGCCGTTCGCGGAGTGCCTCCGCCTCGGCCGCGGGAAGGCCGGGGATCTCGATCGCCGCGCCGGTGTGCCCGGCGGTGTACAGCACCACCGAGGCGAGTCCGAACGCACGAGTCAGAGGCCCGTGACGAGTGTCCACGTGCTGGATGCGGGCGTGCGGGACCACGCTGGTCCGCTGCCATAGTACGCCGTGCCGGAGCCGGACGTCGGTCTCGCGGATCTCGAATTCCCAGGCGCGATAGGCCCGCGGGACCCAGGCCGCGAGGTAGAACACGCCGTAGGTGACGATCGCCGCGCCCGCGATCCAGAACGGCACCTCGTCGCCCCACGCCAGGTGCAGCACCAGCGCGCCAAGCGCCAGGACGGCGGTCCAGATGAGGCCCGAGATTCGCCAGAGCCTGACGACGCTCGGATCGAGGGTGCGCGGGCGTTCGGGCGGAGCTGGCGGCGCCGTCGGGGGGGCGGTCTCCATGCGGTCGAACGTACCCGCGGCGGCTGAGCGCTACAAGCGCCTTCCTTCCACCGGAGCGCGGAGCGCCCATATTTCGCTCGTCGCAACCCACCACTTTCCGAGAGCGATGGCGTTTCCCTGGGCGAACTGGCCGACCGAGCGCCTCATGCAGCTCCGTATGCGCGAGCTGGGCGTACGCATTGCGGGCACCTGGCTGGAGACGATGCTGGATGAGCTGTACGCGCAGCTCGACTCGCGCGGCATCACGATGCGGCCGCACGTCTGGCTTTCCGACGAGTGGTTCTCGCCGGGCCACGTTCCGGGCTTCGCCATTCCCTTCTACCTCGCGCACCCGCGCCTCATGCGGCTCGAGCGCAGCCAGATGCTCGACGTCGAGGGGGGGTCGCGCGACGAGTGCATGCGGATCCTGCGCCACGAGACCGGGCACGCGATTCAGCACGCCTATCAGCTGCAGCGTCGGCGCCGCTGGCAGCAGCTGTTCGGCCGGTCGTCTACCCGGTATCCGACCCACTATCGCCCCAAGCCGGCGAGCAAGAAGTTCGTGCAGCACCTGCGGCTCTGGTACGCGCAGGCACACCCTGACGAGGATTTCGCCGAGACGTTCGCGGTGTGGCTCCGGCCCAGGGCAGACTGGCGCAAGCGCTACGCGGGCTGGCCGGCGCTGCGCAAGCTCGAGTATGTCGACGAGCTGATGGCGGAGATCGCGGGCACGCGCCGGATCGAGCGGTCGCGCCGCCTGGTCGAGCCGCTTCACACGATCCGCCGGACCCTCGGCGAGCACTACGCCGCCAAACGCGAGTTGTACTCGGTGGAGTTTCCCGACACCTACGACCGCGAGCTGCGCCAGCTCTTCTCGGACCACCCGCGGCATCGCAACAGTGAACTGGCGTCGAAATTCCTTCGCCGCCACCGCGCCGAGATCCGCCGGACCGTATCGCGGTGGACGGGCGAGTACCAGTTCACGCTCGACATCATCCTCGGCAACATGATCGGCCGCTGCCGGGAGCTCCGGTTGCGGGCAGTCGGCAGCGAGCGTCAGCTGCGGATGGACTTCGCCGTCCTCCTGACGGCGAAGACGATGCACTTTCTGTACAGCGAAGGCCACCGGGACTGGATCGCGTTATGAGAAAAGAGCGCGTGCTGGTGCTGATGCATCCGGATCTGCTGCCCCCCGACTCGCGCGAGGGCTTCAGCGAGCAGCAGCAGGACGAGTGGAAGACGGAGTTCGACGTCGTCACCACCCTGCGCGGCTTGGGCCACGAGGTCCAGCCGCTCGGTGTGCAGGACGAGCTGCGGCCGGTGCGCGAGGCGATCGAGACCTGGCATCCGACCATCGTCTTCAACCTGCTCGAGGAGTTCCACCGAAACGTGCTCTACGACCAGAATGTCGTGAGCTATCTCGAGCTCCTCCAGGTGCCGTACACGGGTTGCAATCCGCGCGGACTGGTGATCGCCCGCAGCAAGGCGCTGTGCAAGAAGCTGCTCGCCTATCACCGGATCAACGTGCCGGAGTTCTCGGTCTTTCCGCTCAACCGGGCGGTGCGCCGGCCGCGCAAGCTCCCGTTCCCGCTCATCGTCAAGAGCCTCACGGAACATGGCTCGCTCGGCATCTCACAGGCGTCGATCGTCGACTCGGATGAGAAGCTCGAGGAGCGGGTGGCGTTCGTGCACGAGCGGGTCAAGACCGACGCCATCGCCGAGCAGTTCATCCAGGGACGAGAGTACTACGTGAGCATCCTCGGCAACGAGCGGCTGCTCGCGCTTCCGGTCTGGGAGCTCGTGTTCGAGAACATGCCGGCGAACGCGGCGCTGATCGCCACGGAAAAGGTGAAGCATGACGTGGCCTACCAGAAGCGCCGCGGGATCTTCCAGCAGGTCGCCCAGGATCTGCCCAACGGGATGGAGGCCCGCATCATCCGGACGAGCAAGCGAATCTACCGGCTGCTGGAGCTCGACGGCTATGCGCGCATCGACTACCGCCTGTCTGCGGACGGGACGCTGTACTTCCTGGACGCGAACCCGAATCCGGAGATCGCGGAGAGCGAGGAGTTCGCGATGGCGGCGAAGCACGTGGGGATCACGTATCCCGAGCTTCTCACGCGGGTGATCAATCTCGGGATCCGCCGGCACGCGTGACCATCCGGCGGGCACGCGGCCATGCCTGACGCCCTCCTCGCGCTGTTCGTGCAGGCGCACGCCGCCTCGGGCACCGCGACGACGGATCCGGTCTCGCAGGGCATCGTCGCCGTCATCCTGCTGTCCGTGTTCGTGCTGCTGGCTCGCGAGTCGGCCCATCGCGTGCTCGTGGTGGTCGCCGCGGTGTCGGTCATCTGGACGATCACCTACCTCACCCCCTACCGGCTCATCACGTTCGAGGCGGCCAAGGACGCGCTCGATCTGAACGTGCTCCTGCTGCTGGCGTCGATGATGGCGATCGTGGGCGTGTTGAAGTCGACCGGGGTCTTCGAATGGGGAGTCGCGCGGATCATGGCGGGGACCGGCGGGCGCGTCGCCGTTGCAATCACGCTGCTCCTCTGGTCGACCGCCGCGCTCTCCGCGTTCGCCGACAACGTGACCACGGTCGTGTTCCTGACGCCGATGGTGATGCAGATGGCGCGGCGGCTCGCCGTGCGTCCGGCGGCGCTGCTGCTGCCGATGGTGATGGCGGCGAACATCGGCGGCGCCGCGACGCTCATCGGCGACCCGCCGAACATCATGATCGGTTCCGGCGCGGGGTTGACCTTTCTGCAGTTCTTGCTGAACCTGACGATCCCCTGCGCGATCATGATGGTCGGCCTGGAGTGGATCACCGGCCGGTACTTCGCCGCCGACGTGGCGCAGGCTCGTGACGCCGCCGCGCTCCCGGAATCAGTGCCGGAGATCCAGAATCCCGCGCTGCTCCGCTGGAGCGCCGTGATCACGATCGGCGTCTTCATCGGCTTCATCACGCACAGCTTCACCGGCATGCCGGCGGCGGTGCCGGCGCTGATTGGCAGCGCGGCCGTGCTCGTCGTGCAGGACGTGCTCTACCTGCGGCGCCACCGCCCCTCGATCAGCGAGCGCAAGCACGGCCTGCTGGAGGTGATCGAGAAGGAGATCGAGTGGCCGACGCTGAGCTTCTTCGGCTTCCTGTTCATCGCGGTCGGTGCCGGCGTCGAGACGGGGCTCATCCAGTCCCTCGCCACGGGGCTCGCCGCCGTGATTCACGCGGGCGGCGCCGCGCTGCATCTGTCGCCCGACGGCACGTTGCTCTTCGCCGCGCTCCTGATCCTCTGGAGCGCCGGAGTGCTGTCCGGGTTGATCGACAACATCCCGTTCGTCGCCGTCAGCATCCCCATCGTCGCGCAGCTCACGGGGGAGCTGCCCGGCGAGACAATCGTGCTCTGGTGGGCCCTCGCGCTAGGCGCCTGTCTGGGCGGCAACGCCACGGTCGTCGGTGCATCTGCGAACGTGACGGTGCTCGGCATTGCCGAGCGTCACGGCACGCGCATCAGCTTCGGCGACTTCTCGCGCTTCGGCGTGCCGGTCACGGCGTTCACGCTGGTCGTGTCGTCGGCCTTCGTCGCGGCGCACGTCTTCCTTGACGCGGAAGGAGCCGCGCTCGCGGGTGCCGTGCTGCTGGCGGGGCTGCTCATCGTCAGATTCGCACGACGGCCGCGAGGCA
>DATHUW010000064.1:0-6600 GCA_035461825.1 Gemmatimonadaceae bacterium
GATTCCCGCCCCTCGACCGCACCCCCAAACTCTTCATCGGCGGCAAGCAGGCGCGCCCCGACTCCGGCTACAGCCTCGACGTCCACGCGCCTGACGGCGCGCTGCTCGGCGAGGTGGGGCTCGGCAATCGCAAGGACATCCGCAACGCGGTCGAGGCGGCGCACAAGGCCCAGGCCGCGTGGGCCCGCGCGTCCGGGCACGCCCGCGCGCAGATCCTCTACTACATCGCCGAGAATCTGTCGGCGCGGGCGGAGGAGTTCGCGGAGCGCATCCAAGTGATGACCGGCGAGCGTGGCGATGCGGAAGTGGAAGAGTCGATTTCGCGGCTGTTCACGTACGCCGCGTGGGCCGACAAGCACGACGGCGCGGTGCACCACACCCCAATCCGCGGCGTCACGCTGGCGATGAACGAGCCCGTGGGCGTGATGGGAATCGTGGCGCCGGACCAGCGGCCGCTGCTCGGCCTCGTCTCGCTCATCGCGCCGGCGATGGCGACGGGCAACGCCGTGGTCGCGGTGCCTGGCGAGAGGCACCCACTGTCGGCGGTGGATCTGTACGCCGTGCTCGAGACCTCCGACCTGCCGGCGGGCGTCGTCAACATCGTCACGGGGCGGAAGGACGAGCTGGCCGGCGTGCTCGCCGACCACGACGACGTGGATGGGATCTGGTACTTCGGCTCCCCCGACGGCGTGCGGGCGGTCGAGCTGGCCTCCGCCGGCAACATGAAGCAGACGTGGGCGTCGCACGAGCCGCGGGACTGGATGAACCGCGACGAGGGCGAAGGACGGGAGTTTCTCCGCCACGCCACCCAGGTCAAGAACATCTGGATTCCCTACGGCGAGTGACAGGGTGCTCATCTACCTGAACGGATCGTTCGTCGCGCGGGCTGAGGCGCGTATTCCAGTCGAGGATCGCGGGTTCATCTTCGGCGACGGCGTGTACGAGGTGTGGCGGCTCATCGGCGGCCGGCCGTTCGAGGCCGAACGCCACCAGGCGCGGCTCGAGCGCGGGCTGCGCGAGACCGAGATCTCGCTGCCTGACGATGTGCGGCCCGACCGCCTGTGGGAGATCGCCGCGCGGCTGATCGCGGAGAACGAGCTGGCCGCGGGCGAGCAGACGCTCTATGTGGAAGTGACGCGCGGGGCGGCGCCGCGCACGCACTACTACCCGCCGGCGGGCACCCCGCCGACCGTCTACGTCGCCGCGGCGCGCTTCACCCCGCCGGAGGCGCTGCGGCTGACGGGCGCCGCCGCGATCACCCAGCCGGACATCCGCTGGCTCCGCTGCGACCTCAAGACGATCCAGCTCCTCCCTAACGTGATGGGCAAGCAGCGCGCCGTGAGCCAGGGCGCCATCGACGCGATCTTCCTCCGCGACGGCCGCGTGACGGAGGGCACGCACACCAGCGTGTTCGCCGTGGTCGACGGCGTGCTCCGGACGCACCCGACCGATAACCACGTGCTGCCGGGGGTGACGCGCGCGGTGGTGCTGGAGCTGGCGCGCGAGCTCGGCATCCAACACGTGGAGTCCGCGGTCTCGGTGGAGGAACTGTTCGTGTCGAGCGAGGTGTTTCTCGCCGGTACGACGAACGACGTGCTGCCGATCATCACGGTCGACGGCCGTCTGATAGGCAGCGGCCGCCCGGGCCCGGTGGCCGAGCGCCTGTTCCAGGGGCTGCGGGCGAGGATGGATGCGGTGGTGCGGTCGCGGACGGCGGAGCCCCCGGTTGTGTCGGGGTCCGTGAAGGGGGGCTGACCCGAGCCGGCGGGCAGCCGCCCATCCGGCCGACGGGGTTGTGACCGTCGGCGCTGTCCCGGTTCCGTGCACCGCGGTATTTTGGCACCGGTGTCCCGGATCGCCCGCGATTCTCCCTAGAGTCCCCGGCGCATGCCGCATCGGTGTCCCGAGCCTGCCGTACCATGGCCGACGAGCAAACCTACACCCTGCCCCATCTGCTGGCGGAACGCCTGCGCCTCTCGCGCACGGAGCTCACCGCTCGGTGGCTCGACCGCATCGTGGCGCGCGTGAGCGTTCCTCCCGGGCGGGTGTTTCCAACGGACGACCTGCTCGACCACATGCCGCTGCTCATCGATGGGATCGCGTCGTACATCGAGGATCCGGCCTGTCCGGTGAATGCCTCGGGCGGCGTGCTCGATCGCGCCCGCGAGCTGGGCGCGCTGCGGTATGCGCAGGGCTTCTCGGAGCACGAGCTGCAGAAGGAGTACGAGCTGCTCGGCGGCGTGCTGCATGCGTTTCTCCGGCGCATCATCGGGGAGTTGGATTCGCGCGTCACGCCGGCGGATGCGCTGGAGTGCGCGCACCGGCTGTTCCAGGCGATCGCGCTCATCTCACAGGCGACGACGAGCCGGTATCTGGAGCACGCGTCGATGGAGCTGGTCGAGCGCGAGGAGCGGCTTCAGGCATTCCACCGGGCGCTCACGCACGAGATTCGCAACCGCGTCGGCGCCACGTTGGGAGCGGGTCAGCTGCTCCAGCTGAGCCAGCTCGATGACGCCAAGCGCGCGCAGCTGGCGGACGTGATCGTCCGCAACGCGAACGGCATGCGCGAGGTGCTCGACAACCTGCTCGAGCTCTCGCGCGTGCGCGTGGCGACGCGGCAGCAGCGCAACGTGCGGCTGCCGGACGCGGCCGCGGAGGCCGTCCGGCAACTGCGGGATGCGGCAAACAGACAAGGCGTGGCCGTGCGCGTCGCCCCGGATCTCCCGGCGGTGGAAGTCAACGCCGCGGCGGTGGAGCTCTGCCTGACGAACCTCGTGTCCAACGGCGTGAAGTACGCACGCCCGGATCGCGGGGCCTCGTGGGTCGAGATCCGCGGTCGCCTGAACTGCAACGATCACGGGGAACCGTGCGAGGTCGTGGTGGAGGTTGCCGACAACGGGCCGGGAGTGCCCCCTGAGCTTCGCGGCCGACTCTTCGAGCGCTTCTTCCGCGCCCACGAGAAGGAGATGCCGCACATCGAGGGAACCGGTCTGGGCCTCAACATCGTCCGGGACGTGCTGAACGGCATCGGGGGACGGGTCTGGGCGGAGTTCCCCGGGGAAGGGTCGATCTTCGCCTTCAGCATGCCCTGCCGGCGCGTGGACGACGTGCTCGCGATCACGGAAGAGCGGGTCGCGGCGAGCCAGCGCAGCGCGGCACCTGGAACGTGAACCGGCCGGGGCACAGCGCCCCGGCCGGTTCAGCTTTTTGGCTCGTCAGGCGTCAGCGGCCCGGAGGCCCGCCGCCGCCGCCACGCCGGCCACCGCCGCTCCCGCGGCGTCCGCCGGGCCCGTCGCCGCGCCGATCGCGGCGGGCTTCCATTTCCTTCCGGCGCGTCTGTTCCATCTCCTGGACCTTCTGCTGCTGGTCGTTCGAAAGCAGCGCCAGCGCCTCGGTCCGCGCCGTCTGCCCCTCCTCGCGCATCAGCGTCATGATCTCGGCGCCGGCCTGACGGCGCTGCCGGAGCGCGCTGGCGTCGAGATCCTGCCGCTCGCCGCGATCGGGGCGCAGCGAATCAGCACGCGCACGGAGCGGAGCAGTCCGCTCGGCGTAGCGGGCCTGGATCGCCTCGAGCCGCGTGACCTGGTCGTCCGTGAGCTTCAGTTCCGACTTCTTCTCGAGCATCAGCGCCACGGGGCCGGCGGCGGGCCGCATCGGCATCTCGCGGCCCTCGCGCATCCGGGGCCCGTCGGGCCGCTGGGCCACGCCTACGGCCGGCACCGTCAGCGCCAGCGCGAGGGCCATCATCATCGAGCGTCGCATCCTTCCTCTCCTCAATCCGGGCGCCTAGCGAGGCGCCGTCGGTAGTGGGCATCACGCCGGGATGGCGCGCCGCCCGAAGCCGTGATCCCGCCTGGCCGGCCAACCGCCGGCGCGCGATCCGTTGTTCGTTGTAACCGTGAGACGTACTCTCGGTCCGCCCGTTAGCGGGGACAGCACGGGGGTGTAACGAGTGGCACGAGGGGGGCATGAATGTCGGGAATCGGGAATCGGCAATCGGAACAGAGTTCGGGGCGGGCCACAGGGGTCTTGCGCATCCCATCGTGGCAGTCGGGAGTCCGGGAGTCGGGAGTCGGGAGTCGGGTAGTGTGCGTCGACACCGACTTCCGATTCCCGATTCCCGATTCCCGACTACTCGTACCGCAGCGCCTCGATCGGATTCAGCGCCGACGCCTTGCGCGCCGGGTAGAAGCCGAAGAACACCCCCACGGCCGCTGAGAAACCGACGGCGAGGAGCACGGCCTCCGGGGCGACCACCGTACTCCAGCCAGTCAGCCGCGCGAGGATCGAGGCGCCCGCGAAGCCGACCGCGATCCCCAGCATGCCGCCCATCAGACTCATCACCACGCTCTCGATCAGGAACTGCCGCAGGACGTCGGACCCGCGCGCGCCGATCGCCATGCGGATGCCGATCTCCCGCGTGCGCTCCGTGACCGACACCAGCATGATGTTCATGATTCCGATTCCGCCGACCAGCAGCGACACCGACGCAATCGCCGCGAGGAGGGCCGACATCACTTCCGTGGTTCCCTGCGCCGCCTCGGCGAGCTGCGTCTGATTGCGGATGGTGAAATCGTCGTCGTCCCCGTCGGGGATGTTGTGCGACTCGCGGAGGATCGCCCGCATCTCCTCCTGCGCCGCCGGGATGTCGCCTGACGAGTACGTGGCGGCGAGGATCTGCCCGATCCGGGACCACCCGCTCAACCGCGTCTCCGCCGTGGTGTACGGCACCAGCACGACGTCGTCCTGGTCTTCCCCGCTCGCGGTCTGCCCCTTGCGCGCGAGCACCCCGATCACGTCGAACGGCACGTCGCGCAGGCGCACCTGCTGCCCGACCGCGTCCTGCCCCGGAAAGAGCTGCTCCGCCACCGTCGCGCCGAGCACCGCGACGCGGCGGAAGGTCCGCACGTCCATATCGGCGAAGAAGGCGCCCGACGTGGTTGGCCAGTCGCGGATCGGCTGGTATTCCGCGGACACGCCGTTGATCATGGTGCGCCAGTTGCCTTGCGGGCCGATGGCCTGCGTGCGGGTGACGATCACCGGCGAGACCGCCGCCAGCAGATACGACTCGCGATCGAGCTTCTCGTAGTCCTCCAGCGTCAGGCGGTTGAACGTCCCCGCCCCCTGGCTCACGCCGCCCTGCGTGATCGCGCCCGGCACGACGACGATCATGTTCGTGCCGAGGTTGGCGATCTGGCTCTGGATCTGCGAGCGCGCGCCCTGGCCCACCGCGACCATCACGATCACCGCCGCGACGCCGATCACGATGCCGAGCATCGTGAGTGCGGTGCGCATCTTGTTCTTCGCAATGCTCTGCGCCGCGACCTTGAACAGCGTCCGCTGCTTCATGAGGCCTCCAGGGCATCCACCGGTTCGAGCGCGGCGAGCGCTTCGGCGGCGATCCGGCGCTCGGGCACCGGCACGTCGCGGATGATCCGGCCGTCGCGCATCTCGATAGTGCGCTTCGCGTACTCGGCGATGTCGTGCTCATGGGTGACGAGGAGGATCGTGATCCCCTGCTCGTTCAGCTCCTGGAACAAGGCCATGACCTCGACCGACGTGCGGCTGTCCAGGTTGCCCGTCGGCTCGTCCGCGAGGATGAGCGCGGGCTGGGTCACCAGCGCGCGCGCGATCGCCACGCGCTGCTGCTGCCCGCCGGAGAGCTCGCTCGGGTGGTGGTCGAGTCGGTCGCCGAGCCCCACCCGCCGGAGCGCCTCCTCGGCCGCCTCACGCGTGTTCACCTTACGACCGGAGCGGTCGTACAGCAGCGGCAGCTCCACGTTCTCCAGCGCCGACGTGCGGGCCAGCAGGTTGAAGCCCTGGAACACGAAGCCGATCTTCGCGTTCCGGATGTCGGCGAGCGCGTTGCGGCGGAGCCCTTCGACCCGGACGCCATCCAGCCAGTAGCTCCCGGCGGTCGGCGAGTCGAGGCAGCCGAGGATGTTCATGAGCGTGGACTTGCCCGAGCCTGACGATCCCATCACGGCGATCATGTCCCCCCGCTCGACCCGCACGTCCACGCCGCGGAGCGCGTGCACCTTCGTGGCGCCCGTCGAATAGACCTTCGTCAGGCCCTCGGCGTGGATGACCGGCTGTGTGCCGGGGGCGGCGCTCATCAGAATCCTCCGCGGGTGCGACGGTCGGGCCGATCCTGCCGGAACGGGTTCGCCGTGCCGTTCTCCCCCTGCGTGAGCACACCGGCAATGACCTGCATGCCTTCACGAACGTCCGGGCCCTCGATCTCCGTGAGAATGCCGTCACTGATGCCCGTCCGCACGCGCGTCGTGGCGAGC
This sequence comes from Gemmatimonadaceae bacterium, assembly GCA_035461825.1. GTDB lineage: Bacteria > Gemmatimonadota > Gemmatimonadetes > Gemmatimonadales > Gemmatimonadaceae > JALZIF01. The sequence goes on from DATHUW010000064.1 coordinate 6,294, forward strand.
GCACTCGCGTCGTCGATGTACCAGAGCGTGGCGAAGTTCCCGCGCGGACGCTCGCCGGCGCCTGCCGCAGGCGCGGCCGCGGAGTCCCGCGGACGCCGCGCCCCGCTCTCCGCCGGGGCGCTCGTGCCTGTACCCGCCGCGTTGAGCATCTCCGCGCTCGGCCGGAACCGCAGCGCCGCGTTGGGCACGAGCAGCACGCCCTCCGCCGTCTGTACCTGGAAGTCGACCGTCGCCGTCATCCCGGGCAGAAGCTTGCCGGCGCGGTTGTCCACGCCAACGACGACGGTATAGTTGACGACGTTCTCCT
>DATHUW010000065.1:0-8480 GCA_035461825.1 Gemmatimonadaceae bacterium
GCCCTGAACGCAGCGCGTCTACCAATTCCACCACTTCGGCGTGGCCCGCAAAGCTACACGCCCACCGAGGGGGAGTCAACGCACGCGACGGTTGCCCGGATCCCCGCGCCGCCCTTAGGTTAATCGCGCGGAAGTATCGACGGCACTTGTGGTTAAACCGATGCAGCGGCGCAGTGACGCCGGCGGCCCAGGGCCGTCTTTCATACGGAGCGGATGCCTCTGTCACAACCCGAGCGCCAGGCGGTCGCCCGGAACAAACGGGCGCGCCACGACTACCATATCCTCGAGACGTGGGAGGCGGGATTGGTGCTGACGGGCAGCGAGGTCAAGTCGCTGCGACAGGGAAAGGCGAACCTCTCGGACGCGTTCGCGGTCGTGCAGAGTGGAGAGCTCTTTCTGCTGAACCTGCACATTCCCCCGTACGAGCAGGCCAATCAGTTCAACCACGATCCGACGCGAACCCGCAAGCTGTTGTTGCACCGCCAGGAAATCCGCCGGCTCATCGGCGGCATGGAGCGCAAGGGCCTCACGCTGGTCCCGCTCGATCTGTACTTCAACCCACGAGGGATCGCCAAGGTGACGCTCGCGTTGGCGAAGGGGAAGAAACAGCACGACAAACGCGAGGACGAACGCCGTCGCGAGGATGAGCGCGAGATGGCGCGGGCCTTCGCGCGAGGGCGAGATGCGTAGATGATGCTGTGCGCCGTGTACGCCGCGATGCAGTTCGCGGCAGCCGACCCCCAGGTGCTTACCGTCCGAGCCGGCGGGAGCGAGGCGTTCGTTCCCGTGATCGCGGCGGCCGGCGGTCCGGCCATTCAGGCCCGCCTGCTCGCGCCGGTGATCCCCACCCGCGTCACCGAGGCGGGGGCGGGACGCTACGCGATCAACCTCGCCGGTCTCGACCTGACGGTGCTGGTCGAATCGCCGTACGTGGAGCACGCGGGTACGATCTATCCGCTCGTGTCCGCCCCGTTCGTGGATGGAGGCGAGCTCTATCTGCCCCTGCAGCTCCTTTCGGAGCGGCTCGCCGCACTGGCCCCCGATCGGTTCCAGTACACGGCGGTGACCCGCGAGCTGCGCTACACCGCGGTCGCCCCGCGGGCGGCGCCGACCGTCGCCTCCGCCGCACGGCCGACTTCGTCCTCGGCAGGAACGGGCACGTTCGGTACGCCGCCATCCACGCGGGCCGCGCCGCCTCGCAAGCTCAAGCGGCGCGTCGTCATCGACGCCGGGCACGGCGGACCCGACAACGGCATGACCGGTCCGATCGGCTCGCGAACCAAGGTCGCCGAGAAGACGATCACGCTGGCGGTCGCCAAGCGCGTGCGTGACGCGCTCGTCGCGCGCGGAGTCGAGGTCGTGATGACCCGCACGACGGACACGCTCATCAACCTCTACGACCGCGGGCGCATCGCGAACCAGAAGGGCGGCGACCTGTTCATCTCGATTCACGTCAACGGCCCCAACATGCGCTGGCGCAATCCGCAGGCAGTACGCGGATTCGAAACCTTCTTCCTCTCCGAGGCCAAGACCGAAGACGAGCGACGGGTCGCCGAGATGGAGAACGCATCGGTGCGCTTCGAGACCGAGGTGAGCGCGGACGCCGGTGATCCGCTGAGCTTCATCATCGCGGACATGGCGCAGAACGAGCACCTCCGCGAATCGCTCGAGCTGGCGTCGCTCATCCAGGACCAGCTCGCTACTTTTCATCCCGGCGCCAACCGCGGCGTCAAGCAGGCGAACTTCGCCGTGCTGCGCACCTCGTTCATGCCGGCGGTTCTCGTGGAGATCGGGTTCGGATCGAACCCGGAGGAGTCGCGATTCCTGACCACCCCGGAGCGGCAGAAGCAGATCGGCGCGGCGATCGCCGATGCCGCCGTGGCCTACCTCGCGAATTACGAGCGCCGGGTCGGGGGCGCGCCGTGAGGCGGCTCGCGCCCCTCCTCCTGATTCTCGCGACCGGGAGCTGCGCGTACTTCAACGGGGTCTACAACGCGCGTCAGGCGGAGAAGCGCGGCGACGCGATGCTCAAGCGCGGCCGCGAGGCCGAGGCGTCGACGCACTTCGTCACCGTGGCGGAAAAGGCGGAGACGGTCCTCGTGCGGCACGGGGACAGCAAATGGGCGGACGACGCGCGCTACCTTGCGGGACGCGGCTGGGCGTACTCCGGCCGCTGCGCACGGGCCGTCCCGCATCTGGAGGCGGCGCTTGCGAACGATCCGCTGACCCCCGAGCGCCGCGAGGAGGCCACGCTGGCGCTCGGCATCTGCCGGGTGGACGCCTCGCGTTATGCGGAGGCGGAATCGCTCCTGTCGGGGCTCATGCAGTCGCGCAACCGCTGGCGGGCGTCGCAGAGCGCGATCTGGGCCGCGCGCTCGGCGCTGCGCCGCGGCGCGACCGATGACGCGCTCGGCTATCTCTCCGCGGCCGGCGCGTCCGTTGCGGAATGGGAGCTCATCGCGGCCTTCGTGACGCAGCAGGATCTCGCGCGCGCGGAATCGCTGCTCACGCGCCGTGCGGAGGAGGGAGACTACCGACCAGAGTTGCTCACGATACTGCCCAAGCTGTGGGTCGCGGGCCGGCGGGAGGGCGTCGGCCGCATCGTCGCCGGCTACGAGGAGGCGCGACTCCGACCAGGCCAGCGCGCGCGTGTGTATCTCGTGTACGGCGACCTTCTGCGTCAGGCAGGGGCCGACTCGGCGGCGCGGGCGCAGTTCGAGGCGACGCTGCGCCTCTCGAGGGATTCGCTGCCCGGCCGTCAGGCGGCGGTCCGCCTGACGGCGCTGTCCCTGCGCGACATGGCGACCCTGCCCGACGTCGAGAACGCGATCGCGCGCACCGCGGACTTCGCGACGCAGGTGCCGCTGCAGGCACGCCTCCAGCAGAACCTGCTGTTTCTGAACATCCTGCTCAATCGCACCGACTACACGGGTGCCTCGGTCTTTCTCGCCGGCGAGATCGCGCGCGACAGCCTCGAGGCCCACGCGCTCGCGCACGAGCTGTTCCTCAGGGTGGCGAACACCTTCGGCAACTCGCCGGTCGCCCCCAAGTCGCTGCTCGCCGCGGCGTCGTTGCACGCCGATTCGTCCGATGCCTACGTGAATCGGCTGCGCGAGCAGTACCCCAACTCGATTTACACGCTGGCGCTGGATGGCAGGGACACCCCGGTGCTGGGCCGCATCAACCGTGGAGACCAGCTCCTCCAGCAGGCATGGACGCTCGGGACGAAGGCGTTGAGCGACAGCGTGAACGCGATGCGCCGCGCCGAGCAGGCCCGCCAGAATCCTAACGTGGCGGCCGGGACGGCTCCGGCGCCGACCGGGGTCCCGCCGCAGTGACCCCTGCGGAGGCGTCGACTTCCGCCGGCGCTCCGCGGCTCGCCCTCACCGTGGCGGGCATCGCTTTCCAGAACCCGGTCCTGCTGGCCGCCGGTACCGCGGCCTACGGGCGCGAGCTCGCCCGCGTCATGGATCTCGACGCGCTCGGCGGGCTCGTGACGAAGGCGGTGAGCATCCGGCCACGGCATGGCGCCCCGTCGCCGCGCGTCGCCGAGTTCGCGGGCGGCATGGTCAACGCCATCGGGCTGGCGAATCCCGGCGTGGACGAGGTTCGGGCCACCGAGCTGCCGTGGCTTGCGGTCAACCTGCGCCGGGCGCGCGCGCTGGTGAACGTCGTCGGCGACCGGGTCGAGGAGTATGCGGAGGTCGTCGGCCGCCTGGAGGGCGCCGAAGGGATCGCGGGGTACGAGCTCAACGTGAGCTGTCCGAACGTCCGAGCGGGCGGCATGGAGTTCGGGGCGGACCCGGGCGCCCTGGCGGAGGTCGTCAACCGCGCGCGCGCCGCGACGCGCCGTCCGTTGTTCGTGAAGCTTTCGCCGACGCTGCCGGACATCGTCGGGAGTGCGAGGATCGCGGTGGAGGCGGGCGCGGATGCGCTGTCGCTCGTGAACACGATCCCGGGGTTGGTGATCGACACGGAGCGGCGCCGGCCCGCGATCGGCTTCGGCTCCGGCGGGGTGAGCGGCGCGGCCCTGCTTCCCGTCGGCGTGCTGGCGACGTGGAAGGTGGCGCGGGCGGTGAAGGCCCCCGTGCTCGGGCTGGGCGGCGTCGGCTCGGCGGACGACGCGCTGCAGTACCTGATCGCCGGGGCGTCGCTGGTGGGCATCGGCACGGCGGCGTTGCGCGATCCGCGCCTGCCAGGGCGGGTCGTGCGCGACCTCGAGAGGTGGTGCGAGCGGCACGGCGTGCGGGCGCTCGGTGAGGTGATCGGCTCACTGGAGTGGCCGCAATGACCGCCGAGCTGATCGTCGCCCTCGACTACCCGGACGCGGCGCCGGCGCGCGCGCTGGTGGGCGCCCTTGGCGACGCCTGCGGCTTCTACAAGGTGGGGAGCGAGCTGTTCACGGCGGAGGGTCCGGCGATGATCGCCGCGCTGGTGGCGGTGGGGAAGGACGTGTTCCTGGACCTCAAGTTCCACGACATCCCGAACACGATGCGGGGGTCGGCGCGCAGCGCGGCGGCGTTAGGTTCGCGGCTGGTGACGGTCCACGCGTCGGCCGGGGAGGCGGGGATCGCCGCGGCGGTGGATGGCGCTGGCGATGCCTGCGGCGTGCTGGCGGTGTCGGTGCTGACGTCGCTCGATGCGGCCTCGGTGGCCCGGGTGTGGGGACGTGAGCGCGTGACCGTGCGGGAGGAAGTGCTGCGGCTGGCGGAGCTCGCGGCGTCGGCGGGGGCGCACGGGCTGGTGTGCGCGGGGACGGAGGCGGCGGCGGTTCGCGCGCGGTTCGGGGATGCGCTGGCGCTGCTGGTCCCGGGGGTACGGCCGGCGGGCGCGGGGGCGGACGACCAGGTGCGGGTGGTGACGCCCCGGGAAGCGGTGGCAGCGGGCGCGCGATACGTCGTGGTGGGCCGGGCGATCACGGGTTCGCGGGATCCGGTCGCGGCCGCGCGCGCGATCGGCGAGGAGGTGGGCGCGGGCTAAACAGGTGCCGCTGCGGCCCTTGCATGTCCTTACCCGTCCTCTTATCCTTAGCGTCTTGACCCGAAAAACGTTACGGCAATCGAGAGGCTCCGGTCGTGAAAGTTCGTAGCAGCGTGAAGCCCATCTGCGAGCATTGCAAGGTGATCAAGCGCAACGGCGTGACGCGCATCATCTGCAAGCGCAATCCCAAGCACAAGCAGCGGCAGGGTTAGGCCCATGGCGCGAATTGCTGGTGTGGATCTGCCGCGTGAAAAGCGCGTCGAGGTGGGGCTGACGTACATCTTCGGCATCGGGCCCGCGGTCGCGCGCCGCATCCTGGCGGAGACGGGGGTGAGCCCCGACACGCGCATCAAGGATCTGAACGATACGGACGTGAACCGGCTGCGCCAGGTCATCGAGCGCGACCATCGCGTGGAGGGTGCGCTGCGGACGGAGATCGCGATGAACATCAAGCGGTTGATGGACATCGGGTCGTACCGGGGCATTCGGCACCGCCGCGGGCTGCCGGTGCGCGGGCAGCGGACGCACACGAACGCGCGGACGAAGAAGGGCCCGCGCCGGGCGATCGCCGGGAAGAAGAAGGTCACGAAGTAGCGGGGCGGGGACGAGGGGCGAGGGTCGAACCCCTCACCGCGTTCTTCGCTCGTAAGGCAACGGTAGTTCGGGCAGGTGCGCACGGGGGCGAGCAAGTCGCTCGTCCCCCGCCCCTCGTCCCTCACCCCCTGTTTTTTTCATGGCAACGGCAAAGTCGGGTGGATCGAAGAAGGCGAAGAAGGTGGCCGATGCGGAGTGCATCGCCCACGTGAACGCCACCTTCAACAACACGCTGGTCACGATCACGGACATGCGCGGCAACGCGGTGTCGTGGTCCACGGCCGGCAAGGCGGGCTTCAAGGGCTCCAAGAAGTCGACCCCGTTCGCGGCGACGGTGGCGGCCGAGCAGTGCGGGCGTGAGGCGGTGCAGCTCGGCGTCAAGCGCGTGCACGTGCGCGTGCAGGGCCCCGGCAGCGGCCGCGAGTCGGCCATCCAGGCGCTCGCCGCGGCCGGCCTGCAGATCCGCTCCATCAAGGACGTGACGCCGATTCCGCACAACGGCTGCCGTCCGCCCAAGCGCCGGAGAGTCTGACGATGGCTCGCTACACGGGTCCGAGCTGCCGCCAGTGCCGGCGCGAGGGGACCAAGCTGTTCCTCAAGGGGACGAAGTGTTTCACCGAGAAGTGCCCCGTCGAGCGCCGGCCGTATGCGCCGGGCCAGCACGGGCAGGCGACCGCCCGCCGTCGTAAGGCGTCGGAGTACGCCAAGCAGCTCCGCGAGAAGCAGAAGGTGAAGCGCATCTACGGGATCTCGGAGCGGCAGTTCCGGAACACGTTCGAGCGCGTCACCACACTTCCCGGCGTGACCGGACACAATCTGCTGGCGGCGCTCGAGAGCCGGCTGGACAACATCGTCTACCGGATGGGGTTCGCGGCGAGCCGCAAGGCGGCGCGCCAGCTGATCCGCCACCGCCACGTCGAAGTGAACGGCCGCACCGTGGACATCCCGAGCTACCTCGTGACGCCCGGTGAGGAAGTGCGCATCCGGCAGAAGTCGCGTGAGCAGGTGTCGATCCTGGCGGCCATGGACCAGGCGCAGCGCGGCGCGCCGCTCTCGTGGATCGCGGTCGACCGCGGCACGTTCAGCGGCCGCGTGCTGGAACGCCCGGGCCGTCACGACATCCCGATCGCGGCGCAGGAGCAGCTCATCGTCGAGCTGTACTCCAAGTAGGAAGACAGTGGGAATCGGGAATCGGGAATGGGGAATCGAAACAGCGATTCCCGATTCCCGATTCCCGATCAGGTCCGGGACCCTAACTCCTTCACGGGCCCACCGCGCGTTAGGGGCGGGGTGGGGCGTCGCCGGGAGCACTCCGGCGGGACATTAGCAACTCATTATGCCACAAACCATCGATCTCAGCGGGCTCGTTCGCCCGCAGCTGGTAGAATCCACGAAGCGCGAGGACAATCCGAACGTCGCCGAGTTCCGCCTCCAGCCGCTGGAGCGCGGGTTCGGGCACACGCTCGGCAACGCCATGCGCCGCATGCTGCTGTCGTCGCTCCGCGGCTCGGCGGTCTGGGCGTTTCGCATCGACGGGGTGCTGCACGAGCACCAGACCGTCTCCGGCGTCGTCGAGGACGTGCACCAGATCATCGGCAACCTCAAGACGCTCACGCTCGCCATGGACGAGGCCGTCGACGAGACCATCCTCCGCATCCGCAAGCGTGAGGCGGGGCCGGTCACCGCGGCCGACATCGACCTCAGCTCGTCCGTCCGGATCGTCGATCCGGCGCACCACCTCTTCACGCTCCAGGACGACCGCGAGCTGAACGTCGAGCTCTACGTCAACAAGGGGCGCGGTTACATCGAGGCGGATCAACACCCCGCCGACCGCGGGATGCCGGTCGACCTGGTCCGCGTCGATGCGATCTACAACCCGGTGCGGCGCGCCAATTTCACCGTTGCGGAGACGCGCGTGGGGCAGCGCACCGACTACGACCGCCTGTCGCTGACGGTCGAGACCAACGGCACGATCTCGCCGGAAGAAGCGGTGAGCTACGCCGCGGCGCTGGCGCAGACGCACTTCCAGTACTTCGTGAGCTTCGGCTCCCATGCGTCGGCGGTCGTGCAGCCGGAGGTCGATGGCGGCGCCGATGCCGAGCGGCTGGCGCAGCTCATCAAGACGCCGATCGACGAGCTCCAGCTATCGGTGCGGTCGGTGAACTCGCTGAAGAATTCGGACATCCGCACGCTCGGCGATCTGGTGAAGCAGACCGAGGGGCAGATGCTCCAGGTGAAGAATTTCGGGAAGAAGTCGCTGCAGGAGATCGCCGATCTGCTGGAGCGCGAAGGCTTGAACTTTGGAATGCGCTTCGAGGAGTCCGCCGATGGCGTGCGGATCCTCGACTGGGGGACGCCGCCGAGCCAGGCAGCGGCCGCCGCGCCTGACGACGAGGAGTAAGTTCCCATGCGGCACCGGAAGGCGGGACGCCAGCTGCGGCGCACGAGCGAGCAGAAGCTCGCGTTGATGCGCAACCTCGCGACGTCGCTCATCGAGCACGGCGCGATCGAGACCACGGAGGCGAAGGCCAAGGAGCTCCGGCCGTTCGTCGAGCGGCTCATCACCCGGGCGCGGTCGGGCACGCTGCACGACCGGCGCCTGGCGGGCCGGCACATCCAGAAGCGGGAAGCGGCCGACAAGCTGTTCCAGGAGATCGGCCCGCGCTACGCCGCGCGGCCGGGCGGCTACACCCGCATCCTCAAGACCCGCCACCGGAAGGGTGACGGCGCGGAGCTCGCGCGGATCGAGCTGGTGGAGGGCTGACCCGATGCGGAACCGTTCCTGTTACGTCTGCGGCAAGGGAGTGGCGTTCGGCAACAACGTCTCCCACGCCAACAACAAGACGCGCCGCGTCTGGAAGCCGAACCTCCAGGTGGCCCGGATTCTCGTCGACGGCAAGGTCACG
>DATHUW010000066.1:0-5253 GCA_035461825.1 Gemmatimonadaceae bacterium
ACATGAGTGACCTCGCGCTCGAGTTGAGCCCGAGGCTACTTCGGTCGTGTCAGCGGCGGATCATCCGGGCGTCATCACGCTCTGGTTGGGCCTTGGTTCACCTGGGCGGCGGGGCGGGTTCACCGGCCGAGGCCATTCTCCTGGGCCGCTGGGCGACTACCTGCTGGACTCGGGCAGCCCCGTGGAGATGGGCACCATTCCGGACATCCGGGGAGGGACCGAAACCGGGCTGTGCAGCCGTGGCTTCTGAAGCTCGAGGCTCCCACCCGCCCAACTCCGCTGGTCTCGTGCCTGCCTTCGTCAATGGCATCGCCGTCATAGCCGGCCCCGGGCAGGCTGCGCCTGAAGCCGTCCTGAGCTTCCCAAAGCCGTGACATCGGCCGCTGCGCCGGCCGCTTCCATTGGCCGGCACCCGCCTTCAGTGGGCCGGAAGCTTCATCTCCTCCACGATCCGCACGAAGCGCGGACGGGAGCGCAGCTCGGCGAAGGCGGGATACGTTCGCAGAAAGACGAGCGAGGAGCCTCGCGCCGCGTAGGCGCGCTCGAGCCAGTCGAGTGCCTGATCGGCGTCACCGGCATACGCCCATAACGCGGCGAGGCGCAACGGATCGGGTTGGCTCCCGGACTGACGAAGGTCCATGTCGAGCCAGCTCCGCCAGACGCCGCGCATGCCATCCTTGGCAAAGGCGGCGCGGAGCGCGTCCATCTCTCCAGGCGTGGCGCCGCGGAGTGCCGCGACGCGCAGGAGCTCCTGGACGGCGTCATCCGCGCGTCCCCGCATCAGGTGGATCTCCGCGCCGATGGGCACCGCCGGACCGAGGCCGAGCACGTTAGGGTTCATTGGATCGAGCTGCCGCGCCCGCTCGTACTCCGCCAGCGCCTCGTCGTGCCGTCCGGCGTTCCTCAGCTCCACTGCGAGAATGCTGCGTGCCCGCGCGTTCAGCGGGTCGAGCGCGATGCCCCGCAGTCGTGCGTCCACGGCCTCGTCGATCCGTCCGGCAACGCTCAGCTGGTTGCCCAGGTGGTGCCAGGCGTGCTGATCGTTAGGGTTCAGGTCCACCGCCCGCCGCAGCGCTCGCTCGCCCGCCGCCCAGTCCCACTCATAGAAGAGTCGAAGGATCCCGAGCGCGACGTGGGCCTCACCGAGCTCCGGGTCCAGCTCGAGCGCCCGCTCCACCGCGGCGCGCATCTCCGCCACGCCCTGCTCCTGGGGCACGTACCCGAAATTGATGGCCGGCCCCATGACGTTGGCCTTCTCGGCCCACGCCAGCGCGAAGTCGGATTCGAGCTCCGTCGCCCGGTCGAGGAGCTCCATCGCCGAGCGCATCGCGTCACGGCTCAGATCGTCCCGGAGGTGCCGGGCTCGAAGGTACAGATCGTAGGCCGCCAGACTCGGCGTGCGCTGCGCAGGCGCGGTGGCGCCGCTCCGTGGCAAGCGCAGCTCGAGCGCGCTCGCGATGGCTCTCGCGATCTCGTCCTGCACCGCGATGACGTCCGAGACCTGCCGGTCGTATTCGCCCGACCAGAGGTGGAAGCCGGACACCGCGTCGATGAGCTGCGCCGTCACCTTGATCCGGCTCCCCTGCCGTCGCACGCTCCCCTCGAGCACGGCCTCGACATCGAGCGTGTCGCCGATCACGCGCACATCGAGCCTGCCGTCGCGCAACGCGAAGGATGATGTCCGTGCGGCTACCCGGAGGCCCTGGACGTGACTCAGCGCGGTGATGATCTGCTCGGTGAGTCCGTCGCTGAAGTACCCGTTCTCCGCGTCGCCGCTCATGTTCGCGAACGGCAGCACGGCCACGGAGCGCGCGGTCGGTGAGGCGTCGGGCCACAGCGCCCAGCCCACCGCACCCACGGTCACGATCGCGGCGAGCATAACGGCGGCCAGGCGCACCGCGCGCCGCGGCGAGCCGGGCCCTCGGGCCTGCGGCGCTGGAGGGGGCGCATCATGCACCGGCCCGGCCCCCGCGGGATCGACGCGGACCTCGCCCGCTGCTCCAGTCGGGATCTGCACCACCACCGCCGAGTCGTCCTCGCCCGACTCCAGTTCCGGCGGCGTCAGGCTCGGCCGCGGCGGATCCGCGCGCACCGGCTCGGCCCGCAGTTGCTCAGCGAATGCTGCCACCGGAGACGGCGCGAGCAGCCCGACCTCGTCCCGTAGCAACCGCTCGTGGATGCTCGCGTGCTGCAGCGCGCCCGCCCGATTGCCCCCGGCGTCCAGCGCCTGCATGAGGGAGATCGCGACCCGCGAATCGTACGGGTCGTGCGCGGCGCGCTTCCGCCACCATTCCGCGGCGCCCTTGAAGTCCCGTCGGCGCTCCGCCGCCTCGGCCAACGCCTCGAGCGCCCGGGCATAGGCTCCAGCGAGCCGCTCGCGCTCCCCGTCGGTCCAGCGCTCGAACTCCGCTGCGTCGGCAACGAAGAAGCCGTCGAGGAAGGGTCCCCGGAACAGAGCCACCGCGGTTTCGTGATCGCCGCGCCCCATCGCGGCGTCGAACTCCACGACGTCCACGACGAGCGCATCGCGATCGAGCCGAAGCTCGTCCCCCTGGGAGACGATAGCCCCCTCGCCGAATGCCTTCCTGAGCTCGTAGACGGAGACGTTCAGGAGGTTCCGAGCCCGCTCGGTATCGCTCTCGGGCCAGAGCAGCGCGACCAGCTTGTCGCGGCTGACCCCTGAACGCGGGGCGCAGGCGAGGAGGGCGAGCAGCGCGAGACGGTGCCGCTGCGCGGCGCGGCCGGCGAGTGGGCTGCCGTCCTCGCGATCGAGGGACGCGCCGCCGAACAGTCTCAGGCGAAACATCAGCGGAGGAGTTTAGCGCGGGTTCACGCGGGCGACAGCGCCGGTTCACCCGGGGCAGCCATTCTACACCCGCGTTCCCGCACCTAGCAAGACGCGGCGGGCGACCACGCCGCCTTGCGGCGGGACTGGCGGCACACCGGCAGCCGGCGAGACATCATTCCGAGGAGGGGCATCATGAAGGGCAACACGATCGTGAAAGCGCTGGCGCTTGCCTGCGCGGGCGTTCTGCTCGTGGCCTGCACGGACCAGGTCACCTCACCGGAGGAGGACGCCGAGACGCGGGGGGCCTCGGCAAGCGTCGTCACGGCAGTCGTGCCGGACAACTTCGTCATCCAGGCACCTCTCGACCCGTTCTTCATCAATCAGCCGGGCGACCTGATGATGCGGTCCGACGCCCGGACCGATTTCGCCATTCAGCGGCTGCAGGTGGATCCAGGCCCGCCGGGGTTCTGGCACACCCATCCCGGCCCCACGTTCGGCATCGTCGAACAGGGGCGGGTGATGATCACGAGATACTCCAAGAAAGAGGGATGCGTCTCGACGGTGTACGGCCCGGGAGAGGTCGCCGGCCAGACCTACATCGAGACCGCCGGCGAGGTGCACCGGGCGACGGTGCTGGGTCCGACCGCCGCCGTGGAATACAAGGCGCGCTTCTACATTCCGCTCGGCGGCGCGTTAGGCACGCCGGCCGCCGATCCCGGCTGCACCTGAGGGACAACGAGTCGACCGATCCCCGAGTCTCGGGTTCAGCCCGAGCTCGGGGGTCGGTGCACGAAGGCGGCAGACGGTGCTACGTCCTGCTGCGCTCGCGACCGGTGCGGCGCGGACGCTTGAAGTCGATGTCGTGCCAGAGCAGCAGCTTCGCCTCGACCGTGAACAGCTCCGCGTCAGCCCGCGTCCGGATCCCCTTGAACTGCTCCAGCCACGCCTCGCGCTCCGGGTACTTCGCCCGCTGGAGCACCTTCATCAGCGCCACCTGCGCGAAACCGACGTGCGTGGAGCTCGGAAGCGGCTCGGCGCCTTCCTCGTAGTCGCCGCTCGCCTTACGAAGCACTTGCTCCTGACGCGCCAGCCGAAGCGTGGAGCGCCGGAGCAGCAGCACGTCTTCCGATTCCGGCTCGTCGGAGCAGCCGATCGGGTTCGGGTTGCGCGCCGGGTCGGGCAGCGTCGCGGGAGCGTCGGCGCGGGGCTGGTCGAGGCTGAGGAGGTGCAGCGTGTCCGCCGCGCTCGCATCGCGCTGGGTCAGGGCGCCGAAGCCGAACAGCCGCTCGACCGTCGCGAGGATCGACGTATGGTCGTATACCGTGTGATCGATCACGCCACGCCGGACGTACGGCGAGATCACGAGCGCCGGCACGCGCGGCCCCAGCTGATCGAACCAGAAGCCGTGGTGGTCGTAGTCGTCGACAGGCGGGTCGCCGGGGGGCATGGCGGATGGCGGCACGGCGTGATCGTAGAAGCCGCCGTGCTCGTCCCACGTGATGATCAGCATGCTGCGCTCCCAGTGCGGGGAGTTGCGGATCGCCTCGTAGGTGTCCTTCACCAGCCGCTCGCCGCGGGTGACGTCGTCGAGCGGGTGCATGGAGTTGCCGCACGTGTAGTCGCCGGGGCCCGTGCCGCCCCAGGTGCTCTCGCCGTACTGCGGTTCGATGAAGATGAACTTGGGGCCGTAGCCGACGGCGCCGACGTTCGTGACGAAGTCCTCGAAGTTCTCGAAGCGCCCCTGGAGCGCGTTGAGGTTCATGCCGTGCAACGCGAACGCGACCGGAAAGTCGTCGCCCTCGACGACCTTCCACTCGATGCAGCGGTCATCGAGCTTGTCGAAGATGGTGCCGTTCCAGAACCGGTAGCCATCGACGGTGACCGAGGTGATGACGTCGGCGGTGCTCGGGCTGTCATCGAGACCGCCTGACGAGGCGGCCATCGCGAAGAAGCGGTTGGGCCACGTCGGCCCCGGCAGCGAGGAGAACCACGCATCGCACAGCGCGAACTCGCGCGCCAGCGTCGTGAGCACCGGCAGCCTGTCCGGCGAGAAGCAGCTCATCGCGCGATCCGGGCTCGTGCCGCCCCTCGCGAGGTACTGCGCGACGTAGCCGGAGTTGTCGATCGGCGGGTAGCCCAGGACGGGATCGTAGACGAGCCCCGGGCCGCAGAGCGCGGCGAGGGCGTCGTCGAACTCGTGTGGAGGGTCGGCGTCCACGTTCTTCAACGCGAACTCGGCCGTGTCGTTGATCGGCACCGGCAGGCTCGTGGTCGGGTCGATGTTGGTGTCGCCCGGTCCCGCGATGTCGAGCGTCGTCGGGTTTCCGTCGATCCCGACGCCGGTGATGCCGCTGAAGGCGTACATGTGGTCGAACGAGCGGTTCTCGAGCATCAGCACGAACACGCGATCGACCTTGCGCTTCGGCCGCCGGCCGCCGCCTAACAGACTGGCCATGGCCTGGGCG
>DATHUW010000067.1:0-9659 GCA_035461825.1 Gemmatimonadaceae bacterium
AAAGCGCCGGCCCGGAGCCCGCGCACCCCGGGCCTTCGTCGTTTTCATGACCGATATCTCACGACCCGACCGCACCTTCCCCAGCGCCTATCTCGACGCGCTGTCGCGCCGCGTGCTCATCTACGACGGCGCCATGGGCACCAGCATCCAGCGGTACGCGCTCTCCGCCGAGGACTTCGGCGGACCGTCACTGGAGGGGTGCAACGACCACCTCGTGCTCACCAGGCCCGACGTGATTCGGGAGATCCACGACAGCTTCCTGGCGGTGGGGTGCGACGTGGTGGAGACGTGCACCTTCCAGAGCACACCGCGCCGCCTGGCGGAATGGGGGCTGCGCGAGAAGACGCGGGAGATCAACATCGCCGCGGCACGCATCGCGCGAGCGGCGTGCGACGCGGCGGCGACGCCCGACCAGCCGCGGTTCGTCGCCGGTTCGATGGGGCCAACGGGGATGCTGCCGTCGAGCAGCGACCCGGCACTCTCCAACGTCACGTTCGAGGAGCTGACGAACGAGTTCCGCGAGCAGGCGCTTGCGCTGATGGACGGCGGCGTGGACGTCCTGCTGATCGAGACCTCGCAGGACATTCTCGAGGTGAAGGCGGCGATCGCCGGCATCGAGCGCGCGTTCGCCGAACAGGGACGCCGGGTGGCTCTCCAGGTGCAGGTGACGCTCGACACGAGCGGCCGCATGTTGCTGGGCACGGACATCGCCAGCGCGCTGACGACGCTGGAGTCGCTGCGGGTGGACGTGATCGGGCTGAACTGCTCGACCGGTCCGGAGCACATGCGGGAGCCGGTCCGCTACCTGACGAGCCACGCGCGCCACCCGATCTCCTGCATCCCGAACGCCGGCCTGCCGGTGAACACGGGCACGGGCGAGGCGGTCTATCCGCTGGAGCCGGCGCCGATGGCGGACGCGTTAGGGGAGTTCGTGCACGATCTCGGCGTCCGGATCGTCGGCGGGTGCTGCGGGACGACGCCGGAGCATCTCCGGGAGATCGTGCGGGCCGTCCGGTCTGGACGCGGGAAACGGGACACGTCGGCCTCGCCTGATTCCCGATTCCCGCTTCCCGAATCCCGATCGTCGGCGCGCGTGTCCTCCGCCATGCGCGCGATCACGATCCACCAGGACCCCCCGCCTCTGCTGGTCGGCGAACGCGTGAACTCGCAGGGCTCGCGCAAGGTCAAACGCTTGCTCCTCGCCGACGATTACGAGGGCATCCTCGACGTCGCCCGCGAGCAGGCGGAGTCGGGCGCGCACGTGCTGGACGTGTGCGTGGCGCTCACGGAGCGCGCGGACGAGGCGGAGCAGATGTCGAAGATCGTGAAGCTGCTCTCGATGACGGTGGAGACGCCGCTCATGATCGACTCCACGGAGGCGGTGGTGATCGCCCGGGCGCTCGAACACGTGCCCGGGCGCGCGATCATCAATTCCATCAACATGGAGAACGGGCGCGAGCGCATCGACGCGGTGGTGCCGCTCGCCCGCACGCACGGTGCCGCACTCGTCGCCCTGACGATCGATCCGGCCGGCATGGCCAAGACGCGGGAGCGCAAGCTCGAGGTCGCGCGCCGGATCCACGACATCGTGGTCGGCGAGTACGGACTCGCGCCGGAGGACCTGATCTTCGACGCGCTGACCTTCACCCTCGCGACGGGCGATCCCGAGTGGATCGACTCGGCCGTGGAGACCATCGAGGGCATTCGGCTCATTAAGCGGGAGCTGCCGGGCGTCGCGACCATCCTCGGCGTCAGCAACGTGAGCTTCGGGCTCGCCCCCGTCGCGCGGGCCGTGCTCAACTCCGTCTTCCTGCACCACTGCGTCGAGGCCGGCCTCGATGCGGCGATCGTGAATCCGGCCCACGTCACGCCCTACTTCGAGATCGCCGAAGCGGATCGTCAGGCGGCGGACGACCTGGTGTTCAACCGGCGCCCCGACGCGCTGCAGCGCTTCATCGAGCGGTTCGAGGGACAGACGCAGGCGGCGGCCGACGCCCAGGCCGTGGACCTCACGGCCACCATGCAGCCTGACGAGCGCGTGCACTGGATGGTCCTGCATCGCAAAAAGGACGGCATCGAGGAGGCGCTCGACGCCGCCGGCGTGCGCGGCGAGCCGATCCGGGTGCTCAACGACGTGCTGCTCCCCGCCATGAAGGAGGTCGGCGACAAGTTCGGCGCGGGCGAACTGATCCTCCCGTTCGTCCTGCAGAGCGCCGAGGTCATGAAGCGCGCGGTGCGTCACCTGGAGCAGTTCCTCGAGCGCGCGGAGGGCTACACGAAGGGCACGGTCGTGCTGGCAACGGTATACGGGGACGTACACGACATCGGCAAGTCGCTCGTCAACACGATCCTCTCGAACAACGGATACACCGTCTTCGACCTGGGCAAACAGGTCCCGGTCAACACGATCATCGAGAAGGCGGTGGAGGTCGGCGCGGATGCGATCGGGTTGTCGGCATTGCTCGTTTCCACGTCCAAGCAGATGCCGCTGTGCGTGCAGGAGCTCGACAAGCGCGGCCTGGCGTTTCCGGTGATGATCGGCGGGGCCGCGATCAACCGCCGCTTCGGTCGCCGAGCGCTGTTCGTCGACGGCGAGCGGCCGTACGCGCCGGGCGTCTTCTATTGCAAGGACGCCTTCGAGGGCCTCGAGACGATGGAGACGCTCGTGTCGCCCGACGCGCGCGAGCGGTTCGTCGCAAAGGTACTGGACGAGGCGCGGCGCGACGTGTTCCTGCACTCCCAGGTCGGCAAGGATGTCTCGTCAGGCACGACCAGCGAGACGCGCAGCGACGTGCGCCCCGATGCGCCGGTGCCGGCACCGCCGTTCCTTGGGCCTCGCGTGCTGCGCGACATTCCGCTCGACGAGGTGCTCGCCTTGCTCGACCTCGATGAACTGTTCCGCCTCCAGTGGGGCGCCCGCGGATCGGGCGCGCGCTACGAGGAGACCGTCGCCACCGAGTTTCGTCCCACGCTCGCCAGGCTGAGCGAGTCTGCTGCACGCGAGGGGTGGCTCCGGCCGCAGGCGGTCTACGGCTATTTCCCGGTGAACTCGAGCGGCAACGAGCTGATCGTCTACGATCCGGCGGCCTATGGCAGCGATGCGGGAAGCCTGCGCGAGATCGCGCGTCTGCGCTTCCCGCGTCAGGAAGGGCGCGAGCGACTCTGCCTGGCGGACTACTTCCGCGAGACGGACGGCGGCACGGTGGACGTCGCCGCCTTTCAGATCGTGACGGTCGGCGATGAGGCCACGCGCCGCTTCGACGCGCTGCAGCAGCGCGGCGAGTACAGCGAGGCGTTCTACCTCCACGGGCTCGCCGTCGAGGCCGCGGAGGCCCTGGCCGAATGGCTGCACCGCCGCGTCAGGCGCGAGCTCGGCCTGCCGGAGGACCGCGGGAAGCGCTACTCCTGGGGCTACCCGGCCTGCCCGGACCTCGAGGACCACGCGACGCTCTTCCGGCTGCTCCCGGCCGGCGAGGCGTTGGGGATCTCGCTGACGGAGGCCTATCAGATCATCCCCGAGCAGAGCACCGCGGCGATGGTCGTGCACCATCCCGAGGCGAAGTACTACGCGGTGCGCGCCGAGACGCGCAGCGCGCCGGCGGCCGCCGGTGCCGCCGTTCCGTGACGAGGCACCCGGACGCGCCGCGCGCCGGATCCCGGCTCGTCAGGCGAGCGGAATCCGGCGCGCGGGTCTCCGCGGACGCCGCCCGATTCTCAGGGCACCCGCAGCGCGCGAACGGCCGCGGCGCGGGTCCGCAGGTCGCCCGCGATCGGCGTGATCAGGCGGGTCGTGGGGAGCGAGTCGTTCCCGGGGCGGATGACCGTGCCCCCCGTCACGCTGCCCGGCGTGGGCTGGGCCAGCAGGATCCCGATCGTCAGGCTCACCGTTTCACCCGGTGCGATGGTCGGGATGGGGCCGATCGACCAGCCGCCCTTCACGTCGTTGCCCGTCTCTGGTGCGCAGTCGAGCGCATGAGCGCTCACGACGCATTGCGGACGGAGCAGCTGCGCGCCGGCGCGGCCCGCGCTGTAGATGGCGTAGCTCGAGTCCTCGCGCGCCGCCGGCAGGTAGTCCAGGATCAGTCGCGTGGTCCCCACCGTGTCGCTGAGGAACAGCGCGCGCGCCTCGGTGCCCGGCGGGGTCTCCACGACCTGCACGCCGACCAGTCCGGGCTGGTTGCGGAACGTGCTGCTGAACGAGGTGACCTGGAACGCTTGATCGTAGGCGACGAGCAGCGACTCGGCCGGGAAGGCCGTGATGTTGTCGTCGCGGATCTCCGGATGGTTGGCCCGGTCAAGCGTCTGCGGGGCGCCGATGTCGAAGTCGAAGAACGGTGCGAGATACACATCACGCAACGTGTGGCCCGTGGCGGGCGCCTCGGGATGATGGAACCGCCAGTCGTCGGTCGCGCTGATGTTGGTGACATCGAACCTGATGAGGAGCGCGTTCCGCTCTCCCGGCGGCAGGTAGGCCGTGATCGCGACCTCGAGTCCGAAGTTCTGACCGGGGCGGTCGTCATCGGCCAGGCGCGGCGCGGTGAAGCCGAAGAACGGGGTGTGGCGCACGTCGGTCCAGACGACCGAACGCCAGCGCGTGCTGTCGGTGCCCACCGGCCGGATCTGCTGCCGCGGGGCATAGTCGCCGATCTGATAGAACGCCATGGCGAGAGTGTCCTCGCCGCCGGCGGGCGCGTCGCGCAGGGCGCCGATGAGCAGCTTGCCTTCGCCGATGTAGGCGTTGGCGGCGTCAGGCAGGGTGTCGGGCCAGGTGAGGCCGAGGAAGAACGGATCGGAGATGGCAGTGCAGATCTCCCCGTAGTCGTTCGCCGGACACACGACGAGCGTGTGGCCGGGCCAGTACAACGCGTTCTTGTCCTGGCAGAAGACGGCGTCCTGCGGCACGATGCGGCAGCTGCCGGGACGCGGGATCGCGACGTTGGCGCGTCCCGCGGAAATGTTCTGCGTGAACGAGAACGGCAGGTAGTCGAGCGTCGTGACGACCACGAAGCGGTGCTGACCGCTCGGCACGCCGGTGATGACGGTGTCGCCCTTCACCAGGAACGTGAGGGTGTCGTCCATCGTAATGCGCGCCGTCACCGTGTCGGTCGCGGAGCGGATCGTCTGGAACTGCACATCCACGGGGCCGCCGCCGCCGGACGGTCCATCGTCGCCGCAGGCCGCGAGCACGAGCGCCGCGAGGACGCCAAACCAGGGAGTTGTACGCCGCATGAGTAGGGATCGGGAAACGGGTTCCAAAGGGTACCCCCGGTGACGGGGTCCCGCAACGCCCGCGAGCTGCTCGCGCCCGAGCGCGTGGTGGTCTTCGACGGCGCGATGGGCACGATGCTCTATCAGCGCGGGGTGTTCATCAACCAGTGCTATGACGAGCTCAATCTCCGCGCGCCGGATCTGGTGCGCGACGTCCACCGTGCCTATCGCGCGGCGGGCGCCGAGGTGCTGGAGACCAACTCGTTCGGGGCGAATCGGCTGAAGCTGTCGCAGCACGGCCTCGAGGCGCAGGTCGGCGAGATCAACCGGGCCGCTGCGGCGATCGCGCGTGAGGTCGCCGGAGACGACCGGTGGGTCGCGGGCGCCGTCGGCCCGTTGGGCGTTCGCATCGAGCCGTACGGTCCGACCAGCCGCGAGGAGGCGCGTGCGTACTTCGCCGAGCAGATGCGGGCGTTGCGCGGCGGCGGTGCCGACCTCTTCCTGCTGGAGACCTTCACCGACCTCGACGAGATGGAACAGGCGATCCGCGCCGCGCGCGACGCGGATCCCGACGTTCCGGTGGTCGCCCAGATGACGGTGGGAGTCGATGCGCGGACGCCCTACGGCGCGACGCCGGAAGACGTGGCGCGGGCGCTCGATGCGTGGGGCGCCGATGCGATCGGGCTCAACTGCTCCGTGGGGCCACAGATCATCCTCGAGGCGATCGAGCGGATGGCGGCGGTGACCACGCGAAAGCTCAGCGCGCAACCTAACGCCGGGATGCCGCGCGACGTCGGCGGCCGCACGATGTACATGGCGAGCCCCGAGTACATGGCGAGCTACGCGCGCCACCTCATCCAGGCCGGCGCCAAGCTGCTCGGCGGCTGCTGCGGGACGACCCCCGAGCACATTCACGCCATCGTGGAGGGCATCCGACCGCTCGTGCCGCGGCACGGCGGGCTGCGCGACGCCCGCCGTGCGACGTCGACGGATCGCGCGACGGCGTCCCCGGTCGTCACCACCGCCGAGCCGGCACCCGGCGTCCAGCCCGCGCCGCTGGCCGAGCGATCACGGTGGGGCGCGAAGCTCGATGCAGGCCAATTCGTGACGTCCGTGGAGATCGTCCCGCCGCGCGGCGTGGATGCCACGCGGATGATGGACGGCGTGCGCGCGCTCCGGGCCGCCGGCGTCGATGCCGTCAACGTGCCCGACGGTCCGCGGGCCCAGAGTCGCATGGGCGCCCTGCTCACCAGCGTGCTGATCGAGCAGCAGGTGGGCATCGAGACGGTCACGCATTACTGCTGCCGCGACCGGAACCTCCTCGGCATGCTCTCCGACCTGCTAGGCGCGAGCGCGATCGGCCTGCGGAACATGCTGCTCATCACGGGCGATCCCCCGAAGATGGGCCCGTACCCGGATGCCACCGCGGTGTTCGACATCGATGCGATCGGCCTGACGAACCTCGTCAACCGCCTGAATCACGGGCTCGATCCGGGCGGCAACGCGATCGGCACACCGACGCGCTTCGTGATCGGCGTCGGCGTGAATCCGGCGGCGATCGATCCCGAGACCGAGATCAGGCGATTCGAGTACAAGGTCGAGGCGGGCGCGGAGTACGCCATCACGCAGCCGGTGTTCGATGTGGCGCAGCTGGAGCGCTTCCTGGAACGCATCGCGCACGTGCGCATTCCCGTCGTCGCCGGGATCTGGCCGCTGGTCTCGGCCCGGAACGCCGAGTTCCTGGCCAACGAGGTGCCCGGCGTGGTGGTGCCCCCGGAGATCATCGAGCGGATGCGCGCGGCGAGCGCCGTATCGAAGGACCGCGCCGTGGCCGAGGGTATCGCGATCGCGCGGGAGATGCTGGCGCAGGTCCGCGCGTCGGTGCAGGGAGTGCAGGTGAGCGCGCCGTTCGGGAAGGTGGAGATGGCGTTGGAAGTTTTCCGCGATCGGGACGCGGCGGCGGCAGCGGCGGCGGTTGGGGATTAGGGATTGGGGATTGGGGGGAGGCACAAATCCCCAATCCCCAATCCCCAATCCTCCGTTATCATCCCTCCATGACCAACCCCCTCACCGCGCTCTCCGACGAGGAGCGCATGTTCCGCGACGCGGTCGCCGAGTTCGCCGAGTCCGAGGTGCGCCCGCGGGTGCAGGCCATGGAAGCCGCCAAGCGCCTGGACCCCGACCTGATTCCCGCGTGCTTCGAGCTGGGGCTGATGGGCATCGAGGTGCCGGAGGAGTTCGGCGGAGCGGGCGGCACGCTGTTCATGGTGACGCTGGCGGTGGAGGAGATCAGCCGGGTGGACGCGTCGAGCGCGATTCTGGTGGACGTGCAGAACACGCTGGTCAATCATCCGCTGGTGCGATACGGCACGGCCGCGCAGCATGCGCGCTGGCTGCCGCGCCTGACGAGCGACACCGTGGGCGCGTACGCGCTGTCCGAGGCGGGGTCGGGCTCCGACGCGTTCGGGCTCGAGACGCGCGCGGTGCAGGCCGACGGCGGCTGGCGGCTGACGGGTCGCAAGCTGTGGATCACGAACGGCGGCGAGGCCGGGCTGTTCATCATCTTCGCGAACGCCGATCCGTCGGCGGGCTATCGCGGCATCACGGCGTTCGTCGTCGAGGGGGACTTCGACGGTTTCGCGGTCGGCAAGAAGGAGGACAAGCTGGGGATTCGCGCGTCGAGCACGACCGAGCTGCTCCTGGATGACTGCCTGGTGCCGGACGAGAACGTGCTGGGCCCGGTGGGCCAGGGTTACAAGATCGCCATCGAGACGCTCAACCTCGGGCGGATTGGGATCGGCGCACAGATGATCGGTGTGGCGCGGGGGGCCTTGGAGGCGGCGCTCGCCTACGTGAAGGAGCGGCAGCAGTTCGGCAAGCCGGTGGCGGAGTTCCAGGCGGTGCAATTCCAGCTGGCGCAGGCGGCGACGGAGTTGGAGGCGGCCCGGCTAATGGTGTACAACGCCGCGCGGCTGAAGGATGCGGGGACGCCGTTCACGCAGGAAGCGGCGATGGCCAAGCTCTTCTCGTCGCAGGTGTGCGAGCGGGTCACGTCGTTATGCGTGGAGCTGTTCGGCGGCTACGGCTACACCACGGATTACCCCGTGGAGAAGTACTACAGGGACGCGAAGATCGGGACGATCTACGAGGGCACGTCCAACATGCAGCTGCAGACGATCGCGAAGCTGCTGCTGCGGTAGGATCGGCGCGCCCGAGCATCGCGGCGGCGCGCTAGAAAACCCCGCCAGCCAGCCAACGCAGCGGGGGGCGGTGACCCGCGATGCCCGCCTGACGTGATGCGGATCACCATCCGGCGCTTCGTGCGACAAAGTGCGCCGGCGGAGTGGAACGACTCTTTCCACCGGCTGCCATTACGCCTATACTGCCCGCGCGTTCGCCACGGCGGACGCCGTCGATCTGCCGGGCGCCCGCCCGGCCGCCGATTCATCCCCCTGCACGATTGCGGCGCATAACGCCGCGATGAGGGCAAACCCGTCGAAAGGCGGGGACGCAAAGCTGCGAGGCTACGGCGTGTCGTCAGGCACGCCTTGCCGGTCGAGCTGTCGAGCAGGCCAACCTGGAGACGCCCATGCGCGTACCCTCGCTGGCCGCACTCGCCGTCATCTGCGCTGCCTGCGCGGATGGCAACCCGGCCATCACCTCCCTCCCCCAACCGTCGCTGGCCCTCGTTCGCGGGGCCGACGCGTCGAAGATCGCCCGCTGTACCTTCCGCAAACCGCAAGTGACGCTCCGCGCCGGAACCGGCGCCGAGGTCGGCATCGACTGCCGCGACCGCAGCGGACGGTACCTGGGCGAGATCGACGCCAGAACCGCGAACTACGCGAGCGCCAACGCACGCATCGCCTCCGTATCGCAGGACGGACACATCAGCGCCCGCGGCGCCGGCAGCACGCTGATCCGCGCCACCCACGCCCGCTACCCGTTCCAGGACTCCATCCGCGTCGTCGTGACGGGATCCATCGTCAAGCCAGGCCCGACGCCGAATCCGCGACCGAACCCGTCGCCCACGCCCAAGCCCAAGCCTGCCCCCCAGCCCGCTCCTGCGCCGACGCCGCCGCCCCCCACCGGTCCCCCGGCGCCGACTGCCGGGTTTCCCAACCAGCCGGCCGGGTTCATCTTCATCACCGACCGCGACTTCGACAGCAAGGCCCGGAACAACGACGATCGTGGCCCAGGCGGCAGCGATGGATGGGACGGCATCGAGTACCGCTACCCGAACTTCCGCATCGTGAACGACCCGTCCGCGCCTAACGGCGACGGCAAGGTCGGCGAAATGTTCTACAGCGCGGGCATGCGGTCCGGAACGGGACCGGCCACGGCGCACCTGTACTTCCCGCGCGGACTGCGCCAGATCTATCTGTCCATCTGGGCGCGGCTCTCGCCGAACTGGGTCGGGAACCAGTCGAGCACGAACAAGATGTTCTTCGTCG
>DATHUW010000068.1:0-3947 GCA_035461825.1 Gemmatimonadaceae bacterium
CGGTTTCTGCGCCTTCTTGCGCTGCGCGTCGGTCGGATAGGATCGGATGCGGGTGGCCTCCACGGGACGCCGTCGGACGTGTTGGACGGTTCGTCGTGTGCATGGCATGGAAGAGGTCAGGGGTTCGATTCCCCTTAGCTCCACGCAAAACCGCAGGTCAGTCGCCTGCCGGAGCACATTGGGTGTAACTTCGGCGCTTGTGAACGTAGCCAATTGGCTACTTTGGCTACGTCGAGGCAGACACGCGTCGGACTGGCCGTGGCGAACCAACCGCATCGGTGTTCGTTGACGACGCCGCAGTCGGTGACCGCCTGGTTCGGCCAGGCGTTGGATGCGTGTGCACACGCGCGGCGGCTCGGACGATCCTCGAGCAGACGATCCGCATCACCGACCATGTCATGTGGTCCTCGAGCAATGCGTCGCCGACCTCGAGCACGTCGCGCGTGGATTCGAGGCCGGTGCGCAGCTCCGGCGGGTGCGTTGACTCTGTCGCGGCGGGTCGCTCGCGCGGGCGTCGCCATCGGTCGGCGGGCATCGCCGGTCCTGGACGGCGAGCCACTGCCCGACGAGCTGGTCACGTAGGCCGAGGAGCTGCGTGACGCGCACGAGGCCGTCCGGCACGCGCGGCTGCACGCGTCCCTCGACGAGTTGGACGGCGGGCTGTATGACAGGCTTTCCGGGACGCGTTCCTCGCGGCACACGCGTTCGTGATCGAGCTGTACCGGTGGCAGGGCAAGGATGTGTCATCGATGGAGGCTCGGTTCGCCGGTGGCGGGAGGAGCGTAACCTCGAGACTTCAGTGCCCAATGGCCGAGCGATCGCGGCTCCCGGGCCCGAAACGGAGATCAAGCGGGAGATCGAGCAGGCGATCGACAACCGACGCGCGATGCGTGAGGCGCCGGGCCGACCGTCGGAGGCGCACAGCGAGTGGAGCGAGCTGCTGGCGGGCGGACGCTGTACTCGACGTCGCCAACATGAACCGCGGTCAGGCCGTCACCGGAACGGCCTGGCCTTGCGCGCGGGCGAGGTCCTCCAGCTCCGAGACGGCGCGGTCGCCGGCGGTCTCCTCGGCGATGGCCACCGCCAGCCGCTGCGCCGCCTCGCGGTAGCGCTCGTCATCGAGGACGCTTCGCACCGCGGCGGCGATCTTCGCGGGAGACGCGTTCGGCTTGAGACGAACGCCCGCACCGCATGACACGACGCGGGCCGCGACCTCGAGCTGGTCGCGCCCCATCGGAAGCACCACCATGGGCACCCCGGCGGCGAGCGCCTTCATCACGGTGCCATGTCCGCCGTGGGTGATGACTGCGTCCGTGTGCGGCAGCACGGCGGCGTGCGGCACGGCCTGGACGACGCTCACGTTCGCCGCGGCGGGAAAGGGCTCCATTGCGGGGCCGGTCGTCACGAGGCCCCGCACGGGCAGGGTGCCGAGCGCCTCTGCGGTTCGGCGGAGCAGCGGGCCCTGGCCCTGGTGGGTGGAGCTGAGCCCGACGATGACGAGCGGCAGCTCGCCTTCGGGCAGCGCCGGCTCGCCGGCCCAGTCCGGATCGTCGAGGCGCGGTCCGGTGACCTTGACCTTCGGGTGGCGCGGCAAGTGCGGGTAATCGAAGGTTTCGCTCGTGAGCACGAGGACGCGGTCGGCGCTCGTGACCCACTCGAAGGCGTCATCCACGGGGGCGAGCCCGAGCTCCACATGCGCCGCGTTGAGCGCCCTGCGGCCGCGGTTCCAGCCGGCCCGCAAGGCACGGCTCAGCATCCGGTCGCGCAGACGGCCCAGCGTCCCGCCGCCGGGCTGGAAGCCGGGACCGAAGGCCGGCCGGCCTTCGGCTGGAAATGCGTCGACGGTTGTGAAGATCAGCGCCACCGGCACGCGGGCGACCTCTCCCGCGAGGAGCGAGCCGGCCAGCATCGGCTCGCTGACGATGATGTCCGCAAGGCGCCGTCCCAGTTCGTCCAGAACGTCGCGGGCGACGTCGCCCGCGCGTCCGAACATGAGCCGGTCGCGGACCCGGGCAAAGCCGCCCGCGGGGGTGCGCGCCTCCCAGTCCTTGAGGAGATCGCTGTCCTCCGTCCGCGCGGTGCGGTGCGGCGCGCGCGTCCAGGTGATCGCACGGGCGCCGGTGGCCTCGATCTCCGGCGCGAGCACCGGGTCGCCAAGAACGCGCACGTCGTGGCCGCGCTCGGCCAGCGCGCGGGCGAGTGAGAGAGTGGGGAACACGGCTCCGCCGCCGTCCCACGCACAGAACAGGAAGCTCGACATGGTTCAGGACCTCCGGTAGGAGTAGAGGGCTTCGATCATTTCCTCAAGCGCCGCCGCCGTGCGAGCCTGACTGAGCCCGTGGTCGCGGCGCAAGTACTTCCAGGTGGTGACGTCGGTGACGGCGCAGAGCGCGAGCAGGCGGCGCTGCCGCTCCGCTCCCTCGAGACCGGCGAGCGCGCCCGGAAAGGTCTGCCTCACCCAGTCGCGGTGATAGCGGCGGCCGATGGCCAGGCCGCGGGCCGCGGCGGGGAAGCGGTGCTCGACCGCCAGCGCGCGCACGTTGGCGTCTCCGTGCCGCTCGTAGTCGGCGGCTAGCGCCTCCGCAGCTGCGGGGACGTCATCGGACGCCACGCCGCGGCGAACCTCGCGGATGCTTTCGCTGTAGCGCTCCGTCGTGGCAACGAACAGGGCGCCCTTGCTCCCGAAGTGGTTCATCACCGTCTGCAGCGCGACGCCGGCCTCCGAGGCGATCTCCCTGAGGCTCACCTCGTCGAACGACCGCTCGAGGAAGAGCCTGAATGCGGCGTCGACGATGCGGCTCCGTGTGGCCTCGGCGGCGGCTGCTCTCGTGGTCTGCCGGTATGTCCGCGTGGTCACGCGCCGGTCTTTCGTTGGTATAGCGTTCTACTCATTGGAACGACCTTACAACGAAATATGCGGCTTGTCAAGCGGCGGCGCGCGGGCGCGTCCCGCTCGCCACTAGGCGATGAACTGCACGGCACTGCCGAAGCCGTGCCGCTGTTATGTCGGTGCTGCGGGTGACATCGCACGTCGCTGCGAGCGCGTGTCCGCCGTGCTGCTCGATCTGGCGGGCGGTCTCTCGGGCGCCGTCCTCTGTCACGTCGGTGACCACCAGGCTGGCCCCTTCGGCGGCGAAGGCCAACACCGTCGCCCGCCCGATGCCGCCGGCGCCGGTGATGAACGACCTCGAGCTCGCCTACGAGAGCGTCGACGTGATCTCCGACCCCGGCCTCACGCACAACCTCTCCGCGGCGGATCCCGCCTCACCGACCGCTCGCGCCCTCGACCTCCTCGCCTCCTGGACCAGCACCGCCAGCGACCCCGACGCGAGCATCACCCGCTGACCCGGCCACCGTGGGCATCGTCGATCAGCGATCAGACAGCGCAGCACCGCTCGCGCACGTCCAGGCGCGAACATTGTCATCTGAGACCGTTCCGGCGTGCTGTTCCGCCAGACATCTACCGGACCGAGCTTGGTCGCAGGCGTTTCGAGAGAGGGTGCGAGGGCCGGCGATGTTGGTGGGTCATCAACCACCGTATTCCATGGTTCGCGGTGACGACGGAGGAGTATCGACCGGCCAGCGGTCCTCGCTCGCTCGGGGAGCGTCGGGCTGCCGCTTGCCTACTCGGAGGACCTCGACATCAAGCCCCATGTGCGACTGAAGATCCTCAAGGGCAACGCGGCCAGCTTCGCTCGAGCTTACCTCGGGTGTCTGATGTGGAGGCGGTTCTGCGTCGCGGGGCGGTCGGATAGGATCGGACGCGGGTGGCTTTCGCGGGACGCTGTCGGACGTGTTGGACGGTCCGTCGTGTGCATGGCATGGAAGAGGTCAGGGGTTCGATTCCCCTTAGCTCCACGCAAAACCGCAGGTCAGAGAGGGCAGTTCGGTGAAGTCGTTGACGTTGCCGCCGGTCAGCCACAGCGACATCGGCCGGCCCTGCCCGT
>DATHUW010000069.1:0-3088 GCA_035461825.1 Gemmatimonadaceae bacterium
AGACATCGCGCAGCGCCTCCTGCAGCCGATCCCTCAAGTCCGCCATGCGGCTCCTCGCGTCCGGACCCCAAAATACGCGCTACGCGGGATCGCGAACAGCAGAATGTCCGCCGAGGCGCACCAGCCCACGTACACCCCACCCTCGGGGGCGCAGGCGCGCCATCGACAGCACGAGGCGCTGGACGCGCGTAGAGTGAGAGCGGGCCGCGCCGCGATTCCGCGATGCTTTCACCCGCGTCACTTCCTTCCCCGCCGTCATGCGTCCCCAGGTTTCAGGCATGCTCGTGCACGCCGCCGCGCTGCTCGCGCTCGTCGCTGCGCCGCTCACTGCCCAGAATTCGATCGATACCGCCGCGATCTCCCGGATCAAGCACGAGGGATTCCAGCGCTCCCAGGTCATGGAAACGGCCAGCTGGCTGACCGATGTGTACGGCCCCCGCCTGACGAACTCGCCGATCGCTCGTCAGGCTGGCGAGTGGGCCGTCGCCCAAATGAAGGAGTGGGGACTGAAGGATCCGCACCTCGAGTGGTTCCCGTTCGGCCGCGGGTGGATCAACGAGCGCGCCGTGGCCCACGTGGTCGCTCCCGTCCCGTACGTCGTCCACGTCTTTCCCGGCGCATGGACTCCCGGCACGAACGGGCCGGTGACGGGCGAAGTCGTGATCGTGGACCTGCCCGCCGACGCCAGCGACGCCGACTACGCGCGGTACCGCAATACGCTCCGGGGCAAGGTCGTGCTCGCGTCGCCGCTGCCCGAGGTCAGGCCGATGTTCACGCCGCCGGGGCGGCGCTGGACGCCCGCGCAGCTCGACTCGCTCGCCGCGGCGTCGCCGCCTGCCGCGGCTCCACCGCGTCGTGGGGGGCCGGGGGGCGGTGCCGCGGCCATGGCGCGCCGCGACCAGTTCTGGGTGGAGGAAGGCGTCCTCGCCGTGCTCGTGCCCGGCGCGGCGCGCGGCAACTCCGGAAGCGTCTCCAATGGCCCGACCGGCAACCGCCAGCCTGACGCGCCGCCCGCGGTTCCGCAGCTCGCCGTCCCCAGCGAACAGTATGGCCGCATGTATCGTCAGGTGCAGAAGGGCATTCCCGTCGAGATCGAGCTGGACGTGCGCAACCGGTTCACCGATGACCTCCAGGCCTTCAACGTCGTGGCCGAGATTCCGGGCGGTGATCCGAGGCTGCGCGATGAGATCGTGATGATCGGTGCGCACTTCGATTCCTGGCACAACGCCACCGGCGCCACGGACAACGCCGGCTCCTCGGCGGTGATGATGGAGGCGATGCGCATCCTGAAGGCGAGCGGCGTGCCGCTCCGCCGTACTGTCCGCATCGGCCTGTGGACGGGAGAGGAACAGGGACTCATCGGTTCGCGCGAGTACGTCGCCGCGCACTTCGGCAGCGACAGTGCCCCGAAGCCCGCGCACGAGAAGCTCTCCGTCTACCTCAATCAGGACAACGGCGGCGGCGCGATTCGCGGGGTCTGGGCGCAGGGGAACGCCGAGGCCGCCGCGATCTTCCGCGAGTGGCTCCCGCTGCTCGATTCCGACAGCATCAGCGTCAGGCACCTGACGATGCTGAACACCGGGTCGACCGACCACGTGTCGTTCGACCGCGCGGGGCTGCCGGGATTCCAGTTCCTTCAGGATCCGATGGAGTACTCGACCCGCACCCACCACTCGAGCCAGGACTTCTACGAGCGCCTCGTGCCCCAGGACATGCGGCACAACGCGGTGGCGGTCGCGGTGTTCGCCTACCTGGCGGCCAATCGCGATGCGCGGATGCCCCGGAAGGGAGCCCAGCCGGTGCAATAGCGAAGGCGGTCGGCGCGTACCGAGCGCCGTCCGGTCGGTACGTCATCGCGGAAGTCCGGCGCGCGACGCGCCCGACACATGCGGGGGAGCCCGCGACCCGCCCGACAGCGGCGGGTCGCGGCTCCCCTTCGCCCAACTGGTCCGAGGCCCGCGACCTAACGGTGCGCGATGACGCCGGGGCGATGGTGGATCAGATGCGCGCTGACCCACGGGTGCAGCCGTTTCCTCCACACCTCGTTGGCGCCGACCACGCCCAGCCACGCGACGAACAGGGCATCCGCCGCCACGGCCAGGAGGATCAGCGCGATCGGGATCGCCATCCCGAGCAGGAGAATGAGCGCGACGACCATCATACGCCACCTCCTTCACCGGCACTGCCGGTGGCGACCGCCGGCGGACTGCCGTGCGAGTCGCATGCATCGGGCGCGCTGCCGCCCGAATGAGCAGGGAGACCGGGCGGCCCGCGGTTCGGGATGCCGGCTCTCACTCTCATCGTGGGTCCCTCATCGCGCGACGTCTGTAGGCGTTTCCACGAATCCGCCGTACGGCGAACCCGCAGGTCGCCACGCCCGCCGGCTCGCGCCGCGGCCGCCTCAACGCCAGGCGTCGAAGCGCAGCGTCTTGCTCGTGCCACCCGGCGGCGGATCGGCCGGGACAATCGACTCGGATTGCGGGTGCCCCGGCAGCACGCACCGGCCCGTGCCACTGAAGCCGGTCGCCACGCCGCCCGACTCATCCGTAATGACGCAGGCTCGCACGGCTCGTGCACGGCAGGTCGGCGGCGATCATCCCATGGCTCCATTCACCCAGACCGATCTCTTCGGCGCTCGACCTGCGCCCCCCGAAGGCTTCCGCTACCGGGCGAGCCTGATCTCGGCGGATGACGAGACGGCGCTGATTCAGCGCATCCGCGAGCTGGCGCTTCGCCCGTTCCAGTTCCATGGGTTCGAGGGCAAGCGCCGCGTCACGTCGTTCGGGTGGCGCTACGACTTCGCCCGTCAGGCACTCGATCCCACCGAGGAGATCCCCGCGTTCCTGCTTCCGCTTCGCCTGGCGGCGGGCACGTTCGCCGGCATCGCGCCCGAGGCTCTGCAGCAGGCGCTCGTCACCGAGTACGAGGCGGGCGCCGCGATCGGGTGGCACCGCGACCGCGGTGTCTTCGGCCAGGTGGTCGGCGTGTCGCTCGCGGCCGATTGTCTGTTCCGGTTCCGTCGGAAGGTCGGGACACGGTGGGAGCGCGCCTCGTTGACGGCGGAGCGGCGTTCCGCCTATCTACTGAG
>DATHUW010000070.1:0-29777 GCA_035461825.1 Gemmatimonadaceae bacterium
AGGAAGTAGGTCCCGTCGTCGATCAGTTGGCTGTCGACACCGTAGGTGTACCGCACGGCGTATTCGATCTGCGTCGGCGAGTAGTAGCCGATGCTCAGCCCACGCGCCGACTGGTCGATCAGCGCCTGAAGGCGGGAGACATCCGCGTGAGTGGCGAGTCGAATCTCGAGCATGTGCGCGGGGGAGAACATGCCGGGCCGAGGGAATTCCGCCCGGCCACCGGATCGTCGTCGGGAATGCGCAGACTCGGCGCGAGACCGGACGTCCGCCCGCGAGTATCCTACCGTCGCACTCGCCGCGACCGCCAGATGGTGGGACGGCGGCTATCCGCCGGGTCGCCGCCGCTCCGCCAGCCGCTCGTGCACGCGATTCGCCGCCTCCGTTGCCGGATCCGCGTGCAAGGGCTCGACCCCCGAGCCATGCGCCGGCTCGGCGCGCCCCTCGGGCTCGTGTGCCTCACGAGCGTGCTCGAAGCCGGCACGCACGAACTCGCGGTACTCGTCCCATCGGCCGATGTCCGATTCGAGGCCAGCCGCCCATCCGAGGCGCAGCTCCTGCTCGGCCGCCGCATACCCTTCCTCCACGTAGCGTGGGTTGCACCCCGCCACGAATCCGAGGTGATAGGCAAGTCGCGCGCGCTCGAAGGGGACCGGCGGCACGTCGGCGGGGCGGCGCGCGTGGCGTTCGCGGAATTCCGATTCACGCTCCGGCGTCAGGCGCGTATGTGCCTCGGTCGCCGCGTGCACGGCCCACCATCCACCTACGGCCCCCGCGACCGCGCCGATCACCGTACCGAGTGGACCGGCCAGGGAACCGAGCGCACCGCCGGCCGTGAGGCCGGACAGGGCGCCCGCGGCCTCACCGGCCGTTTCGCCGCTGTCGTGCCGCCGCTGCTCCCCGGCCTGCCGCCGGTCATCCATGCTCAATACCCCGTACTGTCCGGCGAGCGAAGACCATCGCCGCCGCTGGCCCGTTTCTCGTGCGCCGAGATGTTGTACCGTCCGGCCACGCTGCGCTCCGACGCCGTGCCGCGCTGCGGCCGCTCGTAGCCCGCGCGCACGTGCTCGCGCACCGCGTCCCACGTGCCGTGCTGCTCCCGGAGCTCGTCGGTCCACCCACGACGCAGGTCGGGCTCGACGTCGTCGAATCGCCGGTCTCGATAATCCGGGTTCCGGCTCGCGATGTGGCCGAGGTGATAGGCGGGGCGGCTCATCTCGAAGGTGCGGTCCGCCGTGCCGAGCTCCTGATGCCGCTCGCGATAGTATGCCTCGTCGTGGTCGGTCCAGTCGCCGGCGACGACGCTGGCATGCCCGACCCACCATCCGCCGACCGCGCCCGCGATCGCGCCGATCGCGGCGCCGATGGGGCCGGCGACGACGACGCCGCCCGCGGCTCCCGCCACGGCTCCGCCGAGTCCGCCCGCCGCGCCGCTCGCGACCTGCGCCTTCTTCTCCTGTACCTCGAGCGGCTCGTCCGCCGCCTCGCGGCGCTCGGCCGCCGTGTGTGCCTCACGCGACGCCGTGTGCGCCGGATCGTTCAGGTGCAGCTCCTTGTCCCGGTCTTCCATGCATTCCTCCGACTACGGTTCCCGCCATCGGAGCGCAAGATGGGGACCGGCCCGGCTCGGTCCGCCTTGACATCCGCGGCGCGCGCCTGTCCCGTTCGGGCATGGCTCCCCGATTTCGCATAGGAACGCAGGGCTGGAACTACGAGGCCTGGGTCGGGCCGTTCTATCCGTCCGGAACCCGCACGGCCGACTTCCTCGGCATCTACGCGCGCGCGTTCCGCACCGTCGAGGTGGACTCGACGTTCTACGCGACGCCGCCGGCGAAGACGGTACGCGCCTGGGCAGAGCGCACGCCCCGCGACTTCGTATTCGCGCTCAAGATGCCGCAGGAGGTCACCCACGAGCGGCGCCTTCGCGGCGCGGAGTCCGCCGCCGCCGCGTTCTTCGATGCCGCCCGCGAGCTCGGCGACAAGCTCGGGCCGATCCTCCTCCAGATGGGACCGGATTTCGCGCCTGACGAGCTGCCGGCGCTCGTGAAGTTCCTCCCGGTGCTGCCGGGTGATCTCCGTATCGCCATCGAGTTCCGCCACCGCGGATGGATCTCCGACGGGGTGATCGCGCTGCTGGCGGAGCACGACGTGGCGCTCGCCCTCAGTGATGGCCGGTGGGTGCCTCGTAAGACGATGCTCGGCCTCGTCGCCCGTGCGACCGCGCCGTTCCACTACCTGCGGTGGATGGGTCCCAATCGCGACATCGTCGACTACTCGCGCATCCAGTACGACCGGAGCCGCGAGCTCGAAGCATGGGCGCTGGCGCTGGCGACGGTCCCGGACTCGGTGACCGACGTGTATGGCTACGTGAACAACCACTTCGCCGGCCATTCCCCCGAGTCGGCGCGGCAGCTCCAGCGGCTGCTCGGGCAGCGCGTCGTCGAGCCGAGCGACATGGGAGAGCAAATGAGCCTGTTCTGACCCCGGCCTCGCGACAGCGCCAGTGCTCGCACGGTTGGGCGAGCTCCGCATGACGCGATAGCTTTCCCGGGGAGCATCGACGCTCCCTGCATCGTGCTCGCCCCTACGTCGGCGTCTCGCACCTCTTCCCTCCCGCACCTCGTGTCCAGCTCCGTTCGCGAACTCTGGGATCGATGGCACACCCGCCCCGGTGGCAAGCGCGTGTTCTCGCTCGTGCTGGGACGCATGGTGCCGTACACCGGCTCCATCGGGGCGCGGGTGGAGGCGCTGGGCCCCGGGTATGCGCGCGTCGTCATGCGCGACCGGCGCGGGGTCCGCAACCATCTCCGGTCGATCCACGCCATCGCCCTCGCCAACCTCGGCGAGGTCGCGTCGGGGCTCTCGATGATGTACGCGTTGCCCAGGGAAGCGCGCGGTATCGTGACGGCGATCTCGGTCGAGTACCTCAAGAAGGCGCGCGGGACGCTGACGGCGGAGTGCCGCTCCGGTGAGCCGGAGTGGCGCACGCCCACGGAGCATCGTGTCACGGCGGAAATCCGGGACGAGGCGGGCGACGTCGTCTGCCGCGTGACCGCGACGTGGAAGCTCGCTCCGCGGGATCGGTCGCAGTGAGCGGGCGCCAATGGCTTGCACTCGCGATCGGAATCGTCGCGGCGACGGGTTGCATCATCGCGGGGCTGTGGCAGCTCGACCGGCGCGCGGAGCGGCGCGTGCATAACGAAACGGTGCGCGCGCGGATCGAGGCCGCGCCCACCTCGCTCGCGCGGCTCGGGCTGCCCGACGAGTCCATCCGATATCGGCGCGTGACCGTTCGCGGGCGCTGGGACTACCAGCACGAGATCGCCCTCACGGGTCGCAGCCGCAGCGGCTCGCCCGGAGTGAACATCTTCACCCCGCTGGTGCCCAACGGGATCGACCACGCGGTGCTGGTCAACCGGGGCTGGGCGTACGCGCCCGATGCCGCGACGATCGACTTCGACCGGTTCCGGGAGGGGGACAGCGTGACGTTCGTAGGATACATCGAGCTGTTCCCGCCCGAGCCCGATGATCCGCGTGACCCACGATCCAGCCGTTCGCCGAGCGCCTGGCACCGCCTCGACACCGCCACGCTGCTCCGGACGCTGCCCTACCAGCTCGAGCCGTACTACGTGGTCGCGCTGCCGGATAGAGCGTCCGCGCCCCGCGACGACCGGCCGATCCGTCTCGAGGTGCCGGAGCTGGGTGCCGGACCGCACCTGTCATACGCGGTCCAGTGGTTCAGCTTCGCGACGATCGCGCTCGTCGGGGCGGGGATCCTGATCTACAAGGAAGGGAGGCGGTCATCGGGAATCGGGAATCGGGAATCGGGAATCGACGCAGGCTAGGGACGAAATATCGGACCGCGAGCGGATCCCTCCTCGATTCCGATTCCCGATTCCCGCTTCTCGATTCCCGACAACGTGACACCCCGCGGCCATCCGCGCATGGCTCGGTGCGCCGGACGGGGTGTATACTATCGATCCAGGAGCGGTGCGCTCTCACGCACCGCGCGAAGGTGCGACAGCGGGCAAGTGGACCCGACCTTCTCCACAGACGAGCACTCCCATGGCCGACCCCTCCGAAGCTCTCGCTTCCGAACAGGAAGCCCGCGATGTTGCCGAGGCGGCGCGCGAGGAAGAGTGGACGCAGCCCAGCTTCGTCCGCGAGCTCTTCCTCGGCCGCTTCCGCTACGATCTGATCCACCCCCATCCGCCTGACGATCCGGCGGAGACCGCGCGCGCGCGCCCGTTCATGGAGAAGCTGCGCGCGTTCCTCGAGCGCTATCCGAGCGACGAGATCGACCGCACGGGGCACATCCCCGAAGAGCTGGTGCAGGAGCTGCGTGAGATGGGCGCGTTCGGCATCAAGATTCCGCGGGAGTACGGCGGCCTTGGGCTCTCGCAGATGGGCTACATCCGCGCGATGTCGCTGGTGACGTCGAAGGACGGCTCGCTCACGGCCCTGCTCTCGGCGCATCAGTCCATCGGGCTGCCTCAGCCGCTCAAGCTGTTCGGGACCGAGGCGCAGAAGAAGGAATTCTTCCCCCGCCTGGCGAAGGGCGCCATCTCGGCATTCGCGCTGACCGAAGTGGACGCGGGCTCCGATCCGGCGAACATGCGTACCACCGCGACGCCGACGGAGGATGGCAAGCACTTCATCCTCAACGGCGAGAAGCTGTGGTGCACCAACGGCACGCGCGCGGAGCTGCTCGTGGTGATGGCCCGCACGCCCGATGTGGTGGTGCGGGGCAAGCCGCGAAAGCAGATCACCGCGTTCATCGTCGAGACGAAGACGCCCGGCGTGTCGGTGAAGCATCGCTGCCACTTCATGGGGCTGAACGCGATCGAGAACGGGGTGATGAAGTTCGAGGACGTGAAGGTCCCGGCCGAGAACATCCTGTGGGGCGAGGGGAAAGGCCTCAAGCTCGCGCTGGTGACGCTGAACACCGGGCGCCTGACGCTGCCGGCCAGCGCCGCGGGCGGTGCCAAGGTGATGCTGGAGCTGTCGCGGAAGTGGGCGAAGCAGCGCGTGCAGTGGGGCGCCCCGATCGGCAAGCACGAGGCCATCGCGCAGAAGCTGGGGAGCATGGCGGCCTACACGTTCGCCATGGAGGCGATCGCCGAGCTGGCCAGCGCGCTGGCGGACCGCGGCGAGTACGACATCCGGCTCGAGGCGGCGATCGCGAAGATGTACAACACGGAAGCCGGGTGGCGGATCGTCGACGATGCGTTGCAGATCCGCGGCGGGCGCGGTTACGAGACGGCGGATTCGCTGGCAGCGCGCGGCGAGCAGCCGCTGGCGGTCGAGCGGGCGATGCGCGACTTCCGCATCAACCTGATCTTCGAGGGCTCGTCGGAGATCATGCGGCTGTTCATCGCTCGTGAGGCGGTAGACCACCACTTCAAGACGGCGTTCGACGTGGTCAATCCGAAGGCCAGCAAGCAGGAGAAAATGGCGGCGCTCGGGCGGTCGGTGAAGTTCTATCCCACGTGGTACGCGTCGCGCTGGTTAGGTGCGGGGCGATTCACGTCGTACGGCGCGCCGGACGCGCTGGCGAAGCACCTGCGGTACCTCGAGCGCACCACCCGCAAGCTGGGGCGCGCGGTCTTCCACGCCATGGTGCGCCTCGGCCCCAAGCTGGAGAAGCGCCAGATGGTGCTTTTCCGCGCAGTGGACATCGGCGCCGAGTTGTTCGCGATGGCGGCCGCGTGCAGCCGGGCGGAAATGCTGGCGCAGCGTGGCGACAGGAACGCGATTCAGCTCGCGGACCTCTTCTGTCGTGAGGCGCGCCTCCGCGTCGCCGATTCGTTCCGCAACCTGTACGGGAAGAACGATGGCGCCCTGTACAAGACGGCGCAGCGGGTGATGGAGGGCGAGTACGCCTGGTTGGAGCGCGGCACGATCGGGATCCCGGAGTGGCCGCCGAAGACCGGCGACTCGACAGAGCGGGCGCCGCTGGCGGAAGAGGAGGCGGCGGCGGGGGTGGGGTGATGCGGCACGCCGCGCGCGGTGACTCCGCGGAGGTCCTGCCGCGGGACGACGCCTGGCCAAGTCGCGCGATAGGCCATATACCCTTCGTCCGCGCTCGCATCGGCGAGCATCGTGCCGCTGGCGGTAGAGCGCAACGAGTCGAGCGGGTTGACCGGCCGCGCCGATCGTAGGGGAGCCGGCGTCCTGTCGGTCACCACCTCTCACACCGCATGTCCGCTCAGCAGCAGGAGATTCGATTCTGCACCTCCGCCGACGGAGCGAGGATCGCCTTCGCGACCGTCGGCGAGGGCCCGCCCCTCGTCAAGGCGGCCAACTGGTTGAGCCACCTCGAGTTCGACTGGAATAGCCCCGTCTGGCGTCACTGGCTGCGTGAGCTCTCGCGCTGCAACACGCTCATCCGTTATGACGAACGCGGCTGCGGCCTCTCGGATCGGGACGTGGAGGACTTCACCCTCGATGCCTGGGTGCGGGACCTCGAGGCGGTCGTCGACGCGCTCGGACTGGAGCGCTTTCCACTGCTCGGGATCTCGCAAGGGGGGCCGATCGCCATTGCGTACGCGATCCGGCACCCCGAACGGGTGAGCCATCTCATCCTGTACGGCAGCTACGCGCGTGGACGCGGACACCGGCAGCTGTCGGATCGCGAGCGCCAGGAGGGGCAGCTCTTGCTCCAGCTCATCGAGGTCGGATGGGGCAAGGATCACCCGGCCTTCCGGCAGGTGTTCACGTCGATGTTCATTCCGGACGCCACGCCGGAGCAGACGACCTGGTTCAACGAACTCCAGCGCGTCTCGACCTCGCCGGAGAACGCGATTCGGATGCTCCGCGGCTTCTATGCGCTCGATGTGTACGATCTGGCGTCACAGCTGCGCGTTCCCACGCTCGTTATGCACGGGACCGGCGATCTGCGCGTGCCGTTCGGGGAGGGGCGGCTGCTCGCGTCGCTGATTCCGGGCGCGCGACTGATCCCGCTGGACAGCCGGAATCACGTGCTCCTCGAGTCCGAGCCCGCATGGCATCGGTTCGTCACGGAGGTTCGGGAGTTTCTCGGCGTCGCGCCGCTGACGCCCGGCTCCGGTGGGGACTCGACGGGCTCGGCGCGGCGCCGAGAGGTCGAGACGATCTTCGTGCGTGCGCTCGAGCTGACTCCCCAGGAGCGCCCGTCCTTTCTGAGCGGTGCCTGCGGGACGGATGCCGAACTGCGGCGGGAGGTGGAGGAGCTGCTGTACGGCGCGGAGGCGAGCGGCGTGACCCGGCGGCTCTTCGGCGTCGTCGCTCGGCAGGCGGGCCGAAGGCCGGACACGATCGGCCGCTACCGGATCGTGGAGCATCTCGGCGTCGGCGGCATGGGCGTGGTGTACAAGGCGCGCGATGATCGCCTGGCGCGCACCGTCGCGATCAAGGTACTGGCGCCCTTCCTCGACGCGGATGCGGCGCTGCGCGACCGATTCCTTCGTGAGGCTCGGGCCGCCGCGGCGCTGGACCATCCGAACATCTGCAGTGTCTACGAGACCGGACAGACACCCGACGATCGCCTCTTCATCGTCATGCCGTTCTACGACGGAGGGACGCTCACCACGAGGTTGGCGAATGGGCCCCTGCCGGTGGGCGCGGCGCTCGAGTATGCAGCGCAGGTGGCGGATGGATTGGCGCACGCTCACGCCGCTGGCGTGGTCCACCGCGACATCAAGCCCGCGAACCTGGCGATCACCGCCGCCGACCGTGTCAAGATCCTGGATTTCGGCATCGCCAAGGTGGCAGATGCACAGCGGACGCGCTCGGGCATGGTGCTCGGCACGCCCGCATACATGAGCCCGGAGCAGGCCAGCGGTCAGGACGTGGACCCGCGCACCGACCTGTGGTCGCTCGGGGTCGTGCTGTACGAGATGCTGGCCGGCCAGCGGCCGTTTCGCGGTGATACGAGCCAGGCGATTCTGTACGCGATCCACCACGAGTCGCCACCCCTGGTGGACACGCTTCGGCCCGAAGCCTCCGCGCAGGTCGCCGGGATCGTCGAGCGGCTCCTGCGCCGGCGGCGCGAGGAGCGGTACGGGACGGCGGACGTCGTAGCCGCGGACCTGCGCCGCGCGGTTTCCGCAGCGTGATCCGCTGAGCAAACGTCATGCGGCAGCGGGTCGCGCGTCCCGCGTCCCGCGTCGCGCGATCTTCAGCCCAGCATCGCCGTCGCCACGCTCAGGTAGATCACGATCCCCGCAATGTCCACGAAGCTCGAGACGAACGGCGACGAGGCGATCGCGGGATCCCACCCGAGGCGCGTGAAGACTAGCGGCAGGGTCGCGCCCACGAGCGTCCCCGTCATCACCACCGCCATCAGCGTTATTCCGATCACGATCGCGACCGTCGAGGAATTGCCCCACATGATCGCTCGCGCATAGCCGATCACGCCGAGGAACGCGCCGAGGACCACCCCCTGGCCTCCCTCGCGCCAGAGCACTCGCATCGCCTGACGCATCTCCACGTCGCCTACCGCCAGCGCCCGCGTGATCAGCGTGGCCGACTGCGACCCCGAGTTGCCGCCGGAGCTGATGATGAGCGGGATGAAGAAGATGAGCGCGGCGGTCGCGGCCAGTGTCTCCTCGTAATGATGCATCGCCGTTCCGGTCAGCATCTCGGCCAGAAAGAGCAGCACGAGCCAGCCGGCACGCTTCCGCGCGATGCTCCAGAATCCCGCCTGAAAGTACGGCTCCTCCAGCGGCGCGACGGCGCCGAGCATCTGCACGTCCTCCGTCTGCTCCTCCTCCATCGCGTCGATCACGTCGTCGACCGTCACGACGCCCATCAGTCGTCCCGCGTCGTCGACCACCGGTACCGCCACGAGATCGTACTTTCGCGTGAGCTGGGCGACCTCCTCGCGGTCCTCCTCGGCCCTCACACTCACGATGTCGGCCCACGAGATGTCGCGGATCCGCGCGCCAGCGGGCGCGGCGAGCAGTTCACGGAGCGAGAAGACGCCCTGAAGCCGCCCGGCCGAATCCGTGGCGTAGATGCTGTACATCGCCTCACGACGCCCGAGCCGCGCCACCGCGCGCACGGCCTCCAGCGCCGCTTCCACCGTGAGGTCCTCCGACACGGAGACGAACTCCGTCGTCATGAGGCCGCCAGCCGTGTCCGGCTCGTAGGCGAGCAGCTGCTCGGTCTCGCGGCGCTCGGCGCTCGGAATCTCCGAGAGAATCTCCTCCGCGCGCTCGTCTTCCAGTTCCTCGAGCGCGTCGGCCCGGTCGTCCGGCGTCATCTGGCTGACGAGCGCGGCCGCCTCACGCGTGCTCAGCGTCTCGAGCACCTCCCTCCGCAGCTCGTCCTCCATGTATTCGAGGACGTCGGCGGCGCGCGCGGCAGGCAGCGCGCTCAACAGCGCCGCGACGCGCTCACGCGGCAGGGCCTCGGCGATGTCGGCGAGATTGGCCGGGTGTAGCTCTTCGGTCTCGGCCGCGACATCCCCCGGCGACTCGTCGAGCAGGACGAGGATGTCGGGTGCGAGCAGCGCGGCGACCGGGCGCTCTTCCTGACGGTATGGCGTCATCGCGACGGTCCTCGGAAGACGTCGGCGGTCCAGATGGCCCCGGGGCGGGCCGGGCAGCGGGCCGTGAAGTTAGTCGGGGGCGGAAGGCCCGAACAAGCCGAATTTTCGCGTGCGAGGACGGCTGCTCCTACGAGCGCATGCGGTCGGGTGCGGATCGAGCAGCATGAGCGGAGATGCAAGCGATCGGTCAGAAGCGCGCCGAGTACGAAACCTCGCCTTCCACGGGTCGTATCGGATCGGTGGTCCACCGTCGCTGGCGCGGCTCCCTGGAGGGCGATCCGGCGCCGGTCTCGTCGACGAGATCGTCCGGCTTCCTCCGCCTCGCGCGTCCCGCGTCCCACGTCCCGCGCCCCGCGCAGTGAGGCAAACCATCCGACGAAAGGCACTGTCTCAGATCGCAGGCCGCGGGTCCTGGCAGCTCGCGGTGGGATTGATCAGTCGCAGATACTGACGGTTCACACCACGAGGTAACGATGCGCGCAGCCCTCGCACTGGCCTCCGCCGCGGCGGTTCTCCCCATTTCGGTTCTGACGCAGGAACCGAGCGGCAGCGTTCGGGATAGTTTACCGAACGGGGGAATGTCCAGCGCCACGACCGCGGTCGCGGCACGCGCCACGAGCGCGCCGACGATCGATGGCGCGCCCGATGATCCCGCGTGGGCTACGGCGCCGCTGATCGACCAGTTCCTCGAGTACGAGCCCAACGAGGGCGCGGAAACGCGGTTCCGTACCGAGGCGCGCGTGCTGTACGACGACCGGAACCTCTACGTGATGGTCCGGATGTTCGATCCGGCGCCCGACAGCATCGTCTCCCAGCTTGCTCGGCGCGATGTCCGCGTGTACTCGGAGCACGTCAAGCTCGTCATCGATTCGTACTTCGACCGCCGTACCGCCTATCAATTCGCGCTCAATCCCGCCGGGGTGAAGCGCGATTTCTACGTCTACGACGATGTGAACGAGGATGCGTCGTGGGACGCGGTGTGGGATGGCGAAGCGTCGATCGATTCGCTAGGCTGGACGGCGGAATTCCGCATCCCGCTCAGCCAGCTTCGCTTCGGGAACAAGCCGGAGCATACGTGGGGGCTGATGATCGTGCGCGACGTGGCGCGGACCGGCGCGCGGATCAGCTGGCCGCTGTACCGGCGGAACGTGCAGGGCTACGTGTCGCAGGCCGGCGAGATCGGCGGAATCCGGGATCTCCCCTCGCCGCGGCGGCTGGAGATCTCGCCCTACGTCGTGACCAAGAACGTGACGGTCCCCGAGGCAAACGGCTTCGCGCACGAGCAGCGGTTCACCGGGGGCGCAGACCTCAAGTACGGGCTCGCCACCAACCTGACGCTCGATGCCACCATCAACCCCGACTTCGGGCAAGTGGAAGCCGATCCGGCGGTGCTCAACCTGACATCGTTCGAGACGTTCTTTCAGGAGCGGCGCCCGTTCTTCCTCGAGGGCACGGGGATCTTCACGTTCCGCGTGAACTGCGGTGACATCGACACCGGATGCAGGGGACTCTTCTACTCCCGCCGGATCGGGCGCGCCCCACAGCTCGGCGGCGTGTATCCCGATGCCTCCAACCCCACGGCATCGACGATCGTCGGCGCCGCGAAGCTCACCGGGCGGCTGTCGAATGGCATGTCGGTGGGCGTCCTCAACGCGGTGACGCAGGAGGAGAACGGCCCGCAGGATCAGACGATCGAGCCCCTGACGAACTACGCGGTGGGGCGGCTCCAGCAGGACTTCAACGGCGGACAGTCCGGCATCGGGGTCATGCTCACGGGCGTCAACCGGCAGCTGGATGAGTACAGTGAGGGTTTCCTGCGGCGCAGCGCCTACGCCGGCGGCGTCGACCTGCGGCATCGCTTCTTCGACCGCCGGTACGAGGTCGCGGCGATGGTCTCGGCGAGCCGGGTGGCGGGCACCGAGCAGGCGATCGAGCTGCTCCAGCGGTGCACCGGCTTCGGCTGCACGCACAACTACACCCGGCCGGATGGCGAGGTCGACTTCGATCCGACGCGCACGAGCCTCGGCGGCAACGCCCAGCGCATCTCGGTCAGCAAGTTCGGCGGGGGATCGACGCGCTTTCAGACGGTCTACCAGCGGTACTCGTCAGGCTACGAGATCAACGACCTCGGCTTCCTGTCGCGTGACGATCATCAGCTGTTCCGGAACTGGTTCGCGATCCAGCGCAACCAGCCGACGTCTTGGTACCGGCGCGCGCAGTTCAACTTCAACCACTTCAACGAGTGGAATGCGGACGGCCTGCCACTCGGCTTCGGGTTGAACCAGAACAGCCACATCCAGTTCGACAATCAGATGTGGGGGCACCTCGGGTTCAACTACAACCCCGAGTGGGTCACGACCTACGACGATCGCGCCTCACGCGGCGGCCCGGCCGTGCGGCGCGATGCGAGCGCGAACTTCTGGGCGGGATGGGAGGGCGACGGCCGCAATCGCGCGACGCCGTATCTCTGGTT
Organism: Gemmatimonadaceae bacterium; assembly: GCA_035461825.1. Classification (GTDB taxonomy): domain Bacteria; phylum Gemmatimonadota; class Gemmatimonadetes; order Gemmatimonadales; family Gemmatimonadaceae; genus JALZIF01. Next base: position 12,003 of record DATHUW010000070.1, read on the forward strand.
CGGCGGCGGCCGCAGCGACGAGGGGAACTCCCACTTCTACTACCTGGAGCCGCAGGTGAACATCCGCGCCTCCAGCCGGCTGGACATCCGCGTCGGCGCGTTCTACGAGGCGTCGGTGAACGACAACCAGTTCCGCGGGAACATCGCGGGCGACGGCGTCACGCACTACACGTTTGCCAGGCTGGACCAGCAGACCACGAGCCTGACGAGCCGCCTCAACCTCACGGTCTCCCCGACGCTGTCGCTGCAGTTCTACGCGCAGCCGTTCATCTCGACCGGCACGTACACGGATTGGCGTGAACTGTCGAATCCCCGCGCGGGGCGCTACGCGGACCGCTACGCGCCGTTCGACGGCGGCGACCCGGGGGGCTTCAACTTCAAGCAGTTCCACTCGAACACGGTGCTGCGGTGGGAGTACCGGCCGGGCTCGACGCTGTTCGTGGTGTGGTCGCAAGGGCGGAACGCCTTCGACCCGCAGGCGTCGGAGCTCGAGCTCCGGCGCGACGCGCGCGACCTGTTCCGCCAGCACCCGGACAACACGTTCCTGGTGAAGGCGTCGTACTGGTTCAATCCGTGACGAGAGGAGCTAGGAGCTAGGAGCTAGGAGCTGGGAGCGAGCTAGGAGCGAGCTAGGAGCGAGCTGGGAGCTAGGGACTGAGCGCCCTAGTTCCTAACTCCTACCTCCTAACTCCTGACTCCTCAATACAGCCGCCGCCCATCCTCCTCCACGTCCTCCACCTCGTACCCCGCGATCCGCACCGCGTCGCGCAGCGCCACGGAAGTCGCTCGGCCGTCGTGCACGATGGTCGCCGCGCCGAGCGCCACTTCGTAGCGGGTGATCCCCGGGACCATCGCGAGCGCCGTCTCCACCGCCCGGATCGCGTGCACGGTCGTCATGCCGGGGATCGTCAGGCGCGCGATCACGGGAGCGATGCCCGCCGGTAGTCCACGCGCTCGCCCGTGCTGCGCAGTGAGCCGATCAGCGAGAGTCCGTCCCACGTGAGCTCCAGCACGTCCACCGTGTCGTCGGCAAACTGGCCGCGCAGCAGCGCCAGCGTCAGGCGGCTCCGCGTGTCGATCGTCCCGATCATGCCGCGCGTGCCTTGCGCGAAGGTGCCCGTCCAGTTGCCGCTCACCTGGCGCGTGCCGGACGCCGTTTCCGACTCCAGATACAGGTTGAAGCCCAACGGGGTCGTGGCGGTCGATCCGGCGAACCGCTGGTACGGCGCCTCGATCGGCTCGTCCCGCTCGGCGATGACGTTCACCGTCTGTCCCCGCATCATCACGTACGAGCCGAACACGCCGCGGCCGCCCTGCAGGTTGCTCAGCAGGCCGCTGCCGGTGAGCGGGTTGTTCTGCGAGCGGAAGTAATCGTAGAAGTTCACATCCACCGCACCGACGGTGATCGTCTGGCGGAAGCCCGGCACGAACGTCGCGGGCAGGCCCTCCGTGAAGAAGTTGCGCAGCGTGCCGGCGACCAGGTATTCCAGGCTGTCGACGAACACCACGAGCGGGCCGCGCGGCGAATCCACCCGCAACGCATAGCGATGCGCCTGTTGGGCTTCGTTCCATTGCAGGAAGAGCGAGTCCCGGTCGCGATTGAACGGCCGCGAGGACGTGTTCAGCAGCGCCGGCACGGTGTTCGGCACGAGCGTGGTCCCGCTCACCACCGCGCCCCCCTGCGTCTCGACGCGCAGGAAGTAGCGCTCGCCTGGCGTGATCAGCAGCCAGTCGGGTTGATCGGCCGTCTTGAGCGCGTTCCGAAACCGGTAGACCCCCGCGCCCTTTCCATCGCCGCGGACCGCGACATCCTCCACGGCCACGGCGGAGTCGCCGTTGGAGTTCGTGATCACGACGCGCGCGCCGGAGATCGGTACGCCGCCGCCGCTCACGATCGGATCGGCCGAGTCGGGCGTCTGCTCGGTGACGCGCACGCGTCCCGTGAGGAGCTCCTCGACGAGGACGACCTGCGTGGGCGGATTCGGATCCAGAATCGCGTGCACGACGACCTCGCGCCGTCCGACGCCGATCGTCTTCTCGTCGAACTCGCACGATGCGAGCGCGAGCGCCGCCGAGAGCACGGCGGCGAGGCGGAGACCCCTGGCGCGCCTCACCATTCCACCGTCACGCCGATGGTGGGCAGGATCGGAAACTGCGAGATCGCTTCGCTGGTGGGCGGGTTGTCCTCGTAGTCGAACTGGTAGATCCACACGTTGCGCCGGTTGTAGGCGTTCACGATCTGCAGATAGGGCGTCACGGTCGTGCGCTCGCGGACGATCGAGCGCGAGATCGCGAAGTCCAGCCGGTGGTAGGCGGGGTAGCGCGCCGAGTTGCGATCTCCGCCGATCACGTTCGTCTGACGCTCGGCGCCCGCCGGGCCCCACACGCGCCGGACCGGGTCGTACACGCGCCTGACGAGCTGCCCCACGATCGGCGTGAACGGCGTGCCCGTGCCGAATCCGAATCGGCCGCTCAACACGTAGTTGCCGCGTGTCCGCCAGGTGGCCACGAGATTGAGGTTGTGGCGCCGGTCCTGCGCCGGCTTGTACTCCTCGCCGTCCTTGGTTCGGTCATTCATCGTAAACGTGTAGGCCAGCCAGCCGCTGAGCGGGCCGGCGTCCAGCTGCCTGACGAGCACGTCGAATCCCCAGGACCGGCCCTCGACGTCGCGGAACTCGTCGCCGCGGATCGTGGGGTCGTCGGCCGGGTCGGGCTCGAGCAGCCGGTCGTACTCCTTGAGGAACGCCTCCACGCGCACGAATCGCGACGTCCCGAGCCAGCCTTCGGCGCCGAAGATGGCGTGGGTCGCCTTCGAGACGGGGATGTGCTCGTCCGCCGATATCCAGAAGTCGAAGATCCGCACCGGAAGATCCTCGTCGCGGACGGCATGCATCCACTGCGCATACTGGCCGCCTGCCGCCGTCAACGCCACATCCGGCGTAAGGAAGTACTTGAGTGCGATGCGCGGCGAGATGCCGCTCCATCCCGCGTCGCCCACCTGCTCCCCGCGCACGCCGATCCGCGCCAGCAGCGAGGGCGTGACCCGCCAGAGATCCTCCGCGAACACCGCGAGGGCCGTCGGCGCCTGATCGAGCTCGAACAGCTTCGCGGTGAGCTGGTCGGAGAAGATGTCGTACGACACGTCGTGCCGGACCACCTCGTAGCCGATCGCCGGCGTGTGCGTGTCGCCGTGTCGCGTGAGCGAACCCGTCAGGCGCAGGTCGAGCACGGTATTCTCGAACCGCAGGCCGCCGTCGCCGAGGTCCAGATTCGTCCCGAAGTGCGAGACGCTCGCCCGCTGCAGAAAGGTCGCGCTGTCGCCGAGCAGCCGGGGAATCGGCAGATCGAGCGTGACGCCGGCGAGCATGTTGCCCCAGTCGAACAACAGGTTGCCGCCGCCGATGTTGGTCGAGTCGTCGAGCCCGGTGAACGCGCCGTCCAGCACGTCCTTGCCGGCGTACGCCGTGAGCGACAGCGTGCCGCCGCCGGGCAGCACCCGTGTCACGTGCGCCTGCGCGTCCTGGAAGTAGTAGGGGAACCCCTCATCCCGAAACTTGCTCGCCAGAAAGTCGGCGTACGTGCGGCGTGCCGCGATGTTCCAGCTCGTACGACCGTCGCCCGGAGCGCCGCCGAGCGTCGCCGAGGTGGCGAGGAGCGAGAGTCCCACGGAGCCGTGCACCCCGCTTCGTGCCTCCTCGCGGCTGTCGACCTCGAGCACGCTCGATAGGCGTCCGCCGTATCGGGCACCGAAGCCGCCGGCGTAGAGGTCCGCGCTCTCGACCGCATCGTCGATGAACGTGCCGAACAAGCCGCCGAGGTGGAACGGGTTGTACACCGGGATGCCGTCGAGCAGCACGAGGTTCTGATCGGACTCGCCGCCGCGCACGTTGTATCCCGCGTCGTAGTCGTTGCGCGCGAGCACGCCGGGCAGGAGCTGCACGATGCGCAGCACGTCCGCTTCGCCGACGCCCGGGAGCTGGGACATCGTGCGACTGGCGATGGAGAATCCGCCCACGTCAGGCAGGTCCTCGAACCGCTCGCGCTCCGTCGTGCGGCGTGCGCGCGTCTCGACCGTCGGCAGCCGGACGGGCGCGAGCTCCATGGGGACGCTGACGGTCGTGACCTGCCCCGCCTCGACCACGATCGTTTCGGTCTTGACCCGATACCCGAACGCGACGACGCGCAGCTCCGCGCGTCCCGCGGGGATCCCGGTGAGCTCGAAGCGGCCATCATCGGCGGTGAGCGTGCGGCGATTCCCGATCTCGACCGTCGCGCGGGGAATCCCCTCTTCGTTCGTGGCAGACCGGACCCAGCCGCGGACGGTGCCGGTCTGCGCGACGGCCTGCGCCGCCGCGCCGATCAGGAGAACGGCCACCCCTCCGCACCACCGACGCATCGTCCTACGCCAGCAGGCTCTCACGAAGAAAGGGCTCATGCGCGATGGTGTTGGAGGGCGTGGCCCGTGACGTCGCGGGGGCGGTCGCCGGGGTGTCCAATACACGGCCGGGCGCGGCGGCCGTCAAGATGCGTGGGGCGAGGGCGGCCGGTGCTGGCCGGTCCTAACGCCTCTGGTACCGGTAGTTCCGCACGAACACCGTGCCCAGCGCCAGGCCGTAGACCTTCGTCCGGACGGTGATGACGTCGTCCGCCACCACCTCGGCGGTGTCGGTGTACGGCCCATACGGCACGGTGACCGGATAGTCGAGAAACAGCGCGGTCCCCGACAGGCGATAGGATACGATGGCGGTGTCGGGATCCTCCGGCAGTGGCCCACTCGCGCTCGAGTGCCAGCGATGCCGGCGCACCATCGACAAACGCCCTCGGCTCAGCACCCGCATCTCCGCGCCGGTGACGAACAGCGTGTCCAGCGCCATGTTGATCAGCTCGAGCTTCGGGGGCGGCACGCCATCGATCGTGACGAGATCGAACGTGCCCGCCAGACCGCCGCTCGCGGTCGGGCCTTCGCCGCCGCATCCGGCGACAAAAAGTCCCAGAACGATGGCGAGCATTCGACGCATGGACTGTGGGGTGAAAGGGGGAGGGCGCGCGATCCCACGCGCAAGCCGGTCGGCCAGGCGGTCTCAAGGCACGTTGTATCGGTAGCTGCGCACTCGGCTGGGTAGAAAGAACCGCGTCTGCATCGTGATTGTCTCGTCGTCCACGGTTCCCGTATCGGTGTACGGCCCGCCCGGGACCGTGTTCGGATACGACAGAAGAAGCCGAGTGCCATCGTACCGGTACGTCACGATCACCGTGTCCGGATCGGGCGGAAGATGCCCGTGCACAGGCGAGTGCCACTGGGTCACGCGAACCACGGCCATGCGACCGCGGCTGAGCGCCCGCAGCTCGCCGCCGATGGTGTACAACTCGTCGCCCGAGGCGGCCGTGCGCTCCCAAACCGGCAGCGGCGTGGAGTCGATCATGATCAAAGGATGGGTGCCGGAGAGCGTCACGGGTTTCGTCACGCTATTCCCGTCGCACGACGCGGTGGCAAGCAGGACCAGCGTCCACCCGACGCAGCGAGTCATGGGCGTGCCCAGTGAGGATGGCCCTAATTCGGGCGCCGAGCACGGCTTCGTCAAGGGTGCGTTTGACGTCCGGTTTGACACCGATGATCTTGCGGCACCCATGATCTCCCCTTGATGCGAACCGCCTTTCTCGGACTCGGAGCGATCGGCGCGCCGATGGCCGCGCACGTCGGGCGCCGCTTCCCGCCGCTCGCGGTCTGGAACCGTACCACCTCGACCGCGTCCTCGTTCGCCGAGGCGCACGGCGCACGGGTGGCGGCGTCGCCCGGCGACGCGGCACGCGGCGCGGACGTGGTCATTACCTGCCTGCCGACCTCGCGCGAGGTCGAGGCGCTCCTGGACGGAGACGGCGGCCTGTTGTCCGGCATCGCGGAGGGCGCGATGCTCATCGACTGCACCTCGGGCGATCCGGCGAGCTCCCGGCGCATCGCGGCGCGGCTGGAGGAACGCGGCATCGGCTTCCTGGACGCGCCGGTGAGCGGGGGAACGAGTGGCGCCGCGGCGGGCACGCTGACCGTGATGGTCGGTGGGGACGCCGCGCTGCTCGAGCGGGCGCGCGCGGTGCTGGATGCCTTCGCGGGCAGGATCGTGCACTGCGGCGACGTCGGGGCGGGCCATGCGGTCAAGTCGGTGAACAACGCGCTGCTCGCCGTCCACATCTGGAGCACGGCGGAAGGACTCGCCGCACTCGCGGCGAGCGGGGTGCGCGCGGACGTCGCGCTCGACGTCATCAACGCGTCGAGCGGACGAAGCAACGCATCGGAGAATCTGTTTCCGTCGCGGGTGCTGAGCGGAGCGTTCCCGCGAACGTTCCGCCTGGCGCTGCTCGACAAGGACGTCGGGATCGCGGCGGGTGTGGCGCGCGACGCGCGGGCGCCGTCGCCGCTGCTGCAGTTGACGGCGGAGCTGTTCCGGGCCGCGCATAACGAACTCGGCGAGGAGGCGGACCACGTGGAAGCGGTGCGCGTGCTGGAACGGATGGCCGGGGTGGAGATTCGCGATGGAGGCGCATCGTGACCGCCACCCAACCCGCGAGCGGCCTCGGCGCCCCGACACTGAAGGAAATCCGCGCCGAGTTTCCGGCGCTCACCCGGCACCACGAGGGGAGGGAGGTCGCCTACTTCGATGGCCCGGGGGGCACGCAGGTGCCCCGGGTAGTCGCGGGTGCCATGACCGACTATTTGCTGCGCCATAACGCGAATACGCACTGGGCGTACCCCACGAGCATCGAGACGGATGCGATGTTGTGGGCCGCGCGCGAGTCGCTCGCCGACTTCCTGAACGCCTCCCCGTACGAGATCGCGTTCGGCGCGAACATGACGACGCTGACCTTCCACGTCGCCCGCGCAATCGGCCGGGGTCTCGGTCCCGGCGACGAGATCGTGGTCACCGAGCTCGACCACCACGCCAACGTTGCCCCGTGGCAGGCGCTCGCGCGCGAACGTGGCGTCACGCTGGTGACCGTGCCGCTCGACACGTCGTCCGGAACGCTCGACCAGGGCGCGCTCATGCGCGCGATCGGCCCGCGCACGCGCGTGCTCGCGATCGGCACCGCGTCTAATGCGCTCGGGACCATCACCGATGTGCGCGAGGCCGGCGCGCTGGCCAGGCGGCACGGCGCGGTGGTGTTCGTGGACGCCGTCCACGCTGCCCCGCACGTCCTCACCGACGTCCAGGCGCTCGGCTGCGACTTCCTCGGGTGCTCGGCCTACAAGTTCTACGGGCCCCACGTCGGAGTGCTCTACGCGCGCCGGGAGATCGCGGCCTCGCTCGACCTTCCGCGCCTCGCGCCGGCGCCTGACGAGCCTCCGGAGTCGCTCGAAACGGGGACGCAGAACCACGAAGGGATCGTCGGCGCGGCCGCGGCGGTCGACTGGCTGGCCGGACTGGGCGGCTCATCCGGCACGCGGCGGGAGCGGCTGACCCGAGCCTTCGCGGCCGCGCACGAGCGCGGCGAGCGGCTCCTGGCGCGGATGTGGGACGGACTCGCCGCCAGCGAGGCCGTGACGCTCTACGGACCGCCGCCGGGCACGCCGCGCACGCCGACGGTGGCGTTCACGGTGCTCGGCGTCTCATCCGAAGCGGTCGCGCGGCATCTGGCCGACCGTGCGGTGTTCGCGTCGCACGGGGACTTCTATGCCGCGACGGTGATCGAGCGCTACGGCCGCGCTCCCGACGGCGTGGTGCGGGCGGGGTGCTCGATCTACACGACGGAGGAGGAAGTGGAGCGGCTGTTGGAGGGGGTAGAGGAGATAGGGGGATAGGGGGTAGGGGAAGGGGCCAGGGGCCGGGGGTTGGCGATCCCCAGCACCTTGCCCCTGGCCCCTGGCCCCTTCCCCCATTCACTATGCCCTAATCTCTCTTCGCCTCTAAAGCCGCCAGAAACGGCCCGTACTTCGTCCCCGGGTGCCACAGGATCCACCCCCTGTAGCCCGCGTCGTACACGCCGCGAATCTGCTCGCGCACGTGGTGTGCCTCGTACGGCGGCTGGCCGAGGCTGAAGGCCTGCAGCCAGGGGCGCACCTGCTCGCCGGCGGGGAGACCCAGCGCCTCGTTCCGCTCGCGCGCGCGCGCGATGGCGGTCTTGATCACCTCGTACGGCTGGGCGTTAGGTCGATCCAGGCCGAACGCGCCGCGCGGGTAGTGCGATGGGTACACCATCGGAAGCAGCACGTCCGTCACCCGCGCCAGCTCCTCCCACGACTGCCCGATCTCCAGCGCGCCCGGTACGGTGGTGACCAGGCCGAAGATGTCCGCCGTGCAGCGGCCGCCGAGCTTCCGGATGCGTCCGCACGCCTCGTCCAGGAAGGCGGCGAGTACCTTCGGCTTCGTGAGCCCCGGCTCCGCGCCCGGAAAGACCTGCTTCGGCAGGCTCGCGTACGGCTCCGGGAAGCGGATGTAATCGAACTGGATCTCCGGGAAGCCTAACCGCACCGCCTCCTCGGCCACGCGGATGTTGTACTCCCAGATCTCGCGGTCGTACGGGTTCACCCAGGCGAGTCCTTCCTTGTCGCGCCATGCGCCGCCGTCGGGACGCCGGATCGTATGGCCCGCGTTCACCCGGGCCGCGACCGAGTCCTTGAAGACGACGATGCGCGCGATCGGCAGGATCCCGTGGGCGTGCAGCGTGTCGAGGAGTGCACCGAGTCGCGGGATGGTCCCGCCATTGCCGGCGTTGCGTCGCACCAGCGAATCGGCCGACGCGTAGTTCAGCCCGAACTCGTCCTTCAGGTCGATGACGAAGCCGTTGATCTCCGTGCTGTCGGCGATCGCGATCAACGACCGCATGCGCGCGGCGCTCTGCGCGGCCCACCGATTCACGTACAGGCCGCGGACCACCGGCACGTCGGCCGGCGTCAGCCGTCCCGATGCGGACGCGCTGCTCGATCGCGGCCCGGCCGGGGCTGATGGGGGGCGTGCCGCGGCCCCCGAGTCCGCGCTCGCGGATCGCCGGGACGAGTCGGGCGCCGCCGATGCGACAGATCCCACACCTCCGGTCGGGGCCGCGCCAGCCTGCTGCTGCGCGGTCGAGTTCGGCTCGGCTTCGGATGCCGTGCATCCGGCGACGACGGCGAGAACGGCGAGAACGGCGAGAAGAGATGCGACGCGCATGCAGCGACCGGTGTGAGGCGGGCGAAACGACGGATGCCAAATCTAAACGCGCGTCCGCTCGCCTCGTCACAGCTGTCGCGGCCGGGTTCGCTATATTCCGCGCGTATGCCCTTCCGGCGCGCCGCGGTCACGCTGTTCTCCGTCCTCGGGATCGTCTCCTGCGACCGCGACCCCTCGGGTCCGCCGCCGCCAGACGCCGAGTTTCTGCTGCTCGCCGGCGACTCGACGTTCTGGGTGCGCAACGAGGAGGCGCGCTTCCGGGTGCGCGGATCGCCGATCCAGCTCGTGCGGCTCGACGGCCGGTTGGTGGAGATCTACGTCGCGGACGATGATCAGTCGTTCCGCGGCGCCTTGCTCGTCGGCCAGCGGATCTATCGCCGCGATCTCATCACCGGCGATTCCGCCCTGGTCTTCGACGACACCACCATCACGTCGCTCGCCCGCTGGTACGCGCACGAGCATCCACGCGATCGGCGGCTCGCGCCAAGCGAGGAGGTGGAGGAGCAGCCGCACATCGACGTGCTCGGCGAAGTGCTGACGGTGGACCAGCACGGGCCCTTCCTGTCCATTGAGTATCGCGTCGATGGCACGCTCGAGGGGACGAACGAGCTGCACGAGGTTCGCCGCGGCGTCGTGGACCTCCGGGACGGCACGACGGCGACCCTGGAGAAGCTGTTCGGTGACTCGGCGGCGCGGCGCCTGACGTCGGAGGGTGCGCGTCGCTTCTCGGTGGCCATCGATTCCGTGATTGCCTCGGGCGATGAGCGCGCTCGGGAGGCGATTCCGACCCTCCCTGACGTGACGTTCGACCCGGCGTCGTTCACGCTGGCCGCGCTCGCGGGCGAACCGGCGGTGGAGTTCGCAGCGACGGGGACCGGGCCGATCGCCGGCGGGATCGTGCTGCCGCTCGAGCCGATCCGCGCTCCGATACCCGAGTGGTGGGCCGAGGTGCGCGAGACGCTGCCTGTTGCGAGCGCCGACTCGATGACCCACGCCTGGCGGCACGGATCCGTGGTGGTCGAGGCGCGCTACGACTCGATCGGCGACCGTGCGCGGCTCGTCGTGCGCGACACGGCAGGCGGCCACGTGTGGCGGCTGGCGAGCATTCCCGCGCCCGCGTACCGGCTCCAGTGGCTCCGGGCGGGCACCGATTCCGCGACTCGTCAGGCGCTCGCGCGTGCCTTCGACGAGGCGGTGCTGTACTCGGAGGACGCGCGCACCGTGTCAGGGCCGGCCGTCCTGCGTCCGCGGGCGCGGTACGCGTCGGACGCCGCGCCGCTGCGTCCGCTCCCGCGACGCGGCGCCCCGACGCCGGTCTCCACTCCTACCCGACCCGTCACGTTCCCGTGAGCCAACCCGCGCGTCCGGCCGCTTCGTCCGGCCGTCCGGTCTCGGAGTCGCAGCACGAGACCGCCGAGATCATGATGCCCCAGCACGCGAACAACCTCGGTCACGTGTTCGGCGGTGTGATCCTCGCCATGATGGACAAGGCGGCGGCCGTCGCCGCGATCCGCCACGCGCGCATGTCGTGCGTCACCGTCTCCGTGGATCGCGTGGACTTCCGGGAGCCGATCCACGTCGGCGATCTCGTCGTGATGAAGTCGAGCGTGAACTACGTCGGCCGTACCTCGCTCGAGGTGGGCGTGCGCATCGAGGCGGAGGATATGATCGGCGGGTCGCGGCGGCACACCAACTCCTGCTACCTCACGTTCGTGGCCGTGGACCGGAACGGCCGCCCCATGCCGGTGCCGCCGGTCATTCCCGAGACGGAAGTCGAGCGGCGGCGCTACGAGGCGGCGCAGCGGCGCCGCGAGCGGCGCCTCGAGGAGCGGACGATGGAGGAGGGGCGCTAGGCGCCGGGCTGCCTAGCGACGCTCGCCGGGCGTCTGCCGCTGGGCGCGGCCCTCGCCGGGGTGCTCCTTCGCCTCACGATACCGCTCGCCCTTGAGGCGCAGCTCCTCGATGAACTCGTCGAACTCCTCCTTGGGGAGCGCATCGGCGAGGGCGGGGATGAGCCCCTTGACCATCGTGATGCGCTCGGGGGGCGTGAGCTTCGCGGCGGCTTCCACGAGCGCGCGAATCGCCGGGTGGTTCATCCAGTCGGTTTCTCGGCTGGTGGTCATAGTCGGGAGTCGGGAGGCGGGAGGCGGGAGTCGGGAATCGGAAGGCGGCACGCATGCGCTGAACGTAATCGTCTCGATGCGCAATACTCGCGCCGATCGCCTGATCCCTACGCCCCGCCTCCCGCCTCCCGCCTCCCGCCTCCCGCCTCCCGACACTTGACCCCTTCCCGCGCTCGCTCCACGATACCCCCATGCGTCGCCGCGTCTTCACCATCGAGCAGGCGAACCGCGCGCTGCCGCGAGTGCGGCGGGTCGTGGAGAACATCATGCGCGCCTACCGGGAGTGGCACGAGCTCCTGGTCGCCACGGAAGTCGAGGCGGCGAATCGGGTGGGCGGGCCCGACGTGCGGCCGGAAACGCACGACGAGGCCGAGCTCCGGCGCCTCGCCGAGCAGATCGCGGTCTACATCGCGCAGCTCGAGGCGCTTGGCGTCTCCTTCCGCGGGTTCGAGGAAGGCCTGGTCGACTTCCCCTCCCACATCGGCGGGCGGCTCGCGTACCTTTGCTGGCGGCTCGGCGAGCCCGCGGTCGAGCACTGGCACGAGGCCGACGCGGGATTCGACGGGCGCATGCGCATCGCGCCCCGCGCGATCGCCTGACGAAGCGCACCCGACTCGCACTCTCCGCACATGCGCGTGTTTCGATCGCCCGACGGCATTCGCTGGGGCGTCCAGGTCAAGAGCCCGGGCGCCAGCAACGCCATGCTCGTCTTCCACCATCCGAACGGCCGCACGGCCAGGCTGGATCGTTATGCATGGACGCAGGTGAGCGGCCCCCTGGCGCGGGATGTCACCGCGCGGCTCGACCCCGCGACGGTGCTGGCCTCCCTCGACGACCGGGCCCTCGCGCGGCTCTTCCGCCGCTCGATGCGCATCTCGGCCGCGTCGCATCCGCTGAATGTCCCTCTCACGCAGGCGGGTTGACGTGCGACGTGTAGCGAACCGACGGCTGGCGCGCCGCGCGTTGATGGCGGCCGTCCTGGCCGCCCTCGCGATCGGCTGCAGCCCGGAGACCATCCAGACGACCGTCGGGTCGGGCGGCTTCCGGCTGCGGACCACGGCGCTCCAGGTCGGCGACACGATGACGGTGGATGCCGGCGTGTGGTACAACGACGGGACGTTCGTGCGCGACACCTTCGCGCGCTACTCCGTGACCCCCGCCGCGGTGGCACAGATCGGCACCGTGAGCGGGCTGCTGAGCGCGAACGCGGAGGGCACGGCGACGATATCGGCCACGCTGCGGGGGCAGATCACGCTGGATACGACGGTTGCCATAACGCCGTAGCCGACGGGGCGCTCGCGAATCGTCGGGGGGCATCAGCCGTCGATTCCCGATTCCCCATTCCCGATTCCCGGCCGATACTCCACCTCGACCTCCATCCCGTCCCGCGCCAGCGTCGTCTCCGGAAACACGGCGCGTGCCTCGGCCAGCAGGTCGCTCGCATCGCGGGAGTAGCGTGCCGAGAAATGCGTGAGCACCAGCCGGCGTGCGCCGGCGCGCCGGGCCACCTCCGCCGCCTCACGAGCGGTCGCGTGGTCCGTCGCCGAAGCACGCTCGGACTCCTCCTCGCCGAACGTCGCCTCGTGGATCAGCAGATCGGCGCCTGACGCGATCCGGATGGTTTCCTCGCTGGGGCGCGTGTCGCCGGTGACGACGACCGTGCGGCCCGGGCGCGTGGGGCCCACGAGCTCCGATGGGGGAATCGTGCGGCCGTCGTCCAGCGTGACCGGCTCGCCGCGGTGAATGCGACCCCACAGCGGCCCCTCCGGGATGCCAAGCTCGCGCGCCCGGTCGGGGTTGAAGCGCCCGCGCCGCTCGTCCTCGATCAGCGCGAAGCCTAACGCACCACCGCCGTGCGCGGCCGCATACGGCACCATGGCGTACTGGGCCCGGCGCACCGCCTCGCCGGGCGCCAGCTCCACGATCTCCACCGGGAAGGCGATCCGGTCCATCCCGAGCTCCATCGCGCGCCGCAGCATGCGGTGCGCGCCGCGCGGTCCCCACAAGCGCAGCGGCTCCGTCCGGCCCTGCAGCGCCATCGTGCGCAGCAGGCCGATCACCCCGAAGAAGTGATCGCCGTGGAAGTGGGTGAAGAAGATGTCGCCGAGGTTGAACGTGATCCCGTACCGCATCATCTGCCGCTGCGTTCCCTCGCCGCAGTCGATGAGCATCGTCTCTCCCTCGCGCACGATGGCGAGGGAGGAGACGCCACGCTCCACGGTGGGGCGCGCGGCCGAGGTGCCGAGGAAGCGCAGGGTGAGGCTCATGGCGGGTGGAAATATAGACGCCGCCGGGTGTGGGCGACCGTCTCGCTCGCGCGTCAGCGCGCGCGCAGCACCTCGTTCAGCCGCGCCTCGTCGATGTTGCGCCCCGTGATCACGATCGCCGCGGGGAAGCGCTCGACTTGTAAGGCACCGGTGCGCAGCGCCGCCACGCCGACCGCGCCGGAGCCCTCCGCCACGATCTCCTCCTCCGCGTGCAGGAACCGGATGCCTGCCGCGATCGCATCCTCATCGATCGTCGCGATTCCGTCGAGCGCGTGCCGGCCCACGTCGAGCGCGAAGTCGTCGATGCCGCCAGCCAGCCCGTCGGCCAGCGTCGGTTCGCTCGGGATCGGCACCACGCGGTCTGCGGCGATCGACCTCGCCATCGCCGCCGTCCGCACCGACTGGGCGCCGAGAATCCGGACCGACGGGGCCATGTGCCGCAGCAGGACGCCGGTGCCGGCGAGCAGCCCCGCGCCCCCCACCGGCACGACGATGGTGCCGAGCGACGGCAGCTCTTCGAGGATCTCGAGCGCCACGGTGCCCTGGCCGGCGATGAGCGGGTCGCCGAGGCACGGATGGATGAACATGGCGCCGTGCTGCAGCGCGTACGCGGTCGCGAGCTCCATCGCCGCGTCGTAGTCAGGCGCCTCGGCGTTCACCGTGGCGCCGAGGGACTCGATGCCGCGGCGCTTGACGAGCGGCGCCGTGCGCGGGACGAAGATCGTGGCCTGCACGCCGAAGTGCCTGGCGGCCATCGCGACGCCGAGGCCGTGATTGCCGGCGGAGGAGGCGACGACGCCGTGCGCGCGCTCCTCGTCGGACATGAGGGCGAGCGTGTTCGATGCGCCGCGCGCCTTGAACGAGCCGGTGACCTGCTCGTTCTCGAGCTTGAGGTAGACGTCGCCGCCGAGCTCGCGCGATAGTCGGCCACAGCGCTTGAGCGGCGTGCGGGTGACGAGCGGCGCGATGCGCCGCGCGGCGGCGAGGATGTCGGTGGCGCGGAGGGCCGCGAAGGTCGGGGCCGGAGCGGGGACGGGGGCGGGGGAGCGCTGAGGCATGGGGGAGTATCTCACCGCCGGCGCTCCGGGGAAAGCGGGAGCGGGCTCGCGGCGGCGCGCGGCTCGGCGCCGGGCGCCGCTGGCAGCCGGATGCAGAACGCGCCACCGGACGACTGCCCGACGGCGCGTATGTCAGTTCAGCGAAGTGCCTCGCGCACTGCCATTGGAACTCTCCGTCCTACCGGACAGTGGCGGGCATCGATCTTCGCTGTGCGATCCGGACTACTCGTCACATTGGAACTCTCCGTCCTACCGATCGAAGAGCCGGACCGACTGGGTGTTCGCGTATTCAAATATCGGACCGCGCTTGGGCGCGCCGAAGCCATGGAGCTGAGGGGAGTCGAACCCCTGACCTCTGCAGTGCGATTGCAGCGCTCTCCCAACTGAGCTACAGCCCCGAGAGCCAAACGCACACGGCCCCGCGATCCGCGCGGGGCCGGGCGACTGCAAGAATGCTAGCCGTCCCCCGCATTGCCGTCAAGACGAAGGGGGGAGGGCGGAGGTCACGGGGAAGTCACGGGGGGGGGACGCGGGGCGAGGGACGCGTTCGATAGGCATGTCTGGCGTCTAGCGCGGCAGCGAGTCCGTGTCGTTCCCCCGCGTCCCTCGCCCCCTCGTCCCTCGCCCCTCGCGTCCCGCCCTTGATAATCCCCTCTGCCGTGCCGAAATTTGGGCTCCGAAATCGCCCCAGCCCCGGCCGGGGATATTCGCTGCCCCTTGGTGTAACTGGCAACACGCCTGACTCTGGATCAGGAGAGTCCTGGTTCGATCCCAGGAGGGGCAATTCGAAGCGCTGCACCACGTACGTGGGGCAGCGCTTTTTTTCTTGCTCCCTGCTGCTACAGCCCAAATCGCGGGGTGCTGGGGTTTCGTTTCACCCCTCGCTCGCGCAGGCTCGCCGCTACGGTCTTGTCGCCGGAGCGACACCAGGACCAGCGCGAGCACCCCCAACTCCAACCATTGCCCAGATCCGTCGGACGCCGCGTCTGAGCTCGACCTCGAATTCAGCGATACCGCCTCCTCCTTCTCTTCATGCGTTCCGTCAGTTGCCCCACACCAGCCCAACCAGCAGCCGGTTGAGACCGAAGAATCCAATTCCCTGATGTTCGATGAACAGCTCGCGGGCGCCGCTGTAGGCGAATCCGCGCGGCCCCGGCGACTCCGCCGTCACACCGTATCCGGCGTTGATGACCAGATCCAGGCCGTCCCGTCCATGCACATTATTGCTGAAGTTCAGCAGCCCCAGGCCGAGTTGCCCGTACGGGCGCACGAGACCGAGTCCGTTCACCTGCCATCCGCCGAAGCGGTAGCGCGCGTTTCCCGCGATGTGCAGGCTCGTCGCTCCGCTTCCGACGCCGATGGCGAGTTCCGGTATGAAGTCGATCTCGGTAAGGCCCGTCGAGATTGCGCCCAGGTCCAAGCGGCCGCCGAGCAGGAACTGCGCGCCGTCGTTCACCGTGAAGCCAGAATATCCAGCCCACGACTGCGGTTCGAGCTCCGTGAATACCGGCCGCGGCGGTTCGGCCGCCGCGACAGTGACCGCGCGCGCCGTGTCGCCCTGAACCACGATCACCGACGGGGCCTCGGGCTGGGTCTGAAGACGCCGGTCGCGCTCGTCCAGCTGGGTCTGAAAACGCCGGTCGCGTTCGTCCAGCGCGTCGCGCATGCGCTCGTCGACGATCCGCGCGATGCGGTCGTCCATGCGATCGTCAGGCAATGTCGCGCCGATCTCCTGCCGGACGATCGCGCGCACCGAATCCCGCTGCGCCGCGCTGCGATCGGTAAGTCGCTGCTCCAGCCGCTGAAGGAACTCCTCGCTCGTCAGGCCCTGCACGATGGCGCCAGCCCGCACCGTATCCGCGCGCATCAATGCAGCGGCCGATTCCGACATGCGCGCTCGATCGAGCTCATCGCGGATGATCGCGCGGAGGTCCTCGCGCGTGTCCGTGATGGCGCCGGGCGCTCCCTGCGGGCGCATACCGGGCTGCTGCTGCGGAGGGCCGAAGCGGCGGAAGCGGGCCTCGCCGGGGCTCCCCTCGTCCTCCGGTCCATAGCGAATGTAGATTTCGCCCTGCATGGGAACCGGGATCACGATCGTCTCGTCGCCTCGGTAGCCGCGCTCCGTTCCCCCGCGATCCTCGCGTGCCTCACCCGTTCGGCGCTCCACCTCGCTTCGCTCGACCATCTCTCGCCGCGGCGCCCGGTCATCCCGCTCGAGAGAGTCCCGCCGATCGTCGCGCTCACGTGCCAGCATGCGGCCACGTTCGGCCGGGATGCGCTCGCCCGTCACTTCATCCACGAACACGGTATCGCGCTGTCGCAGCGTGTCGATCCGCGAGACGCGGACGGTGTCGAGCTGCCGCACGGTTCGCACCGGCGGTCGTGGATCCCGGGCAAAGACGTTGAAGTGGAATCCCGCGCTCAGCATCCAGTTGTGACGCAGATCGTCGGTGCTCGCCACATCCGAGATATCCTGCTCCGAGAACAGGTAGTCGCGGGCCGCGAACGTCAGGCGGAGGTGCTCGTTGAGGGCGAGGGCGGCTCCGCCGCCGAGGATGAGCGCGGTACGATCCTCACGCGGGTTGCCGGCGATGTCGCGGTAGTCATCCCGGAAGTCGATCTTGCCGGCGCCCGCGAGCAGATACGGCACGATGCCCGAACCAGTGCCGAGATTGAACTGCGCCTCGCCACCCCAGCTTCGGATCGGGGCGGTGTCGTCGAAGTCGTCGCTCACGCCGTGCCAGAAGTAGCCGCGCAGGCTCACGAGGCGACCGAAGTTCACGCCGGCCCGCGCGCCAAGCACGTCCTGCCGAGCGAGTCCCGCATCATCGTCGAAGTCGAGGCGACCGGCGAACAGCTCGATCGGCATTCCGACGGCGCCGAGGCCGATGTCCACGCCTTCCTCGAACGGGGCGGAGCCGCCTAGCGGAATGTGGACCGCGGCTCCGACCGAGAGATTGTGGCGCACATCGTCGGCCGCCGAGTCGGACTGCAGCGGCCCCATCGGATCGCGCGCCGCGAGCGAATAGCGGTTCAGCCGGAACATCATGTCCTCGGCGAACACGGACAGCCGCACGCTGCCCGGGCTGCCGAACTGGAGTCCGCCGCCGAACTTCAGCGCCACCTGGCTGGTGCGTGGTGCGCTGTCGGGATCGAACCGCAGAATCGCTCCGCCGGCGGTGAGGAA
>DATHUW010000071.1:0-27743 GCA_035461825.1 Gemmatimonadaceae bacterium
AATCCCCAATCCCCAGTTATACTTTCCGTTCCTCGCCTCACCCTCCAGCCGTTCCCCGAGCCCATGCCCCGAGCCCAACGCCGCGACGAGATTCTCCGATCCGAGCTGCCCCCGACCCTGCCGCTCATGGCGCTGCGGTCCACGATCGTCTACCCCCTGGGGACGATCGCCGTGCAGATGGGATCGCCGGAGAACCTCTCGCTGCTCCGCAACTACGAGGAAAACGGGCTCATCGTCGGCCTGGTCATCGCGTCCGGCGACCACGACGACGTCATGAATCCGGAGCTGTTCGTCGGCCGGGTCGGCGTTGCGGCGCGGGTCCACGAGCGGATCAACCTGCCGGGCGACACCGTCCAGATCACCCTCCAGGGCTTGCGGCGGATCATCGTCGAGGGGGTCGAGCAACGGGAGCCCTACCCCGTCGCCCGCGTCCGCGGCGCCCGGGAGACGATTCCCGATCCCGTGGAAGCCGAGGAGCTCATGACCCGGCTCGTGAGCGCGGCCGAGACGCTCGCGGAGCTGGTCGAGCGCATCCCGGACGAGGTGCCCCAGATCCTCAAGATGAACATGGTGGATCCGGGGCGGTTCGCCGACCTCGCGGCCACCAACATGAACTTCCGCATCCAGGACAAGGACGAGATCCTCCAGCGTCTGGATGTTGGCGAGCGGCTCCGGTTCGTGCTCGGCCGGCTCGAGCGCGAGGTGCAGCGCGCTCGCGTCATGGAGGATGTGAAGCGGCAGACCGAGGTGAAGATCGAACAGCACCAGCGCGAGTTTTACCTGCGGCAGCAGCTGCGCGCGATCCAGGCGGAGCTCGGCGAGACCGATCCGGGCGAGAAGGAAGCCGTGGATCTCCTGCGCAAGGTCGAGGAGGCGCGCCTGCCCGAGAAAGCGCTCGCGGAAGCGAAGCGCGAGACCGAGCGGCTGCGCATGCTGTCCCCGGCGTCGAGCGAGTACCAGGTCATTCGCAACTACCTCGACTGGATCCTGGCCCTCCCCTGGCACAAACGGTCGGGCGACGACGAGATCACGCTGCCCAAGGTGCAGGAAGCGCTCGACAAGAAGCACTACGGCCTGAAGGAGGCGAAGGAACGGATCATCGAATACCTCGCGGTGCGCAAGCTGCGGGGGGGCGACCCGTTAGGTCCGATCCTCTGCTTCGTCGGCCCGCCGGGCACGGGCAAGACGTCGTTGGGCGAGGCGATCGCGCAGTCGATCGGCCGCGAGTTCTACCGCATTTCGGTCGGCGGCGTGCGCGACGAGGCGGAGATCCGCGGCCATCGGCGCACCTACGTGGGCGCCATGCCCGGCCTGCTCATTCAGGCCTTGCGGCGCGTCCAGGTGAAGGATCCGGTGCTGATGATCGACGAGATCGACAAGATGTCGCACGGCGGCCCGTCCGGCGATCCGACCGCGGCGATGCTGGAGGTGCTCGACCCGTCGCAGAACGACGAGTTCGTCGACCACTACCTCAATCTGCCGTTCGACCTGTCGGGCTGCCTGTTCATCTGCACGGCGAACAACCTGTTCGACATCCCGGCGCCGTTGCGCGACCGCATGGAGGTCATTCGCATCGCTGGCTACACGATCGAGGAAAAGGTCGAGATCGCGTGGCGCTACCTGCTTCCGAAGCTGCTGGATGAGCATGGCCTGAGCGAGACCGACCTCCAGTTCACCGACGACGTGCTCGGCCACGTGTCGAGCGGGTACTCGCGTGAGGCGGGGCTGCGCGGCTTCTCGCGCAACATCGCGGCGATCATGCGCAAGCGCGCGCGTCGCAAGGCGGAGGGCGAGGAGGGCGCGTGGGTGGTCGATCTCGCGATGGTGGAAGACATCCTCGGGCCGCCGCGCTACCCGGCGGACCTGATCGAGCGGGAGCCCGAGGTCGGCGCGGTGACGGGCCTCGCCTGGACCTCGACCGGCGGCGACCTGATGGTGATCGAGGCGCTCAAGATGCCGGGAACCGGACGGCTGCTCGTGACGGGGCAGCTCGGCGACGTCATGCGCGAGTCGGTGGACGCGGCGTACTCCTACGTGCGTTCGCGGGCGGCGCAGCTCGGCATCGACGAGGCGGCGTTCCGCGACTTCGACCTGCACATCCACTTCCCGGCCGGCGCCATCCCCAAGGATGGGCCGAGCGCGGGGATCGCCGTAACGCTGGCGATCGCGAGCGCGCTGAGCGAGCGGGCGGTGCGGCGAGACGTGGCGATGACCGGCGAGGTCACGCTCCGCGGGCGCGTCCTCGAGATCGGCGGCGTGAAGGAGAAGGTGCTCGCCGCCTATCGCGGCGGGCTCCGGCACACGATCCTGCCGGCCTCCAACGAGAAGGACCTGCGCGACGTGCCTGACGAGGTGCGCGAGAAGATGGCGTTCAGCTTCGCCCAGTCGATGGACGAGGTGCTCCGGCTCGCACTGCTGCCGGCCGAGCCGGCGCCGGTCGCCGACCTGCCCCAGCCGGAGCCGCCGCGCGTCGAGCCGGAGCGCCAGGTCGCCCGCAAGCGACCCCTGACGGCGGAGAGCACCAAGTAGGTGCCGATCGATCCGCTCCTGGTCGAGACCGCGATCAGCGTCCTGTTCGGCTCGGTCGCTGGCGGTCTGACGAACTCCGTCGCCGTGTGGATGCTCTTCAATCCGCACGAGCGGCGGTTCGGCTTTCAGGGCGCCATCCCGAAGAACAAGCCGCGGCTGGCCAGAAGCCTCGGCCGCACGGTCGGCGAACGGCTGCTCACGCCCGCCGACATCCTGGGCGAGATCGAGGGATCGGGGTTCCGGGCCACCTTCGATGCCAAGCTCGATGAGCTGGTCCGCGGGATTCTGGACACCGAGCGGGGCTCGGTGCAGTCGCTCCTGCCGCCGGCGGTGTTCGAGGAGGTCGAGCACGCGTTAGGTGAGATCGGGCCGATCGCGGGGCGCCAGTACGCCGCCTACGTGGAGACACCGGAGTTCGCCGACCGGGTCCGGGAGTTCGTCGCGCGAGCGCGCCGCGACCTGGAGCACACGCCGATCGGCGAAGTGCTGACGCCCGCGCGCCGCGCCGAGCTGCGCGAGCGGGCGTCGGCCTGGGCGGAGGAGCTGGCCAACGCCCCGCAGCTCGAGCAAGGCATCCGTGAATACCTCACGCGGCACGCCGCTGAGCTGCTCGCCTCGGACCAGCCGATGCTCGAGCGGATCCCCGCGCCGGTCGTGGAGACGATCGAGCGCGCGATCGCGAACTATCTCCCCCTGGCCGTCGAGAAACTCGGTCACTTTCTGGCGAACCCCGCGTCGCGGGAGCGCATCCGCGCCGCGCTGCACGGGCTCTTCGCGCGCTTCATCGACGACCTGCGCTTCCACGAGCGGGTGCTCGCCAGGCTGATGGTCACCGAGCGCAACGTCGAGAAGATGATCGACTCGTTGGAGCGCGACGGCGTAGAGCAGATCGCCGGGCTGCTCGAGGATCCGCTGGTGCGCGACGAGATCGCGCGCACGATCAACGGCGCCATCGTGGAGTATCTGCGGAAGCCGCTCCACGAGCTCGTCGGCACCGACGTGGAACGGACGGAGGCGGTCGTGGGCACGGCCGCGGACTATCTAGTGCGCGTGCTCCGCGCCGAGCGAACGCGCGGCTTTCTGGTGGAGAAGCTGGACGACGTGCTCGCGCGCGCGGAGCACCGGACGTGGGGGCAACTCCTGCGCGGCGTGGAGGACGCGACGATCGCGGCCTGGCTGCTGGACGGGGCGCGCAGCGCGCAGGCGCGCTCGTGGGTCGAACAGGCCGCGCGCACGCTGGCCCGGACGGCGTTGACGAAACCGATCGGCCGCCCGGGGCGGTGGCTCCCCTCGGACGCGCCCGACCGGATCGTCCAGGTGGCGGCCCCCGCGTTATGGAGCTGGATCCTGACGCAGGTCCCGGTGCTGGTGCAGCGGTTCGACATCCAGGCGATGGTCGAGCGCAAGGTGCTCGCGTTCAGCACGCAGCGGGTGGAGGAGCTGATCCGTGGCGTGATCGAGCGCGAGCTGACGGTGATCGTCAGGCTCGGCTGGCTGCTGGGCGCGATTATCGGCTTCATGAGCCTGCCGGTGAAATTGATCTCGGCGTGGCTGCAGGGCTAGGAGTTAGGAGTTAGGAGCTAGGAGCTAGGAGCTAGGAGCTGGGGCGGCCGTATTCTGCCATCCGACCCCGAGTTCCTAGTCCTGCTCCTGCAGCCGCACCCCCTCGAGACCCACCACGTCCGTCCCCTCCCCCGCCGGCATGTCCACGTAGAGCACGGCCGGTCGGCCGGCGATCTCGCCCCCCCACAGGCGCAGCGCGCGCTCGCCCGTGTCGAACGTCGTGCTGCCGTCAGGGAGGCGGCGCGCGGCCGGTTCGTAGAAGCGCCGGTCGATCGCGCGGCGCATCGCGGTCCCGAACTCCGCCGCATCCACCGTGGAGTCCCAGATCGTGACCCACGCGAGGCCGTCGCCGCGGGGCGTGCGGATCAGCACGTAGCGGTCGCCGTCCCACCCTTGGGCGCCGCCCAGCGACAGCGCCTGGTCGCGCGCGTGGATGAAGAGCAGCAGCCGCGTGCCGAATTCGCCGAGGGTATTGTCGTAGACGGCGGTGCCGGAGCGGGGGGCCGGGAGCTCGACGTGCGTGGGCGCGTCCCGCTCTCCCGCATAACGCGTCCAGTAGAGCAGCTGCTCGGTCGAGGTCGGCATCACGCCCGCATCGTACAACGACTCGCCAGGCATGCTGTCGAGAAACTGCCGGACGAACTCGTTGCCGCTCAGGTACGGAAAGATGAGCATCTCCTGCACGAAGAGCGGCGCGGCCGCGAACTCGGGCATCTCGCTCTGACTGCGCCTGATGGCCGTGCGCTGCTGCTCGACCGAGGCGAAGCTGCCCAACCCCCGCATCGCCACGAACTGCGCCTGCCCCTCGAGCACCGCCTGCGCGGCCATCTGACGGTCGTCCTGGCGCTCGATCCGCTGGATGGAATCGAGATTCAGGTACTGGGCCTGCAGCGCGTGCACGAGCTCGTGCGTGATGAGGAACTCCCGCACCTGCCCGGGCACATCGTCCACGAGATAGAGCGTGGTGTCGGCCGGGAGATAGAAGCCCATGACCTGCTCCACGAGCAGATCGAGCAGCAGCGCCCGCAGGTCGACCGAGGCGGGCAGCACGCCGAACACGCGATACGCGCGCTCCTGGAGCGGCAGGTTCACGCCCTCCTTGTCGGCGAACTCCTGCTCGAGAATCGCCCGCAACTCGGAGCGGGGCCGGGTCGCCACGCGCGGCGGCTCCTTGAACGGCGTGCCCGTGATGCGCTCGATCTTCGTCATCGCGGCGCGCACGTCGCCGGCGAACGGGCCGTCGTACTCGACGCGTTGCCGGTCGCCGCAGGCCGCGAACAGGAGGAGGGCGGCGAGCGCCGTCGCACGCCTCACGCCTTCCACTCCACGCGCTGCCCACTCGCCGCGCTCACCACCCGGGCCACGTCGCCGCCGCGGACGACGATCCCGGCCTCGATGAGCAGGCGGCGCAGCTCCCACTCCAGCACCCGGAGCCGTTCGGCCGGCGGCTCCGCCTGACGCACCGGCTCCGGCGACGCCGGCGTCGGACCCGCGACGGGCCCAGGAGGCGCCTGACGAGCATCCGGACCGGCGAACGCCGCCTCCAGCTCCAACCCGAACCGCTGCAGCGCGGCGAATCCATCGCGCGCGAACCGCTCGAGGGGGTCGTCTTCCGCTTCTCCAGCGGCCGGCTCCCGGCTTGCCTGCCGAGCGTGCTCCCGCGCCGCGGCCACCGCCTCACGCTCGAGCGTCCGCCGTTCGGCAAGGCGCGCCGCCAGTGGTTCGGGATACACCGCCCGCGCCTGCACGTGCGCGCAGGCCTCGTCCAGCACGTCGATCCCGCGATCGGGACGCGCGCGGTCCTTGACGAACAGATCGCTCAGCCGCACCGCGGCGAGCAGCGCATCGTCGGAGATGGCGACCCCGTGGTGCCGCTCGAGCCGGTCGCGCCGCACGCGCAGCACCTCGAGCGACTGGTCCGCGCTCAGCTCCTGGATCACGATGCGCTGGAACCGGCGCTCGAGGGCCGGATCGCCGCGCACCCAGCGATCGTACTCCTGGTCCGTGGTCGCGCCGATCACGCGAAAGTCGCCGCGCACCAGCGCGGGCTTGAGCATGTTCGCCGCATCCATGGCGGCGCCCATGGCGGTCCCCTGCCCGATGAGGTTGTGCAGCTCATCGATGAACAGGATGATGTTGGGATCGCGCGAAGCCTGCTCGACGAGCGAACGGATCCGCTCCTCGTACTGCCCGCGGAACATCGTGCCGGCGAGCAGCGCGACATGGTCGAGCGCCAGGACCTTCGCCTCCCGCAGCGCGTGGGGCACATGGCCGGATGCGACGCGCTGCGCGAGACCCTCGGCGATCGCCGTCTTCCCGACGCCGGCGGGTCCGACGAGCGCCGCGTTGTTCTTCGTCTGCCGCAACAGGATGTCGATCACGCGCGCGATCTCGTCCTCGCGGCAGCACACCGGCTCCAGCCGGTCGGCCCGCGCTTCGGCGGTCAGGTCCCGCAACACGCGCGACACCGATCGCTCGTCAGGCATCCATTCGCCGAACATCACCCGCCCTGAATGAGTCCCACGTACCAGCGCACGAGCGCGTCACCCCACAGCAGGGTGACCATCGCCGCGGGCGCGAGGAACACGCCGAACGGCACGAGGGGCATACCGGGCCCCTCGTCCTCCTCCGTCGCCGGTCCATCCGGCGACGCGAGCGCCGCGACCGGCGCGGCGGGTCGCGTGCCGCGCCGGCGCCATGCCGTCACCGGGTATACTACCAGCAGGAACGCGACGGCACCAAGCAGGGCGCCGATGAAGATGGTGAGCAGCGAGCGGGTCGGCCCGAGCGCGGCGCCGGCCATCGCCATGAGCGTCACGTCGCCGAATCCCATCGCCTCCTTCTTCAGCGCGGCCTCGCCGAGCCAGCCCGCGATCGCGATCGCGCCAGCGCCAACGCAAGCGCCGATGAGCGAGTCCCACGGTCCGGCGAACAGCGCCGAACTCTCGATGAACGGCGCGGCGAGCGCCGTCGCGATCACCCAGAGCAGGCCGAACACCGTGAAGCCGTCGGGGATCAGGTAGTATTTGAGGTCGGTGATCGCGATGCCGAGCAGGATCGTGCCGAACATCGCGACGCGCAGTCCGGTGAAGCCGAGGCCGAACCACCAGACCGCGGCAAGCCAGCCGAGGCCGACGACGAGTTCCACGATCGGGTACTGGATCGAGATGCGGCCGCCGCATCCGGCGCACCGTCCGCGAAGGAACAGCCAACCGAGCACCGGCACGTTCTCGTGCCAGGCGATGCGGTGGCCGCAGCTCGGGCAACGCGACGGAGGCCTAACGACCGATTCTCCGGCTGGCCACCGCCCGATGCAGACGTTGAGGAACGACCCGATCGAGGCGCCGACCAGGAAGACCAGCGCGTAGAGCACCGCGAGCATCACGAGCGCAGGTGGTGCAGGAGGATGCCCGCCGCCACGGCGACGTTGAGTGACTCGACGCCCGGCGCGATCGGAATGCCGATCCGCCGCGAAACGCGCCGCGTCGCCGCCTCGCTCAACCCACTCCCTTCGTTGCCGACCACGATGCCGAGTCGGTCCGGCGGGGCGACCGCCTCGAGCGGGTCGCCGCCGGCGTCCGCCCCCCACAGTTCCAGACCGCGCGTCGCGACGAGCCCATCGAGCTCCTCCCAGCTGCAGTCCATGGCCAGATGATGAAAGGCGGCGCCCATTGCGCTACGGACGACTTTCGCGTTCCACAGGTCAACCGTGCCCGGCATCGCCAGCGACGCGTGCACGCCGAACGCGCGGGCGGTGCGGAGCATTGTTCCAAGGTTCCCGGGGTCCTGGACGCCGTCCAGCACGAGCAACCGCTGGGGTGTGACGGACCGCACATCGCCCACGACGCGCCGCGGGATCTCGGCGATCACCAGGACGCCTTGCGGTGTATCAGTATCCGACACATCGGCCAGCTCCGTGTCGCTGACCTCGTGGATCGGGATCTCCCGGTACTCGAGGGCCGTTCGGAGCACGGACCCGCGCGACGTGGCGTTCAGCGGCGGCGAGACGAGCGCGCCGTGGATCGTGAGGCCGGAGCGGAGGAGTTCCTCGACGGTGCGGATGCCTTCGGCGACGAACCGGCCGACGCGCTCGCGTGCCTTGCGGCGCCGCAGGTCGCGCGCTACGGTCAGCAGCCGCACGACGCGCAGCGCTGAGATGGAATGGAGCTTGCCCCTCCGGACCGGAGGGCAGGAGAACCGGAGACCTGGTATGAGACGAGCACTGATGGGCGCGGTGGTGGCGGTATCGGCACTCGGCTGCGCCGTGTCGACGCAGCAGGAGGTCCAGCTCGGGCGGGACTACGCCTCACAGATCAACGCGCAACTCCCGATCGTGCAGGATGCCGAGATCAACCGGTACATCAGCGTGCTGGGCGATTCGATCGCCAAGCTCTCGGACGACCGGAATCTCGACTGGCACTTCTACGTCGTGAACAGCAAGGAAGTGAACGCGTTCGCGGTGCCGGGCGGATACATCTACATCAACCGCGGGTTGATCGAGCGCGCCGAGAACCTGTCGCAGCTCGCCGGCGTCCTCGGCCACGAGATCGCGCATGTGACGGAGCGGCATTCTATCGAGGCGATGCAGAAATCGCAAACCGCCAACGTCGGCGTGACGCTCGCCTGCGTGCTCCTCAAGGCCTGCGGCGACGCCGTGACGCAGACGGCGATCAACGTGGCCGGCGGCGCCTACTTCGCGCGGCACAGTCGTCAGGCGGAATCCGAATCCGACGCCAAGGCGGTGCGGTACGTGATGCGCGCGGGCATCCACCCGGCCGGCATCCCCGAGATGTTCCGTACGCTGCTCGACGAGCGGCAGCGGCGCCCCGCGGGTGTGGAGGCGTGGTTCTCGACGCACCCGCTGGAGGAGGACCGCATTCAGCACACGCAGGCGCTCATCGCGCAGATCGACGATGCGATCCTGGCCACGCTGACCAGGGACTCGCCGAACTTCCAGTCGTTCAAGCGACGCGTCGCGAGTCTCCCCGCGGGCGGGTAGCCTGACGCCCCCGACCATCGCGCTCACCATCGCCGGATCCGACTCCGGCGGTGGTGCGGGGATCCAGGCGGACCTCAAGACCTTTCATCGTTTCGGGGTCTTCGGCACGTCCGTCATCACCGCAGTCACCGCGCAGAACACGCGCGGCGTCGCCGGCTGGATGGCCATCGAGCCCGCGATGGTCGCGGCGCAGCTCGATGCCGTCGCCGAGGACCTGCGCCCGGCGGCGTGCAAGTCGGGCATGCTCGCCAACGAGGCGGTCGTCCGCGTCATCGCGGAGGGAGTGGCGCGGCACGCGCTCGAGCACTACGTCCTCGATCCGGTCATGGTCGCCACCTCCGGCGACGTCCTGCTCGAGCCGGGCGCGGTCGCCGGCATTCGCGAGGCCCTGCTCCCGCTCGCGCGCCTCGTGACGCCCAATCTCCCCGAAGCCGCGCTCCTGCTGGACGAGCCGGTGCGGACGCCGCACGACATGGTCGCGGCCGCGCGCGCGCTCGTGCGACTCGGCGCGCGCGCGGCCCTCGTCAAGGGCGGCCACCTCGAGGGGGACACCGTGCTCGACGTGCTGTGCGATGGGGGGGACGTGCGCGAGTTCCGGCATCCCCGCATAACGACCAACAACCTCCACGGGACGGGGTGCACGCTCTCCGCGGCGATCGCCGCCGGGATGGCGCGAGGGCGCCCGCTCGGCGATGCCGTGTCGGACGCCCTCGAGTTCGTGCACCAGGCCATCGCGACCGCGCCGGGGCTCGGCGCGGGCCACGGCCCGCTCAACCACTGGGCCTAGCGACGCCGCGGCCGCGGCACCGCCGGATCGGCCGAATCGCGCAGCACCATCTGCTTGTCCAGGTACCCGAACGCCAGCCGCCCGCTGGCCTCGAGCGCCACGATCGCGTCGCGCGATGATTCGAGCGGCGCCCGCACCGAGACGCGACGATCGAGCAGCGACGGATCGGTGACCGTGATGTCGCTGCCGTACGCGAGCCGCATGGCATCGAGTGCCTCGCGCAGCGGCCGGTCGTTGACCACGAACTGCCCATCCATCCAGCCGAGCATCTCCTCGACCTCCACCGGCGCCGGCGTGCGGACTTCCCCCGTCGCCGAGATGGCGACCGTGGAGCCCGCAGCCAGCCGCCGCGTCTCCGACGGGAGCCGAACCTCGGCGTCCTTCACTGCGCCAACGAAGACCTCGGTCGTCCGCGGGTAGGCGCTCACCCGGACGTTCGTGCCGATGATCGCGAGCGGCGATCCGGCAATGCGGATGTCGATCGGCCGCGCGTCGTCCGCGGCGGTGACCTGCGCCGACCCCTCGACGCGGACCGCTCGCAGATCGTCGCCGTAGGCGGCGGGAATCGTCAGGGTGGACCGCGGCCCGAGCTGCACGCGACCGCCGTCGCGCAGATCGACCGCGCCGCGCTGTCCGGAGTTGGTGTTGAGCGTTCGCACATCGCCGGCGGCCAGCGCCTTCTCGATCTGCGCGGGCATGCTCGCGCGATCGAGCGCCCAAATCAGGCCCGCGACGAGGATGATCCCGCCCACCGCGAGCGCGGCCGCCCCCTTCCACTGCGATCGGCCGGCGATCGCCCCGACGTGCTCGGCGGTCGCGTGGCGGGAGTGGTCCGCCATCTGATGCGCCGCCCGGGCCGCATCGGGCGCCGGCGCATGGATCGCGCTGTTCACGTGCGACCAGAGCACATCCTCGGTCGGCGCAGCGCGGTCCTTCGAGTCGAGATGCACGTGCTCCGTCTCCTCGAAACGGTGCACCGCGGCGAGCCGGCTCTTCTCCCGCGCGATCTGCTGAGCGAGCTGGTCGGACAGCGCCGCCTCGACATCGCCGACGGAGTCCAGACGCTCCCGTTCCCGCCACAGCGCCACGAACACACGCTCCGTCACGCGTGCGGCGCTCCGCGGATCATCGAGCTCCCGCGTCGCGTGCGCGCGCACCGACTCCACGC
Source organism: Gemmatimonadaceae bacterium (assembly GCA_035461825.1). Taxonomy (GTDB): domain Bacteria; phylum Gemmatimonadota; class Gemmatimonadetes; order Gemmatimonadales; family Gemmatimonadaceae; genus JALZIF01. The sequence goes on from DATHUW010000071.1 coordinate 11,047, forward strand.
GGGTATGGAAGATTTGCTCGAGAGCCGCGTCATCCCCGTCGTGCAGCCGTCGGACCAGTTCGGGAGAGATGCCGGGGTCGGTGGCGGGCATTGCAGACCTCCTTCGTGGTGGGCTCAGCCGTGCACTGTTCCAAACTGACACGCGGGAACTCCCCGACAATCGGAGTTCCTCTCCCCGGACGTCCGGGAGTCTCCTACACTGCGATCTTTCGGCCCAACGCGCCAGCGGCGTGCCGCGTTGGTGCCGAGCTCGGCCGGAGGCCGGGGGCCCACCGTTGCTACACGCACGCGGCGAGCCCGTCCGCGGTTCGTCAGGTGTCGGGCGTTGGCCGTAGTCACACGGCTCGCCCCTCTCATGGGGGCACTCGTCACGGTCGTCTGGCGTGTCCCCGATCCCGCCCCTACCTTTGCCCGTCCCCCACCCGGAAGGCGATACCGAATGGCCGTGCCTCCACCGCCGGACCGCCGCGCGTTCCTCTCGACCTCGATCAGCGCGCTCGGCGGAGGCTGGCTCCTCGCCGCCCTCCCGGCACTGGCGTCGCTCTCCGCGTGTGCGCGCGATGCCGCGAGCCGCGGCGACCCGCTCACAACGCTCTCCCCGGCCGAGGGCGAGGCGATGCAGGCGTTCGCCGCGCAGATCCTGCCCTCGGATGAGCTGCCGGGCGCCACCGAGGCCGGCGCGGTGTACTTCATCGATGCCGCGCTCGCCGGCCCCTTCGCCGGCATGCTGCCGCTGATCCGCGAGGGGCTCGCGAATCTCGACGTGCAAGCGGCCACCGCCGGCGGGGCGCGCTTCACGGACCTTCCGTCGGACGGCCAGCGGCGCGTGATGCGGCAGATCGAGGAGTCGCCGTTCTTCTTCAGTGCGCGCATGCTGACGATCATGGGCGTACTCTCGGATCCGAAGTACGGCGGCAACCGCGGGGGTGTCGGCTACCAGCTCGTCAGGCGCGAGACCGCCGCCACCTGGCAGCCGCCCTTCGGCTATTACGATGCCGAGGCCGGCACGGCGTCGGGAGGTGCGTCGTGAGGCAGCGCACCTACGACCCCGGGACGGCGGTGGACTTCGTCATCGTGGGCTCGGGCGCATCCGGGGGCGTGCTGGCCCGCGAACTCGCGCGCGCCGGCTTCGAGACGGTCGTGCTGGAGCAGGGCCCGTGGCGGACGGCGCAGGATTTTCACCACGACGAGCTGGGAAACTGGTTCTTGAACGAGCTGATGGGGTCGGCGGCCGACTACCCGCAGACGTTTCGCCGCAAGGAGTCGGAGCAGGCGACGGTGCCGCAGGGAGTGCAGCCGTTGTGGTACGCGCGTGGCGTGGGCGGCAGCAGCGTGCACATGACGGCCAACTACTGGCGCCTCCATCCGCTCGACTTCAAGGAACGCTCGCGATGGGGCACGATCCCGGGAACCGGATTCGACGACTGGCCCATCACCTACGAGGAGCTGGAACCGTACTACACGAAGGTGGATTGGGAGGTCGGCGTGTCGGGAACGCCGGGGCCGTTCGATCCGCCGCGTTCCCGTCCGTATCCCGTGCCGCCGCTCCCGGTCAAGTCCTCGGGTGTGCTGCTCGAGCGCGGGGCGGCGAAGCTCGGACTGCATGCCCAGCCGGCACCGATGGCGATCCTGTCGCAGGAGCATAACGGGCGGCCGGCCTGCCAGCACTGCGGCTTCTGCATCATGTACGGCTGCGAGTTCAACGCGAAGTCGAGCACCCTCGCCGCCATGATTCCCGGCGCCGTCGAGACCGGCAACTGCGAGATTCGCCCGAACTCCACGGTCTACCGGGTCGAGACCGACGACTCGGGCCGCGCGACCGGCGTGCTGTACTGGGACGAGGCCGGCCAGGAGCAACGCCAGCTCGCGAAGGCGGTGATCATCGCCGCGAATGGCGCGGAGACTGCGCGCCTGCTCCTCATGTCCGAATCGGCGCGCCACCCGCACGGTCTCGCGAACGCGAGCGGCCTGGTCGGCAAGTACCTGATGTTCAACGGCAACTGGTCCGCCTTCGGCAAGTTTGAGCACCCGCTGCACGAGTACAAGAGCGTGCAGGTCACGCGGATCGTTCACGACTTCTACGACGCGGACGAGAAACGGGGCTTCTACGGTGGGGGCGGCTTGGATGGCCGCATGACGCAGGGTACGCTGCTGTTCGCGCTGTTCGGGTTGCCGCCCGATGTGCCGTGGTGGGGCGCGGAGTACAAGCGGACGCTGCGCGACTATTACGTGAACACCATGGAAGTCGCGGTGCACACCACGTCGCTGCCGCTCGAGACGAACAGCATCTCGCTGGATCCGGAACTGAGGGACAAGTGGGGGCGGCCGGCGATCCGCGTCACCTACGACGATCACCCTGATGACATCAAGACGGGCGCGTTCCTCGTGAACAAGGGGAAGGAGATCCTCGATGCCGCCGGATCACAGCGCACCTGGGCGGCCGATCCGGGCCCGCAGACGCTGGGCGCCCACCTGCTCGGCACGGCCCGCATGGGGACGGATCCGCGACGCTCGGTGGTGAACGCGGATCACCGCGCGCACGACGTGCCGAACCTCTTCATCTGCGATGGCAGCAGCTTCGTGACCTCGGGTCGCGGGCAGCCGACCATGACGATTCAGGCGCTCGCCTTCCGCGCCGCGGACCGCATCGCGACGCTCGCACGTTCCAACCAGATCTAACCCCCCAATCTCCATGACACGCCTTCTCGTCCTCGTCCTCGTCGCGCTGCTCGCCCTCCCCCCCGCCGCCGCGGCGCAGCAGCGCGGCCAGATGGCCGCGCCGGAGTACATCTCGGGCGGGCCGAACGCCCCCTACTCGCGCGCGGTGCGGGTCGGCCGGATGATCTACCTGGCCGGGATGATCGGCGCCGACGCCGGCGGGAAGCTCGCGACCGGCGGCATTCAGGCGGAGACTCGTCAGGCGCTGGAGAACATCAAGGCCACGCTCGAGCCGCTCGGCGCCACCATGGACGACGTGATCAAGTGCACGGTCTTCCTGGCCGACATCGCCGAGTGGGGGGCGATGACCGAGGCCTACGTGGCCTTCTTCCCCAACAACAAGCCGGCGCGGACCGCGGTGGCGGTTGCCGGCCTCCCGCTCAATGCGCGGGTGGAGATCGAGTGCATGGCGGTGAGGAGGAGCTAGAGGAAGCTCGCAGCGAGGAGCCAGGGGCACCGGAGCGTCGCCCTGCGCTCCGCCGGGAACGCGGGGCGGCCGAGGTCCAGCGGCCCGTTGTCCCTAGCTCCTGGCCCCTGCTTCCACCCACGTTCCGATCAGCGCGATGAACTCGCCCCGCACCTGCGCCGTGACCGCCAGCACCTCGCGGTGATCGAGCGGCGGGCCGAGGCCGGCGGCGAGATTCGTTATGCAGCTCACCCCGCAGACGCGCATCCCGCGTGCCGCCGCGACGATCACCTCGGGCACCGTGGACATGCCGACCGCATCGGCGCCGAACCGTTCGAGCATGCGGACTTCGGCGGCGGTCTCGTAGGATGGCCCGAGGACGGCGGCGTACACTCCCTCCTCCAACCGGACGCCGGCGGTCCGCGCCGCCGCGCGCATGGCGTCGCCGAGCGCCGGGTCGTACGGCGCCGACATGTCCGGGAAGCGCTCCTCGCCAGGCAGCACCGCGCCGGCGAGCGGCCACCGGAACGTGAAATTCAGGTGATCACGGATCAGCATGAGGGTCCCGGGCGTGAACGTACGCCGGATGCCGCCCGCGGCGTTCGTCACCAGCAGGCGGGCCGCGCCGAGTTCCGAGGCGAGCCGCACGGGCAGCGCCACGCTGGCCGCCGCGCATCCCTCGTAGAGGTGGCGCCGCCCAGCGAACGCCAGCACGCGCGCGCCGCGGAGCGTGCCGGCGACCAGTCGCCCGACGTGTCCCGCCACGCGGCCGCCGTCCAGCCCCGGAACGTCGTCGTACGACACGACGACGGCGGACTCGATCGCCTCCGCCATCGCGCCCAGCCCCGAGCCTAACACCATCGCGATGTCGGGAGACCACCCCGCGAGCCGTGGACGCACCGCGGCGACCGCCGCGCGCAGCTCCGACGCGTGCGTCACGCGGACTCGGCGAGCAGTTCCGCGATGTCCTGCCGCACCCGTCGCATGAGCGCGAGCCGCTGCGCCCACGGCAGGAACGCCGCCCGGAAGCCGTTCAACGCAACCAGCGCGAGCTCCTCCAGGGTGAAGCCGAGGTGCTCGGCCGCGGCGAGATATTCGTCCGTGAGCGTCACGCCGCTCATCATGCGGTTGTCGGTACAGAGGACGACCTCATGCCCTTCCTCGAAGTACCGGCGCGCGGGATGCGCCGCGTAGCTCGGCACCGCCCGCGTCTGGACGTTGCTCGTCAGGCAGAGCTCGAGGGCAATGCGGCGGTCGTTCACGTAGCGCGCCAGCGACGGATCCTCCACGAGCCGGGTCGCGTGCCCCAGCCGGTGGGCGCCGAGCAGATGCACCGCCTGCCGCAGCGAGTCGGGCCCATCGGCCTCGCCGGCGTGCACTGTGCACGCCAGCTCGTGCTCCCGCGCGTAGAGGAACGCCTCCGCGTGGACGGCGGCGGCGTTGCCGTGCTCCGCTCCGGCGAGGTCGAACCCGACCACGCCCAGATCCTTGAATGCGACCGCCACCTCCGCCGTCTCCAGCGAGATCGCGGGCGGCATGGTGCGGATGGCGCAGAGGATCACGCGCCCCACGATCGCCGTCTCACGCTGCGCGCGCGCGATCCCCCGCAGGGCAGCCTCGACCGCCTCGTGCATCCGCAACCCCTCGGCGGTGTTCAACGCGGGCGCATAACGCAACTCGAGGTAGCGGATGCCGTCGGACGATGCATCGAGGAGCAGCTCGTTCGCGATCCGCTCGAGCGCCTCGGCATCCTGCATCACCCCGAGCGTGAACTCGAAGCGACGAAGATACTCCTCGAGATCGAGGATGTCGCCCGCGACCATGAAGCGCGCGAGGGCCTCGGCGTCGGCGACCGGCAGCGTCAGGCCGCGCGCCCGTGAGAGCTCGAGCAGCGTCTCGGGTCGCAAGGATCCGTCGAGATGACAGTGCAACTCGGCCTTGGGCAGCCGGCGCAGCTGCTCGCGGGTCGGACGCGTGGCCACGGGGTTCAGCGCTCTGCGTCGGCGGGGGGCGTGTCGTGACCTCGCCGTCCACCGATCACGCGGTAGATGGCGCCGCCGTACACGGTGCTGTCGCCCGAGATCGGCAATCCCCGGGCATCGCTCAGCTGTCGGTCGCCCGCCTCGATCTGGGCGGCGGTGGCGGGGTCCCAGCGGCGCACGGCGTCGAGCGCCGTGGTGCCCGGGGGGACCTCGACGCGCTGGGCATTCACGAAAATCACGATCGGATCGGCGTTCATGGAGCAGGGGGTCGCGGTGGAGTCGAGGCGTCCGGAGCGCTGCGGGGCGGGGATGGCGCCGCATCGAAGGGGCGGCGCATCGCGCGCAGCGCGGACGCCCGTGCTTCGGCCGGCACGATCTCCCAGTTGCGGGTGAAGTAGCGCTCGGGTCGCAGCGTGCCCGCCCGGCGCACCTCCTCGATGAGCAGCTGCCGGATCTCCATCGTGCCATCGTAAACGACCGGCGCGTCGCGCAGCATGGCGTAGCCGCCGCCCCCCGACTGCCGGTAGTTGTTCACCGCCATCGTGAACGAGTCGGTCTCGGCCACCGGCCGGCCGGCGACGACGAGCCGCGTTATGCGCGATCCCACCGGCTGCGCGACATCGATGGTGTACTCGGCGCCGGCGACGATGTCGAAGTTGAAGCCGGGCACTCGCGGATTCACCGCCGGCTCCTCGCTGCCGAACCGACCGAAGTACCGCGCCGAGTACTCCAGATACTCCCGGAGCTGCCGCCCCGTGAGGCGCACGGCCTTGAGGGTGTTCTCGTACGGGTACAGCCGTGCGACCTCGGCCAAGGTGATGGCTCCGCTGTCGAGGCTCGCCTCCAGCGAGAACGCGGCCGTCGAGGCGAGCTGCGCGCCCGTCACCGTCCGTTGCACCTCGAGGATGAAGTCGATGAGCGGGGTGTCGGCGATCCGGGCCGAATCCGCCCGCCAGGCCACGGCCGTGGTGCCTATCGACTCCGCCGCGTAGGCGGTAGCGCGCGCATGTGCCCGTGCCGTCACCGCGAGCACCGCGGAATCCTCTCGCCGGCCCGCCGTCGGCACGAGGCGTCCGGCGCTCCGCACGACGCGCCATCCCGTCGGCGTGCGCGCGGCCGTGAGCGTTGCCGCCGCCACCGAGCGCGCCCAGTTGCCGGGTTGGAGCAGCCGCACGCCGGCAACGGTCGTGTCGCCGATCTCCCGGTGCGAGTGCCCGAACACGATCAGGTCCACGCCCGGCACCTCGTGCGCCACCCGCGCCGCGACGTTCTCGCTCGGCACGTCGGTGGCGGTCGTATCGTAGCTCGACGGCTCGCCGAGCCCCGAGTGCATGACGACGACGATGACGTGCGCGCCCGCCGCGCGCGCCGAGTCGGCGGCGATGCGCACCGCGGGCACGATGTCGCGGAACTCCAGCACCCCCGACAGCTTGTCACGGTCCCAGACCGCGGATCCCGGCGTCGTCGCGCCGACGATGCCGACGGTCAGTGGCCCTCGCGCGGCGAGGACGAACGCCGGAAACGCGCGCGCGCCATCAGCGCGGAACACGTTCGCGGCCAAGAACGGAAACGTCGCCTGCGCGATCGCTCGCTCGAGCACGGGCAGGCCGTAGTTGAACTCGTGATTGCCGACGGCGGCGGCGTCGTACCGCATCACGGACATGGCCGCCATGACCGGGTGCGGGCCGCGCGCCGTCGGCGCGGCCGCCAGATACGTCAGGGGGTTGCCCTGAAAGAGATCGCCGGCGTCCAACAACAGCGTGAGGCCCGGGTTCGCGGAGCGGATCGAGTCGACGACCGTCGCCGCGGCGGCGAGCGAGTGCAACGAGTCGGGAGCGCCGGCGAAGTAGTCCCAACGCCGCAGCCGCCCATGCACATCGGTCGTCGCCGCGACCACGATGTCGACGGTGTCGACGGCCGGTATCGGCTCCGCCTGCGGCGCCGGGGACCGGGCGCACGCGGCGAGCACGAGCCCGAGCGCCGGGAGCAGCGTGACGCGTTGCATGGGCACAACTTAGCCAGTGCCGCCGGACCCCGGGAGAGCGATTGCCGGGCAGTCGCCGGCGGTCGATCTTGCTGTGGTCCAGCTTTCGGGTAATACACGATCGTGACACACGCGATGCTTCTGCTCCACGCGCCGTCTCGCGATGATCCACGCGATGCCTGGCGCCTGCAGTTCCACCACCGATGACCGACCCGCGTCGTGCGTTGATCGTCGGCGTGGCGGGCGGATCCGGATCGGGAAAGAGCACCGTCGCGCATGCGGTTGCGCGATCGCTCGGGCCCGGCACGGCCTGCGTCATCGACATGGACGCCTACTACCGGGACTTCGCATCGCTGAGTCCCGATGAGCTGCGAGCGGTCAACTGGGATCACCCGGATGCGTTGGACCTCGACCGACTTGCGTCCGATCTGGAGCAGCTCGCCGCCGGCAGCCCGGTCGACAAGCCGCGCTACGACTTCACGCTGCATCGCCGCCGTCCCGAGGCCGAGCGCGTCGAGCCGCATCCGGTGGTCATCATCGAGGGGATTCTGCTGTTCGTGGACGCCCGCGTGCGTGCCGCGTGCGAGATGAAGATCTACGTCGATGCGGAGGCGGATCTGCGACTGATCCGACGGCTGCGGCGAGACATGCGGGATCGCGCGCGCCGGCTCGACGAGATCCTGGAGCAGTACCTGACGACTGTCCGGCCGATGCACGAAGAATTCGTGGAGCCGAGCAAGCGCTGGGCCGATCTCATCGTCCCTCGCGGCGGCCATAACGATGTGGCCATTGAGATGCTGGTCGCCAACATTCAGCGGCGGCTCCTCGTGCCGGCGAGCCCATGACCAACGCCGCGGGCGAGCGCGTTCTGGTCGTGGACGATGAGCCCGACATCGTCGCGCTCGTGGCCTATCACCTGGCGAAGGCGGGATACCGCGTCTCGACGGCCGCCAGCGGCTCTGAGGCGCTCGCCGCCGCTCGACAGGAGCACCCGGCCTTGATCGTGCTCGATCTCATGCTCCCCGAGATGTCCGGGTTCGAGGTGCTGGAGCAGCTGCGTGCGCACGAGTCCACCCGCGACGTGGCCGTGCTCATGCTGACCGCGCGGCGGGAGGAGCCGGACCGGATCCGCGGGCTGTCGCTCGGCGCCGATGACTACCTCACGAAGCCGTTCAGCCCGCAGGAGCTCGTGCTGCGCGTGGCGGCGATCCTCCGCCGCCTGGCGGCCGCCGGGGCCATCTCGGCGGACATCGTGACGGTCGGGCCGATCCAGATCGACCGGTCGGCTCACCGGGTCACGATCGATGGCAACGCGATCGAGCTGACGCCGACGGAGTTCAAGCTGCTCCTCACGCTGGCCGAGCGCCGCGGCCGGGTGCAGTCGCGATCGCACCTGCTGGAGACGGTCTGGGATGCGGCACCCGACATCCAGACCCGGACGGTGGACATGCACGTCCAGCGCCTGCGCGGCAAGCTCGGCGCCGCCGGCGATCTGATCGAGACCGTCCGGGGCTTCGGCTATCGTCTTCGCACGACGCCGGCGCGGATCCCGTGAGCCTCGCGCAGCGGCTGCTCCTCGGCTCGCTCGCCCTGCTCCTCATCTTCATCGTCGCCGTCGTGGCACTGAGCGGCAATCGGCTCACGGACCAGGTCGAGCGCCTGACGATCGAGCGGCTCGAGCGCGACGCCCGGATGGTAGCGCTCGACTGGTCGCCGGACGTGGATCCGGACGCGCTCGCGGACACCGCGGGAGCCCTGCTCGGCATGCGGGTCACCCTGATCGGCCTGGACGGTCGCGTCCTCGGCGATTCGGAGGCGCCGCTGAGCCAGCTGCCGGCCCTCGAGAACCACCTCGGCCGGCCGGAGGTGCGCGAGGCCCTCGGTCGCGGCGTCGGATGGAGCCGGCGCGCGAGCACGTCGGTCGGACGCGACCAACTCTACGTCGCGGTGCGGGCGCCGGGCGGCGTCGCGCGCGTGTCGATCGATCCGGGCAATCTCGAGGTGGTCCCCAGGCGCGCGCAGCGGTCGGTGCTCACGGCCGCCATCATCTCCATCATCGCCGTTGCGTTCCTCGCGCTCCTCTTCGTGAGAGGCGTGGCCCGCCCCCTCACCGAGCTGCGCGACGTGGCGCAGGCGCTCGCGGGCGGCGACCTGACGAGACGCCCGGCGCTCACCGCGACCGGAGAGGTCGGCGACCTCGGCGCCGCGATCCATCGCATGGCCGAGCAGCTCGACAGCCGGATGCGCGAACTCCAGGCCGAGGAAGGTCTGCTCGCCGCGACGATCGATTCCCTGTCGGAGGGCGTCGTCATCGTGGACGAGCGGCGGCGCGTCGTTCGGGCGAACGATGCCGCCCGCCGGCTGCTCGGGCTCGAGGAGTCGATTCCCTTCTCGGCCGAGCGGCTCCCGCGCGACCGCCAGCTGCGGGACGCGCTCGGCGACGCGCTCGCGGGTAGCGGGACCGAGGAGACGGAACTGCTCCTTGGCACGCGCGTGCTGCTCGTCCGCGCCGAGCCGTTAGGTCGGGGCGGTGCGGTGCTGACGGTGCGCGACGTCACGGCGGCGCGGCGTCTCGAGGCCACCCGGCGCGATTTCGTGGCGAACGTCTCGCACGAGCTCAAGACGCCGCTCACCGTCATCGGCGGCTTCGCCGAGACGCTGCACGACGACGACGTGGAACCGGAGCAGCGCCGTCGATTCGCCGACGCGATCCAGTCCAGCGCGCAGCGGATGCAGCGCGTCGTCGATGACCTGCTGGATCTGTCGCGCATCGAGTCGGGCGGGTGGCGCCCCAGCCCGGCAACGCTCGACGTTGCCGCGGCCATCGGCGACGCGCTCGTGCCGTGCCGCCCCGCCGCCGAGCGGAGAGGGCTCGCGTTGGAGGTGGAGATCACGCCTGACGCTTCGACCGTCGTTGCCGATCCGACCGCGCTCCGACAGATCCTCGGCAACCTGATCGACAACGCGATTCGGCACACGGCGCGCGGTCGGGTCACCGTATTCGCCGAGCGGCTGGCGGATGGCATCCGCATCGGCGTTCGTGACACCGGCGCCGGGATCGCCCCGGAGCACCTGCCGCGGATCTTCGAGCGATTCTACCGTGCCGATGCCGCGCGGTCGCGTGAGGCGGGGGGCACAGGCCTCGGCCTCGCGATCGTGAAGCATCTCGCCGAGGCGCACGGCGGGCGCGTGGAGGCCGACAGCGTCCCGAATCGGGGTACCACCGTCGCCGTCGTCTTCCCCTCCGTTACGCCAGCGTGACCGATCGAGCGTCCGGTCCGTGACGCGGGCCGCGCATCGTGCGCGCTCCACCGGGAGCGGCGATGCGCGACGCGGGCCTGACGATCACCACCGAACAGCACGACGCCGCCGCCACGGTCTACGTATCGGGCACGCTCAGCGTCGCATCCGCCGTGCGGCTCGTGCGCGTGTGCGAGAGCCTGCCGTCCCACATCCGCTTCGCCCGGCTCGACCTGCGTGGCGTGCATGCCTCCGATGACGGCGCCCTCACCGTGCTGGAGACGCGGCTCCGCGACTGGCGGCGCGGCCGAGGGCGACTCCATCTGACCCGGCCGGCCACCGCGAGCCTCCCCGGCGCATTCCGCACCAGCACGCGGTGACGCGCCCCTCGTGACGGTTCCGTTGCGAATCCGTGCACGGTCCGAGACGCGGCGGCCGCAGGTTCGAAGGCGCGGGCCCATGGCGGCCCGCCCCGGGCGTCCCGGGAACCTTCACACCTCGTGAGACATGTACCGACGCCTTACGACTCGGCTCTTCGTACCGCTCTGGCTCCTGGCCGGCCTCGCTGCGTTCACGCCGCTCGGCGCGCAGGCGCCGGCGACCGGCCGCATCGTCGGCCGCATCATCGACCTGAACACCGGCCTCGGCCTGTCCGACGTGGGCATCCAGGTCGTCGGCACGACGATGGGGACGATGTCGGGCATCGACGGCCGATACTCCTTGAGCCGCGTGCCGGCCGGCACCGTCACGCTACACGTCAGGCGCCTCGGGTATCAGGCAAAGACCGTGACCGGCCTGCTCCTCGATCCGCGAACGACGGCGCAACAGGACATCGGTCTCCAGGCCGCCACGGTGCAGCTGCAGACACTCGAGGTCACCGCGGAGGCGGAGCGCGGCTCCGTGAACTCGGCGATCGATGCGCAGCGCAACGCCACCGGCATCGTGAGCGCCGTGTCCGCGGAGCAGATCGCGAAGTCGCCGGACGGCGATGCGGCCGCCGCGGTCCAGCGCGTGAGCGGGGTGACCGTCCAGGATGGCAAGTACGTGGCGGTTCGCGGCCTGGGCGAACGATACACGACGACCTCGCTCAACGGGTCGCGGCTGCCGAGCCCCGAGCCGGAGCGGAAGGTCGTGCCGCTCGATCTGTTCCCGTCGGGCCTCCTGCAGGCCATAACGACCAGCAAGACCTTCACGCCGAATCAGCCGGGCGATTTCTCCGGCGCGTCGGTGGACATTCGGACGCGTGAATTCCCGGCGGAACGCCAGCTCTCGTACTCGCTGTCCATGGGCTACAACGACCGGGTGACCGGCAAGGACGTCGTGGCGGCGCCGGCGGAGCCGCGTGACTGGTTAGGGTTCGGCGCGGGCAGTCGTTCGCTCCCGGCCGTGGTCGCCGGGGCCGGGCACCTCACCGACAACCCGACGCAGGGCCAGTACAACGCGATCGTCGGCGCCTTCCGCAACGTCTGGTCGACCGAGCGGCAGCCCGGCGCGCCGAACGTCTCGATGGGCCTCTCGGCCGGCGGCAACGATCCGCTGCTCGGCCGGCGGGTCGGGTACGTCGGCAGCCTGACCTACTCGCGCAGCCAGGAAGCTCGCGCGAACGAGCTGCGCGCGTTCGCGATCCCCGATGGAACCGGCGGCGAGCAGGCCACGGAGGAGTTCCGCGGCAGCACCGGCCGCACGTCCGTGCTCTGGGGCGGACTGCTCAACCTGAGCACCCTCGTGGGCACCAGCTCGCGCCTGATGCTCAACAATACGTTCACGCGCAGCGCGGACAACGAGGCGCGGGACGAGCAGGGGATCGATGAGGACGACGCGCGGGAGATCCGCGTTCAGCGGCTGGAGTACGTCGAACGGTTCATGCGCTCCACGCAGCTGGCGGGGGAGCATCAGATCGGCGAGCGCCACCGCTTCGACTGGTCCCTGACCGCTGCGGGCGTCACGCGCGACGAGCCGGACCGCTCGGAGCTCATCTACGCCTTCGACACCGATGGCGCGGCGTTCCTGCTGAACGTGCCCGAGGCGGCGCTCCGCACCTTTTCGAAGGTCACCGAGGACAGCTACGGCGCCAGCGGCGATTACGCGATCCGCTTCGGGGACATCGGCCGCGAGCACACGCTCAAGATCGGCGCGCTCGGGCGGTACACGATGCGCGATGCGGTCCAGACGCCTTACGACATCCGCGCGGCCTCGTTGCCGCTCGACGAGCGCAAGCAGGCGGCGGAGGCGATCTTCGACGGTCGTTATGCGGGCGCGGCGGATTCGATCTTCAGCGTGAACGTGCTGTTCCAGGGCGGCGCGTACGAAGCAGAGGACGTCCTCGGCGCGGCGTACGGCATGATGGAATACCAGCTGAGCGACCGGATGCGGCTCATCGGTGGGGCGCGGGTCGAGTTCTCGCATCTCCGACTCGATGCGGCTCCGACCTTCGGGACCCCGATCCGGGCGACGCCGTCGTACACGGACGTGCTGCCGGCGGTCGCGCTCAACCTGACGCTGACCGACAACCAGGCGCTCCGGCTGTCCGCGTCGCAGACCCTCGCGCGGCCCGAGTACCGCGAGGTCGCCCCGATCGAGTACCGCACGCGCAATGGTGAAGTGGTGCGCGGGAACGCGGCACTCCGGCGCACCCTGATCCGGAACGCCGACGTGCGCTGGGAATGGTATCCGAATCCCGGCGAGGCGCTCAGCGTGGCGGCGTTCGCCAAGCAGTTCGATGACCCGATCGAGCGGATCTACCGCCTGACGTCCGGCACGCGAGGCACGACCTTCGAGAACGCCGACGGCGCGGTGAATTACGGGCTCGAGCTCGAGGCGCGAAAGGGACTCGGCTTCCTCACCCATCGCCTCGTGGGCGTCTCGATCTTCTCCAACCTCACGCTGATGGAGAGCGACATCGACCTCGCGGGCGTCACCACCTCGTCCAGCGCGAGCCGCGCGATGGTCGGGCAGGCCCCCTTCGTGGTGAACGGGGGGATCACCTACGCGTCGGAATCCGGCCGGCTGAGCGGCACGGTGCTGTACAACGTGGTGGGGCGGCGGATCTACGCGGCGAGCCTGCCGCCGCTGCCCGACGTGTACGAGGAAGCCCGGCACGCGCTCGACGTCTCGCTGCGGATGCCGGTGACGGCGTCGCTGCAGGTCAAGCTCGATGCCCGGAACCTGCTCGACGCGCCGTACGAGATCACTCAGGGCACCGTGCAGCGCGAGTTCTACGAGGCCGGACGCGTCTTCTCGGCCGGCCTGAGCTGGCAGCCCTAACGTCGTGACCGCGTCGTGACCCGCCCGAGACGGTTCGGTCACGATGCGATGGTTTCATGAGGACCACCCACTCTGTTCATCACAACGAGGACTCGACAGCATGTTGCTTTCGCATCGCGCGTACGCAGGCCTGGCGTTGGTGGCTACCACGGCACTCGTCGGCTGCAATGATGACGATCCGATCGGCCCGCCGGTCGTTCAGCCCGGCGCCGCGACCATCACGACGGACATCACGGCTGATCGCACCTTCCATGCGGAAACCACGTACACGCTCGCCGGATTCGTGCACGTCGCCAACGGCGCGACGCTGACCATCGAGCCGGGCACCACCATTCGGGGCACGATCGGGTCCGCACTCTTCATCATGCGCGGCGCGAGGATCATGGCGGAGGGCACCGCTGCCGCGCCGATCGTCTTCACCTCGGACCAGCCGGTCGGCAGCCGAAAGCCCGGTGACTGGGGGGGCCTCGCCATCATCGGGAACGGGGTCATCAACCGCAGCGGCTCGATCATTCTCGAGGGCACGGGTTCCAGTGCGCAGAATCCCGACATCGCCTACAGCGGCGGCACGACGAACGCCGACAACAGCGGCTCCCTGCGCTACGTGCGCGTAGAATTCGCCGGCTTCGGTCCGCAGCAGAACCAGGAGCTCAACAGCTTCACGTTTGCAGCCGTGGGCAGCGGCACGCAGCTCAACTACCTGCAATCGCTCGCCGGCCTCGACGATTCTTTCGAGTGGTTCGGCGGTGCGGTGGACGCGAAGTATCTCGTCTCCTACGAGTCCGGCGACGACCACTTCGACCCGTCCGAGGGCTACGTGGGGCGCAACCAGTTCCTCATCGCGCTCCAGAGCACGATCCTTCCGCCGCGCGCGGGCGCGGGCTCCGCGTCAGGCGACCCGCAGGGCTTCGAGGTGGACAACTGCGGCTCGGCGACCGGCGGCGGGTGCGACAACGGCTACAACTCGACGCCGCTGACCATTCCGATGTTCGCCAACTTCACGCTCGTCGGGCCGGGCCCGATCGCCGAGGTGACCTCGACCTCCGGCGGCGTTGGGATGGTGCTGCGCCGCGGCGCGGCGGGCCACTACGTGAACGGCATCATCGCCCGCTGGCCGCGGGCCGCGATCAGCCTGCGCGATGCCGAAACGCAGACGCGCTACACCAATGGTGATCTGATCCTCCGCAACATTCTCGTGCTCGAAACCGGCGCCACGGCCGGCACCAACGGCCCGCTGTTCGAGGAAGGCTCCGGCCGGTTCGCGATCGATTCGGTGGCCGAGAGCATCGAGAAGGCGGACGGTACGGTGGTGACGTCCGATGAGTTCGTGGGCGTTCCGACACCGCCGACGCTCGCCGGACTCGACTTCGCGCTCGCGGCGGGCGGACTCGCCCGCACGGGCGGCACCGGCGCCTTCACCGGAGCCCTGGCGACCAAGGCGGGGAATTTCGTGACGGGCACCGCCTATCGCGGCGCCTGGGATCCGGCGGGAACGAAGTGGTGGACCGGCTGGACGAACTACGCGCGTCAGTAGCGCAGCGGACAATTCGTCGACAATGACTCTATCCGATGATCGCCGACGCATCGTGCCGCGGTGCAGCCTGATCGCGGTGATCGCGTCGGCGCTCCTCGGCGGGTGCGCCTCGAGTGAGGCGCGCGAGCCCGCCGCGACCGATTCGACCCGCGCAGGGGTCGTGGACAGCATCCTCCCGATGGACGAGGCGCTCAGACGTTTCCGGGCGGACCTCAACGAGGTCTCCGCCCTGTCGGGCGGCGCGGATTCTCGCGACGAGCTCGTCAGGCGCTTCGTCCGCGCCCTCGAGTCACGGGACACCGCGGCGATTCGTGCGCTCGTGCTCGACCGCGCCGAGTACGCCTGGCTCTACTACCCCACCAGCACCTTCGCCCACGAGCCGTTCTACCAGATGCCGCAGTTGAACTGGCTCCTCACGGTCGAGGACAGCCGGAAAGGCATCGGCCGGGCCATGACGCGTTATGGCGGCACCGACCTTCGGTTCGCGGGCTACGCGTGCCCCGATACGGCGCAGGCCGATGGGGGGATGCGCTTCTGGCACCGATGCACGGTGCGCTTCACGGACGGCGGCGTGGAACAGACGATGCGCCTCTTCGGCTCCATCGCCGAGTATCGCAGCACGTACAAATTCTACTCCTACGCGAACGACCTGTGACCGCTCGCCTTGTCACGACCACCCGGCGGTCAGAATCCGAGCTGAAACATCGCCTTCACGCTCCGCGCATCCTCGGAGCCGTCGGCGCCCAGCCAGTAGTCGTAGTTGAGCATCAGGCGGTTGAGCGCCCCGAGATACAGGTTGATGCCCGGGGTGAGGAGCGTGCCGCCGGGCACCACCGCGGCGCCCGCGTCGCTCTCCGTCTTCGCGTAGCTCGCTCGAAGCACCGGCTCCAGCGCCGTGCCGCTCGCGCCTAACTCGCGCGAGCGGAAGGCGAGCCAGACGTGCGCGCCCCAGAAGGTCGCGTCGGTGAACGGATCGAGGTCACCGCGCGAGACTTCAGCGAGCACGTGAATCCCGGGAGCGAACGACCCGTACTCGAGATCGACCTCGAACGCGTTGCCCCGCTCGAGATCCGGCGTCGCACTGATCCCGTCGGAAAAGTCCCGGCTGCTCCACCCCGCGCCGAGCCGGAGGGCGGACGCCGGACGCATGGTGACGCGCGCCGCGAACTGATAGCTGTCCTGGTCCCCGACCTCGCCGTGCAGTGGGCCGCGAAACACCCCCGCCGCGTAGGAGAATCCGAGCGCGTTCCCGTCAGGTGTCCCGAGGACCTGCACGCCGATGTCGCGGTTGCTGTACGAGAGCCCACTCGTCAGGGCGTATTCGTCGCGCGCCGCGAGCCCACGGATCCGGAGCCCTCGCTCGATCGGCAGCATGCGCTTGGAGCTCGTCTGCTCGAGCAGCCCGAAGGGGCGGTAGGCCTTTCCCGCGAGGAACTGCAGGCCCGGCGAGAACGTCAGCTTGAGATAGGCATCCTTGAGCTCGACATCGTCGTTGCCGAAGTCCGGGTGCACCACGCCGCTCACGCGATCGTCGACCTTGATGCCGAGCTCGATGCGCGCGCGGCGGAT
>DATHUW010000072.1:0-12321 GCA_035461825.1 Gemmatimonadaceae bacterium
GGACGCCCTCAACTTGACACCGGGATTTCGTGCTCGGCAACCTCTCCGCATTCGTCGCGACCGGCATGCGCCTTGCGACCTCGACGTTGCGGAAGCCGACGGCGCCCCAGGCGCCATTCTTCGCTCACGACCAACAGGAGAACGATATGACGGATCGCGAAAAGGACATGAAGAGCCGCGGAACCGAGAACCGGCTCGAGGGCGCTGGCAAGGAACTCGAGGGCAAGGCCCGTGACACGATGGGCGACCTCACGGACGACCGCAGCGAGCAGCTCAAGGGCAAGGCCAAGAAGCTCGAGGGCGAGGCGCAGCAGGAGCTCGGCGAAGCGCAGCAGAAGCTCGACCGCGATCGCGGCAGCAACCGCTGATTCGCGCCACGGAGTGAATACCGCGGGCTCGCCCGCGGTGCTGCGCGCCGGGAGTCGCTACGAGCGACCCCCGGCGCGTTTCGCGTCAGGCGCCTGGGCCAGCGCGAGCGGCGTCGGTGGGTCGTACGGACTTCTCATTCGCGTCCGGCGCGCCATCTTTCCCGGCGGCCGTGCGGCGGTGTTGCGGACGGCTCTCCTTCACCTCGGAGGCTTCGTCCGTGTCTCGGCTCGCCGCGCGGTGGCGCGCGCTCGCGCTCGGCATCCTCTGCGTCGCGCTCGGCGCCGTGGCCTTCGCGTACGCATCGGCGTTCTTCGTGGCCGGTGGTGCGCGATGGAGCGTACCGGCGTTCATCGTCGGTGCGTGCCTGGCGATGGGCGCGCTGATGGCGCTCGGGGCCGGCCGCGATGGCGGGCCCGGCCTGCTGTGGCTGCCCATTCTGGTGACCGTTTCGATCGTCGCCGCCGCGTTGCTGCTCGCGTGGGCCCTGCCTGGCGACGGAGAGCCGTTGTGGCTCGGCCTCCCGCGTCGCGCGGCGATCGTGCTGTACGGCGCCGGGCTGCTGCCGATGTTCGTCCTGCCATCGGTCTATGCGCTCACCTTCGACCGGTGGACCTTGCGCTCCGGCGACGTGGAGCGCGTTCGCGCCGCGCGCGCCGCGATGCTCAGTCACGACCCGCCGCCTGACGAAACAGGGCGCGTGTGATCGAGCTGTCCCTGCTCCAGGCCGCGCTCCCGCCGCTCACCCGGCCGACCATCGTCGCCATCGGCGTGGCGTACTTCGTCGTGATCGCCGCCATCGGCGTCTGGGCCACCCGGAGGACGCGGACCGCCAGCGACTTCTTCGTGGCGGGACGCGGCATCGGGCTGTTCGCCCTGACGATGGCGGCGATGTCGGCGACGGTGTCGGGATTCACGTTCATTGGCGGACCCGGATTCGTGTACGCGTCGGGGTTCGGCGCGATGTTCCTCGTGTTGCCGGCGGCGCTCACCACCACGATGACGACATGGATCCTCGCCAAGCGCCTTCGGCTGCTGGGCGAACTGCGCGGCCTGCTGACCATCCCCGACGCGATCGGGGCGCGCTATCGCTCTCCGGCCGCGCAGGGCCTCGCCGGGGTGGCCATCCTCATCGCCGTGATCGGGTACCTGGCCACCAATCTCCTCGCGTTGGGCATCGTCGTCGATGCCATCTTCTCCACCGGACTCGGGTGGGGGATCTGGATCGGGATGGCGGTGACGCTCGCCTATACCGCGGCCGGCGGAATGGTCGCGGGGGTGTACACCGACCTGTTCCAGGGAACGCTGATGACGGTGGCGTCGGCGCTCGTGTTCGCGTTCGCACTCGATGCCGGCGGTGGCCTCGCCGCGATGTCGCGCGCGATCGCCTCGGCGGATGCGATGTTCCTCGAGCCGTGGGGTCGCATGTCACCGCTCGCGGCGATGTCGCTCTACTTCGTGTTCGGCGTCGGAGCGGTCGCCCAGCCGCATGTCGCGCACAAGTTCTACATGCTGCGCGACCCACGGCGGCTCAAGTGGTATCCGCTGCTGATGACGGTGGCGCTGCTCATGGCGCTGC
This sequence comes from Gemmatimonadaceae bacterium, assembly GCA_035461825.1. Lineage (GTDB taxonomy): Bacteria > Gemmatimonadota > Gemmatimonadetes > Gemmatimonadales > Gemmatimonadaceae > JALZIF01. Next base: position 1,946 of record DATHUW010000072.1, read on the forward strand.
TGCTGTACTTCGGGATCGGCCTGTCGGTCCGGTCGCTGGTCTCGAGCGGCGCGCTCGAACCGCTCGCCAAGCCTGACGACGCGACGCCGGCGTTCCTGCTGGCCTTCGCGCCGACCATCCTGTCCGGTCTCGTCTTCGCCGGCGTCGCCGCGGCGATCATGAGCACCGTGAATTCGTTCATGAGCATCGGCGCGGCCGCGGTCACGCACGACGTGCCGGTGGCGCTCGGGCGGCGTCTCCGTCACGAACTGGCCGTCGGCCGCCTGGCGACGGTCGGGATCTCGGTGCTCGCCGCGACGATCGCGCAGGTCTCCGGCACGCTCGTGGCCTTTCTCGGCATCTTCGGCTGGGGCCTGTTCGCGTCGACGCTCGTGCCCGCGCTGGCGATCGGGCTCAACTGGCGCGGTGCGACACGGACGGGGGCCATCGCCTCCATTGCGACCGGACTGCTGATGACGCTCGCGCTCGAGTCGGTGGCCTGGTTCGGGGTCTACGCCTTCCCCACGGGGGTGACGATCTCGGGCGCGTCGCTGGCGACGTCGTGCCTCGTGTTCTTCGGCGTGTCGTGGGCGGGGCGGAGGACCGCGGCGTCCACCCTCGACGCGGATGTTGGGCTGATCATGGACATCTGAGCGCCGTTGAGCGATTTCGACGGGGAGTGCGGCGCCAGCGCCACGCTGGCCACGCGGCGTGCCGCGCCGTGGCGGATCGCCGAGGTCCGGCGGGCAGCACGAGGACCGGTTGCCGTCACGTGCGGTGCTCGCCGAGCGCGGGATAACGGAGCCGATGCGCGGCGGCGGGCCTTGGCGCGCCGGGCGAGGATCCCGGGGCACGTTCGATGCAATGGTGGGACGGGCTGTCCGTCGAACGCGCGCCGGCCGAGCCGAGCCGACGCTTCGTCAGGCATCCACCACAGACGACCAGGTCGCGCCGTGCGATACGCTCCGCGGCGCGCCGCATTTTGGGGAGGGACGATGACCGGACCAGGGCCGGTGGTGGTCGATCGGGCGTCGCTGCCCGCCGAGTCGGTCGACCGGGTACTGACACCCGACGCGCTGGACTTTCTCGCCCGGCTCGAGCGCGAGTTTGGAGACCGGCGCCGCGCGCTGCTCGCGGTCCGCGCCGATCGTCAGGCAGCGATCGTGGGAGGCGCCCGTCCGGGATTCCTCGACGAGACGGCCGACGTTCGCGCGGGCGATTGGCGGGTCGCGCAGGTGCCAGCCGACCTCGACGACCGCCGGGTGGAGATCACGGGCCCCGTGGAGCGCAAGATGATGATCAATGCGCTGAACTCCGGGGCGCGGGTGTTCATGGCGGATCTCGAGGACTCCCTGTCCCCGACCGGAGCCAACATCCTCGACGGACAGGTGAACCTGATGGACGCCGTGCGGCGCACCATCGCCTTCACCAACCCGGACGGCAAGCAGTACGCGCTCGGCGACACGCTCGCGACCCTCGTCGTGCGGCCGCGCGGTTGGCACCTGGGCGAGAAGCACCTGACGATGAACGGGCGCCCGCTCAGCGGCAGCCTGGTGGACTTCGGGCTCTACATGTTCCATAACGCCGCGGAGCTCGTGGGGCGCGGTACGGGGCCCTACTTCTACCTCGCGAAGCTCGAAAGCCATCGCGAGGCGCGGCTGTGGAACGAGGTGTTTCGCTGGGCGCAGGACGCGCTGGGCATCACGCGGGGGACCATTCGGGCCACCGTGCTCATCGAGACGATCCTCGCCGCGTTCGAGATGGAGGAGATCCTGTACGAGCTGCGCGAGCATGCGGCGGGGCTCAACGCGGGCCGGTGGGACTACATCTTCAGCGTGATCAAGAAGTTCCGACACGACCCGGCGTTCGTGCTGCCGGACCGCGCGCAGGTCACGATGATGGTGCCGTTCATGGCGGCGTATTCGCAGCTCCTCGCGCAGACCTGCCATCGCCGCGGCGCGCACGCGATCGGCGGAATGGCGGCCTTCATCCCGAACCGCCGCGATCCGGAGATCACCGACCGCGCGCTGGCCAGGGTCACGGAGGACAAGGAGCGGGAGGCTCGCCAGGGGTTCGATGGAACCTGGGTGGCCCACCCGGACCTCGTCCCCGTTGCCCAGGCCGTCTTCGATCGTGTCCTCGGTACCCGGTCAAATCAGAAGGACGTGGTGCGTGACGACGTGCAGGTTCGCGCGGCCGAGCTGCTCGACGTGCGCGTGCCGTCCGGCCAGGTGACGATGGCGGGGGTGCAGACGAACGTCCGGGTGGCGCTGCAGTACCTCGAATCGTGGTTGCGGGGGACGGGAGCCGCCGCGATCAACAACCTGATGGAGGACGCGGCCACCGCCGAGATCTCGCGGGCGCAACTGTGGCAGTGGATTCGCCACGGCACGCGTCTCGCCGATGGGACTCGCATGACGGCTCACGTGTACCGCTCGATCCGCGACGCGGAGCTGGCGTCGTTGCGCTCGCCGGCCGATGCGGAGAATCGTTATGACGACGCGGTGCGGCTCCTCGACGGCTTGGTGGAAGCGGAGGAATTCACGGAGTTTCTGACCTTGCCGGGGTACGAGTACCTCGCGTGACGGAGGGGAGCATGTCGGAGAACGGTCGAGCGGGCGGCGCGTCCACGTTGGCGCAGCAGTGGCGTGACGAGGCCCGGTGGCACGGGATCATCCGGAGCTATTCCGCCGAGGATGTGCTGCGGCTGCGCGGCTCGGTGCGCATCGAGCAGACGCTGGCGCGGCGCGGCGCCGAGCGGCTGTGGCGGCAGCTGACCGGCGGGGCGTACGTGCACACGTTCGGCGCGCTCACTGGCGCGCAGGCGGTGCAGATGGTGCGCGCCGGCCTCGAGGCGATCTACCTGAGCGGCTGGCAGGTCGCCGCCGACGCGAACCTCGCCGGGCACACCTATCCCGATCAGAGTCTCTATCCGAGCAACAGCGTGCCGTCGCTCGTCAGGCGGCTCAACAACGCGCTCCTGCGGGCCGACCAGATCGAATCGGTCGAGGGGTCGCCGTCGCGCGACTGGCTCGTGCCGATCGTGGCCGATGCGGAAGCCGGGTTCGGCGGCCCGCTGCATGCGTTCGAGCTGATGAGGGCGATGATCGAAGCCGGGGCCGCGGGGGTGCATTTCGAGGACCAGCTCGCGGCGGAGAAGAAGTGCGGGCATCTCGGCGGCAAGGTGCTCGTGCCCACCGCGCACTTCGTGCGCGTGCTCACGGCGGCCCGGCTCGCCGCCGATGTGCTGGACGTGCCGACGGTCCTCATCGCCCGCACCGACGCGGATTCGGCGGCGCTCCTGACGAGCGACATCGACCCGCGCGATGCGGAGTTCTGCACCGGGGAGCGGACGAGCGAGGGGTACTTCCGCGTGCGCGGCGGCATGGAGGCCGCGGTGGCTCGATCGCTGGCCTACGCGCCGTACGCCGACCTGCTGTGGTTCGAGACCTCCAAGCCGGACCTGGCCGAGGCGCGCGAGTTCGCGGAGGCGATCCACGCGCGGTTTCCGGGGAAGATGATGGCCTACAATTGCTCGCCGTCGTTCAACTGGGAGCGGCACATCGACGCCGACACGACGGCGAAGTTCCAGCGCGAACTGGGGGCCATGGGTTACCGCTTCCAGTTCATCACGCTCGCGGGGTGGCATCTGATCAACCTGCGCACGTTCGAGCTGGCGCAGGCCTATCGCGACGAGGGGATGCCGGCCTACGTCGCGGTGCAGCGGGAGGAGTTCGCCCGCGAGGCGGATGGCTACACGGCGACCAAGCACCAGCGCGAGGCGGGAACGGGCTACTTCGACGAGGTCCTGATGGCGATCAGTGGCGGCGACGCCGCGACGGGCGCACTGTCGGGGAGCACGGAGGCGGAGCAGTTCAGGGGGATGGGAGTTCGGGGCGGGCGATAGGTTACGACCCGGACCAGAGTCAGGGGAGAGGGTCAGGTGACGGGTGTCTGGGGTCAGGGGCTAGTCAAGATGAGAACGGGGCGCCGCATGGCGCCCCGTTTTGCATCCCAGTCGTCAGGCTTTATCCCTTGCCCCTTGCCCCTCGCCCCCGGCCCCTTGCCCGTCTTCCCCAATCCCCCTCGCCCTCATACCGCATCCGACAGCGACGAAAAGTTGAAGTCCCGCACCCGGAGGCTCGGCATCACCATGCCTGACGAGACGCGCTCGGACCGGCCGATCTCGTCGATGCGGGAGAGCATGAGCAGCGGACTGTCGTTGAAGCGAAAGTTCTTGAGCGGGCGCGTCACCCGGCCGTTCTCGATCAGGAAGGTGCCGTCGCGCGTGAGGCCCGTGAGCATCACCGTTCGCTGGTCGAGGAAGCGGATGTACCAGAACCGGGTGACGAGGATGCCGCGCTCGGTGCCGGCAATCAGGTCGTCGGTGCTCTTCGTTCCGCCGATCATCTTGAGCCCCCCGCCGAAGCCCGCGGGCTCCACGCTCTTCCGCTGCGCCCAAAACCGCGAGTACGCGAGATTCTTCAGGATGCCATTCTCGATCCAGACCGTGCGCTTCACCGGCAGTCCCTCCCCATCGAATGGCTGGGAGAGCAGCTCGGCATCGGTCGGATCGGAGAAGATCGTGACGCGCTCGTCCGCGATCTTCTCGCCGACCTTCGTCGCGCCCTCGGGCTTCGAGAAGGGCGAGCGTCCTTCATCCGCCGAGCGGGCGTTGAACGACCCGCGGAGGATGGGGAGCAGGTCCGAGACCGCCTGCGGCTCGAGCACGACCGTGTACATACCGGGCTCGATCGCCTGCGGATTGCGCGACGCGACCGCCTTACGAGCTGCGCGCGTGCCGATGTCGCGGGGGTCGAGGCTGCTCCAGTCGCGCGCGCCGCGCTCGTAATAGCCCGACCCCGTGCCGTCCGGCGTGCGGACCGTCGTCGAGAGGGACGCGTCGGACGACCGATGATAGGCGAACAGCCCCTTGGAGTTCGCGATCGCCTGCGCGGTCGCGGTGGCCTCGAGGAATCCGGCGACGAACAGGTCGGCCGGGCGCACGCCGTCGACGGCGGGAATGGAGCTCACACCCTCGAACACCGAGCGCACGGCCGCGGCGCGCTTCTCGGCATCGAGCTCGGCGGTCGCGGTGGCGAACCCCTGAACCTCCGCGTAGGTCTGCGGCTCGAGCTCCGGCATGAGCTCCGGATCCTCCGGCGAGAGTCGCGCGAGCCGCTCCGACTGCTCGACGGCGCGCGCGAGGCCGGCCTCGTCGAGCAGGTTCGTCGTGGCCGATGCCTGACGCTTGCCGACCGTGCTCGTGATGCTGACCGCGGTGTCGGTGATTCCGCCGGAGGTGGTAATCTCGTTACCGGAGAACCGGGTGTTGCCGCTCCAGGAGGAGCCGATGATCACGCGCACGGCGTCGGCCTTGCTGGCCCTGAGCGCCCGGTCGGCGATGGCCTGGGCTTCTTCGCGGGTGAGAAGGGGCATTGATCTGTCGGAATTGGGAATCGGAAATCGGGAATCGGTGACGGCGGGTGATTGGGCGATCGAGATGGGAGCGGCCCTCGTGAGCGCCGATTCCCATTCCCGATTCCCGACCTAACTCCGTCCCGTATTCACGATGTTCACGTTCCGGAACCGCGCCGGCGGACATCCGTGCGAGACCGAGTTCGACTGCCCCGGCTCGCCCTTGCCGTCCCCAAAGGAGCCGCCCAGCCAGTAGCTGTCGCGGCCGCCGATCATGTCCATCGAGTTCCAGAAGTCCTTCGACGTCGATTGATAGGCAACGTCCTTCAACATTCCCGCGATCTTGCCGTCGCGCACCTCGTAGGCGAGCTGGCCCGAGAACTGGAAGTTGTACCGCTGCTGATCGATCGACCACGACCCGCGGTTCTTCACGATCACGCCGCGCCGCGTGTCGGCGATGATGTCATCGAGCGACACGTTCGACTCGCCCGGCATGAGCGAGATGTTCGGCATCCGCTGGAACTGCACGCTGGACCACGAGTCGGCGAAGGAGCAGCCGTGCGAGCGGCGGACGCCGGTGAGGCTGGCGATCCACGACGCCTGCTCCCGCGTCGTCTGGTAGTCGCGGAACATGCCGTTCTTGACGATGTGCCAGCTCTCCGCGGGCACGCCTTCATCGTCCCAGGCGACGCGCGAGAGCGAGTGCTCCTGCGTGCGGTCCGCCTGGATGTTCATGAACTCGGGGCCATACTTCAGCTTGCCGATCATCGCCTCGGGCGGCGCGATGAAGCTGGTGCCGGCGTAGTTGGCCTCGTAGCCCATCGCGCGATCGAGCTCCGTGGGGTGCCCGATCGACTCGTGGATGGTGAGCCAGAGGTTCGTCGGGTCGAGGATGAGGTCATAACGACCGACCTCGACCGACTTGGCCGAGAGCTTCTCCACGGCGAACGACGCCCATTCCTCCGCGTGCTGCGGCATGCCGAGGCTGGTGATGTACTCCCAGCCCTGTCCGCGCGGGGCGATCTCGTGCGTGTAGCTCTGAAAGTCGCCGGTCGCGATGGCGGTAGCGGTGAACTGCGGCCCGACGCGCACGAACGTCTGCGACGTGAGGGTGCCGTCGGTGGTGGCGAGGTGCTTCTCTTCGCGCAGCAGGGCCATGCCGGAGTTCACGAAGCGTATGCCCCTCACCTTGAGCGCGGCCTCGTTGGCGGCGAAGAGCAGCGCGACCTTGTCCTCGATCGGGATCTCGAGCGGATCGACGACGCCGGGCGTGCTCCAGGTGCCGACTACCGGGGTAACGGGAGCGAGCTCGACGGGGCGCTTCTGCACCGTGCGCGCGGCCTGGGCGATGCGCGCCGCCTCACGCGCGACGTTCTGCACCCCCTCGCGGGTGAGCGTCGAGGAAGCGGCGAAGCCCCATGACCCACGGACGATCGCGCGGACGCCGATGCCGAGCGACTCCGCGTCGCTCACGCCGGTGACCTGCCGCTCCCGCGTCCCTATGAACTGGCGCCGGTACTGCCCGATGCGCGCGTCGGCATACGACGCGCCGGCGTCCCGTGCCGCCTGCAAGGCCTCCATGAGGAGCTCCTTGATGTTGGCGGGGGTGCTGGTCGGGAGCAGAGGGCCGGAGGGGAGAGGCTCCGCCCTGATCCCTCTTGCCAGGGCCGCGGTGGTGAGGGCGGCGGAGGTGGCTTGCAGGAAGTCTCGACGGTTGGGCATTGGGGGAGAGATAGGAGCTAGGAACTAGGAGCTAGGAGCTAGGAGCCAGGAGCCGCTCCGAATCGCTCACCGCCCGCGTGAAAACGATGGTGGTGCCGGCGTGCGCAAGGTTATTCGTCGCGAGTGCCGAACACGTCCCCGGTCCGGTCCTATCGCGATCTCATCGTCTGGCAACGCGCCATGATGCTCGTCGAGGAGTGCGATCGCGTGACCTCGCTCTTGCCCGCTCGGGAGTGCTACGGACTCGCCGCACAAATCCGGCGGGCCGCAGCCTCGGTTCCCGCGAATATCGCCGAGGGGCATGGCAGTGTCCACCGACGCCAGTACATGCGCTACGTATTGATGCGCAAGGATCGGTGCGCGAGCTTGAGACGCACCTGGAAATCACCGTCCGTGTACGCCTCCTCGAGGGGCGCCGGGTCGCGGAGGCCATCCGACTCTGCGAAGAAACGGGCCGAATGCTGCGTTCGCTCTACGCTGCGCTGACCCGGATACCTGTGCAGCGACCCGCGGAGAGGTCGCCTTGGCAACGTCCGGTCACGGTGCAGGGTGCGGAAGGGACGGTGGCAAGGGTCGGGAGCACACGAACCCCTAGTTCCTAGTTCCTAGCTCCTAGCTCCTAGCTCCTTACTCGTACCTCAACGCCGAGATGGGATCCAACCCCGCCGCCCGCTTCGCCGGCCAGACCCCGAACAGCACCCCGATCAACGCCGCAAAGCCGAACGAGATGCCGATCGATGCCACCTGGATCTCGGTATTCCACGCGAACTTCCAGTCCAGGAACTCCGCCGAGCCCACGCCCAGGGCGACGCCGATGAGGCCGCCCATCAACGACAGCACCACCGCCTCGATGAGGAACTGCAGCAGCACGTTGAATCTCGTGGCGCCGAGTGCTTTCCGGATGCCGATTTCCCGCGTCCGCTCCGTGACCGAGACGAGCATGATGTTCATGATGCCGATCCCGCCCACGAGCAGCGACACGATCGCGATGCCGAGCAGCAGCCGGCCGAACACCTGTGTCGTCTCGCCTAGCGTGTTCAGGAAGTCGGACTGGCTGCGGATCTGGAAGTCATCGTCCCGTCCCGGGCGCAGCCGGTGCTCGCGACGCAGGACGCGCTGCACTTCCGCCATCGCCTTCGGGATCTCCTCCTCGCTCGCCGCCAGCACGTTGATCGAGTTCAGCCGGTTGGTCCCCATCACCCGGAAGCGCGCGGTCGTGATCGGAATGAGAATCTGGTCGTCCGGATCGCCGAACCCCGAAGCCTGTCCCTTGCTCTGCAGCACGCCCACCACCTCGAACATGATCCCGCGAATGCGGATCTGTTCGCCAATGATCGCGAGCGGATTGTCGATGCCGAGGTTGGTCAGCACGGTCGGACCGACGACCGCGACGCGCCGCCGCGACAGGTCGTCGCCGGTCGAGAACATTCGCCCGTCGGCCAGCTCGTACTTGCGAACGGTCAGGTAGTTCGCCGTCGTACCCACGACCCGCGTGGCGCTGTTGCGGTTGAGGTACTGCACCTGCAACTGCCGGCTCATCTCGGGCTGTACGGCGACGAGGCTCGTCGCCCGCTCGACCAGCGCATCGGCATCATCGATCGTCAGGCGCGCGCGCTCATCGACGCTGGCGACCCCGCGGCCGAACTGCTGCCCGGGGTTGATGGTCAACAGCGTGGTCCCCAGCGAGGCGATCCGGTCCCGCACGGCCCGCTCGGCGCCGTTGCCGAGTGCCACCATGGCGATCACGGCCGCCACACCGATCACGATGCCGAGCATCGTGAGAAAGGACCGCATCTTGTTCACGCGGAGCGCCCCGAGGGCGACGCGGACGATTTCACCGATGAGCATCGGGGTCGGGGCCGGGGGTCAGGAACCGGGCGCGGCGCGGAGACTCCGCGCCCCGTCCCGGTCCCGTGTTCGCATTGCCGTTAGGGGCGGCCGCCGCGAGGCGCCGTGCCGGTCCCGCCCGTCCCGCCGCCCTGCTGGCCCTGCTGCCCCTGGCGGGACATGCCGGGCACGCCGCCGCCCGTCATCCGCTGGAAGCGCTGCACGTTCTCCTGGCGCCGCTGCTGCAGCGTGGCCGCGGCCAGCAGCGCGACGCGCTCGCCCTCGGCCAGCCCGCTCACGACCTCGGTGAAGTCGTAGTTGCTGGCGCCGAGCCTGACGACCCGCGGAAGGTACGTGCCGCTGTCCGCGACGAACACGAGGCCCATCCGCGTGCGGTTGCGCGGCAGCGGAGCGTCGGCCGCGGGGTCCGGCGCTCCGGTGCTGATCCTCGGCCCCTCGCCTCGCTGTGCCTGGCGCTGCGGCACTCCGGCGTCTTGCGTCGCGGCGGCGGAGCCGGCGCCGGGACCGCGCGGCATACGGCACGCGATCGCGACGCGGGCGTCGAGCCCCAGGGTTTCGTAGATGGCGCGGCTCTGCTGCATGCCGGCCTGCCGGTCGAGCGTGCCGTCCCGCATCTGCCCGCGGATCCGCTCGAGTCTGGACGCCGCGTCCGGATTCTTCGCAAAGGCCGCGGTCACGCTGTCGCACTGTGCGGGCGTCGTCGCCGGCATCTGCGCCTGATCGTCCGCCGGCGTCGCCGGCACGATCTCGCCGCGTGATTCGGTACGCGCGACCGGCGTGCCGCCCGGTGCGTTCGCCCCGCCCGCGGGCGCGGCGCCCGTCGGCGGCGCACCGCCTCCATTGAACGCCGTGCGCATACGGGCCATCACCGCTTCGGGATCCAGCCCGAGCGCCGCCGCCGCGGTGCCCGCCTCGCGCACCGAGCGGACTGCGTCGTTAGGAACGGCCAGTACCTGGTCGCGCCGGCTGATCAGGATCGACACCTCGCCGTTCATCCCGGGCTTGAGGAGCCCCTCCTCGTTCGCGATGGAGACCAGCACCGGAAACATCGTCACGCTCTGCTGCACCACGGCCTGCGGTTCGATCTTCTCCACCGTGCCGCGGAACGGACGGTCCGGATAGGCATCGACCACCACGGTGGCGGGCAGCCCCGCACGCACGCTGCCGATGTCGGTTTCGTTGACCAGCGCCCGCACGCGCACCTTGCTCAGGTCCGCCATCTTCAGCAGCGTGGTCCCGCCGCCGAACGCGCCAGTGGCCGACGTGATCACCTGACCCACCGAGACCGTCTTCTCGATCACGGTTCCCGTGACCGGCGCGCGCACCGTCGCATCCTCGAGCCGCTGCTGGGCGAGGTCGAGGCTGGCGCGCGAACGCACGAGCTGCGCCTGCGCGTTCGCGTGGTCGAG
>DATHUW010000073.1:0-12113 GCA_035461825.1 Gemmatimonadaceae bacterium
GCTGTTCGGTGTCCGATGACGCCTCCGCTGGCTCGTCGTGCGGCGCGTCATCGGAGGTGCCGGTGTTCGCGTCGTCAGGCGCGGCGGTGCTCGCCGCCGTCGAGCCTGCGGGGGAGCCGGTCGCCGCCGGCGCATGCTGCCGGTGACCGACCACGGTATCGCACGAGCCGCGCTGCGCTCGCCGTTGCACGCGACCCCCTCGTGGTGGCCGAGCAGCGTGTATTACGGGTGGGCGCTGGTCACGACGCTGGGCGTGACCGCGACGGTGTCGTACGGCATCCTGTACTACGCCTTCGCCGTCTTCATCTCACCCATGGGGGCGGAGCTCGGCTGGAGCAAGACACAGATCACGGGGGCGTTCTCGGTTGCGCAGCTCGTGGCGGGGGCGTCGGCGATAGGCGTCGGCCGGTGGGTGGATCGACACGGGGCGCGCGGGCTCATGACCGCCGGGTCTACGCTCGCCGCACTCCTGCTCGTCATATGGTCGCTCGTCCACTCGTTGGTCGCGTTCTACGCCGTATGGGCGCTCATGGGGGTCGCGATGGCGGCGGTGTTGTACGAGCCGGCGTTCGCGGTCGTCGCGACCTGGTTCCGCGTCAAGCGGAGCCGTGCCCTGACGATCCTCACCTTCATCGGCGGCTTCGCGTCGGTGATCTTCGTGCCCCTCGCGACGTGGCTGGTCGCGCGTGAGGGGTGGCGTGCGGCGCTGCTGGCGCTCGCCGCGATCCTGGCGGTGCTCACGGTGCTGCCGCACGCCGTGGTGCTCCGCCGCCGGCCGGACGACGTCGGCCTTCTGCCCGACGGCTTCCGCGACGACGGGCGCGACGCCGGCCCGGATGCGCACCAGGATGCAGCGCGTCGGCGTCGCCTATCGAGCGGCGGAACGGAGGCCGCGCGGGCGGTGGTGCGCACCGCGGGGTTCCGATGGATCGCCGCCGCATTCACCCTCTCCGCGTTGACCTCGACCTCCGTCGCGGTGCACCTGGTGCCGCTGCTGCTCGAGCGTGGCTACAGTATCGCCTTCGCCGGTGGCGCCATGGGAGCGCTGGGGCTCATGGCGCTGCCCGGCCGACTGATCTTCACGCCGCTGGGGGACCGCTGGACGCGCGGCCCGGTGACCGCCTCGATCTTCGGGCTCCAGACGCTGTCGCTCGTCGTGCTGCTGAGCACCCGGAGCGTCGCTGGCATTTGGATCTTCGTGGGCCTGTTCGGCGCGGGATTCGGGGCGATCACGCCCGCGCGCGCGGCGCTGGTCGGGGACCTGGTGGAGCCGGACGCGTATGGCCGGGTGAGCGGCGTGCTGGCACTGATCGTTTCGCTGGCGCGAGCGGCCGCACCGGTGGGCGCGAGCCTGCTGTACGTCGCGGGGGGGGGACCGCGCGGCGGCTACGACGCGCTGCTCGTGGTGCTGCTCGCGTTATGCGTCGTGTCCGGGGCGGCGGTGCTCGCGGCAACCGGTCGGAAGCACATCCGCATGCCGCGAGCCGCGGCACACGCGCGGCGAGCCGCCGCCTGATCATCTCCGGGCACGACACGTCGGCGCCGGGTGACGATCGCGCTCCGCGCAACACGTGCCGTCGCCCCTCCCTCGGCATCGTGGGGGGTGCGCATGGCGCTGGCCGTGCCGTGACTTCCACGCCGCCACGGTTCATATTCGCCGGGACATGGCGACCACCCCCGCGAGGGCGACCGACGCGACCCTTCCCGACCTCCCGGAGCCCGAGCTCGTGTTCCGCGCGCGCGCGCTTCGCAAGGTCTACGGCATGGGCGAGGTCGAGGTCCACGCCCTCCGCTCCGTGGACCTCGACGTGCGCCGCGGCGAACTGCTCGTCATGCTCGGCGCGTCAGGCAGTGGCAAATCCACGCTCCTCAACATCCTCGGTGGGCTGGACGTCCCCACGTCGGGCGCCGTGACGTTCGAGGGCCGCGACCTGGCCGCGGCCGACGAGAAGGACCGGACGCGATACCGCCGGGAGCAGGTCGGCTTCGTCTTCCAGTTCTACAACCTCATCCCCAGCCTCACGGCGAGGGAGAACGTCTCGCTCGTCACCGACATCGCCACCGACCCGATGCCAGCCGAAGAGGCGCTCCAGCGCGCGGGACTCGGCGACCGGATGGACCATTTCCCGTCGCAGCTCTCCGGCGGCGAGCAGCAGCGGGTCGCGATCGCGCGCGCCATCGCCAAGCGTCCGGCGATCCTCCTCTGCGATGAGCCCACCGGAGCGCTGGACTACGAGACGGGCAAGCTCGTCCTCGACGCGCTCAGCGACGTCAACCGCGAGATCGGCACGACGATCATCATCATCACGCATAACGTCGCCATCGGCGCGATGGGCGACCGCGTTATCCACCTGTCGAGCGGCACCATCAGTGAGACGGAGGTGAACGAGCGGCGGGCGATGGCCTCGGAGCTGAGCTGGTGAGGGACGCGAGGGGCGCGCGGGCAACGGGATACCGGACCCGGAGCCGTCGACCGGCATCGTGTCCGATCTCCCGATTCGTTCGGTGCGCTCGAGGACCATGCGATCCCTGACGCGCAAGCTCGCACGTGACATCGTCCGTTCGCGCGGCCAGATCGTCTCCATCGCGCTGGTCGTTGCGGCCGGCGTGATGTCCGCCGTGACGATGCGCAGCACGCTCGCGTCGCTCGAGCGCTCGCGCGATCGATACTACCGCGAGTACCGCATGGGCGATGTGTTCGTCTCACTCAACCGCGCGCCGGAACAAGTCGCGCAGCGGATCGGCGACCTGCCCGGTGTCGCCACGGTCGAGTCCCGCGTCCGCCTGTTCGCCGTCCTCTCGGTGCCGGGGCTCGAGCGACCGGCCACCGGAAGCCTCATCTCCGTGCCCGACAGGCGCCGTCGCATGCTCGGCGACCTCCATCTCGTGACGGGCCGGTACATCGAGCCTGGCCGCGACGACGAAGTGATCGCCAGCGAACGATTCGTCGAGGTGAACGGACTCGCGGTCGGCGACACCATCGCCGCCGTGATCAACGGTCGCTACCGCACCCTGCGCATCGTCGGCACCGCGCTCTCACCCGAGTTCGTCTACGAGATCGAGCCCACCGGCGGCTTCCTCGGCGACGAGCGGCTGTTCGGCGTCTTCTGGATGGCCCGGGAGCCACTCGCTGCCGCGAACGACATGACCGGCGCGTTCAACGACCTCGTCGTCAGGCTTGCCCCCGGCGCATTGGAATCCGAGGTCATCGATCGGATCGACGCCCTGCTGCGCCCCTACGGCGGGCTCGGAGCGTACGGGCTGGACGACCAGATCTCGCATCGACTCGTGTCCGACGAGATCCTGCAGCTTCGCACGACGGCCACCTTCGTTCCCATCGTGTTCCTCGGCGTGGCGGCGTTCCTGCTCAACATTCTTCTTGCCAGGCTGGTCGCGCTCGAGCGCGATCAGATCGCCACGCTCAAAGCATTTGGGTACCGCAATTCGGACATCGCCCTGCACTACCTCGGGTTCGCGACGGTGGCCATCGGCGCGGGGTCGATGATCGGACTCGCCGCGGGGTTCTGGCTCGGTGCGGAGTACGTGGAGCTGTACGCGCGATTCTTCCGGTTCCCCGAGCTCGCCTATCGACCCACATGGGGAGTGGGTGCGGGTGCGATCGCCATCGGTGCCGCCGCGGCACTCGGCGGCGCGTTCTCGGCCGTTCGAGCGGCCGCCCGGCTCCAGCCGGCCGAAGGGATGCGGGCCGAGTCCCCCGCGCGGTTCAGGCCGCTACTCCTCGAGCGCGTCGGCCTGCATCACCTGCTGAGCCCCGCGCAGCGCATGGTGATGCGCAACCTCGAGCGGCGACCGCTGCGGGCCGTGCTCTCCGTGCTCGGCGTCGCCGCATCGCTGGCCGTCCTCACGATCGGCTACATCATGCTCGACTCGATGAGCGAGATGATGCGGCTGCAGTTCACGCGCGTCCAGCGCGAAGACCTCACCGTCACCTTTGCCGACGCGCGCGACATCGCGTCCGCGCGCGAGCTGCGGGACATTTCCGGCGTCGTCGCGGCGGAGCCGTTTCGCATGGTCCCCGTCAGGCTGGCGCACGGGCATCGATCGCGGAGACTCGCGCTCACCGGACTGCAGCCGGACGGACGGCTGCGCGTCATGATCGATGGCGAGGGGGCGCGCCATCCGCTGCCCCACGGCGGCGTCGTGCTCACCGACCGCCTGGCGAGAACGCTGCGCGCGGGCATCGGCGACACACTACAGGTCGAGCTGCTGGATCGCGCCGGCGAAGAGCGCACCATCGTGGTCGCGGCCACGATGGACGAGCTGGTCGGGGTGAACGGGTATCTCGCGCTCGCGGAGCTCGACCGCCTGACGAGAAGCGGTCCCCAGGCGAGCGGTGCCTGGCTCACTCTCGAACGCGGCGCGGAAACCCGGGTGCTCCGCCGGCTTCGCGAGTACCCCGCCGTGTCCTCCACGACCTCGAAACGCGCCATGCTGCGCAGCTTCGAGACCCAGATCGGCGAAAGCTTCGGGATCATGACCGGCATCATGCTCACCCTCTCGGGGATCCTCGCCGTGGGCGTGATCTACAACGGCGCGCGCATCGCCCTGTCCGAGCGCGGGCGCGAGCTGGCCAGCTTGCGCGTGCTCGGCTTCACCAAGGGCGAAGTGGCTGCGATGCTGCTCGGCGAGCAAGCCGTCATCACCCTCGCCGGGATACCTTTAGGCGCACTGCTCGGCGTCGCGCTCGGGGCGGCCATCGTGAGCGCGTTCGATACCGAGCTGTACCGCATTCCGCTGTACGTGCGACCGCGGACGCTCGTCGCGACGTCGCTGGCCATCATCGGTGTGGCGGCTCTCGCGGGTCTGCTCGTGCGCCGGCGGCTCGATCGGGCGGACCTGATCGCCGTGCTCAAGACTCGCGAATGAGAACATCGTGCCTGACCGGAGACGAGTGACTCGCAAGGCGGTGTGGATCGGGATCGGGGTCGCAGCGGCCGTGCTGATCCTCGTGCCGGTGCTCACGCCCGATACCGTCGCCGTGACCACCGCCGAGGCGCTCGTGGGCCCCATGACGGTAACGGTGGACGAGGACGGGCGCACCCGCGCCGTGGACCGGTACGTCGTGACGGCGCCCGTGGCCGGCGAACTCGAGCGCCTGCCGATCCGCGCCGGGGAGCGGGTCAATCGCGGCGACGCCGTCGCGCGCATCCGGCCCCTGCCGCTCGACGAGCGAACGCGGAGCCAGCTCGCCGCGGCGCTGGACGCGGCGCAGGCGCGTGAGCGCGCGGCCGCCACGGCATTCGAGCGAGCCGATGCCGCGGCCACGCAGGCCGAACGGGAGGTGGAGCGGCGCCGCACGCTTCTCGAGGTGGGCGCGCTCAGCGCGGAGGCGCTCGAGCAGTACGTGCTCGCGGCGCGCAGCGCCGTCGAACAGCGCGACGGCGCGCGCCAGGCACGGAATGTCGCGCAGGCCGATGTGCGCGCCGCTCGGGCGGCGCTGCTGGGCGGTACGCGTCCCGCCGACGGCACCGCCGGCAGCCCGGCGGCGATCACCGTCCGCGCGCCCGCCTCGGGAACCGTCGCGGCGGTGCCGGAGCGCAGCAGCCGTGTCATCCAACCGGGTGAGGTCATCCTGGAAATCACGGACCCGAGCGCGCTGGAAGTCGTCGTGGATGTCCTCTCGACCGACGCGGCCCGAATCGAGCCCGGGATGCGCACCGAGCTCACCGGCTGGGGGGGCCCCGCGCTTGGCGCGACGGTGCGGCGGGTGGAACCGGCAGCCTTCACGCGTCTCTCGGCACTGGGGGTGGAGGAGCAGCGGGTGAACGTGATCCTCGACCTCGACCAGCGCCCCAATGCGTTAGGCGATGGCTATCGCGTGGAGGCGAGCGTCGCGGTGTGGCGGGCGGACAGCGTGCTGAGCGTGCCCGCATCGGCGGTGTTCCGGAACGGGGCCGGGTGGCGCGTGTTTCGCGTGAGCGACCGCCGTGCGCGCCTGACGACCGTCACGGTCGGCGAGCGCACCGGCGCGCGGGCCCAGATCCTCGCCGGCCTCTCGCCGGGCGACGAGGTCATTCTGTTTCCCGCGGACGACCTGCAGGATGGCACGCGCGTGGACGCGGAGCGGATCGACGAGGGGCGGGCCTCACCGGACGGGAGTCTCGTGCCGTCCGACACCGCACCCGGAGTGCGACGTTGAGAGCGGTGTTCGGCCGAGACCAGTCGCCCGGCACGGGCGAGATGCGGGCTCCGCAGAGCCCCGCCGGGCCGCGCGCATGATCATCGTCGCCGGGATCCTCCTCATCCTGATCGGCATCAACGCGCTGTACGTCGCCGCGGAGTTCGCGGCGGTCAGCGTGAGCCCGAGCCGCATTCGAACGATCGCGGAAGAACGCGGAGGACTCGCGCGCCGCCTCCTTCCCTATCTGCGCGACGTGCGCGCGCTCGACCGCTACATCGCCGCGTGCCAGATCGGCATCACGGCCTCGAGCCTGGTGCTCGGCGCGTACGGGCAGGCCACACTCGCCCAGGCCCTCGCGCCGGTGTTCGCGCGCGTCGGCGACCTGCAGCAGGTGGCGGCGGAGTCCACCGCGGCCGTGGTCGTGCTCATCGGCCTGACGGTCATTCAGATGGTCCTGGGCGAGCTCGTGCCCAAGTCGCTCGCGCTCCAGTATCCGACCAAGGCAGCCCTCTGGACCGTGGTGCCCATGCAATGGTCGCTCCGGCTCATGTCCTGGTTCATCGTGATCCTGAACGGGAGCGGCACCGCCATCCTGCGCCTCATCGGATTCGAGGCGAGCGGCCACCGTCACATCCATTCGCCTGACGAGATCGAATACCTGCTGGCGGAGAGCAGCGAGGGGGGCCTGCTCGCCCCGCATCAGCACCGGCGGCTGCGACGAGCGCTCCGGCTGGGCACCCTGCGCGTCGATGAGTTCCTGGTGCCTCGTATCAGAATCGCGGCGCTGGACATCGACGCACCGCCGGAAGCGGCCCTCGCCATCATCCTCGAGAGCCCCTTCACGAGGCTGCCGGTGTTCCGCGGGACGATCGACGACATCATCGGCTTCATCCACGCGAAGGACGTCGCTCGGCGCGCGGCCGAGCACCCCGACGACCTCGCGCTGTCGTCGCTCGTGCGCCCCGTGTTCGTCGTGCCCGGCAGCTTGAAGGCCGACCAGCTGCTCGCCCGAATGCGCGAGGAGCGCCGCCAGTTGGCGATCGTGCTCGACGAGTTCGGCGGCACGGCCGGCCTGGTCACGATCGAAGACGTGCTCGAGCAGGTGATCGGCGAGATCGCGGACGAATTCAAGCCGCCGGAGCCCGGCCCGGAGCACCTCCCCGATGGCCGGCTGCGGCTCCCCGGCGACACTCGGCTCGACGAGCTGGAGCCGTTGATAGGCGTCGACTGGGAGGCGGGCGACACGCACACGATCGGCGGGCGTGTCATGGAGGTCCTCGGCCGGGTCCCGCAGCCTGGGGATCAGGTCGCCATCGACGGCATCGCCTTCGAGGTCGAGACGGTGGCGGGACACGCCGTGCGGACCGTGTTGGCCATCGTCCCGGAGCGCCGGCAGTTGCCGCGCGCCGATGGCGAGGAGGAGGCATGACCCTCGAGGCGGTCCTCATCATCGTCGTGCTCATCATTCTCAACGGCCTGTTCGTGGCCGCGGAATTCGCGATCGTCGGCGCGCCGCGTGCTTCGATCGAGCGACTCGCTCGGCAGGGCAGCCGGTCGGCGCGCGCCGTGCGACGCATTCTTCACGATGCGCGGCAGCAGGATCGCTTCATTGCCACCGCGCAGCTCGGCATCACCCTGTCGAGCCTCGGCCTCGGCATGTATGGCGAGCATCAGCTCGCAGAGTGGCTCGCCGGTCACTTCGAGCGACTCGGCGCCGGCCGCTGGGTGGCCGCGCACACGCTGGCGAGCGTCGTCGCGATCACCGTGTTGACGTATTTCCACATCGTGATCGGCGAGATGGTCCCCAAGTCGCTCGCCCTGCAGCGCGCCGAGCGTACGGTGCTGCGCATCGCGCCGGTGATGCGCGGCATCCAACTCGCCCTCTACCCGCTGGTCATCGCCCTCAACGGGATCGGCAACGGAATCCTGCGCCTCATCGGCATCCGGCGCGACAGCGCGAGCACGGAGCATTTTCGTCGACCGG
This sequence comes from Gemmatimonadaceae bacterium, assembly GCA_035461825.1. Lineage (GTDB taxonomy): Bacteria > Gemmatimonadota > Gemmatimonadetes > Gemmatimonadales > Gemmatimonadaceae > JALZIF01. The sequence goes on from DATHUW010000073.1 coordinate 8,127, forward strand.
AGGAGCTTGCCTATCTCATTCGTGAGACGGCCGACGGGGGGATGCTCCGGCGGGTTCCGGCGCGCGTGGTCCAGGAGCTCTTCGACTTCGGGGAGTTGACCGCCGGCGAGGTGATGGTCCCCCGCGTGCGCGTCGTCGGCATTCCGTCAGGCGCGACGCCAGGCCGGCTGCGCGCGACGCTCACGGGCTCGTCGCACACCCGCTACCCCGTGTACGACCGTACGATCGACCGGATCGTCGGGGTGGTGCACGTGAAGGAGATTCTCCGCACGCTGCTCGAAGGCGTACCGCTGCGGACATCGGCCGTGCGCGCGGCGCCCTTCGTACCGGCGGCCGCCTCGGTGGATCAGGTGCTCGCCGCGATGGCCGAAGCGCGCTCGCAGCTCGTGGTGGTCCTCGATGAGCACGGTGGCACGGCGGGCATCCTCACGGTGGAGGACCTGTTCGAGGAGGTGGTGGGTGAGTTCGGGGAGGATCCCAGCGCACCGCCGGCAATGCGGCGCGACGCGCAGGGCCGACTGCATGTCCGTGGCGACGTTCGGCTCGACGAGGTGGGGGCGGCGCTGCACGCGGCGCTGGAGCGGGATGACGTCGACACCGTCGGCGGGCTGGTGCTGGCGCTCCTGGGGCGTCCGCCCCGCGTGCGCGACTCGGTGGAGTATCGCGGCGTGCTGTTCGAGGTCACGGCGGTGGAGCGGCGCGCGGTGCGCGAGGCGATCGTCAGGCGAGCGCGAGGTGGTTCGGCAATCGATCCCATGGTGCCGCAGGATCAGCCATGAGCCGCCCGGCCGATCGATGTCATCGGGCCACCACGGCGGCGCACGCGACGGGCTCGCCTCGACCGCGACCTGCTTCGTGAGCCTCGCACCACGCCCGCGCGACCGTCCGCACCGTTACGGGATCCCGGAGATACCGCAGCACGTAGTGCGGATCCGCCCCCGGCGCGCTCGACGTCGTCGTCAGGTTCTGCACCCGTCCCCCGACGGTGTCCGCGCCGAATTCGATCGGATACGCGAGCGCATCCCGAACATCCACGATGTTCGTCCACCCGCCGACTCCGGCCGGTACGCTGGGCCGCGACGCCGTATCGGCGAGCAGCAGCCTTCGCGCACCCGGCGCGCCGAGCAGCGATCCGATCGTCACGAATCGCTCGACCCCAGCCACCGGTGGCTCACCAGGCGCCTGACGCGCCAGGTAGCCGTACGAGAGTAGCGACCCGAAGCTGTGCGCGACGAGAATCACCGGTCGGCCCTGCTCCGACGCGCGCACGAGCGCGACGGCCAGCTGACGTTCGGCGGAACAGCGGCGCACCGGATCGCCGAGGAAGAGAAGATCCCCGGCAAGCGCCCGCACTTCGTCGCGCGCATATCCGTCGAAGAGGTCGAGTGCTCCGCTGAGGCCCTCGCCGACCGCGGCGAACACCCCGCGCAACGACTGATCCTCCGCGGTACCGCTCCCCGCAGTTTTCAGCGAATCCCGCGCTCCCGCGCATGCGGCTGGCGCCAGCGGATCAAGAGCGTCGGCATACCACGCGAGCCACACGTCCCCATCCTGGAGCAGCTCCGCGCCGGCAAGCTCCGCGGTCGCCGTCCGCAGCACCCGACTCCACTCGGCGCGCACTCCGGCGCTGTCGCCTGGAAGCTGCCCGCGCCCGTGCACCAGGATCACGACCGGTCGCCCAGGATCTCCGGCACCCGACGGCCCATGCCACGCAACCTCGCCTGACGGCGGGAGCGCGGAGGCGCTCGCCATGATCACGCAGGCGGCAGAAAGAGCCAAGACGCGTATGCGTCGCGGAGAACGGAGTGCGGGAACCTGTTCCATGCGCCCTCATACCCCGTGCAGCGTTCCGAGGTTGCGCGCATGGGGCCAGTCCCCCTGCTTCGACCGGATGCCAACCGAGGCAGGCGCCAGACTCTTCGACGCCCTTCGTCAGTCGCGCGCCTCCGCCTCCGTGTCCGACTCCCGCGTCACGAGATGGTGCAGCGCCCGCCACACGTGGTACACCGAGGCATCCAACCACCGCATGGCGTCCAGATGCCGGAGCGCCACGTCGGGGTCCAGCTCCCCTTCCGCCGCCGCGCGCAAGTTGTCCGCCCGCTGGCGTCGCCTCCGGCCGGCAATGCCTAGCGACAACGCCTCCGTGGACTCCAGCGGATCCGGAGCCGCTGGATCGTCCAGCCATCGGACCGCCGGTGCCAGGCCCGTCGGCACCAGCGCGGCCGCCGCCCGGTACTCGATGCCGATCGCCGGGGCATCGGGCAGCACGCGCAGGCGCTCGACCAGCCGCTCGAGGTGATCGATGGCGTGCAGCACCGCGAGGTAGTGCGCGGCGTTGCCCCCGTCACCGCTCGCCCCCGCGCGGCTCACGAATCGGCGAGTCTCGTCGAGTGCGGTGTCGGCGCGCTCGAGGATCTCGCTCGCCAGCTTCGATCGGCCGGGCCGCTCCAACGCTTCGACGAACAGCCGCGCGAGGTTCGCCGCGATCTCCATGACCGTGCGGCGCGCGACCTCCGCTGCCACCACCGGGATCCGCGCGACGTTAGGATCGAGATGGCGCGCGAAGTCGGGCGCCCGGTCGGGTACCATCCGCGCGACCAGTGCGACGTACCGCCCGAACACCGGGGCGAGGAGCGCCACGCCGATCAGGTTGAACACCGTGTGGAAGGCCGCGACCAACAGCGCGGGCTCGGGGGTAGCGCTGCCTGGCCACAGCCGCGCCTCCATGCGCAGCAGGAACGGAATCAGCGCGAACGCGACGAGGCCGGTGAGCACGTTGAAGAGGATGTGCGCCACGGCCGTGCGGCGTGCAAACACCGACGCGCCGAGTCCGGCGATGGCGGCCGTCACGGTGGTCCCGATGTTCTGACCGACCACGAGCGCTGCCGCCTGCTCGAGTCCGATGGCTCCGCTGTGCAGCGCCGTCAGCGTCGTCGCCACGGCCGCGCTCGACGACTGCATCACGACCGTCATCGCCGCACCAACGCCCACGAGCAGCAGATTGCCCCCGAACGTCCCGCCGGGAAACGATGCCGGGTCGAACCGGCCCGACACCGCCTGCATTCCGGATTGCAGCAGATCGATGCCGGTGAAGATCAGGCCGAACCCCGCGATGGCGAGGCCGACTCCCTCCAGGCGGCCCCGCCCCAGGAGGCGGAGGAGCGCGCCCACCGCGACCGCCGGGAGCGCAATGCTTCCTACGCTCAGCTTGAGCCCGAGCAACGCGACGATCCACCCCGTACTCGTGGTCCCGACGTTCGCGCCGAACACCACCGCGACCGCGCTCGAGAAGCCGATGAGTCCGGCACTCACGAATCCGATCGTCATCAGCACCGTTGCCGAGGACGACTGCAGGAGGGCGGTAAGCCCGGCTCCCGCGGCGAACGCGCGTGCGCGACCGCCCGTGAGCCGCACGAGCACGCCGCGCAGTGCCTCTCCCGCCGCGCTCTTGAGTCCCTCCGTCATCAGGACCATTCCCAGGAGGAACAGCCCGAAGCCGCCTAGCAGCTCGGTGATCATGCGGACTGGCCGGTCGATCGTGGGACGGGAGTTCCAATGCGCACGACCGCGCGGGCGCGCGCGGTCGAGGCCGGATAATGTGATCGACCGGCGCGCCGGACGCCACGCGCGTCACGCGATCGTCCGCGGAAGTGCGAATGCGTCGAGGAGGGTCTCCACCTCGAACGCCGTGATCTCGGCGATCGCCCCGCCCTCGATGCGCAGCACGTCGACCGTGAAGGGACGGTAGTGTGCTTCACCCTCGACGCCAAGGTAGTTCGCCACCGCCGGCATCCCGTTCGCGCGCGTGACGAGGACCTGAAATCATCGCACGGCGGCGAGCCGAATCCCCCCTCCACGGACGAGCGCATGATGGCCTCCGCGCCGACGAAGGCCATTGGCGCGGGCGGCATGGTGAAGCGCGCGTCGCGCGTCAGCAGTCGGACGATCGCATCGACATCGCACCGTTCAGTCGCCTCGACGTACTGC
>DATHUW010000074.1:0-7208 GCA_035461825.1 Gemmatimonadaceae bacterium
CGCGCGAGTCCCGTGACGAGCGCCCACTCCAGCGATCGCGCTCTCTCGAACGCTCACCTCCGCGCCAACGCCACGCCTCTCCACCGACGCACTGGCGCTCGGCGCGGGACACGCGCGTGTGCGCGCGAGGGCGAGGCCGCGCCGCTCGGGGAGGCCTCGGCCCAGCGAGCGCCTCGTGGCACCTCCAGCTCCAAGCAGCCACAGCTTCCGGTGCGGAGGGCTCCAGCTACGGCACCTCTCCCGCCGCGTGCCAAGCCGAAGCTCGCTCCCGAGCGCTCAGCCGGGCCCTCACCTTGGCAGCGCAACAGCTCTCGACCACGACCGCCCGCCTGCGAGATCACTCGCCGCCCCGCCGCCCCCGCCGCCCCCGCCGCCCCCCCCGCCGCCGGCTCACCCCACGAACAGCGCCGGCAGCATCGTGCCCGCCGGGCCGATCGCCACCTCGTCGAAGCTGTCCACGTTCGCCGGCCGCTCGGCGTTGACGAGCCAGGTCCGGCCGCCGCGTCCGCGCACCACGTCGACGAGGCCAGCCGCCGGATACACGAGCCCCGACGTCCCGACGGCGAGGAAGCGAAGCCGCGCGCCGGCGGCGCCGACGAACGCCTCGATCCGCAGCAGCGCGTCGCGCGGGATCATCTCGCCGAACCAGACGATGTCGGGCCGCAGCAGCGCGTCGCGGCCCTGCGCGCGGCAGCGCCCGCACATCGGCGCGACGCCCGGCCGGTACACCGTGCGATCCTCGAACGGCCCCCGCTCGCACACCGTGCACCGCGACCGCATCAGGTTCCCGTGGAGCTCGACGATGCGCATGCTCCCCGCGGCGGCGTGCAAGCCATCGACGTTCTGCGTGACGAGCAGGAACCGATCGCCGAGGCGCTGCTCGACCTCGACGAGCGCGCGGTGGCCCGCGTTCGGGACGACGCCCTCCATGTTGGCCCGGCGCTCCGAGTAGAACCTCCAGACCAGGAGCGGATCGCGCGCGAAGCCATCCGGCGAAGCGACGTCCTCGACGGAGTGGCCTTCCCACAGTCCGTTTGCGTCGCGGAACGTCGGCACGCCGCTCTCCGCCGAGATCCCGGCGCCGGTCAAGACGAGCAGATACGAGCTTTCATCGAGTGGCAGTGTCATGGCGAGCTCCCTTCCGTCCCGTTCCGTGCTCGCCATTGGTGTCATGTGGACACTAAGAAGTCAAGCCGGTCGTTTCAGGCCGGCCACCGCGGCGCGAAGCCGCGCCTGCGCGCCGGCGCTGAACCACGAGTCGAGCCAGCGCTCGGTCTCCGCCGACGCATGGCGTGCCACCGCCTCGAGGATCGGAGCCCGCAGCGCACGCTTGATCTGCGCCACCGCCACACCGGGGGGCGCGGCCAGCTCCCGCGCCTTCGCCTCGGCGCGCGCAGCCAGCTCTCCCGGCGTCGCGAGCTCGTGGACGAGGCCGAGCGCCCGAGCCTCGCGCGGCGTGAACAGGCGGCCCTCGAGCGCCACCGGGACAAGCGACGCCGCCGGGACCTGGGCGCGCAGTGGCTCGATCACGATCGCTGGCAAGCCGATCCCGAGCTGCACCTCGTTGAGGCCGATCTTCACCCCCGCACCCGCGCCCTCCCCCGCACCCATGCCATCCCCCGTGCCGTCACCGGCATCAACGCAGATCCGCCAGTCGCACATCAGCGCGAGCACGCAGCCACCGGCGATCGCATGGCCGTTGATCGCCGCGACAATCGGCTTCTCGCACGCCAGCACGCGCGTCATCGCCCTCGCGAAGCGCTCGATGAACTCCCGCATCGCGCCGCGATCCAGATCGATCAGCAGCGGCAGCGCGAGGCCGGCCGAGAAGAACCGCTCGTACCCCGTGAGCACCGCCGCCCGTGCCGGGCCTCGCTCGAAGTCGTCGATCAGCCGCTCGATCCCGTCGAGCAGCGCGCCGTCCATCGCGTTCGCCTTGCCGCCTGCCAGCCGGAGCACCCGGATCGCGTCATCTTCCATCGCGCCATCCTACCGCCGGCCTGCCGTGCGCCCCTTCCACAAGACACGATCAGGCAGCCCAGGGCCACGATGCAAACGACCGCCGTGAGCTGCTGCTTCCCGAACGAACCCTCCGCTCCGACAGTGCCATCCGTATTGCCCAGCAGGTTTGCGTGCTCGCTTGCCACGCAGACAAGAGCGTTGCGACGACGACCGCGCCGCGCCGCGCCGCGCCGCGCCATCGGCGCACGATCGCCTGGCACGATCACTGATCCTGCGCGGCGTCACCCACGCGCCAGTTCCACACGCAACCGCCGGCCCGCCGGCCCGCCGGCCCGCCGGCCCGCCGCCCCGCCGGCCCGCCGGCCCGCCACCCGCGTACTGCCGCCGCTCGCGTACCACTGCCGTCCGCATACTGCCCATTCCGCATACCGCCCATTCCGCATACCGCCCGCATACCGCGCAACTCGCGTCCTCCGCAGCCCGCACCACGCAGCCTCCGCACTCGCAGCCATACCGCGCAACCCGCATCCTCCGCCTCTCGCAGCTCGCGCACCGCGCAGCCCGCATCCTCTGCCTCCGCCGCCGCATACCGTGCATACCGTATCCCGCGACGCCCGCATCGCGACGCCCGCATCGCGACGCCCGCACCGCGACATCTGCGTCAGCGTCGGCCGCCCCACGCGCCACCTCCACATACAACTGCGTCTCGTCGTGCTGCCTGGCCACGGTGCGGTTCGACACGAGCCTGCAGCCGTCACGCATCCACCACGCATCCACCACGCAGCCTCCGCGCATCCGCTCTCGCGATTCGCGGCCACCCTCGCGTCCCGCCACGCCGACCGGCTCACGCGAGCCTTCACCGCCTGACGGCCTCGGATCGCTTCAGCTCTTCCTTCCTCCACCGCGTCGTCACCGCAGCCGAGCGGACCGCGGCGGCGCTCCAGGGCGGCCTCGCAGGCAGCTTCACCGGCGTTTTCACGGCCGCGCCGCACCGTCAGGCTGAATACCGAGCTTGCGAGAAGCCTCCCAGTGGCCTCGATCTGGCATGCATATCAAGATCGGATCAGGTGAGATGGTGAGTGCGGAGCCGTGAAGGCAAGAGCGAGGTGACGGTGATGGTGATGGTGATGCTGGAGCCCAGAGCTGGAGGAGGTCGTGGTAGCGACCGTGATCGCGACCGCAACCGCGGAGAGCTCGCCTGTATCCGCTTTTTGGGCCGGGCATTCGTTCGAGAGCATCGTGCGGATGTCACGGCCACTTGCCGATATCCCGATTCGCCGGGGACTGGAGAGGCTTCATGAGGACACGGCAGGCCGATCATGACGACTTCCATGGCTGCCTGGACCTCGTCCCGGACCGGTCCTACCTCCGCAGGCTGATCGGACCTTCAAGGAGGGCGGCTTCGAGCGCGTCGGCAAGGCCGGGGCCATGAACGTGGACGCGCCGTGACGGAAGGAGAGCACCGAGCCATGAGGAACGCCAAGGTACTGATCCCCGAGAGCGCGCGACCGGACGTCGTCTCTCCGTTGATCGATGGCCAGCCATCTCCCGACCCCGTCCAGGGCAGCGGCTGCAAGGAAGGGAAGGAGGGCGGCAAGAGCAGGGAGGCCGCGAAGGACGACAAGCTCGTCCCCACCGAGATCGATCTGGCGGAGACCACCAGGGCGCGCGAGCACTTCGGCCTCTGAGCGCCGATCACGGCATGGCATGGACATGGACATGGGCACGCACATGGGCACGCACATGGGCACCTCGCTCATCATCGGCCACCCCGGCGATCCGATCGCGGAGGCCGTCGCGAAGCTGCTCGAGGCTCGCAACCGGCCGGTCGCCAGGCTGACGCGCTGGAGTGACGTGCGGATCTCGTTCGGTTCCGCCCCCGACGCCGGCCTCCGTTCATCGCTGGTCATGCGGGCTCCCCGAAAGGAGATCCCCCTCGAGGACATCTCCATGGTGCTCTATCGAGGCATCCCGGCGATCAACAGCAAGCTCTCGCGGCGCTCGCAACGATATGCCCAGGAGGAATGGCAGGCCGCGCTCTCCGTCCTGACGTGCTGGCACGGGTGCCCGGTCCTGAGCTCGCCATTTCCCGACAACCCCGCCGGCCGCGGTCACTACACGACCCACGCGGGCTGGCGAGCTCGCGTCGCTCGCGCACTCGAAATGCGCGGGCTCGCGCCGAGCAGCATGTCCAACCTCGTCGCGCCCACCCTCGGGGCCTACGCCGTCGGCCTGATCTGCAACGGACCTGCGCGGGTGCGCGATCTCGAGCAGGCGAGGCAGGGGTTCGAGCTCCTGTCCATCCGGCGGCTGCGCAGCCAGCGGGTGCCGCTGTTCTGGATCGTCGGCGGAGCGGTGGTCCTCGAGAAGACGCTCGACCTCCGCTCCGGGGCGGTCGGAGACGCCAGGTTCGGCGACGAGGCCGCCCGGTTCGCCGAGCAATGCGCGCGGATCGCCGGCCTCGACCTCGGGACGCTGTGGCTGTTCCCCGATCCGGACGATCGGTGGTGCCTCGGCGGGCTGGATCGCTTCCCGCCTTCGCACCACCTCGACGGAGGCGAGGCGGTCGTGGCCGCCGCGATCTGCGACCGCTACGCCGGCGGCGCCGCCGCCACCACCACCGCCGCCGCCGCCGCCGCCGCCGCGAACGGCGAGGCGACCCCGCTCCACGGAGGCGACACCTGGTCATGACGATGACAAGGACCATCCTCTGCGTCGGCTTCCTGAGCGATCCGACGTTCCAGCACTCGGTGCGGATCTTCGGCGAGCGAGCCCGGCGCCCGCCGCTGATCGTGGATCTCGGCGCCGCCCGGCGCGGGTTCTGGGCGCACCACGAGGAGGGCAGCGCGTCCTGCCGGATCCGCACCTCCCAGGTGGATCTGACGCTCCGCGACGAGGACGTCAGCCTCTACCAGCGGATCATGCCGGTGATGCACGGCTGCCGGGCCGGCACGCGCTCGTGGCGCGGCTTCAAGCTCGCGCACTACGTGTTCGAGCGCCTCCTGGACGCGCAGTTCTTCAGCGTCGTGGTCAATCCCCTGATGGCCGGCTGGAACAACGGGGCGCGGCCGATCCATTTCCGGTTCCTGGCCCAGCTCGGCTTCCGGATCCCGCCCTGGCTCGTGACGAACGATCCGGCGGCGGCCCGGCGCTTCGTCGCGGAGCACGGCGGAGACGTCTTCGTGAAGTCGGTGAGCGCTCACCGGACCATCGCGAGCCGGTTCTCCGCGGTCCACGCGCGTGGCCTCGAGAGCCTCCCGAACTCTCCCACGCTGTTCCAGAAGGCCATCCACGGTCCGGACGTACGAGTCCACGTGGTGGGCGATCAGTGCTTCGGAGTCCGGATCACGTCGCCCGCAGAGGATCATCGGCATCCGGGATCGTGTCCGGTCGAGTATGCGCCCACCGAGGTCCCCGGGGAGGTCGCCGCGCTGTGCGTGAAGGCGACGCGGGAGCTCGGCCTCGTGATCTCGGGGATCGATCTCAGGATCTGCGAGCGCACCGGCACGTGGTACGGCTTCGAGGCCAACCCGACGCCAGGCTACGCGCACTACGATCGCCACCTCGGCGGCCAGATCGCCGGCGCGCTCGTCGAGTACCTCGAGCGCCCGCCCGCGCCGCCTCACCGCGACGAGCCGAGGCCGCGTCCGGACGGGAGGCCGCAGGCCGACCCGGATCGAGCGCCTCTCGCCGGCTGAGGGAGCGCGCCCCCGTCGGCCGCGGTCCGCCCGGCCAGTCCGCGCCGGGCCGCCACGCGGCGAGCTCCTCGGCCGCGCGGTCCGCGATCGCGGCGATCGTGAGGGCCGGGTTCGGCCCCACGGAGCCCGGCAGGATCGAGCCGTCGGCGATCACGAAGCCCGGATGGCCGAACACCCGGCCGTACGAGTCGACCACGCCCTCGTCGCGGCTGCGGCCCATCGGGCACCCCCCGAGCGGGTGCACCGTCAACGAGCGATCGAACAGCTTCACGATCGGGTTCAGCAGGAACTTGCTGCCGAGCTCCTCCGCGATCTCCTGCGTCATCGCGGCCAGCCGGTCGTAGTAGGCCCTGGACTTCTCGGCGTCGTGCTCGAGCTGGAGCCACCGCTTCTCGGGATCGAGCGTGAACCGGCCGCCCGGCACGTCGCGCCCCATGCCGAGGAGCGGCAGGGTGCGCGAGCTCAGGTGCATCGCCCCGAGCAGGCCCGACAGCTCCCCGGACACATCGGTGTCGCGATCGCCGAACCACCGCTTGCGCAGGAGCCGGCGGCCGAACCACCAGCCGCGCGCGAGCCAGCCCGACACGTCGAGGCCCTCGGCCAGCCAGGCGATCTCGGTGGGGAACCCGGCGTCCTGGATGTAGAAGCCGCGCCCGTCGGTCGCCGCGCCCGTGTCGACCGCGTCGTCGCGGCGCAGCGCGTACGTGATCGTGGGGCCGCGCGTCGGATCCATGCACCACGGCTCCGCGCGGTCGCCGACCCGCCGCGTGCTCTTCATCGCGAGCGCCAGGAGGTCGCCGTTGCCCGAGAACCGCGTGCCGGCGTGCGCGCGCGCCAGGTTCGCGAACGCGTCGGCGTTGCGCAGCAGGAGGTACGTCGAGCCGAACGCGCCCGCCGCGAGGACGAGGCGATCGCAGGTGATCGTCACCGTCGTGGCCGTCCGCGGCTCGTGCTTCACGGCGTCGTCGTGGACGACGTACGTCACCTCGTAGCCGCCGCCACCGCGCGGCCGGAACGACTTCACCTCGGCGCGCGCGCGGATCACCGCCGGCACCGCCGCCCGCTCGGCGCGCGTCAGGTACGTCAGGTCGAGCGTGTTCTTCGCGCCGTGGTTGCACCCCAGCCAGCACCCGCCGCACAGGCCGCAGGTCCGCCGCGGGACGCCGTACCGGTTGGGGACCGCCTCGTCGATCTTCTCGTCGGGGCACGGCCGCGCGGGATCGTTGTACAGCGTCACCGCGATCGGCACGCGCTCGACCGTGCAGCCCGGCGTGCGCGCCGCGACCCGCTGCGCGGCGTGCACGAACGCATTGACCTTCTCGACGTCCTTGTAGGGCGCGTGATCGGTCGGGAACTGCTGCGGCGTGAGGACGGCCTCGACGTTCGCGTAGTGCGGCTCGAGGTCCGCGCGGCCGAGCGGCCAGTGCTCGCCGCCGCGCGCCGGGTCCTCGTGCACGAACCACCGCTCGTCCTTGCGCAGGAGCACGTTCGCGTAGATCAAGGAGCCGCCGCCGAGCCCGCTCGACACGACCGCGTCGAGGCGGCGGA
>DATHUW010000075.1:0-3812 GCA_035461825.1 Gemmatimonadaceae bacterium
GGCTCTACGTGTACTTCAGCGGGCACGGCGCGACGTCTATCGACGGTGTGGGCGACGACGTGGCGCTGCTGCTCGCGAAGTGGTCGCCGGCCCTGGCGCGGCTCGCGCTCAGCAGCAACCGGTACTGCAGCGCGCTCGGCGGTCTCGGGCTGTTCGAGGAGGTCGCGATGTTCCTCGACTGCTGCCGCACGGCGGCGGTGGGAGCGCTCGGGCTGCCCCCGACGTTCACGTGCAAGGTCACCAGCGCCGGCGCGACGGCGCGCGCGTTCATCGCGTACGCGACCGAGGCCGGACGTCCGGCCTTCGAGCGGCCGCAAGAAGGCGTGTGGCATGGCGCGTTCACGCGGCGGTTGCTGTCGATCCTGAAGCGATTCCCCCGGGGCATCGAGGCAGCCGCGCTGAAGGAGACGCTCGAGCGCGAGCTGCGAGAGGACGCCGTGCAGCGGGCGCACGTGGTGAACGGGCTGCGAGCGGGCAGCACGTTCGGACGGCTCGGCGGCGCGCCGCCGATCCTGCAGGTGAAGCCGGATGACGAGTGGGAGGGCAAGATCAAGCTCTTCGACGGGATGGGCCATCTGGTCGCCCGTCATCGGCCGTCGGACGGGACGTGGACGCTCCCCCTCGCGGTGGGGCTCTACAAGCTGACCTATGGCGTCCGGGGTCGGCGGGAGCAAGAGCTCATCGATCACGGCAGGGGAGGGCCGACGCGCCTGGACTTCCGGCCGAGGCTGCGGGAACCGATCGTGCGTGTGTGGAGCGCTGCCACTGCTGACCGCTGGATTCCGGAAGAAGACCGCATGCAGGCCTTCACGCTGCGGAACGACGAGCCGGTGTACATCGGAAGCGCGCCGGAGTGCACCATTCGCGTCGAGGGACAGGCCGAGCGTTCATGTGACGCGAGGATCCGATACGACGATGGATGCTACGTGATCGAGGATCTCGGCAGCCGTCACGGCACGCTGTTTCACGGTCGAATCCAAAATCGGCTCGGCATCTTCCCATCGGCTGGCGAGCCGATTCGCAGCAAGCAGCTTCGTGATGGAGACCTGTTTCGCTGCGGACAACTCCGTCTGATGGTCGGACACGTGGAGCCGGGGCGCTGCATCGTGGCGGGATTGGTGGCCTCTGTCCCCCTCTCGCGCGGTCCCGTGCACCGCGTGGAGCCGGGGCGCTACATCGTGGCGGGATTGGCGGGGATGGGGTCTGCCGGCATGGTGCCGAAAGCGAGCGAGCGCTTGATCATCTCGGATCTTGCGATGGAACCGCACAACGCGATTTGTCGGCTGTCATTGCACTGCATCCCCGATGTATCGGTCACCGTGTACGACGCGGGCGGTGCGGTGCGGGCTCGGGGGCAAGGCGATCTCGCGGTCCTGCTGCCGCGCGGGCTCTATCGGATCGAGGCCGAGCTGTTCGATCGCGTGACCTCCCGCGTGTTCGAGCTCGTTGGCGACGCGAGTTGCACGGTGGAGGTGCCTGAGATCTCGACACCCGCTGTGGAGATCTCGCGTATCCCGGGATCGGCAAATCCTTACACCGTCGAGAGTACGACGAACCCGCTCGGTGCAGGTCCTCGAACGAGCCGACTCCTCCTGTTCCTGCATCCGGAACCGCGGGCCTCGTTGCCGAGCGAGCCAGTCTCGATCCACGACGAGGATGGGCACCGGCTGACAGAAGTGTCGCGACACATGCGCCCCCTCCTCTACAGCTTCGTGTTGCAGAAGTACTTCTTGGTCTACTCGTGTGCGGTCGCGCCGGGCACCTACTACCTGCGGGCGCCCCGGTCGCGACGCAATGTTGCGATCACGATCCCGGCAGACCATGTGGCGAGGGTCTTCGTGGCGGACGTGGGTGTCGTACGCCTCGATGACATGCGGATCTCGCTCACTCCGGCGAGCGCAAAGGTGAACGACCACGTCGAGATCGCGCGTGCAATGGAGGGCGTCATCGCCGCGCTGCGATCGCCGGGGGGGAGGTTGTCGAAGTCCATGCGTTCGCTACTGCGCACGTTCATCCACGTGGATCTGTGCTTCGGCATCGCCGCGGCGCACCTCCTCGCGCGGACAGAGGATCGAACGGCGCTCGACGAGGTGTTGTACGCGCTGGCGCCGTACGCCGATATCCCTGACATCGCGATCCTGCAGCATGCCTATGCGCCGCGTGTACCCGATGCAGCGTTCACGCTGACCACGCCGCCGCTGCTTCGGGCGAGCCTTCATCTGGCCATGACGCATTCAGCGTTCGACCTGCGTGGCGCGCCGGCGGATAACGCCCTCGCGCGCGCGGCGTGCCGCAGTTACGCGGACTCCATCTGGTGCACGTGGAGCCATGACGCGGACGACGAGGGCTGGATCGCTCCGACCATCGCGGAGCTCCGCCGCGACGAGCCCGACGTCGTCGCGCTGGGACGCCGGCTCGGTATTCCTCCGCGCAGAGTGCAGCAGGCGCTCGACGAGCTGGACGCCGGGCCGTCCGGTGCGGCGAGAGGCTAGGTGCGGCTCACCGGGTGAGGCGGTACAGCATCGCGCGGACCCGGTCGAGCACCGCGTCGACCTCGGCGGCCTCGCGCTCGGTGATGTAGCGCTTGGCGACCGCGATCCGCAGCGCGACGGTGACCTCGCTCGCCGAGCCAGCGGCCATCTCGAAGTGCCGGCGCTTGTCGCCATCTCGCCGCAGCCTGCCTTCGCCGAGGTTGAGCGCGACGCTCTCGCTCGCGTTCGCGAGCTGCCTCGCCAGCGACGCACTCTTGCGCCGGATGCGGACCTCGATCGGGACGAGCCGCTCCAGGACCTTGAGGGACATTTCCAGGGCATCGAACATCGGGCATCGCTCCTTGCTGGCCCGCCGCGCCGTGCAGCCGGGCTCTCGCCCGCCGCGCCGCAGACGCGCACGGGTCGTGACGAGCGCGTCGCCATCGTTCGCGTCCATCACCGCCTTCCACCTATGCGGCGGTCCCCTCGCATGGGCACCGCGCTTTCGGCGCTCGGCACGAGCCGATGCGCGGCGCGGCGCAGGGCGAGCCCGGCCGCACGCGCGAGGTCCAGCGGGCGGATGACGATGCAGCCTGCGAGCCCTCGAGCCCGAGTGCAGCATCGGCCAGCCGGTACCGTTGCCGCGTGCCGCGTGCCGCGTGCCGCGTGCCGCGTGCCGCGTGCCGCGTGCCGCGTGCCGCGTGCCGCGTCGGCCGGCGGCTGCGGCTGGCCGCTTGGGCCGCTTCCGGTTACCGCTTCCGGTTGCCGCTTCCGGTCCGCCGCCGCGGCGTGGCGGCAGGCGGCAGGCGGCTTCCGGTGCGCGGCCACCGGCGCGCGGCCACCGGCTTCCGGCGATGAGACGATGAGCCCGCCGAATGTGCCGTGGCTCCGCCCTCGCAGCGACGGGCCTCGCCCTCGCGCGCCTCCCGCGCTCGTCACCGCGCCGAGCGCCCGCGCGGTGGTGGAAGGGCGAAGATGGGCCGCGGAGATGGGCGGTCGGGAGAGCACGGACGCGTGGTGCAGAGCGCTCGTCACGGGACGAGCGCGTGGGCGCGCTGAGGGGCGAGAGGCCCGCCGCTGCGAGGAGGCTCCGGGAGCCTGGGGTCCTGGAGTGTGGGGAGTGCCATGCAGCAGGGCCGTGCAGCATGAGGTGATCTGGAATGGACGTCATCGTTCCGGTGGTAGCCGTGGGCTCGAGTGCGAGTGCATGGGGCGGAATCGCGAGCGCAGGAGTGCCGGAGAGCTCGAGCGGATCGGAATCGTTGCCTGGGTGTGTTGATTGATGTCGTTGATGATTGCCAATTTGAAGGTTGCGGCTATACAGCCGGAGTCGGTGGATGG
>DATHUW010000076.1:0-31907 GCA_035461825.1 Gemmatimonadaceae bacterium
GCCCGGAGGGGCACGCACTCCCGTCACTTCGCGTACACGAACCCTTACGGCTTCCCGAACCTGATCACGTCCGGGAGGGTCGTCCTCATGAGGATGGCGGGACCCATCCGCCCTTCTTCAGCACTCTTGGATTCAAGGGTCACAAAAACCTGCGAGGCACCTCGGAACGGCCCGTCGGCCGAAGAGAGTGCCGCCACCGTGTCGGCGTCGACTCGCGTTGCGGCTGCGAGGATCGCGGCCGGCGCGGCATTCGCCCAAGTTCCTGCCGGCTGAGCCGGCAGAATTTCCGCCTGAACGTCTGGATCGACCACCACGCTGTCCGCATGGCGCAACGAAAGCTCCCGACGCGGATACGGAGCCGTCTGCGGACCGAGATACACGGTGTCGACGATGTTGTTGTCGGCATCGCGTTTGACGACGAACGTCGCGTAGTAGTACCCGAGTGGCGGTCGCCGCAACGACGAATCGTTCAGGATCATGATGTCGTTCATGACCATTACCCGCCCACGACCCTGCGGCGAAAACACGTACGCCTCGGCGGGTACGACATCGAAGTTCCCGAACCGAAGTGGCGCGTTGCGGTAGCGTGGCTCGCCGACCGGCGAGACATCGGTGCCCTCGGCACGCCGTGCGCCGAGAATCCGCCGCGTCTCACTCGGTGTGGTGGCGCCGGTCTGCGATTCCATCGTCACCATGACGATCTGCACCGAATCAACTGCGGTGAGCCCCGACATGGCGCGCGTCGTCACGAACTGGATCTCGTGGCGCGGTCCGCCATTCGTGAACCCAGTGACCGAGCCTAACGCGAACGTCTGGGGATCGGGTACCGGATCACCTTGGTCGTTCAACACGGTGTCGACGCGGATCACGGTCAACTCCCCCGTCGCGCGCGTGAACGCCGCGCCGGTCGAATCCGCAAGCCAGACCACATACTCGCCGGACGTCAGCGAGTCCAAGCCGCGAATCGTGACGCCGATCGTGTCGGTGTCGACGTCCGGAGCGGTCGTCGGGCGCGGGATGCGCGCCGTACCACGCGGAAGGTTTGTCGGCGAGAGCAGCAGATTGATGCCGTACGCCGGTCCTCCCGCAGGTTCGGTCGTGATCGCGCGATTGCTATCGCACGCCGCCAGAAAGAGCACGCCGATCGCCAGACCGCCCGTTAGTGCGTGTCGCATCATTGATCCCCTCCGGTGCTCCCCTGCGGCACATACCGGAAGCCGATACTGAACATGAGGTTGTGTACCGTGCTCTTGGACTCGGGAGGAGCGGGGAAATCCTCGAGAAAGAAGATGTTCGGATTGCGGCCGTCCGACGGATTCAGCTCATCCCGTTCGTAGCCGGTGAAGATGGCGTCGCGGACGTCGAACTGAAGTCCCGCCTGCTCGGTGAGCTGAACCCGAAGTCCGCCACCAACGGAGCCCGCGAATCCGGTCATCCGGCTCGTGCCGCGGTTGATCTGCGGATCCATGAAGAGACCGTAGTAACCGACTCCGCCCGACACGAACGGGGTGAACCGCCCGGTGGGATAGCGAAGACTCGCGAGCAGGGCTCCCTCCACGACGTTCACCGGCTGCCCCGTCTGAAGGAACAGCGTGGTGTCGCCGGTCGTCCCGATGCCGAACACGAGCGTCGTCAGGAAATCCTCGGCGCGCGTGTTCGGTCGCGATACGGTGATGGCGGTGCCTATCGACAAGTACCGAGACACGCCGTACTCCGCGTCGAGACCGACGAAGGGGGCGGTCTCCAGACTCGCCGACCGATCGAATTTGACCGCGCCCGCCCGTGTCGTCACGGAGAAGCTGTTGACCGGATCCTGCGCCGGAAGCGCCGAGGATACGACGGCCAGGGCACCAGCCACCAACGCGGTGCGCAAGACTCTTGGGGGTATCCGCATTATCGGCTGACCTCAAAGGAGAAGACCTGGATGTCCTTCAGATCGCCGAGCGAGGTGAACGAATAGTCGAACCGCGCCGACCGGCCCACGAAGGGGAAACGGAGGCCGAAGCCACCCGACAACCCGTACTTCGTCGAGCTGCCCGTCGACCGATCGTCGCCATAGAAGCGCTTGCCCGCTCGCGCGAAGAACGTGCTGCGGAAGGAGTACTCCACCCCGATGCCGAGCTGTGCGGCGGCGTCGACCGCATCGCTCACGGCCGCTTCCGCGTGCAACCCGTGCGGCCCGCCCGCGCCACCGAGCAGCGCTTCGCTCGTCCCGATCAGCTCGTTCCCGAGCGAGAACCGGAAGGTCGTCGGGAGGTCACTGCGTATCGTGAGGAGATTCGCATCGATCTGCTGCCCATCGACGTTGGCGTTGTTGATCACCCGTTGAATGGCGGTGCCGGAGACGTTCGCGCCGCCACCCAGGTGCTGGAGTGCGCCACCAATGACCAATCCGTAGACGCCGGTGTTGAACTGCGTGCCGATGTCGAACGCGATCCATGAAGTGCTCGCGCCGGTGATGCCCTCGGTGATGTACTTGAGTCCTCCACCAATGGAGAGCCGATCGGTGAGTCGCCGGGCGTAGCCCAAACCCGCCGCGGTCGAGTTCCAATCGAAGTTGAGTCCCGCCACCGGATCGCCGAGCGGAAACGCCTCCGTCGTTCGCGGGATATCTCCCGAGTTCAACGTGTTGAGCGAAACGCCAACGACCCCGCCGAGGAGCGGCATCGACAGCCCAGCGTAGGTTTGCGCGACGTCCAGGTCGCCGTACAGGTTCTGGCGGCCGGCAGCCACGGAGAAGCCTTCCGTGTCAGCCGTGCCGGCGGGGTTCACGAACCATGCTGTCGGTCCGCGAACCGAGCTGCCGATGGCCCCCGCCATCGCATTGCTGCGCGCGCCGATGTCCAGGTGCAGAAACGTCCCGCCGCGCGTCCCCTGACGCGTCGGCGGGTTGTCGGGGGTCGGGAGGATACCAGTGATTTGGGCACTCGCCGGCGTCGCCGCCACCAGCGCGGCGAACGCAAGCACGGCCCGCGGGCTGAATGTGTGAGTCATCGTTGGGCCCTCAGCGGATGATCACGAACTTCCCACGCTGCTGGAAGCCTTGGGAGTTCGGGCCTGTGCCGGTGATTACGAAGAGGTAGAGCCCTGACGCCAGCTCGAGCCCCTCGCGTGTACGAAGGTTGTAAGGCAGATCGCCGTTCATGGTGGTCCCGGGACCAGTCAGACCGGTGCCCCGGTTCAACAGGTCATCCCCAGTCCAAGTGAGCTGTTGGAGGTACTGACCGGAGATACTGTAGATCCGGAGCGTGCCCTGCTCCGGAACGTTCGTGAACAGGACCCGTGGGTTGCCCTGGCGCTGAGGATTGATGTCATCGAACGGACTCATTACGACGTACGGATTCGGCACGACGAGTACGCGCCGGGTGGCGCCGTTCGCTGCGCCATCAGCCACCTGCGCCTTCGCGTCGAGCTCGATCACCGTGTAGAGATCGAACGGCCGCGCGAAGTCCAACTGCGTAATCCAGCCAGATTGGAACGGCAGGTAGGCGGTCGCCCCGCGCGTTGCCAACCGGATCGGATTGCAGGTGAACCGGCTGGGCGAGAGCGCCGATTGCGTGTTGCACGACATCACGAACCGGGTGAACGACACGATCCGCCGCGTGACCTGATACGGCTGGCCCGTGGCCGGGTTGATGACCGTGGTCGCGCCGCTTCCCGAGTCGATCGTGCTGTCGACCTGAACATTCTCGATGACGAACAGCGTATCGGCGGGCATCCAGAGGTCGGTCGGAATCGATAGGCGTGTGGTATCCCCAGCCGTGCCGACCAGAATCGAGTTTCTCACCGCCGAATCCGTCGAGCTCGTGTGCCGAGCGAACATCGCGAGCGTGGCGACCTCACCGGTGGGCGTCCGCAACTCGAACGGCACCTTGACGGGAACCAGCTCGCGCGTTGCCGCGCCAGGCACGCCTGCCGAAACGAGCAGCGTGCGCGTCGTATCGGCGGTGTCACCCACCGCCAGCACGGCGCGCGCGGCTAGGGACTGATCGAGTACGGGCTGCATCTCGACCCGCGTGCCAAACGTGAACGGCGACGCCGGACCAAAGGCGTCACCGCCCCACTCGATCTCGTAGATCCCGCCCGGACCCAAGCGGCGGGACCGAACGGCCTGGTACACGACGCCATTGGCCTCGACGACGCCGACATGCAACGTGTCGCCGGGCGCGCGGAGCGTGATTCCGGCGGCGGCCGTACCGCTCGCCGTCACGATCCGACGTGTCGTGTCCGCCCCGGGAATCGCCTCCAACTGCACGAGGAACCCCGGGAACGCCGCCGAGATCTCGAACGTGGCCGGCGGGTTGCTGAGGGTGTGCGACAGGAAATACACCTTCGAGCTACCGCCGGCCTGCGCGATCACGTAGCCCAAGGTCGTCGTCACCGTATCGACGAAGGTGATCACACTACCCGTCGTCGTCGTCCGATTGGAGGGAATGGTCAGGCCGGTCTGCGTCGCCGCCTCTCCGGTGCCGGTGAAGGTCAGCTCCGAGGCGACGAAGTTCACCTCTTCCGGATCAGTCGGACCGGTGGTCCCGCGCGCGAACAGGCGCTGGGCGACGATCGTCTGCGTGGACTGCCCCGTCACCGTGTCGCGCTCCGTCGTCACGATGAATCGATTGGCGAACGCCACCTGATAGCGCCCGGGTATGATCGCGCTCCGCGCGGTCGCAGACACGCCGCGGGTGGAGTTGCCGCTCACCCGGATCGTGTCGAGCTGGGCGAGCCGCGTGCCGGCCGGCAGCGAGATCGGCGCATAGACGGTGACCGTGCTCGGTCCGCTCGCGACCAGGGGGCTGCTGATCGTGTCGGCATCGATCGCGAGGGCCCGCTGCAGATCCGTCGGCCCCGTCACGATCGAACACGGGGTGATCCCATCGCCCGTGCCCGGCTGACACCCGATGCTGTCGACGACCGGGATGTCCAACACCCCGCGCGTCCGCGTGACGAACGAGTACGTGTACTGGCGGCCAGCCTGAACCACATCCGTGAAGGCATTCGTCGCCAGCCGGCCGCTGACGGTATCGACATTGATCACCGTCAATGGCTGCCACCCGAAGCCGATGGCTGCACCGGTCGGGTCCGTCGCGGGGGCTGGCGTGCAGTTGGCCGAGACCGTCCACGTCTGTCCCTTGTCGCACGACTTGAAGACGAGCAACTGGGAAAAATTCTGCGTGACGCGGCGGTTCACCGCATCGACGAGATGCGGGTTCAAGCGGCGCAACCGCTCGATCCGCTCTTCGTCGGATGTCGCAATCCGGTCCGCGAGTCGCTCGACGAACTGGTCCTGGTACGGCGCCGGCTCGACGAGCCGAATGCGGATGGAAGCCGTCTGCACGCCGAGCGTGGAATCGCGGACCAGGGCTGGAGTAATGTCCACGTCCGCCGACGAGAACACCGGCGGCGGAATGGGATTCGCGCCCTGGAAATTCGCCAGGTACGCCGTCACGACGTTGTTGATCAGCGTCTCGAACGACGACGAATCGGGCGCGCCGCCGAACACGTACAGGAACTGCGTCGTGTCGCCAGCGGCAAGCTTGAATGGCCCGCTGGAAAACACGTTCATGATGTTGCTGACGATGTTCTGCAGCCCCGACGCGGACGTATCGCTGTAGATGCCGATGCATCCGTTCTGACCGCAGGAGGGCACGTAGATCGTGTCCTGGATGCCGTCGTTGTCGTAGTCCCAGGATCCGTACGGCATGCCCGGATTGACCGACGAGGCAGGCTGGATCGTCGAGCCCGGCACGAACCGTGAGAACCGTGCATTCTCGGGACGGCTCGTTCCGTCGAACTGATCGTTCTGGAAGAACAGATAGAGCTGCGCGGCCGTGAAATCGGCGAACGTCCGCTCATCGAGGAAATTCTCTTCGGTCGACGAGATGTAGCCGAACAGCGCCCGGTCGTTGCGGCCGAACGACGCGTTCTGGTTTCCGAATCCCGTCCGCCGCGCGTGGTTGAACGTGATCGTGTCGTCCGCGTACGGGCTCGCGGGATTGTAGAAGGGGCTCGTCGGATCGCTGAGCAGCTTGTTCCGCAGGTCGCCTAACGGCGACTTGAGCACCATGATCACCTGCCCGGGATCGGTGAATGCGGCCGTGTTCGGGCAGCCACCGGCGATGACGCCCGGGATGCGCCGGGGATAGGTCGCCGAGCATCGCCCCGACGTGTTGCCGCTGGTCGCGATGATCGCGCCCCGGCTGAAATCGTGATACCAGGACGCGGTCTGTCGGTTGGCTTGCAGGTAACCCGGATCCATCCCGAAATACAGCGAATCGTAGTCGATCCCCTGGCCGTAGATCCGCTCGCTGTTGTTGACCATCGTGAGCTGATAGAACACGGCATTGCGGATCGACGGCCGCCCGAATTGCCAGGCATCCATACGGATGTCGAGCCCGAGCGGATACCCGCGCTCCAGCGGCGCACCGGCCCCGAGCCGCGTCACCGAGCCGAAGCGCTGAATCACCTCGCGGTACGAATCGGAGATCGCGCCGTAGGAGGTGAAGCTCCCGAGGAACTGCGTCATATCGAACGCGGACTGCGGCAATTTCCAATCGTTCCATTGGAAGTTGTCGGGATCCGCATTGAACGCCTGGATCCAGGCCGAGTCGAGCACCGGCCGCTTGCCATCGAAGCCGCCACTCGGCCACGTCTCGGGGCAGTCACTTCCCGCCAGGAGCGTGAACCCCGTCGGGACCTGGCCATTCAGGTTGCTGGTGTGGTCACGGCACGACCCGTCGGCCGCCGACGTCACCCCGGAGAACAGATTGCCGAACTGCCCATCCGCCGGGCCCCAGCGCCGCGCCATTGGCGCGATGAACACCTCCGTAAAGGGCGCCGTATACCCGAGGGGCGGCTGCATGTCGCTGACCCCCGGATGCACCGCGCGAATCTTCCGGAACTCGGAGATCGGCGCGCCGCCCACGAGATTGATCCCGAAGTACGACGTGGAGATCCCACCGGCGCGGTTGGTCGTCAGACCGCACCAGAATCGTGGAATGGTCAGCGCGTAGTACGGGCACGGCCCGTTGTTCGGAAAGTACCAGCCGAAGCCGCCGGTCATCTTCATGCCGGTGGCGGCGAGGTCCTCTTCCGCGAACAGGTTGAAGCCGGTCTGGCGCGGGATCGGCACCCGCGAGCCGTCTTCCGCGATGAGGTAGTTCGGCGCCACCACTCCGCCTTGTGCCGCACTCCCGGATGCGGCTCCGCCGAGCAGTGCCGCGGTGGTAAAGGTGGCAAGCGCGATTCGCGCCAGTACCGCCCCCCCGCGCGTCCGCCGAGTCACCGCTCGGGACGCGAATCTGAAGTCGTGTATGTGCATGTGTCGAATGCTCAGAAATTGACCTGGATTCCCGTGGAGATGCTGCGGCGGGCTCCGATGTACTCCGGCTGGTCGAGACTCGTCGAGAGCGCCGTGCCGAAGTTGCCGACTCGACGGTTCAACGGATCGCGGAGACCATTGTCACAGGTGCCGGTATTCACGAACACCTGCACGCAGTTCTTCCGATCGAAGAGGTTGTCGACGCGAACGAACGCGCCGTAGCTGACGTTCGTCAGGCTAAAGTTCTTCTGCACCAGCAGATTCACCTGCTGCGTCGAGGGCATCCGGGCGGCGTTCACATCGCGCGCGTTCCCCTGGTTCGTGATGCCGCCGAGCGTGAACGCCGCGACCGGCGTGTACGGGAACCCGCTCGAATACCGGTAGGTCAGCGTTGCCGCCGAGTTCCGCAGGAAGCGGCCGCCCCAGAAGTCGGGCGTCTGCTCCCGAACCCGGAACGAGAAGGTGGTATTGAAGCGATGCGTCTGATCAATGTCCGAGGTGATCTCGCGCAGCTTGCTTCGATCCAGCTCGCCGCTCTGCGCGATCTCGAAGGACCGCTCGGGCGGCGGCGAATTCGAGGTCGCCCGAGACCATCCGTAGTTCACGTCGAACGACCAGAAGTTCGCCAGTCGGCGGCGGAACTGTACCTCGATGCCACGCGCCGTGAGGAAGTCCTGGTTCACGATCGTGAAGTACGCGGGGTTCGACTGGCCGCTGTACGTGGCGCCGATGTCCTGCACCGGCCGGGACGAAACCAGACCGCTCAGACCCGTTTCATCGCGGTTATAGACCGCCACGTTGATCGAGAAGAACCGACCGAACTCCGCACCGTATCCGACTTCGTACTGCGTCGCCTGCTCGAGCAGGAGGTTCGGATTGCCGACGAACTCGGGATTCCCGGGCGTGAGCGGCGGATAGCATTCGTTCGTCCCGGGCTTGACCGCTGCGGCATCACAGAAGCCGTCTCCGCCACTGGCTTCCGAGCCTGCGACCGTTCCAACCCCCGAATTGCGATACAGGTTTCCGTACAGCGGATTCATGGTGTAGCGGCCCGCATTGAAGAACACCGCGGAGCGCTCCGTCAGTGGGAAGCTGATGCCGATGCGTGGGCTGAACGCGCGTCGCGCCTTCGCCTCGGCGAAATCATCGAGCGCCGCGATACGGGTCGCGCTATCCAGCAGGAAAGGCTTCTGCTGCGCGTTCGGCGTGGAGGCCAGGCACGCGGCTACGCCGGTGAGCTGGACGTCGTCCGACGGATCCGGCGTCCCCTGGTCGTCGACGAACGTGTACGGCGCCGTCGCGCCGACCGACGGCGCTTCACCGGCGCACACCTCGCGCGCGGTGGTGCCCGCCGTCGGATTCAGTGGATCACGGAATCCACGGCCGCGCGCCTGCCCATAGTCGAACCGAAAGCCCAGCTTCACCGTCAGGAAGTCGTACTCGACACGGTCCTGCGCGTACGTCGCGAACTCGATTGGCTTCGCGCGGTAGAGCTGCGGGATCGACGCGGCCACGCCCGACTGTCCGGGCTGCGCGCGAAACTCCGCATACTCGATGTCGTGCCGCAGGTACGACGCACCGAACTGCAGGTTGTGATGGTCGCTCACCTGCGACTGCAGGTCCGCGCGCCCCATGTACGAGGTATACGCCTCACCGCCATAGACGCCGGCGCCGCCCGGGAACGGAATACCCGGAACACCGAACGGTGCGATGAACTGCTCGCGGAAGTTCGGCAGGGTGAACGGCCGAGGCACGCACGCGCCGAGTAGAATGTTGCACGTGTTGCGCTCGAAGTCCGTGCGCGCCCCGCGTACCTGGAGCAACGTCCGGCCGAACCGCTGCTCCAGCACCGCGCCGAACATCTGGGTCTCATCCCGGACGGAACTCTGCAAAATGTCCTGGAAATTTCGCTGCGTGATCAGGCCTAGCGAATCCATGACGTTGTTCGCCAGCTTCCACGGATCACCGATGGCAACGAGCAGGTACCGCCGGTCGTAGGGCAGCGACTGCCGCTCCTGGTCGATGCCCAGCAGATTGATCTTCGTCGAGACGCTGGGCAGGAACGTCAGCTTGCCGACGAACTGGCGGTTCTGCGTTCCGCCGAACGCCTGCCACCCGGGACGCAAGTCCAGCTGGTCCGGCGGCAGGCCATCGAACGTGGAGGGATTGTTCCAGGAGAAGACCTCGTCGTCGAACTCCAGCACGCGATGCGCGCCGGTCTCGATCTCGCCCGAGATCGCATAACGAAGCCGACTACTCGTCCCGGGGACCGATCCCGCCAGGAAGCCGCGGACCAGATGCTGGCCCTTCAACTCATCAGCGTCCGAGCCCAGCGCCCCAGCGACGGCCGTCGTCTGGTAATCGACTGACCCAGCGACCTCCGTCCCACCCTCTCGCGTCGCCTGGTTGATGACTCCGGACAACCCGTTTCCGTACTGCGGCTCCATGTAGCCGCGGACGAAGTCGATTGCGGAAACGGCAAATGGATTCAGGTTGATGGCCGCCGTTCCGAACACCGGGTTGTTCACGGGGAATCCGTCCACCAACGTCACGGTGGCCCCGCCACGGCCACCGCGTACCCGGATCGGCGCAATGGTCGACCGCTGCTCCTCCGCGAGAGCGACCAGCTGGGTGTTCTGCGGGACATCCACGAAGCCCTGTTGAAGCGCGAGCACGCCCGCAATGCTGGTCACCGGCAACGTCTGGATCGCTTCCGCCGTGATCGTCGTCGAACTCCCGGTGATGCCCCGCTCCACCAGCGGCGTCGCCTCGGCCACGATGCGCTGCGTCTCGAGAATCGTCGAGGTGCTGAGACTGAAGTTCAGCTCACGCGTGACGTCGATCGCCACGTTCACGCCGCTGACCTCCTGTGCGGCGTACCCGACCCGGCGCGCGGTGATCGTGTAGACGCCGGGGGGCACGCCCACGATGAAGTAGCGGCCGTTCGCCTGTGAAAGCGCTCCGTAGCCCGTTCCGGAGACCACCACCTGCGCCCCCTCGATCGGGGCTCCGGTCGACGCGTCCGTGACAACTCCAGACACCTTCCCCGTCTGGGCCGCCGCTGACGACGCGCTGGCGAGCACAGCAAGCGAGAGCAGGCCCGCCCCCAGGAATAGGGTGCGTGCGCTGCAGAGCCAACCCAAGTGATGCATAGCTCCCTCCTGCAGGTTGGGTGAAACGGTGTGACGACCCGGAAGTCCCGTGGTCTGTGAGCTAGCTCACGGGAGTTCGGTGAGGCTGGAAACGGCCGGGCAGATTTTCACGAGAGGTTAAGTGCCGGTAACGAAAGCGTCAAGCTCGAAGTGGCGAAGCGAGTCCTCAGGTCGGCGAGCGCATGAGTTTCTGACGTTGGAGTCGCCTGAGCTCCGTAATGTCACGGAGAACGAGGCCGGTCCGCCGCCGCCAACTAGCGATCGGTGCACCTGGGACAACCGGCGTGCGGGCCAGATGTCGAGCTCCTGAGCGTCCGTATCGGACTCCGCGGACGTACTGGATCGGAGCTGCTCAACGAACGCGGCGCGATGCCTCGCCGTCGCCCGAGAAGGGCTTGCGCCCCGGCCCCCCGGTGCGTCGCGCTGCCGTCTCCGCGGGGGAGCCGTGGAGCCCACGCCACGACGCCCGCGCCGCTCCTCCACGGCTTCGTCCGCGCCGGCGCATCCCCGCGCCGCGCATGGCATCGCGGGATCACGTGCACCCGCACGGTTAGCAGTCCATTGACTCCCTAGCGATGGTCGCCGTCGCGTCAGGCGCACAGTTTGACGCCTGCGTCGTATCGTGTTAGGCTGGTGCTCCTGCCTGCCGTATCGCCGCGGCGTCGCCTGCCGAGGGCCTACCGTGAGCCCACGGCCGGCGGAAGCACCGTCGTCCGACGGCCTCCTACCATGATCGCCTAACTGCTCACTGTGCGCCGGCGGTCACCCGGCTTCCGCGGAACACCGGCTAGAGCAACTCAGTAGCGTTTGCTCGTCATCGATGCGAATCGTTGGGCGAGATATGCCACGCTCTCGGTTCCCGTCAGCGCCACCGCGCCACACTGCCTCGGCTTCCAGGAATGGTAGCGGCGACGGTTCGAGCAGCGGTTCCACGGCACCGATGGAGTTCCGGGTCGTGAGCGCCGGGTTCGGGCTTCTGCGATCTCGCTCATACCGAATGACCAGCAGAGGGGAGTGCGCCCGTTGCGCGCTGCTCTGCTGGTCGATGCGCAAAGGCTACTCCGCGCTCGCCGACTCCGTCACCACGCGAACCCGATCGTCCACCACCTGCAGGAATCCGCCCGTGACGCGGAAGCGGCGTTCGCCCCCCCCGCTCGACAGGCGCAGCGTGCCGCTGCCGAGCAGCGCCATGAAGGGCGCGTGGCCGCTGAGGATGCCGACCTCGCCGTCGTGCGCTGGCGCGACGACCGAGGTCGCCTCCCCCTCGAACAGGGTCTGTTCCGGTGAGATCACGGCGACGTGGAGCATGCCGTTACCCGCGCGCCAGGCGTTCGGCGTTCGCCACGACATCCTCGATGCCGCCCGCCATGAAGAAGGCCTGCTCCGGCAGCTCATCGAACTCGCCCGCCACGAGCCGCTCGAAGCTCGAGACCGTCTCCTCGAGCTTCACGTACTTCCCCGTGATCCCCGTGAACTGCTCGGCCACCGCGAACGGCTGCGACATGAAGCGCTGCACGCGCCGCGCGCGCGCGACGATCTTCTTGTCGTCCTCGGACAGCTCGTCCATGCCGAGAATCGCAATGATGTCCTGAAGCTCCTTGTAGCGCTGCAGGATGCGCTGCACATCGGTCGCAACCTTGTAATGCCGCGGGCCGATGTACTGGGCATCGAGGATGCGCGACGACGACGCGAGGGGATCGACCGCGGGATAGATCCCGAGCTCGGTGATCGCGCGCGAGAGCACGACCGTGGCGTCGAGGTGCGCGAAGGCCGTCGCGGGGGCGGGGTCGGTGATGTCATCCGCGGGCACGTAGATCGCCTGCACCGACGTGATCGAGCCGTTGCGCGTCGACGTGATGCGCTCCTGCAGGTCGCCCATCTCCGTCGCCAGCGTCGGCTGGTAGCCGACCGCGCTCGGCATGCGGCCCAGGAGCGCCGACACCTCGGATCCGGCCTGCGTGAACCGGAAGATGTTGTCGATGAACACCAGCACGTCGGCGTTCTCGACGTCGCGGAAGTACTCCGCCACCGTGAGGCCGGTGAGGCCGACGCGGAGGCGCGCGCCCGGCGGCTCGTTCATCTGGCCGTAGATGAGCGCCACCGAGTCGAGGATGTTCGCTTCCTTGAACTCGAGGTAGAGGTCGTTCCCTTCGCGCGTGCGCTCGCCCACGCCGCAGAACACGGAACGGCCGCCATGGCCCTTGGCCACATTGTTGATCAGCTCCTGGATGACGACCGTCTTGCCGACGCCCGCGCCGCCGAACAGGCCGATCTTTCCTCCACGGACGAACGGGGCGATCAGGTCGATGACCTTGATGCCCGTCTCGAAGATCTCCGTCTTGGGCTCCAGGTCGACGAAGTCGGGGCGTCCGCGGTGGATCGGCCACCGCGGCGTGCTGGCGGGGATCGCGGGACCGTTGTCCACTGGTTCGCCGAGCACGTTGAGAATCCGACCTAACGCCGCCTCGCCGACCGGCACCGTGATCGAGGATCCCGTGTCGATCACATCGATGCCGCGCTGCACGCCGTCCGTCGTCGACATGGCGACCGCACGCACCTGGTTGCGACCGATGTGCTGCTGCACCTCGGCCACGACCTTGTGCGACGCACCGCCCTCGCCGGCGACGGTGATCTCCAGCGCGTTGTACAGCTCCGGCAGGTTGTCGGCGGGGAATTCGACGTCCAGGACCGGTCCAATGACCTGGACGACCCTTCCGATGTTCCGAGCGGCGACGGTAGTAGCCATGACTATTGGTCCAGAAATGAAGACGTCGTAGGTACTGCGCGATAGCGTGCACCAGGGGCTCGGTGCAGCCCCTGGCTCCTAGTTCCTAGCTCCTACCCCGACAACGCCGCCGCCCCACCCACGATCTCGGCGATCTCCTGCGTGATCTGCGCCTGACGCGCACGATTGTACGTCCGGCGCAGCACGGTGAGCATGTCGCCCGCATTGTCCGTCGCGTTCTTCATGGCCGTGCGGCGCGCGCCTTGCTCTCCCGCCACCGTCTCGACCAGCGCACGGTACACGGCGTTCCGCACGTAGAGCGGAAGCAGCTCCGTGAGGATCTCCTCGGCATTGGGCGAGAGGATGTAGTCCCGCTGCACCCCGCCCGACCTGGCCGGCGGCTCGACCGGAAGGATCCGCAGCGACGTCGGAGGCGTGGAGATCGGCGAGTTGAACTTGGCGTACACCACATGCACCGCGTCCAGCTCGCCGTCGCTGAAGCCCTGCATCATGCCGTCGACGAGCGACGCTGCGTCGGCGGCGCCCGGCCGGTCGCTGATGTCCGTCCGCGTGGCGGCCATGGCCCGGCCCACGTACCGGAAGAAGCCGATGCCCTTGCGCCCCACCACATGCAGCTCGACGTCGACCCCTTGGTCCTCCAACCGCCTGACGAGCGTCCGCGCCTCGCGGATCAGATTCGCGTTGAACGCGCCGGCGAGGCCCCGGTTGGATGTCAGAAGCAGCACGGCCGCCTTACGAATCCGCTCCGGCTGCCGCAGCAGCGGAAAGAACTCGGCGAGCACCGGCGAGTACAGATCGCCGATCACGCTCGTCAGCGCCTGCGCGTACGGCCGCGCGGCGACCACGCGGTCGGTCGCCCGCTTGAGCTTGGACGTCGCCACCATTTCCATG
Source organism: Gemmatimonadaceae bacterium (assembly GCA_035461825.1). Lineage (GTDB taxonomy): Bacteria > Gemmatimonadota > Gemmatimonadetes > Gemmatimonadales > Gemmatimonadaceae > JALZIF01. The sequence continues at coordinate 14,108 of DATHUW010000076.1, forward strand.
GTGCGCGTGATCTTCCGGGTGTTCTCGACGGTCTTGATCCGACCGACGATCTCGCGTCCCTTCGCCATGAGCTATCGCGTGAGAGAGAGGATCGCGCTCACCGCGCCGCGGCAGCGGCCGGCGCCGGGGCCCCATCCCCGCGCAGCTCCTTGTACTGGCGGATCGCGCGCTTCAGGTCCTCCTCCGTCTCCTTCGACAGCACCTTCTCCGTCCGCAGCCGCTCCCCGACCTGCGGGAACTGCGCGAGCATGAAGTCGTGGAACTCGCGCTCCCAATCCCGAATGGCCGCGACCGGCACATCATCCAGATGGCCGTTCGTCACCGCGTAGATGATCATCACCTGCTGTTCGACCGCCATCGGCGAGTACTGCGGCTGCTTGAGCACCTCCACCGTGCGCGCGCCGCGCTCGAGCTGGCGCTTCGTGGCGGCGTCGAGATCCGACGCGAACGCGGCGAACGCCTCCAGCTCCCGATACTGCGCCAGGTCGAGGCGCAGTCGTCCGGCCACCGAGCGCATCGCCTTGATCTGCGCCGAGCCGCCGACGCGCGACACCGAGATGCCGACGTTGATCGCCGGACGCACGCCGGCGTAGAACAGATCCGCCTCGAGGAAGATCTGCCCGTCGGTGATCGAGATGACGTTGGTGGGGATGTACGCGGACACGTCGCCGGCCTGCGTCTCGATGAGCGGCAGCGCGGTGAGCGAGCCGCCCGGCGCGAAGATCGTCTCGTTGTCGACGACCGCGGCATCCTCGCGGAGCTTGGCCGCGCGCTCCAGCAGGCGCGAGTGGAGATAGAAGACGTCGCCCGGATATGCCTCACGACCGGGGGGACGGCGGAGCACCAGCGACAGCTGCCGGTACGCGGCCGCCTGCTTCGACAGGTCGTCGTAGATGCAAAGCGTCGCCTTCCCCTCGTGATACATGAAGTACTCGGCCATCGCGCATCCGCAGTACGGGGCGATGTACTGCATCGGCGCCGGGTCGGATGCCGACGCGACGACCACGATCGAGTACTCCATCGCGCCCGCGCTCTTGAGCCGCTCCACGACGCTCGCGACGGTCGACGCCTTCTGCCCGATCGCGACGTACACGCATACGACGCCCTGGCCCTTCTGATTGATGATCGTGTCGACGGCGATCGCCGTCTTTCCGATGCCGCGGTCGCCGATGATCAGCTCGCGCTGTCCGCGGCCGATCGGGATCATCGAGTCGATCGCCTTGATGCCGGTCTGCAGCGGCTCCTTCACCGGCTGGCGGACGATGATACCCGGCGCCTGCGACTCCACCTTGCGCGACATGGTCGCGTTGATCGGCCCGAGGCCATCGATCGGGTTGCCGAGCGCGTCGACGACGCGGCCGATCAGCGCGGGACCGACGGGCACCTCGAGCACGCGGCTGGTGCGACGAACCTCGTCGTTCTCCTTGAGCTTGAGGTAATCGCCGAGGATGACGGCGCCGATGTTGTCTTCCTCGAGGTTGAGCGCGAGGCCGGTGATCTTGTCGCCCGTCTCGGTCGCGGTGATCTCGAGCATCTCGCCGGCGACGGCCTTGGTCAGCCCGTAGATGCGCGCGATGCCGTCCTTGACCTCGAGAATGGAGCCGACTTCCTCGACGTTGATGGAGGCCAGCTCGGCGGCCTCGATCTCGCGCAAGAGGATGTCCTTGATCTCGGCGGGACGCAGGGTGGTTTCGGATGCCATAACGCGACGCTCGGATGGGCGAGAAGGTGGAACGGCTCAGCTTGTGAATTTTATCACAAGGCGGGCGGTATTCAAGTGCCCCGCCCGAGGCACGACGGCGACCCCGGCCGTCCGGGCCCACAGGCCGACAAGGTCATCCCCGCGCAGCCGCGCCAGGGAGCTCGCCCCCCGACCGACCACTCGGCGAGCAAGGCGGGACAGCTGGCTCGCTGACGCAAACCCCAGGACCCGGGCCACGTCCGTCAGGTCGTACGCCGGGCACTTCGCCAGCTGGGCGGCCGCGAGGAGGCGCACCAGGTCGATCGACTCCTTTAATGTAGGGCCGTTGTTGGCCGCGAAGCTCCGGCTCAGGTGCTCCCGCGACACCCCACACTGGGCGGCGACCGCCCGCGTCGAGAGCGCTCGTCCGGCGCTCGTCACGATCGCCCGCCACGCCGACAGCTGCAATTCGCTGGACAGCCCGAGCGGCGGCGGCGGGTCGTGCATCACCCGCGCGAAACGCCGGGAAAAGGCGAGCGCCTCCGCCGCCGGCGCCAGCGCACCGTCATCGACCCCCTCGGCCAACACGTCGGCGAAGCCCTGCTCCGCCGCGCGCGCGATCGCGGCGGCATCGGCGACCCCGAACGGCGCCGTTCCCACGAAGGGGATCATCGGCAGGTCACGCGCGAGCGCCGCGGCCTCCGCGGAGCCCGGCCCGGCCAGATCGACCAGCGCGACGTCCACCAGCGTCCGCCGGAGCTCCGCGGCAAACCGCTCCGCGCGCCGCGCCACGGTCACGCGCCACGTTCTGCGCGCCAGCCCGCCGCGCACGAGCACGCGGACGCGGTCGCGCGGCGCGAACACGCAGGCGTGGAGATGCACGACTCGTCAGGTGCGGGGATGGGGGCGCGGCGGCGGGGTGCTCACCGGTCGTCGCCCGCGCCCACCGGCGACGCATCGCCCGTCGAGGCGGCGCCGGCATCCATCAGCTGCGCCGCGCGGCGAAGCACCTCACGGGCGTTGGCGTACGAGACCAGCGAGAGACCGTCCTCGAGCGTCACCCAGCGACAGGCGGTAATTCCCTCGTCGCGCTGCGGAACCGTCTCGCCATCGGGGGATTCGATCAGGAAGAAGTGGCAATACTTGTGGATCAGCCGTCCGCGAAAGCGGAAGTACCAGTCGATGACCTCCACCTCGCCGCGGAGCGTCAGCTGCGTGAGTCCCGTCTCCTCCTCGACCTCCCGCACGGCCGCACGGGCCGGCGGCTCATCCTTCTCGAGATGTCCCTTCGGAAAGCCCCAATTGCGATAGCTGTCGCGAATGAGGAGAAACCTCGGCCGGCCGCCGACCATACGGAAGACGACGCCGCCGGCGGAGCGCTCCTCGCGCGCGCGCGCGCGTGTCACGGGGCGACACCGCCCGCAGCCGGCGCGCGATCCATCTCGCCGATGCTGGCGCGGCCCTCGATGAACTGCCTGACGATGGGGTCGGAGGTCGCCCGGATCTCCTCCACCGTCCCGACTTGCCGCACGCTTCCGTCGTACAACATCGCGATGCGGGTGCCCACGGTGTAGGCGCTCCGCATGTCGTGCGTGATCACCACGCTCGTGACGCCGAGCTGCTGCTGCATGCGAAGCATGAGCTGGTCGATCACGGCGCTCGTGACGGGGTCGAGACCCGTCGTCGGTTCGTCGTAGAGGATGTACTTGGGCCGCAGCGCGATCGCGCGCGCGATGCCTACGCGCTTGCGCATGCCGCCGGAGAGCTCGGCCGGAAATCGCTCACGCACGTTCGGCAGGTCGACGAGCTCGAGCGCCTCGTCCACACGGGCGTCGAGCTCTCGGCCGCGGAGGGCGCCCTGCTTGCGGAGCCCCATCGCCACGTTCTCGCCTACCGTGAGCGAATCGAACAGGGCCGCGAACTGAAAGACGTAGGCGATCTTGCTGCGGAGGCGGTACAGATCGCGGCGCGACAACGTGTCGACGCGCAGCCCATCGACCCAGACCTCGCCGGCATCGGGGAGGAGCAGGCCGACGGCATGCTTGATCGCGACCGACTTGCCGGTCCCGGAATAGCCGATGATCACCATCGTTTCGCCCTCGACGACGTCGAGGGAGAAGTCGGTGAGCACCTCTTTGGGGCCGAAGGCCTTGGCGACGTGGGTCCAGCGGATCATCGAGCGCGGACGCGGGACGCGGGGCGTGCGACGCGGAGGCCGCGCGCGGTGAGCGGGCGCACCGGCGGCGCGCCGCTTCAACTTACTGGGTGCCGGGGTGGTGGAGCAACGCGCCTTGGGGAAGGCGGCAGATGCGACGCGGGGCGGATGGAAAATTCCATCCGCCCCGCCGCGCCACCGCAACGAGTCCGGAACGTTAGGCAGCGAAGCTGCGCAGCGCGCGGCCCACCTCGCCCTCGCGAAGCCGCTTGAGGGCGCGGTCGCGCAGCTGGCGCACGCGCTCCCGCGTGACGCCGAGCATGGCGCCGATCTCCTCGAGCGTGTGCTCGCGGCCGCCGTCGAGCCCGAAGTAGAGGCGGAGCACCTTGGCGTCGCGCGCGGGGAGCGTCTCGAGCGCCTCCTCGATCTCGTCGTTGAGGAAGCGGTTCATGGCCTCTTCCTCGGTGTCGGGCATCTCGTCGGCGACGAACCGCTCGATGAGGGAGCGATCGCCCTCGGGATCCATGGGCGCGTCGAGCCGCACGTCGCCGGTGTTGAGGGCGGCGAGCGACTGCACCACTTCGACCGACAGTCCGGTGAGCTGCGAGAGCTCCTCGGGGCTCGGCTCGCGGCGCAGCTTCTGCCGGAGGATCTCCGACGCCTTGATGACGCGCGAGAGATCGGCGGTCCGGTTGAGCGGCACGCGAACAGTCCGACCCTGGCGCGCGAGCGCGGACAGGATCGCCTGACGAATCCACCACACGGCATAGGAGATGAACTTCACCCCCTGGTCGGGGTCGAACTTCCGGGCGGCCGTGAGCAGCCCGACGTTCCCTTCGCCGATCAGGTCGATCAGCGGGAGGCCCCGGTTCTGGTACTTCTTGGCCACGGAGATCACGAAGCGCAGGTTGCGCTTGACGAGCTCCTGCAACGCGTCGCCATCGCCTGCCCGAATCCGCTTGGCGAGCGCGATCTCCTCCGGTGCCTTCAGGAGGGGATAGGTGCTCACCTCGTACAAATACTGGTCGAGGATGTCCCGTTCGGGTTCGTTCGGCGCGATTCCCGCGGGAACCGCGCGCCGGCGGCGGCGCTTGCCGTCACTCATGATTATGTATGCCTCGCACGTGTGTCGTGGGCCTGCATCGAGGCGCCGGTGGCTCCGGCGCGGGGCGCGGCGATCGCCGCTAGGCGGGCGCGCGCGCGCTAAGATACACCGGGACGACGTTTGCGCCAGAGTGACTTTCTTGACACTGTGGAAAGGCTGGAGTATGCTTCGTGGTTCTTGGCGGAACGCGCGTTTCGCCACGGACGGGGGCGTAGCTCAGTTGGGAGAGCGCGTGAATGGCATTCACGAGGTCAGGGGTTCGATTCCCCTCGCCTCCACCTTCCGAATCGTGCGGTACGAGCGGTACGACACGCGCGGGAATAGCTCAGTTGGTAGAGCACAACCTTGCCAAGGTTGGGGTCGCGGGTTCGAGTCCCGTTTCCCGCTTGACTTGGGGATTGGGGATTAGGGATTGGAGCGATGCGCCATCGTCGAACTCCGTCGCCGAATCCGCGATCTCAGGGCGGTTAGCTCAGTTGGTTAGAGCGCCACGTTGACATCGTGGAGGTCACAAGTTCGAGTCTTGTACCGCCCATACCATCAGGGATCAGGGACCAGGGATCGGGAGGCGCGTCACGCGACGCGCCTTTCTTTTTTCCCCCTGATCCCTGACCCCAGATCCCTTGAACGCCCCTCTCCGCACCACTAGGTTAGTCCGTCTCTAGAGCGCCCGTAGCTCAATTGGATAGAGCATCAGACTACGGATCTGAGGGTTGGGAGTTCGAGTCTCTCCGGGCGCGCTCGAGGTGCAGCTGATTATCATACCCGAAGGCTGCATCGGCGGGGCGTGGCGCAGCCCGGTTAGCGCGCCTGGTTCGGTACCAGGAGGTCGGTGGTTCAAATCCACTCGCCCCGACCATTCTTCGCACGAGGAGCTCCATGAGCTCCTTTTGCGTCTGCGCGAGTAGCTCAGTTGGATAGAGCGTCGGCCTCCGGAGCCGAAGGTCACAGGTTCGAATCCTGTCTCGCGCGTTTTTGTGCGGCACCGCGACGGCAGTGCATCCCACCGGATGCGCTGCCGTTTCGGCATCCGCCCTGCGGCCCACACCCGATCACTCCCCTCGCCGCGCCGCACGCAGCGACACCGGCCAGATGATGGCGGGTGCTCGGGCTCGCGTCTTGCCTCGCTCGACCCCGCCGCCCAGCTTCTTCCGCAGGGCCGTCCGTTCCGCGCCCGCCTGACCACATCCGACCGCATGCCTCGCAGCCTTCGCTGGCGCAATCTCATTCCCGGACTGCTGTGGGTCGCCGCGGTCGCGGGGCTGGTGGCGGCGATCCTCACCTTCGCGCGGATCGGCGTCCTGCGCGGCGACAGCTATCGGCTGTACGCGTTCACCAACGAGGCGCGCGGCATCCTCGAGAACTCGGACGTCTGGCTGGCTGGCCAGCGCGTGGGCGTCGTGGAGGACATCGAGTTCCGGGCGGTCACCACTGACACGGCAAAGCGCATCCGCCTGACGCTGAAGGTCCTGCGGCGGCATCAGTCGCTCATTCGCGGGGACTCGTACGCGCAGATCCGCAGCGGCGGACGGCTGCTCGGCGAACCGGTCGTCTACATCACGATGGGTACCGATCGCCATCCGGCGCTGGCCGAGGAAGCCGTCCTGGACAGCCGAGAGCAGGCCGATGCGGAGAACGTCGCCTCACAGATCGCGTTGGCGTCGCGGGACTTCCCCGACATTGCGCAGAACGCGAAGCGGCTGCTCGAGCACGTGCGCGATCTGGCGAATCAACTCGACGGGGTGGGGACCGACGAGCCGGGGGTGGCGCTGCGCGTGGTCGGACGTCGGGCGCAGCGCCTGTCGAACGCGGCGAGTGACACGGGGACGGTCGGGCGGTTTCTCGCCGATTCCGTTGCGCTCGGGGCGCGGCTCGCGCGGATCATGGCGCGGACTGATTCGCTCGGCGCACGGTTCACGGAAACCGGATCGACCTTCCGTCGCCTCTCCGGCGATTCCTCGCTGGGCCGGGACATCGTCGACCTGCGGAACGAGATCTCGATCGTTCGATCGCTCCTGACCGAAGCGCGCGGCAGCGCCGGCCGCTTGATGTTCGACCAGGCAATTCCCCGACAACTCCAGCGCATGGAGAGGGAGCTGGGGCTGCTCATGGAAGATCTGCGGCGGGATCCCTCCGGGTATCTCATCCACTGAGGCGCGGGGGGCCGGCGGCTCGTGCCGACGGCGCCCGGCCGGGCACGACTGCGCGGCATCGGAACCCGTCGGCTCGACCACGTTAGGTCGAGGGGTGCGCGGTCTTGACCACCTCTCCGACGACGGTGTAGCTTGTCCGGACCGGCGAAACCACCCGGCCCGACCCGAACCACCTCCTCCCCCCACCCGACAGGTCTGAATCTCGCGCGGCGCGTCCGAGCCGCGGTGAGCGCGCATTCCTCTCGGAGTACCCCCCGCCAGCATCGCGTCATCGGAGCCAATCGCCGTGGACATCACCGAGCTGAAGCGGAAGAGCGTCGCGGAGCTCCAGGAGCTCGCGGAGGAGCTCAACATCTCGAGCTATTCGGGGCTCCGGAAGCAAGACTTGATCTTCCGCATCGAGCAGAACCTGCTCGATTCGGACATCGTGCTGCGCGGCGAGGGGGTGCTGGAGATTCTGCCGGAGGGGTACGGATTCCTGCGGAGCCAGGACTGGAACTACCTCTACGGGCCTGACGACATCTACGTGTCCCCGTCGCAGATCAAGCGGTTCGACCTCCGGACGGGCGACACCGTGCTCGGCCAGGTGCGTCCGCCCAAGGAGGGCGAGCGCTATCTCGCGCTCCTCAAGGTCGAGAGCATCAACGGCTCGGATCCCGATACCGCCAAGCACCGGATTGCGTTCGACAATCTGCGGCCCTCGTATCCGGACGAGCGGCTGCGGCTGGAGATGAAGAACGGCGATCCGAGCATGCGCGTGATGGACATCATCACGCCGATCGGCAAGGGGCAGCGTGGGCTGATCGTGGCGCCGCCGCGCGCGGGCAAGACGATCCTCATGCAGAAGATCGCGAACGCGGTCCTGGAGAACCATCCCGAGGTCACGCTGATCGTGCTGCTCATCGACGAGCGGCCCGAGGAGGTGACCGACATGCAGGAGCACGTGAACGCGGAGGTGATCAGTTCCACGTTCGACGAGCCCGCCGACCGGCACGTGCAGGTCGCCGACATGGTGATCGAGAAGGCGAAGCGCCTGGTCGAGCACGGCAAGGACGTCGTGATCCTGCTGGACTCCATCACGCGGCTGGCGCGCGCGCATAACGTCATCGTGCCGCACTCCGGCAAGATCCTCTCGGGCGGCGTGGATGCGCAGGCGCTGCACAAACCGAAGCGGTTCTTCGGGGCGGCGCGCAACATCGAGAACGGCGGCTCGCTCACGATCGTCGCGACGGCGCTCGTCGAGACGGGATCGCGCATGGACGAGGTGATCTTCGAGGAGTTCAAGGGGACGGGCAACATGGAAGTGGTGCTGGACCGCAAGATCGCTGACCGCCGCGTGTTTCCGGCGATCGACATCCAGCGCAGCGGCACCCGCAAGGAAGAGCTGCTCCTCGACAAGGAGGAACTCAACCGCGTGTATCTCCTGCGGAACTTCCTGGGGGACATGCCGTCCACCGAGGCCATCGAGTTTCTCCTCCAGCGGATGGGCCGGACGAAGAACAACAAGGAGTTCTTCGCGACGATGGCGCAGGCGTGAGAGGTGCGGGAAGCGGGAAGCGGGAGGCGGGAGCGGAGGTGGGAAATTCGCCCGTCGGTTGCGTGGCCCCGGCCCGGATCGTGACTTTGGGGGGCGCAGCGGCAGGACGCGGGCTCGATCTGATCCCGGCAATGGAGCGATTCCCGATTCCCGATTCTCGATTCCCGAAGACCCGCGTGCTCGCAATCGACTACGGCGAGAAGCGGATCGGCCTGGCCGTGAGCGACCCGACGGGTACGATCGCGTCGCCGGCGGGTCACATTGCGCGGCGCGCCGGCAAGCGTCCGCCGATCGCGGCGCTCATCGAGCAGGGGGCGGCGCTCGGCGCGCAGGGATTCGTGCTCGGGCTGCCACTCGATGACCGCGGGGACGACACCGACCGCGCGCAGGAGGTGCGCCGCATCGCGACGGAGCTCGAGCGCCGCACGGGTCTTCCCGTCCTGCTCGTCGACGAGCGCTACACGACGTCCGCGGCGCTGCGCGCGGTACGCACACTCGGCGGATCGACGCGTGGCAGGCGCGGCGACGTCGACGCACTCGCCGCCACGGTACTGCTCCAGCATGCGCTCGATGCGGCGCGTTAGGACCATCGCGGCGCTCGCCGCGGCGTCGATGCTCGCCGGGTGTGGCGCGGACGCCGAACGGTGCGGCCTTGGTCGCGGCAACACGTCGCGCGCGGTGACGATCCCTGCCGGCGCCTCGCTCGGCTCGGCCGCCGATTCGCTGCACCGCGTGGGACTCATCCGCTCGACGCAGCTGTTCCGCCTCTACGCGAAGGTGACCGGCCGCGAACGGGCCATCAAGGCGGGCCGGTACCGCTTCGCCTGCGATGACGCGACGTGGAACGGCATGCTCGACCGTCTGGCGCTCGGCCCCGACGAGCGGCGCCTGACGGTGCCTGAGGGCTACCGGCTCACCGAGATCGTGCCGCTGATCGCCAAGGCGGTGGGCGTGCCCGAGGACTCGGTGTGGGCCGCGGTGCGCGATACCGCGCTGCGCCGCGAGCTCGACGTCCCGACGCCGGATCTCGAGGGCTATCTCTTCCCGGACACGTACCACCTGACGCACGGCACGCCGGCGATCGACGTGGTGCGCCTCATGGTGCGGCGGTTCGAGCAGGTCTGGCAGGACGAGTGGAATGCCCGCCTGCAAGTTCTCGCCATGAACCGCCACGACATCGTCACGCTGGCATCCATCGTCGAGAAGGAAGCGCGTCTGGACGAGGAGCGGCCAGTCATCGCCGCGGTCTACCACAACCGGCTGCGCGACGGCATGCCGCTCCAGGCCGATCCGACGGTGCAGTACGCGCGCGGGCAGCACACGAACCGCGTGCTGTATCGCGATCTGGAGGTCGAGTCGCCGTACAACACCTATCGCAATGCCGGACTGCCGCCGGGACCCATTGCGGCGCCCGGCCGCGCCAGCCTCGAGGCGGCGCTCCATCCGGCCGACGTGCCTTACAAGTTCTTCGTCGCGCATCCGGACGGGCATCACGAGTTCCGCGTCACCTTCCGCGAGCACACGGAGGCGCGGGCCGCAATCCGCCGTGAGCAGCAGCGCCGCGAGCGCCAGCAGAAGGGCGGCTGACCGGTCCCCGGCCTCGCGCCTTCGATCTCCGTGTTCGACCCCACCAGCCTGACGCTGCTCGCCATCACCGATGACCTCCGCGACGGTGCGGAGGGTCTGGTGTCGCGGGCCGTGCGCGCGGTCCACGGCGGCGCGACGATGATCCAGCTTCGGCTCAAGGACGTCGACGCGCGCACGCAGGTCGACGTCGCCAGACGGCTCGTCGGCGTGCTGCCGGTCCCCGTGCTCGTGAACGATCGCGCGGACCTCGCGATGGCCGCCGGGGCCGCGGGCGTACACCTCGGCGCGGACGACCTGCCGGTGTCGGTCGTTCGACGCCTCGCCGGCGAGCGATTCGTCATCGGCGCATCGGTCGGAGCGGATGCCGAGGTACCGCTCGCCGCCGGCGCGGACTACGTGGGCATCGGTCCGGTATTCGGCACCGCGACGAAGGACGACGCAGGAACGGCCATCGGCGTGGCGGAGCTCGCGCGGCTCGCTCGCGCCTGCGCGCCGATGCCCGCGGTCGCCATTGGCGGCATCACCGCGGACGGCGCGGCGGCGGTCATGGCGGGAGCGTCCGAGGCCGGTGTGCGCGGTGTGGCGGTGGTGCGCGCCGTGTTCGGCATGCAGGAGCCTGACGAGGCCGCGCGCGCGATCCGCCGCGCCATGGCGACGTGACCGACGGGGACGACGCGACGGCGACGGTCAGCGCCGGAGGAGCGCGACGCTGGGACGCGGGCCATCCCTGGATTTTCCGCAGCGACGTGCGATCGCCGCCGCGGTCCGCCGCCGGACCCGTCGCCGTCCGCGACCAGCGCGGCAAGTCGATCGGGTGGGCGCTGTGGAGCCCCACCTCGGAGATCTCGCTGCGGCTGCTCGACCGCGAGCCGCAGGCGCGCATCGACGCGGCGTGGTGGCGCGAGCGCATCGTGCGGGCCGCGTCGCGGCGTGTGCCGCTCCGGAGCGAGACCGATGCCTATCGAGTTATCCACGCGGAAGGGGATGGCTGCCCCTCGCTCATCGCGGACCGCTACGGCGATTACGTCGTGCTGCAGCTGCTCAGCGCCGGGGTGGAGGCGTGCCGCGCGGAGATCGTCGCCGGTATTCACGCGGCGCTGGCGCCGGCCGGCGTGCTCGCCCGCAACGATCCGCCGGTGCGGGCACGCGAAGGCCTGCCGCGCACGGTGGAGGAGCTCGCAGGGCTGGTGCCCCGCGAGGTCGAGGTGACGGAACACGGGATACGCTATCTGGCGGCGCCTCACGAAGGCCAGAAGACCGGCGCGTTCCTCGACCAGCGCGAAAATCGGGTGCGCATCGGCGCCCTCGCGCGCGGCGACGCGCTGGACTGCTTCAGCTACCACGGCTCGTTCGCGCTGCATCTCGCCCGCCGGGCGACGCGCGTCACGGCGCTCGACAGTTCCGCGGCGGCGCTCGCGCGCGCGCGCGCGAACGCCGTGCTCAACGGGTTCGACAACCTGCGCTTCGTCGAAGGCGACGCGTTCGAGTGGCTGCGTGAACGGGAGCGCGGCGGCGAGCGCTTCGACACCATCGTGGTCGATCCGCCGGCGTTCGCCAAGTCACGCGCCTCGGTCCCTGCCGCCGTCCGCGGCTACAAGGAGATCAACCTGCGCGCGATGCGTCTGCTCCGGCCCGGTGGCCTTCTCTTCTCCGCCAGCTGCAGCTATCACCTGACCAGACCGCGCTTCCTCGAGATGCTGCAGGCCGCGGCGGCGGACGCGGGCCGCCGCTTCGCGCTGCGCGACTTCACCGGGCAGCCGCTCGACCACCCGGAGATCCTGACGATTCCGGAGAGCGGCTACCTGAAGGCCGCGATCATCGAAGCGATGGAGTAGCGCGCGGCGGGGCGCGGCCCCTCAGTTCCCGCCCTCCTGGCGCCACGCCAGATACGAATAACCCAGCACGAAGGCGGTGATCCCGACGGCTATCGCGATGGTCGCGTGCATGGTGTACGCGGGCGCGAGCAGCAGGGTGAGCAGCATCGTCAGTCCGGCGAGCAGAAAGACGTAGCCACCCGCACGGTGGGTACGCTCCCACACTCGGTCGCTGCTGAGCGTCCACGGCGTCCGCAACCCGACGAACCAGTTCGGCCGCGCGCGCGGCAACAAGTTGCCGAGGACCATGAGCAGCACCGCCATGCACCCGAAGATCAGCTTGTCCACGGAGACCGGATACCCGAGCGAGAAGGCGAGGATGCCGAGGTGCATCACGCACAGGAACCCGACCACGGAAACAACGAGCAGATCGTACATCCCCTCGAACTTCTGGTAATTCCGGCGGCGCGGGTCGATGCGGGGCAGCACGCGAAGCAGGCCCCAGATGGCGAGGGCGATGAGCGGCAGCAGGAACGCCCCGACCAGGCGCGACGAGTAGCCATCGACCTCGCCGCTCGCGTTCCAGTGCGAGGGCATCCGGTCGGGCAGCCGATCGAAGACCAGGAGCGAGATGAGCAGCGTGACGGCGATGAACAGGGCCGGTAGGTACTTACGCATCGTTCCCCTTCCCGTTGGTCAGCGTGAGCAGGTGCTGGACGAGGTCCTGGAAGACGGTGGTGTTCAGCTCGTATCGGATGAACTGCCCCTCGCGCTCTGCGAGGATCATCTCCGCGTCACGCAAGATCGCTAAATGGCGTGATATTGTCGCCCAACTGGTGCTAAAGTGGCTCGCAATCTCACCAGACGTGCGGGGTCCTGCACGAAGAAGAGCCAGGATCTCACGGCGGGTGGGGTCGGCCAGCGCTTTGAATGCAGACTGCATGGGATAATTCGATGATTGGCTAAGTATCTTATACTGCACAACCCGCCACGCGCAAGCCACCACCCCGTCAGAGTTGCTGACAGCCCGGACAGAAGTACGTCGACCGTCCCGCCTGGGTGAGGCGCCGGATCCCCGACCCGCACCGTCGGCAGGGCTCGCCCGCCCGGTCGTAGGCCTCGAAGCGGTGGACGCTCCCCGTTCCCCCGCGGTAGCGGGCGGCGTCGCGCAGGGCCCGGCGCAACACCTCACGGATCGCCGCGACGAGCGCCCGCAGCTCCGGTCGGCCGAGCGACGATGCCGGCGCCGCTGGGTGAATGCGCGCGCGCCACAGCGCCTCGCTCGCATAGATGTTGCCCACGCCGGCCGCCACGGATTGATCGAGCAGCGCCGGCTTGATCGGCCCGCGCCGCCTAGCGAGAGCGTCACCGAGCGCGCGGGCGGTGAACGCGCGCGTCAGTGGATCGGGCCCGAGCCGCGCAAGCGGTTCCCGTCCCGTGTGCGCCACCGTGAACGATGAGAGGGCCCGTGCATCCGCGAGGACGATGCGCGTGCCGTCATCCAACGTGAGCTCGGCGCGCGAATACGGAGGTCGCCGGGATCCCGCCGCGGCGATGTGCCAGTCGCCGCTCATCCGGAAGTGTGCGACGATCGTGCGCGCGCCCTCCAGGTGCAGGAGCTGATACTTGCCGCGGCGCTCGACGCGCTCGATCCGACGGCCGCGCACGGCGGCGAGGTCCCCGCGCCCGAGCTGCCGGCGCAGCGCGGGATGCATCACGCGCGCGCCGACGATGCGGCGCCCTTCCGCGACGGCGCGCAGGCGCCGCGTCGCGAGCTCGACCTCGGGAAGCTCCGGCATGCACGCAAGCTACGATGCCTGACGCGCAGCTCAAGCGCGTCGGCCCTTGCGCCGCACCGCAAAGCGTCTAGCTTTGCGCGAAGCGACGCCGCACCTGACGTCGTGAGCCTCGCGCGCTCACGACCCCGAGGACCGACCTGGAGGATCCTCCCTTCGCGTTCGCCGTTCGCTGGATCAGCGTCTCCGACTTCCTGATGCCCGCCCATCCCCGCTCGCTCAAGTACGAATACGAGTTGTTCGTCGAGCAGGAGATCGAGCGCTACAAGGAGTCGCTTCCCCGCCATGCGCTGCTGCGCATCGGCGATGAGGCCGTCACCACTCTCGCCGCGGAGCTCCAGCTCGGCCTCACCGAGGTGCTCCTCTGCGCCGAGGTCGACCGCATCATCCGCGATCGCTGCCGCGTCCCCACCTATCGAACCTGGTGCCGCCGGCGGCTGCGCGCGCTCGAGGACTTCCGCCGCCCCGAACGATGGGGGCTGCACCCCGACGGCGGCGTCGCTCGCGCGCTCCCGATCGCCGCGCAGGGGCACGTGCTCGTGGCCGGCACCAGCACCGAAGGCACCGCGATGTTCCTCGCCGCCAACGGTTGCACGGTGACGGCGATCGGCTCGGTGGAGGATGCGGTGGAGCGCGTGGTTGCCGCCGCCGTGGAGGTCGGGCTCGCGCGGCAGGTGCGTGGCCTCGTGGGCGACCTCGCGAGCTGGGCGCCCGATGCGCCGCTCAAGGCGGTGATCTGTGCCGCCGCGGCGTTGGCCGAGCTGTCTCCGGTCGACAGGCGCCGCGCGATCGCCGCGCTGCAGCAGGCCACCGCCGACGGTGGCATCCACGTCTTCGATACGAACGCGGATGCGGCCGGCGACATGCCGATGGATGAGCTCCTCTCCATCTACTCGGGCTGGCAGATCTCGGTGGAGCGGCACAACGGCCGCGCCGACACGGTCCTCGCCACGAAGGTCGCGTAGCGTTTCGACACGCCGTGTCGCGGCGAAGAGTGTCATTTCGAAACGAATAGCCCACCCCACGCGGCCATCCCGTCACGGCTCCCGGGGCTCAAGACCAACGGCCGCACGAAGTTAGGCATCGATGCCGGCCGGGCGGCCCGCTGGCACCGAGGATGCCTTTGCCTCCGTCGTCTCCGACCTCGTCGGGGATAGGGTCCTCGACCGTTCCGGGGACCCGCCGTTTTTTCGCGGAGGATCCCATGGCAGTGGCCGTTCGACCGGAGACCGAGGAGCCTCTCGGCATCGTGATCTCACGCGGCGGGGGAGAGGATCCCCGGCCGGCGTTCTGGGCGTATGTTTGGGGGGAGGAGGAGGAGAAGCCAGGGGCAAGGGGCAAGGGGCTAGGGGCTAGGGGCTAGGAGCTCGGGGTGGTGTGCGACGGGGGCGCCTGAAGGCGCCCCCGTCGCTTTTTCTTTGATCCGCGAGATTGCGCTCGCGCGGGGACTCCGCAGCATCTCGGACTCCGCAGCATCTCGCCTCACAGCGTTTGGCGGGAGCTGGGGCAACCCTAGCTCCTAGCTCCTAGCTCCTAGCTCCCAAAAACAGAACGGGGCCGGCAAACGTCGCCGGCCCGCCCTGCACAGCTACTCGGCTGCGCGAAGAAGCTTACTTGCTCTTCTTCGCCGAGCTCTTGCGCGCACGCTTCTTCGTTGCCTTACGCGCGCCGGCCTTTTTCGCCGAGGACTTCTTTGCGGCGCCCTTGCGGGCCGCCTTCTTCGCGCCCTTGCGGGCTCCCTTACGTGCAGGCATTGGTCACTCTCCGTAACAAGAGTGGTGGACAGCCACGCGGTCCCCCGGTGGACCGGTGACTGAGTGACGTGGGGGGCTGCACCCCCACGCACATCAGACAGCCTCGGAGAGGCTGGTGAAGTTGAAGTCGCGCACCTTGATCGCCGGCATCACCACGTCGCCTCCCTGCTCCGTTCCCGCCAGCCGCACCGGTTGCCCCAGCGCTTCGACGTTGTTGAGCAGGAACAGCGGCGACTCGTTGAACCGGAAGTTCTGAATGGCCTTCGAGATCTTGCCGTCCTCGACGAGGAACGTTCCGTCTCGCGTCAGTCCCGTGTAGAGGATCGTCCGCGGATCGACTTCACGCAGATACCACAGCCGGGTCACCAGCACGCCCCGCGGCGTGGATCGGATCATGTCATCGACCGACTGCGTCCCACCGGTCATCTTCAGCGACTGCGGAAAGCCCGTTGGCGTCTTCCCCTGCTTCCGTGCCCAGAAGCGCGAATAGATGAGCTGCTTCAGTTCTCCGCTCTCGATCCACATTTGCCGCCCGAGTGGGAACCCTTCTCCATCGAACGGCTGCGACAGCAGCTGCGGATCGCTGGGATCGGAGTAGATCGAAATCCGTTCATCGACGATCTTCTCCCCGATCTTGTTACCACCACCCTGCTTGACGAACGGGCTGCGTCCTTCGTCAGCGGCCCGCGCATCCGCGTAGTTGCCGATGAGTTGCACCAGGTCGCCCACCGCCTGCGGCTCGAGAATCACCGTGTAGCGACCCGGCTCGATCGCGACGGGATTCCTCGACAGGCGCGCCTTGTCGATCGCGCGCTCGCTAACGGCGCCATAGTCGATCTGACTCCAGTCCGGATGATCGGCGGCGGCCCAACCCGACCCGGTGCCGTCGCTCGTGCGGACCGTGAGCGTGTAGTTCGCGAAGGTGTTCCGGTGATAGGCGAACAGTCCCTTGCTGTTGGCGATGACGTTCACGTTGCCGCCGGACACGAGATACCCCGCCGCCTGCAAATCCTTGGCCGCGCGCGTTACCTCGAGCGCCGCGAGCGCTGCCTTCGCCCGCTCCGCGGGCGTGAGCGCGGCCGTCGACTCGAAGTAGCTGTTCACCGTGGCATACTGCTGCGCGTCGAGCGCCGGCATCGCCTCCGGGTCGTCAGGCGCCAGCCGCGCCAGTGCCTCGGACTGCTCGACGGCGCGCGCGACCGACTCATCCGAGAGGTCGTTGGTCTGCACCACGGCATGCTTCGGCCCGAAGGAGCTCTGCACCGTGAGCGCCGCGTTCACCACCGCGCCGGATGTCGACATCTGGTTGGCGGCGAAGCGCGTGTTGCCCGCGTACGATGACCCGAGGTTGATCAACACCTCGTCGGCCTTCGAGCGCGCGCGGACACGATCGACGATCGCCGTCGCCTGCTCGCGCGTCAGGAGCGCGCCCTCGGGAATCCCCGACTGGATCAGTCGCCGCGGCGCGCTCACGCTTTCCGTCCCGTGTTGATGACGTTGATGCCGCGGAACCGGGCCGGCGGCGACCCATGGCTCACCGCGTTCACCTGTCCCGGCTGGCCCTTGCCATCGAAGAAGCTGCCACCGAGCTCATAGGAGGCGCGCCCGCCGATCATGTCCATCGCGTTCCAGAAGTCCGGCGTGCGCATCTGATAGGCCACGTCCTTCAGCATCCCCGTGACCTTGCCCTTCTTGACCTCGTAGAAGAGCTGCCCGCCGAACTGCGCGTTGAAGCGCTGCTGATCGATGGAGAACGAGCCGTCGCCGACGATGGCGATGCCACGGTCGGTGGCGGCGATCATGTCCTCCCAGCTGAGGTCGCGCTGGCCGGGCAGGAGGGAGACGTTCGGCATGCGCTGGAACTGCACGTCGGCCCACGACTGCGCATAGGAGCAGCCGTGCGACCGCGCGGGCCGCCCCTGCCGCTGGTACCACCAGTCGAGCCAGGGCGCCTGCTCGCGGGTGGTCTGGTAGTCGTTGAACATGCCGTTCTTCACAATCAGGAACTCGTCGGGCTTCACGCCGTCGTCGTCCCACCCGATGGTGGAGAGCCCGCCTTCCTGCGTGCGGTCGCCCTGAATGTTCATGAGGCTGGGGCCGTACTTGAGCGTGCCGAGCATCTTGTCGGGGGGCGCCACAAAGCTGGTACCGGCGTAGTTGGCCTCGTAGCCCATGGCGCGATCGAGTTCGGTGGGGTGCCCGACGCTTTCGTGAATGG
>DATHUW010000077.1:0-5481 GCA_035461825.1 Gemmatimonadaceae bacterium
TGTCGAGCGCGACATCGCCCTCGGCGCCCCGCCCGCGGCCGCGGCCGCCGTCCGCCTGAACTCGGGTGGACGCCTCGAGTCGGACCTCGGGCCTACGCAGGGCGCCACGGGGGGCAATCAGTCGCGACCGAGGAAGCCCTAGCGGCCCCACGCTCCGGTGCGACGACGAGTCGCTTCCGCTCTTCTGTGCGCCGGCGCCCTCGCGGGTAGCGGCGCCGTCCATGGCGCACGTGCGCAAGCCACCGCCACCCTGGAGGCGGGGGTCTCGCGCGTCGACTACGCCGGGTTTCTCCCCTCGGGCGCCGCGTCCGTCACCCCTGCGCTGCGGCTCGAGCGTGCGTGGGCCGCGCTGACGGCACGCGGAACGGCACTGGCCTTCGAGAGCGGCAACACGTCGCTGCAGGGCGCGGTCGCCGCGTCCCTCTACGCCCCGATCGGCCGACAGTGGCGCGCCGAGGTGGCGGGGACGGTCGGAGGGAGCCGCTACGAGGACTACGCCGAGTTCTGGCACGCGCTCGCGCGCGGCCGCGTGCACCGCATCGGCGATGGGCGGGGCGCCTGGTTAGGTGCCAGCGCGGGTCGCACCTCGTACGGCGTCGGGTCGCGGGCGGTGCTGTCCGGCGAGGGCGGCGTATGGACGCGGCTCAACGATGTCGCGCTCGTGGCCTCCGTCTCGGCCACCCAGGTCGGCGACACGACCTGGGCGGACGTCGAGACCTTCGGGCGGTGGGCGTGGCGTGCCATCGCCCTGGAGGGCACCGTCGGCCTGCGCGCGCTCAGCGAGGGGGCAGGCTCCGGGGTGTATGCCGAGGGGACCGGCACCTACGCACTGAACGAGCGGTTCTCGCTCGTCTTGGGCGCGGGGCGGTATCCCACCGATCCGATCCGCGGCAGCATTGCCGGCCGGTACGCCACGGCGGCCGTACGCGTCCGGTTGTTCGGCGATGCGGAGTCGCCGGCGCAGCGCGTGGCGCGCGCGGCGATCGATCCGATCGCGGCGGCGAACGGGAATGCGCGGGCGGTCTTCGACCTGCGCCCGCTTCGGGGCGTGCCGTCGACCTTCGAGATCACCGTGCGCGCGCCCGGGGCCGAGCGGGTGGAGATCATGGGCAGTTTCACGGACTGGCAGCCGGTCGCACTGCGTGACGCGGGCGATGGCTCGTGGCGCTTGCGGCTGGCGCTCGGCGCGGGGCTCCACCGGATCAACGTGCGGCTGGACGGCGGGGATTGGATCGCCCCGGCGGGCACGACGTCGATGCCTGACGACTTCGGGGGGAGAGTCGGCGTCTTCGTCATCCGGTAGGTGGTCCGCGCGGCAGGGGAGCCGCGCCATCTCGGATCGGCGCACCCACCCTCGTTTCTCTCCCGCATTCCGCCTAGAATTCCCCGTCGCTCTCGTCGCCCGAGGAATCGCGGATGGATCGCAACCCCAGTGCCGCATCGTCCCCAGGTCGCGCGCCCGATCCGTACGGACCGGGCGCGGAGCCGCCGCGCGTCGCGCGGCGCGCATCCCGCATCCCGTGCTAGCCAATGTTGCGCCAGGCACTGCTCTACCTCTCCGACCAGCCGGCGATCTTCAGGTTCGTCAGGCGCAACCCGCTGGCTCGGAGATTTGCCGGCCGCTTCGTGGCTGGGGAGACGCTCGAGATGGCCGTGCAGGCCGTCCGCCAGCTCAACGACCGGGGGATTACCGCCACGCTGGATCTGCTCGGCGAGAGCGTGAACAACGAGTCCGAGGCGCGCGCCGCGGGCCGCGAGTACATCCTCGCGCTCGAGGAGATCGACCGGTTGAAGCTCGATTCCAACGTGTCGCTCAAGCTCACCGCGATGGGACTCGACATCGCCGACGAGCTGTGCGTCGACGTGATGCAGGGGATCCTCGAGCGCGCACGGGAGCTGAACAACTTCGTGCGGATCGACATGGAGAGCAGCGAGTACACGGAGCGCACGCTGCGCCTGTTCGAGGAGCGGCTGTTCCCCTCGTACGGCCCGCACGTCGGCATCGTGCTCCAGAGCTACCTCTACCGCACGCAGGTGGACGTGGAGCACGCGAACGCTTTGCGGGCGCGGGTGCGGCTCTGCAAGGGCGCCTACAAGGAGCCCGAGACCGTCGCGTTCCCGGACAAGCAGGATGTGGACGCGAACTTCGCGCGATGCATGCGGTCGCTCATGCTCGAGGGGACCTACCCGGGTCTCGCCACGCACGACGAAGCGATCATTCGTCAGGCAAAGGCCTTCGCGCGCGAGCAGTCGATCGGTCCGGAGCGATTCGAGTTCCAGATGCTCTACGGGATTCGGCGCGACCTCCAGGAGCAGCTGGTGCGCGAGGGGTGGCGGATGCGCGTGTACGTGCCGTACGGCACGCAGTGGTATCCGTATCTCATGCGGCGGCTGGCCGAGCGCCCGTCGAACGTGGCGTTCATCGCGGGTAGCGTCGCGCGCGAGACGCTGCGGCTGCGGCGCTGACGATGGGCCGGTTCCTCCCGCCGGATCACTCGCGTGGCGACGAGCGCACCCTCGGGGGATACATGGCGGTGCACGCGCGGCCCGCGGCGTTCGCGGGCAGTGATGGGGCGTCGTACAGCGTGGCGATCGAGACGGAGCGCGACGAGTCGGGCGACGCCTCCGCGCGGTGGGGCGCCTATATCCTATTCGTGCGGTGGAGTCCCGGCGAACCGCGGGTCACCGGCCACCTGGAGACGCCGTTTCTCGCGCACGGCCCGACGCCCGACGAGGCGCGCGATGCGCTCGGCGCGATGCCGCTGGAGGAGGTCAAGGTGCGGCTCGATGCGTTGATCGCCGCCGCGGCGCCGCCCCCGGAGCGTCGCTGGTGGGACGTGATGCGGGACATGCCTGACGAGGACTTGCCGTGAGCGGACCGGTGGACCGCGAGGGGCGCCGCCGCGGGATCGTGTTGCGCGGCACCGGCGGCGTGTGGGAGATCGACACGGTGGGGGGCGAGCGCCTCGCGGCGACGCTCCGCGGTCGGCTCAAGAAAGGGGACGGCGAGAAGCTGGCCGTCGGCGACGAGGTGTGGCTCGAGCAGGAGGCCCGTGGCGACACCTGGGCGATCGCGGAGATTCTCCCGCGCCGTTCGGTCCTCGCCAGGCGCGCGCCCGGTGGCGCGCACGGTGAGCGGATCCTGGTCGCGAACATCGACCAGGTCGTGATCGTGTTCGCTACGGCGAAGCCGGAGCCGCACGTCCGCATGCTCGACCGCTTCCTCGTCATCGCGGAGGCGAACGAGCTGCCCGCGCGGATCGTGATCAACAAGGTCGACCTCTCGGACGAGCGGGCGGCACGAGAGCGCTTCGCGGACTACGATGCGGCCGGCTATCCGATGCACCTGACGAGTGTGATCACGGGCCGCGGCCTCACCGAACTCCGGGAGGCGCTCGACGGCCGGATCAGCGCGCTCACCGGACCCTCCGGGGTCGGAAAGTCGTCGCTGCTCAACGCGCTCTATCCCGGGCTCTCGCTCCGTGTCGGCGAGATCAGCGAGAGTGTGAACAAGGGCCGCCACACGACGGTCGGCACGGAGCTGCATCCGATTCCCGCAGGCGGATACGTCGTCGACACGCCGGGGCTGCGCGAGGTCGGCGTCTGGGGGATCGATCCCACCCAGCTGGATCGCTGCTTCCCCGAGTTCGCGGCGCTCATCGAATCGTGCCGGTTCGCGGACTGCACCCACCTGCACGAGCCGGGGTGCGCGGTGCGCGAGGCCGTGACGCGCGGGGCAGTGAGCCGCGCCCGCTGGGAGAGCTACGCCAAGCTGTACGCCGAGGAGACCGGAGGGTCGTCGTAGCTCGGCCGGAACCGTTGTGCTAAATAGTGCCTCGTGAACCGCTCCCGTCATCGGCTCGACCGGGGCGACGCGTGTCGATCGTGACCCGCCGTCGCGCACTCACGCGAGGCGCCGCGCGCCTGTGGCTGCGTGCGGTCTCGTGGCTCGAGGAGCGCGACTGGGACGAAGGGGCGCTGCTCATCGTATTCGCGGTGGTGATCGGCATCGCCACCGGCCTCCTCGTCGTCGGATTCTACCGCGTCATCGACCTGGCGCACGTCGTCTTCGTCGAGGGGATCGGCACGCGCCTGAGTGCGATTCCGGAGGTGGTGTTTCCCGTCCTGACGGCGCTCGGCCTCTGGGGCGCGTGGGCAATCGTCAGGCGGTTCGCGGTGCCGGATGGGCAGAACGTGGCCGATGTGCAGCTTGCCGTGGCCAAGCGCAACGGCCGAATCGAGACGAGACCGGTGCTCTGGCGGACCGCCGCGACGATCCTCACCCTCGGGTCAGGCGGCTCGGTCGGGAGCGAGGGGCCGGTCGCCGTGCTCGGCGCCACGGCCGGCTCGAACGTGGGGCGGATGTTTCGCTTCCGCCCGCGACGCCTGAAGATCCTCGTCGGCTGCGGCGCCGCCGCGGGAATCTCGGCCGCGTTCAGCACGCCGTTCGGCGGCGCGTTCTTCGCCCTCGAGCAGGTTCTCGGGTCGTTCAGCGTCGGCGCCTTCAGCCCGGTCGTCGTCGCGAGCGTGGTCGGGGCGCTCGTCGTTAGGCCGTTCTTCGGCCGGAGCCCCGCCTTCGACGTGCCGAGCTACGGGGAGAGCGACGTCCTCACGATGGCGCTGCTCTTTCCGCTGCTCGGCATCCTGTGCGGCGGCGGATCGGTGCTGTTCACGAACATCTACTACACGCTCAAGGAGTGGTTCGGGCGATGGAAGGGGCCGGCCTGGGCCCGGCCCGTGTTCGGCGGTGTGCTGATCGGGACCTTCGTCTTTCTCTCGCGCGGACTTCTCACCGGCGAGGGGCACCTCGCGATTCCGGCGGAGGTGTTCGGCGGGCTCGCGTGGTACCTGCTGCTCGGGCTGGCGTTCGGCAAGATGGTCATCACCGCGATGACCCTCCACGCGGGCGGGTCCGGCGGCGTGTTCACGCCCACGCTGTACGTGGGTGCGGCGCTCGGTGCGGGGGCCGCATCGCTCGGCGCACAGCTCCTGCCGCAGGCCGACATCCACCCGGAGCAGTGGGGCCTGATCGGGATGGCAGGGCTGGTGGCCGGCGCCACCCGCGCGCCGATGACCGCCATCTTCATGGTGTTCGAGCTCACGGACGACTACGCCCTGGTGCCGCCGCTGATGATCGTGTCGGTCATCGCGTACGCGGTCGCGCGCCGGTGGTCGCCCTATGGATTGTACGATGGGTGGCTCGCGCAGCGCGGGGAGTACCTGCAGCAGGGCGCCGACCGCGCGCTGATGGATCGCATCCATGCGCGCGATGCGCTCGACACGCGGGTCGTGTCGGTGCGCCCGGGCGCGTCGCTCGCGGAGATCGTGCGCGCGGCGGAGCGCACGCACCACACCACGATTCCAGTGGTGGAGGACGGCGGCGCGCTGCTCGGCGTGATCTTCTACGACGAGCTTCGTCAGGCGCTGCTGGACCGGGGGCAGCTGGCGGGGGTTCTCGTGGCGGCCGATCTGGCGGAGGCA
>DATHUW010000078.1:0-14494 GCA_035461825.1 Gemmatimonadaceae bacterium
CTAACTGCCCCCGCCTCGGTCCATGCGAGAGAAGCTCGAGCACCTCGATCGCCAGCGCGAGCAGGCCGAGCTCGGCGGAGGGGAGAAGCGCCTCGAGGCGCAGCACGCCAAGGGCAAGCTGTCCGCGCGCGAGCGCCTGGACGTGCTGCTCGACGAGGGCAGCTTCGTCGAGCTCGACCGGTTCGTCACCCACCGCTCCACCGACTTCGGTCTCGATAGGCAGCGCGTCTACGGCGACGGCGTGGTCACCGGCTACGGACGCATCGAGGGCCGGCTCGTCTACGTGTTTTCCCAGGACTTCACCGTGTTCGGCGGATCGCTGTCCGAGGCCCACGCGGAGAAGGTCTGCAAGATCATGGACCTCGCGGTGCGCAACGGCGCGCCGGTCATCGGTCTCAACGATTCCGGTGGCGCCCGCATCCAGGAAGGCGTCGTGTCGCTCGGCGGCTACGCCGACATCTTCCTCCGCAACACGCTCGCGTCCGGCGTCGTCCCGCAGATCTCCGCGGTGCTCGGCCCATGCGCTGGCGGCGCCGTATACTCGCCCGCGATTACCGACTTCATCTACATGGTCCGCGGTACGTCGTACATGTTCGTCACCGGCCCGAACGTCGTGAAGACGGTGACGCACGAGGACGTGACGATGGAACAGCTCGGCGGCGCGGACACGCACGCGTCGGTCTCCGGGGTCTCGCACTTCACGCACGATTCCGAGCTCGCCTCGCTGAACGCGATCCGCGAGCTCTTCCGCTACATCCCCTCGAACAACCTCGCCGAGCCCCCGTCAGGCAACGGACGCGACCCGCGGGACCGGCGGGCCGCCGAGCTGCTCGACCTCGTGCCGGACAATCCCAACAAGCCGTACGACATGCACGAGGTCATCCGGCACGTGGTGGACGACGGCGAGTTCTACGAGGTGCACCGCGACTATGCCGGCAACATCCTGTGCGGCTTCGCCCATCTGGGCGGCATGAGCGTGGGCATCGTGGCGAACCAGCCGGCCGTGCTCGCCGGCGTGCTCGACATCGCTGCCTCGCTCAAGGGCGCGCGGTTCATCCGCTTCTGCGACGCCTTCAACATCCCGATCGTGACGTTCGAGGACGTGCCGGGCTTCCTCCCCGGCGTGGCGCAGGAGCACAACGGGATCATCAAGCACGGCGCCAAGCTGCTCTACGCCTACTGCGAGGCGACGGTCCCGAAGTTGACGGTGATCACGCGGAAGGCGTACGGCGGCGCCTACGACGTGATGAGCTCCAAGCACATCCGCGGCGACTTCAACGTCGCGTGGCCCAGCGCCGAGATCGCAGTGATGGGTCCGAAGGGCGCCGTCGAGATCCTCTTTCGCAAGGACATCGAGGGCAGCGAGGATCCGCAGGCGGCGATGGACGCGAAGATCGAGGAATACCGCGAGAAGTTCGCGCACCCGTACATCGCCGCCTCACGCGGCTACGTGGACGACATCATCGACCCGCGCGACACGCGGCCGCGGCTCATCGACGCGCTCGAGACGCTGCGCACGAAGCGCGATCGCAATCCGGCGAAGAAGCATGGGAATATTCCCTTGTAGGGCGGGGCTCCGCGTCGGGGGATTGGGAATTGGAGATTGGGGATTGGGTGAAGCGCGATCTCCGGACGGTTTTGCGCGCCTCACACTTCGTCGCATCGGCCGCGAATTCGGGCGTTGCTCCGCTGGACTCCCAATCCCCAATGCCCAAGCCCCAATCCCCGCAGTCTGATGTTCTCCCGCATCCTCATCGCCAACCGCGGCGAGATCGCGCTCCGCATCGTCCGCGCCTGTCGAGAGCTCGGCGTCGAGGCCGTCGCCGTGTACAGCGACGCCGACGCGCGCGCGCCGCACGTGCGCGAGGCCGACCGTGCCGTGCGGCTCGGGCCCGCGCCGTCGCGCGACAGCTACCTGCGCGGCGATCTGATCATTGACGCCGCACGACGAACCGGTGCGGAGGCGATCCATCCCGGATACGGATTTCTCGCCGAGCGCGAGCCGTTCGCCCGCGCGGTTCGCGACGCGGGGCTGGTGTTCGTCGGGCCGCCGCCGGAGGCGATCGCCGCCATGGGCAGCAAGACCGACGCACGCACGCTCGCCGTGGCGGCAGGCGTACCCGTCGTCCCGGGCACCACGACCGCGTTGCGCGATGCGGCCGAGGCCGCGGACACCGCGCGCGAGTTCGGCTACCCGGTGCTGCTCAAGGCGGCCGCGGGCGGCGGCGGGAAGGGGATGCGCGTCGTGCACGAGGAGCGCGAGCTGTCAGGCGCGCTCGACGCGGCGCGCCGGGAGGCGCAGAACGCGTTCGGCGACGATGCCGTCTACGTCGAGAAGTTCATCGAGGGGCCTCGCCACGTCGAGGTCCAGGTGCTCGGCGACCACCATGGGACCATGCTCTGGCTCGGCGAGCGCGAGTGCTCCGTGCAGCGGCGCCATCAGAAGATGAGCGAGGAGGCGCCGAGCGTCGCCGTGTCGCCGGAGCTGCGTCGGCGCATGGGCGACACGGCGGTGCGCGCCGCGCAGGCGGCCGGATACACCAATGCCGGCACCTGCGAGTTCCTGCTTGCGCGTGACGGGGAGTTCTATTTCCTGGAGATGAACACTCGGCTCCAGGTCGAGCACCCCGTGACCGAGCTCACGACCGGGATCGACATCGTCCAGTGGCAGCTCCGCGTCGCCGCGGGCGAACGGCTGCCGTTCGCCCAGCGCGACATCGCGCCGTCGGGCTGGGCGATCGAGTGCCGCATTACGAGCGAGAGCCCGGGCGATGGCTTCCTGCCGTCCACGGGACGCATCCGCTATCTGCGTCTGCCGGGCGGTCCCGGCATCCGCTGGGACGGGGGCGTCGGCATCGGCAGCGAGGTCACGCTGCATTACGACCCACTGCTCGGCAAGCTGATCGTGTGGGCGGCGACGCGCGACGAGGCCATCGCCCGCATGCACCGGGCGCTGCTCGAGCTCACGATCGAGGGTGTGGAGACCTCGCGCGATTTTCACCTGCGTGTGCTGGAGGATCCGGAGTTTCGTCGCGGCGAGATCGACATCCAGTGGCTCGAGCGCCGGCTGCCCTCGCTGACCGGACAGGCGCCGCCTGACGCCGGAACCCGCGCGGCGGCCATCGCCGCCGTGCTGCTCGCCGAACGCGAGCGCGCGGCGCCCGCCGGGCCCGCGGTCCGCCCCGCAGTCCATCGGCAGGCGACGGCGGATCCGTGGCTGCTCGCCGCGCGCCGGGAGGGGCTGCGATGAGGGGACTGGGGATTGGGGGTTGGGGATTGGCGACCGCAAACGTCGGGACCGGGAGCGGGCGCTCCTGCAGGAGCGGCAGTTCGCCCAATCCCCAATCCCCAATCCCCAATCCCGCCGTTCAGTGCTTCCGATGCTCGCCGACCTGCTGATCACCGGCATCGCCGCCGGCGGCGACGGCGTCGCCAGGCACGAGGGGATGGTCGTCTTCGTCCCGCGCACCGCGCCCGGCGACCGCGTCCGCGCCGAGCTCCGACCGCGGCGGCGGTTCGCGCAGGGACGGCTGCGCCGCGTTCTCGAACCGTCGGCGGACCGCATCGATCCGCCGTGCGTGCATTACGTGCGTGACCGGTGCGGCGGCTGCCAGGTGCAGCACCTCCGCATCGAGGCGCAGCGGCACGCGAAGGCAGGGATCGTCCGGGACGCACTCGTCAGGATCGGCAAGCGCGAGGTGGCGCCGCCCGAGGTTCGCGCAAGCCCCTCGGACTGGCGATACCGGAACAAGCTCACGCTCGCGATGCGGCGGCGGGCCGGCCGATGGATCGCCGGGCTCCACCCGTACGACGAGCCGGGCGCGGTCTTCGCGCTCGAGGACTGTCCAATAGCGAGCACGCGCGTGCTGGAGGTCTGGCGCCACGTGCTGGCCGCGTCGGACCGGCTGCCTGACGCGGCATCGCTGCGCGGCGCGGTCCGGGCCGCCGGCGGGGAATCGTCGTTCGTCCTGGAGGGCGGCGCGGACTGGCCCGGAGCCGCCGATTTCTTCGCCGCGGTCCCCGACCTCGGCTCGCTCTGGTGGGCGCCCGACGGTGGATCGCGCCGGCTGCTGCACGCCCGCGGCGGCGCGACCGCGAGTCCGGCGTTCGCGCAGGTCAATCCGCCCGTCGCCGCCGCCCTGCGCGAGTACGTGCTCGAGCGGCTCGGCGCCCTGGGCGCCCAAACCGTGGTGGACGCCTACGCCGGCGAAGGAGACCTGGCGGCGGCGCTGGAGCAGCGCGGCGCCGCCGTCACCACCATCGAGCTGGACGCCGAGTCCGTGGCCCGCACGCGCACGAAGCTTTCGTCAGGCGCGCGGGTGATCGAGGGCCGGGTCGAGGATGTCCTCGAGCGGGCGCTTCCAGCCGACGCGGTGGTGCTGAACCCCCCACGCGCGGGGCTGCACGAACGCATACCCCCGCTTCTTGGCCGGCAACTCGCGGCGGGCGCCGCACGTCCCGCGCTCCTGTACGTGTCGTGCGACCCCGCCACGCTCGCTCGCGATCTCGCGCGGCTGCCGGATTACCGCATCGCGTCGCTGATGGCCTTCGACATGTTCCCCCAGACCGCCCACGTGGAGACCGTCTGTGAGCTGCACCCCGACTGAGAACTCCGCCCTTGCACCGCGCGAGTCGCCCACGTCCCGCGTCGCGCGTCGCGCGTCCTGCAGATGAAGTACATCGTCTCCGTGAACGACGTGCGGCGCACCATCGAGCGCGACGGGGACCGGGTCTCCGAGAACGGACTCGAGTCGCGGGCCGTGCTCGAGGAGGTCGGAGGCACGCCGGTGCGCCTCGTGAAGATCGACGACGAGGTTCACCGGGTCATCGTGCGCCAGCGGATCGGCAAGGGTGTCTACGAGCTCTGGCTCGACGGCCACGTCTACCGGGTGGAGGCGCTCGACGAGCGGGCCCGCGCGATTCGCGACCTCACGGCCGCCGCAGCGGGGCCTTCGGGTCCCGCGCCGGTGGTCGCACCCATGCCGGGGTTGATCGTCCGTGTCACGGCGGCCGAGGGCGACGAGGTGGAGCCGGGCCAGGGGCTGGTCGTGATGGAGGCGATGAAGATGGAGAACGAGCTGCGGGCACCCGGGAAGGGCAGGGTCAAGCGCGTGCTAGTGACGCCGGGGACGGCGGTGGAGAAGGGGGCGGTGCTGGTGGAGATGGAATAGGATCTTTCGGGAATCGGGAATCGGGAATCGATTCTTCGCGCCGAGAACGGTGCGGTCCGGATCGCTTCACCAGGCGGGCGGGTCGACCATCGGATGGTGCCTCGGCTGAATCGAGGCATCGACCAAGCCCCAGCCGCACTCCATTCCCGATTCCCGATTCCCGACCCGCCTTCCCTTGCCCCAATCATAGAGCCCGCCTATCCTTAGTGTCTGCGCCAAAACGCTTTACCTACTCTCGGACATGAAGACATACACCGCCACCCCCAAGGACATCGAGCATCGGTGGTACGTCGTCGATGCCGACGGAATGATCCTCGGGCGGCTGGCTACCGAAATCGCGCGCATCATCCGCGGCAAGCACAAGCCGATGTTCACGCCGCACATGGACACGGGTGACAACGTCATCGTCATCAACGCGTCCAAGGTGCGGGTGACCGGTCGTAAGGCGGAGCAGAAGCAGTACTTCCGCCACACCGGCTACATGGGCCACGGCAAGTTCACGCCGTTCGCGACGATGCTCGAGAAGCACCCCGAGCGCATCATCGAGAAGGCGGTGCACGGCATGCTCCCGAAGAGCACGCTCGCCAAGACCAAGCTGCGCATGAAGCTGCGCGTCTACGCCGGCGCGGACCATCCGCATACGGCGCAACAGCCCACGGTTCTGAACCTCAAGAAGAGCGAGACGGCGTAATGGCGGATGCGATTCACACGGTCGGGCGGCGGAAGGAGAGCGTCTGCCGCGTCTACCTGCGCCCGGGCTCGGGCAAGTGGGACGTCAACGGCCGCACGCTCGGCGACTACTTTCCGCGCCCGGCTCTCGTGAGCGCGATCCAGCAGCCGTTCTCGGCGACCGACACGCTCGGCCGCTTCGATGTGAAGGCGATCCTCGAGGGCGGCGGCGTGAGCGGCCAGGCGGGTGCCTTACGACTCGCCGTGGCGCGGGCCCTCGTGCAGTCCGACGAGGCCCACCGTCGCAAGCTGCGCGATCTCGGACTCCTCACGCGCGATGCCCGCGCGGTGGAGCGCAAGAAGCCCGGCCGTCCGAAGGCCCGGAAGCGGTTCCAGTTCAGCAAGCGCTAGTTATCGGCAATCGGGAATGGGGAACCGGGAATCGTTCAGCGGTTCGATTCCCAACTCCCGATTCCCGATTCCCGACAAAAGACACGCTCCCCGAGCCGTCGCGGGTGCCGGACGATCCGGTAAGCGACAGGCGCTGAAGGGCGCGGAAGACCTAACCCACGTCGAATACCCAACTCATGGCTCAGCCTCGTCTGGAACAGCTGCTCGAAGCCGGTGTCCACTTCGGGCATCAGACCCGCCGGTGGAACCCCAAGATGCGCCGCTTCATCTTCGCGGAGCGGAACGGCATCTACATCATCGACCTGCAGAAGACCCTCCGGCAGCTCGAGCTGGCCCGCCAGCTCGTCCGCGAGGTCGTCATGCGCGGCGAGAACGTCCTCTTCGTCTGCACCAAGCGCCAGCTCAAGGCGGTCGTGCAGGGTGAGGCCGAGCGCGCCGGTGCCATGCACGTCACCGAGCGGTGGCTCGGCGGACTGCTCACGAACTTCGGCACGGTCAAGAAGCAGATCCGGCGTATGAAGGAGCTCGAGTCCGGCGCGGAAACCGGCGAGTTCGAGGCGTACACGAAGAAGGAGCAGCTCCTCATGTCCCGCGAGCGCGAGAAGCTCGCGAAGAACCTCGCGGGCATCAAGAACATGGGCCGCATTCCGGGGCTCATGTTCGTCGTCGACTCCAAGAAGGAGCGGATCGCCGTCAACGAGGCCAACAAGCTCGGCATTCCGATCGTGGCCATCGTCGATACGAATGCGGATCCCGACCTGATCACCGTGCCCATCGCTGGCAACGACGATGCGATCCGCTCGGTCGAGCTGATCGCGAAGTCGATCGCCGACGAGATCATCGAGGCGCGCCAGGCGGCCCCGCGGCGCTCCGAGGAGGAAGAAGGCGAGGCGCAGACGTACAGCAGCGAGCGCGGCATGGAGTCGGCGGAGGAGGGCGACAAGAAGCGCCGCCGCCGGCCGCGCCGGCGCCGCGCGAAGCCCGAGGCCATCGCCGCGCGGCTCAAGGGTCACGGGGAACCGGGCGACGCGGGCGAGTCCGCCGAGGCGGATGCCGCCGGGGGCGACACGGGGGAGTAACCGTCGAATGCGGATTGGGATCGTTTCGCCGATTCCCGAATCCCCATTCCAGCGATTTCCCGATGACGCCGCCGGCTCCAAACGCCGGCGGCGTCGTCACGAAGACGACCGAGCAGCCGCAACCGGGCGCCTTGCGAGGCGCTCCAGGCGGTAGCAGCATTCGAACATGCACCGCGGCGCAGCGCGCCGGACTGAAGGAGTGAGAGCAATGGCAACGACGACGTTTAGCGCCAAGGACGTGCAGGAGCTGCGGCAGCGGACCGGCGCCGGCATGATGGACTGCAAGAAGGCCCTCGAGGAGAGTGGCGGCGATGTCGACAAGGCGGCCGAGCTGCTCCGCAAGAAGGGCATCGCGAAGGCCGAGAAGCGTGCCGGCCGCACGGCGTCGGAGGGGCTGGTCACCAGCTACCTTCATCATAACGGCAAGCTCGGCGTGCTCGTCGAGGTGAACTGCGAGACGGACTTCGTCGCGCGCGGCGAGCTGTTCCAGGAGCTGGTTCGCGCCGTCGCCGAGCACATCGCCGCTGGCGTTCCGCAGCCCGCCCTCGCGATCACGCGCGAGGAGATCCCGGCCGAGATCGTCGAGCGTGAGCGGCGGATCGTCACCGAGCAGGCCCAGGCGTCGGGCAAGCCGGCGAACGTCATCCAGAAGATGATCGACGGGCGCATCGACAAGTTCTTCAAGGAAGTCGCGCTGCTGGATCAGCCGTGGGTCCGCGACGACGCGAAGAGCATTGGCGAGCTGGTGAAGGAGGCGTCCGCCAAGACGGGGGAGAACATCGTCGTGCGCCGCTTCGCGCGCTTCAAGATCGGCGAGGCGTGATCGCGTGACGGACTCGCTGCGCTATCCCCGCGCGCTCGTCAAGCTGTCCGGCGAAGCGCTCGCCGGCGGCAAGGAGTTCGGTTTCGATTACGCCGTCATCGAGCGGCTGGCCGGAGAGATCCAGCAGGTCGTCTCGATGGGGGTGGCGTTAGGGCTGGTGATCGGCGGCGGCAACATCGTCCGCGGATCCCAGCTCTCGCGCATGGGGATGGAGCGCGTCGGCGCCGACTACATGGGCATGCTGGGCACGGTCATCAATGCCCTCGCGCTGCAGGACGTGCTCGAGCGCAAGGGCATCGACACCCGGGTCATGACCGCCATCCGCATGGAGGAGGTCGCCGAGCCCTACATCCGGCGGCGCGCGCTGCGCCATCTCGAGCGCGGGATCACCGTGATCTTTGCGGCCGGCACCGGCAACCCGTACTTTTCCACCGACACCGCCGCCGCGCTGCGCGCCATTCAGATGAAGGCGGACGTCATCATCAAGGCGACGAGCGTGGACGGGGTGTACTCCGCGGATCCCAAGAAGGATCCGTCGGCAGTCCGGTACGAGGAAGTGAGCTATCGCGACGTGATCGCGCGCGAGCTGGGCGTGATGGATCAAACGGCCATCACGCTGTGCAAGGAGAACCGGCTGCCGATCATCGTTCTCAACATTCACCGCGACGGTGCGGTCGCGCAGGCGATCCGCGGTGAACCGATCGGGACCATCGTGCAATGAGCGCTGTCTCCGGCAGTACCATCCAGGAAATCACCAAGTCCGCGCGCGCCGCGATGCAGAAGGCGCTGGAGAACTCGCAGCGCGAGTTCGCCTCCATTCGCAGCGGGAAGGCGACGACCTCCCTCCTCGACACGGTCCGGGTCGAGGTCTACGGCAGTCACATGCCGATCACGCAGGTCGCCACCGTCTCCGCGCCGGAGCCGCGACTGCTCACCGTCACGCCGTACGACAAGGGGACCACGAACGCGATCGAGCGGGCCATCCGCGACTCCGACCTCGGCCTCAATCCGTCGACGCAGGGCGCCGTGATCCGCGTGCCCCTTCCGGCGCTCAACGAGGAACGCCGGCGCGAGCTGGTGAAGGTCGTGCACAAGCTCGCCGAGGAGGGGCGGATCGCCATTCGCCACGCCCGCACCGAGGCGCGCGACAAGACGAAGAAGCTCGAGAAGGTCTCGGAGGACGACAAGAAGCATGCGGAGAAGGAATTCCAGAAGCTGCACGACGAGCACATCACGAAGCTCGACGACGCGCTGAAGGCGAAGGAAGCCGAGATCATGGAGGTCTGACGGGCGCACCGCTCGCCAGGCAGCCCGCGATGCCCCGCTCCGAGCTCGCGACGCGCGTCCTCGCGTCGCTCGTGCTGGTGCCGCTCGTCCTCGCCGCGGGCTGGTTCGGCGACTGGGCGCTCGCGGCACTCCTCAGCATCGCGTCGGCGCTCGGGGCCTGGGAATACTTCCGCATCGCCCGCGCCGCCGGGCACGCGCCGTTCGCCGGCGCCGGCATCGCCCTCGCCGCGCTCATCCCGCTCTCCGTCCACGCCCGCTACCTCGGACTGCCCGGAACGGCGCTCGACGCCGGCACGGCCTTCGGCCCCGCCGTCGCGCCGGTCCTCGATCCGCTGCTGCGCGCGCTGACCGCCGTCCTCACGCTCTCGATGAGCGGCGCGGCGGTGATCCTGCTCGCCCTCCTGGCCGCCAGCCTCGTCCGGCGCGGCACGACCGGAAAGCCGTTAGGTGCGGTCGCCGTCACCGTCACCGGCGCGCTGTACACCGGCGGCATGCTGAGCTTCGCCTACGCGTTGCGCTACCACCCCTACGCCGTCGGCGCGGCCGCGGGCGCCGTGGTCCTCCTCTTCCCGCTCATCATTACCTGGGTCACCGACACCGGCGCCTACTTCGTCGGGCGCGCCGTCGGCCGCCGCAAGCTCATGCCCAGCGTGAGCCCGGGGAAGAGCATCGAGGGGGCGTTCGGAGGACTCGTCGCCGCGATGGCCGCCGCATGGCTCTACGAGCGCTACGCGCTGGCCCCGGTGGCGCGTCTCGCCTTCTACCCCGGTGCGGTGATCCTCTTCGGCGCGATCGTCAGTGCCGCCGGCCAGGTCGGCGATCTCGTCGAGTCGCTGCTCAAGCGCGAGGCGGGCGTGAAGGACAGCTCGCGCATCATCCCCGGGCACGGCGGCGTGCTCGACCGCGTCGACAGCCTGCTCTTCACCGTGCCCGTCGCGTACTGGCTTCTGACCATCCTGCGCCTCTACCCCGTGCCCGGATGAGTCGTCGCCGCGTCGCGATCCTGGGCTCGACCGGATCGATCGGGACGACCGCGCTGCGTGTCCTCGCGCGCCATGCGGACCGGTTCGAGATCACCGCGCTCACCGCGTTCTCCAACGCCCCGCTCCTGCGCGAGCAGGCGCGCGAGATCGCGCCGCCATTCGTCGGCATGGTCGCCGAAAGCGATGGCGCGGAAACCGACTGGCGCGCCGGCACCGAGTGCCTCGTGGAGGCGGCCACGCGTCCGGACGTCGACATCGTGCTCAACGCCGTGGTCGGCGCGGCGGGACTCGATGCGACGCTCGCCGCGGTGCGCGCCGGCAAGCGCGTCGCGCTCGCCAACAAGGAGTCGCTCGTCATGGCCGGTGCGCTCGTCGACGCCGCGTGCCGGGAGGGAAAGGGCGAGATCGTGCCGGTCGACAGCGAGCACAGCGCCATTCTCCAGTGCATCGCGGGACGTCCGCGCGACGGCATTCGCCGGCTCGTGCTCACCGCGTCAGGCGGCCCGTTCCGCGCCTGGCCGAAGGATCGGCTCGAACACGCGACGGTCACCGACGCGCTGCGCCATCCAACCTGGATGATGGGCCGCAAGATCACCGTCGACAGCGCGACGCTGGCGAACAAGGCGCTCGAGGTCATCGAGGCGCACTTCCTCTTCGACTTCGACTACGACCGCATCGACGTCGTCGTGCACCCCCAGAGCGTGGTGCATTCCTTCGTCGAGTTCGTCGACGGCAGCGTGCTGGCCCAGCTCGGGGTGCCGAGCATGGAGCTACCCGTGCTCTACGCGCTCACGCACCCTGAACGGATCGCCGACACGGGGGTACCTCCGTTCGACCCGATCGAGCTCTCACCGCTGACCTTCGAGCCCGTGCGGCACGCGGATTTCCCCGCGCTCCGGCTCGGCATCGAGGCGGGGCGGGCGGGCGGGGCCGCACCAGCGGTGTTCAACGCGGCGAACGAGGCGGCCGTGGCACTCTTCCTGGACGGTCGTATCATATTTGGGGACATTGCGCGCGCGATCGCCTCGGCACTCGAGGCGCTGCGCGATGCGGACGGGAGCACGCGGGACGCGCTCCTCGAGGCGGACCGTCGCGCGCGCCACCACGTGCGGAATCGATTCGGATGCTAGAGCAGCTCGGGGAACTTCTGCGGGGACCCGCCGCCATCATCTTCGTGCTCGGAGTCGTCATCTTCGTGCACGAGCTCGGACACTTCCTCGCCGCGAAGTGGGCGGGAGTATACGCGCCGCGCTTCTCGATCGGCTTCGGGCCGCCGTTGTGGAGCCGTAAGTGGGGCGAGACCGAGTACATGATCGCGGCCTTCCCGCTCGGCGGCTATGTCCGCATGGCGTCGCGGGAGGACGAGCCCGTCGCCTTTCTCGAGGGTGGCAACGAGAAGGAGGCGCCGGGGCACGTCGCGATGAGCGGCGCCAACGATGCCCGCGTCCTCGACGACGAGCGCATGACAACCAAGCGCCCGCGACACTACGACCCGAACGCCATCGCGCCGTTCGGACCGCACCCCGTGCCGGAGCACCGGCTGTTCGAGTCCAAACCGCTGTACAAGCGGCTCATCATTCTCACCGCGGGCGTGTTCTTCAACTTCCTGCTGGCGATTCTCGTCTTCAGCATCGTGTACGGCGTGTGGGGCTCGCCGTACGTGAGCACGCGCGTCGTGGGGCAGGTGAACGTCCCGGCGGAAGCGCCGCAGATGGCGCAGCTCGCGACCGGCGACACGCTCATGGCCGTGAACGGCACGCGCGTCGAGAATTGGCGCGACTTCCAGCGGCTGGTGCTCGACATCGATTCCCCGACGGTGCACATCAGGACGCAGCGTGGCGAGGTGGCGGTGCCGGCCGGAGCCGCCGGCAGCCCGCAGCGCACGGCGATCGCCACCGCCCTCGTGCCGCGCTCGCCCGCGATCGTGCTCGCGCTCTCCCCTGGCGCCAGCCCCGCGAAGGCCGCCGGCCTCGAGACCGGCGACAGCATCGTCGCGGTCGATGGGACGCCTATCGAGGCGTGGCACGAGCTCGTCGACGTGATCGAGCGCTCGCCGGAGCGCAGTGTGGCGCTGGACGTGATGCGCGATGGCGAGCGGGTGAGCCTGACGGTGACGCCGCGGACCGAGCAGGAGCCCGTCCCGGGCACGGACAGCACGCGCGCCGTCGGGAAGATCGGTGTCTTCTATCCGCTGCCGCCGCTCGAGTACGAGCGGGTGCCGGTCACCACGGCGCTCGCGAGCGGCTTCCGCGAGAGCATCGGGTTCACGGGAATGATCTTCGGCGTGCTTGGCGATCTGTTCACGGGCCGAGCGTCCCCCAAGGAGCTCGGCGGCATCGTACAGATTTCCTCGCAGTCGGCCGAGGCGGCTCGCTCGGGACTGCAGATACTGTTCCGGTTCCTCGCGGTGATCAGCCTGAACCTCGCGGTGTTCAACCTCCTGCCGATCCCGATTCTGGACGGGGGGCAGATCGCGCTGAACGTCGTGGAGTCGGCGCGCGGCCGATCGTTCAGCGAGCGCACGCGGGCGTTCCTCGCCTACGTGGGACTCTCGGTGATCGGGTTGATCTTCGTCCTCACGATCTTCAACGATCTGACGCGAGGATAGGAGCGGCGGCCGGGTTTGCGGGGGCGATTCCGTCGCGTGCTTGACAGCGCGCGATGGGCGTCGTCCATTCCCCGGTCACGTCAAACTCCCTCCCGCCCGTCCGTGCCGCCGCGGCTCCTCGCTCTCGCCTCCGTCGTCGTTCTGCTGTTCGCCATGCCCGCGGACGGTGCCGCTCAGCAGCGGCCCCCCGCTCGCTTCTTCATCGCGACGGTGGGGGATACGACGTTCACCTTTCCGGTGCCGTCGGATCCGTGGGTCAGGGCCGGGATGGAGGGGCTGGCGATCGATCCGGGACGGCGCGACTCGCTGGTCGCGCGGTTTCGTGTCGCGCAGGTGTCGTGGGGCGAGGCGGTGGCCGTGATCACGGGCCAGATGACGACGGTGGTGCCCGGCCATGTGGCGATGCTCCCGATGCCGCATCCGCCGTGGTATCGCCGCACGCACTTCTGGCTCGGCCTGTTGGCCGGAGCGGGCGTGGGGGCGGGGGTCGTCGCCGCGACCCGTTAGGACGATCGAGCCTAACGCGCTGGCACGGATGACTCGCAGATCAGCCGCGGAAAGAGCTCCTTTCGCTGGCCCTCCTCGATCGCGACCGGCGCCGAGTAGTCGCTGCAGTCCTCCGCATAAAGCCGGACCTGATAGCTTCCCGGCGGGAGCTGAATGAACGCCGTGCCGTCCACGACCGCGCCTCGGCGGCTCGGACCATCGCGCGACTCGATGACGTAGGCGGCGTTCGCCGGCAGTACGCGGAGGAGCGCCAGGGTCCCGCACCGGCGAAGCTGGAACTGCGCCGTCTCCGTGCCGCCGGCCGTCAGGGTCACCCGACGGGTGGCACTCGCCGATTCGCACCCCTCCGCGTTCGGAAGCGAGGCCGTCACGACGTGCGCGCCGGGCACGATGTTCGTCAGGCGGACGGTGCCGGTGCCGCGGCTGGCGTCATCGAGCACGATCCGGGCACTGTCCGGCGCAACGATACGCAGCGTCGCCAGCGTCGGTGAGGACTGCGGCTCCGCGCTCGGCGAGTCTGGCAGCGGGGCATTGACTCCCGGCAACGTCGGCGGCCCCTGGAGAGAGTCGCGGCTGAGGGTCGTATCGGCGACGGCATTCTGGCCGGGCCGCGCCGGATCGCCGGCCACCGCGAACGCCAGCGCGATCACCACCGCGCTGAACCCCAGGGCGAGCACCCCGCGCCGGACCCACGGACTGTTGGACACCCTCGACCAGGTCGAGACGCCGCTCGTCGGCGTGATGCGAGGGACCTGAAGGGTACGCGCGACGCTCGGATCGGTCGTGTGCGGCGCCAGGATCGAGAGCGCCTCGCTCAGCTCCTCACCCGTCGCGAACCGTTCCTCGCGGTCCTTGGCGAGACACCTCAGAATGATGCCCTCGAGCTCCGGAGAGATCGCCGCGTTCAGGCTTCGCGGCCGCGGTGGTTTGTCCTCCACGTGCTGCCGCGCGATGTC
>DATHUW010000079.1:0-42455 GCA_035461825.1 Gemmatimonadaceae bacterium
CATCCAGCCCGCCGAGTAGAGCTGCGTGGGGTGCAGCGGCCGCCCGCCAGCGGCGAGAGCCGTCTGACGCGAGACCGAGGGTGCCAGAAGCGGATCGTTACCGGCTCCGGCGCCTCGCGTCCGTGGCAGCACCCCTGCACCACGCGGCGGCCTCGTCCGATCGCCTGGGCGAGCGACGAGGTCACGCGAAGGCCGCCAGGGCGCGGCCGCAGTAGCGGAAGTGCACCCGACCGTCAGCTCGGGGAAGACGAGTGGCTCCAGGTTGCAGTGGCCGAACGCGCCCCCGGTGCTCGACCGTCCGGCATCGGGTCGCAACAAGCCGACGACGATGCGCAACAGGGTGCCCTTCCCCGCGCCACTCTCGCCGGTGATCCCCACGATCTCGCCCGGCGCGACCTCGAAGCCGACCGAGCGCAGCACGACGCGCCGGCCAAAGGAGCGGCTCACCTCGCGAACGGCGAGGCCGTCGATCGGTTCGCGCGCCTTCGACTAGGATGCCAGCGCTGGAGGCTGGCGTTTGTTATAGTGTTCTATATATTAGGAACATGCGACCCCCTTCCATCGATCCCGCCAGCCCCGTCCCGCTCTACCACCAGATCGCCGAGCAGATCCGCGCCCGCATTTCGGCGGGCGAGCTGGCCCCGGGCGACGCCCTCCAACCGCTGCGCGCCGCCGCGGAGAAATGGGGCGTGCATCTGCACACGGTTCGGCACGCCTACGCCGCGCTCGCGCGCGAAGGACTGCTCGAGATCGGCCGGCGTGCGGTCGGCACCCGCGTTGCCCGCCGCACACCCGCGCGGCCCAGCCGGCGCGGGACGGAGGCGGAGCTCGCCGCCTTCATCGCCCGCACGTTCGCGGAGGGCGAATCGCGCTTCGGGCTCGATCCGGCCGCGCTTGCGGACACCATGCGGGCGGAAGCCGACCGTGCGCTTGGATCCCGAGCCAGCGCCGTGACGATCACCGAGTGCAGCCTCTACCAGTGTGAGATGCACGTGCGCGAGATCGTCGCTCGCTATGCAGTGGAGGCGCGCCCGTGGGTGCTCACGGCCGGCGAGCCACCGCCGGGGCCGGTGATCGCCACGTACTTCCACTACAACGACATCCGCCGCCTGTGGCCGCGGCGCCTGCCGGACGTGCGCTTCATGACCATCCGTCCGCGCGCAGACTTGCGCGAGCGTATCGGTCGACGCGCGCGCGTCGTCCACGTCTGCGAGCGCGACATGGCGACCGCCGAAACGCTGATCGGCGACATCTACACGCTGCTCGGCCGCACGCGGGTCAGGCTCGAGCCGCTCGTGACGCGCCGCCCGGCGGAGGCGCTCGAGCAGTCGGGCAGCGCTCCGGTGCTGTTCGCGCCGCGCGTCTGGGCACAGCTCGACGAGCGGGCGCGGCAGCACCCGCGTGCCATCGAGCTGGTGTACACGTTCGATCCGGTGGAGCTTGAGCGCTTTGCAATGGAGTGCGGGTGGAGCGAGCGCGCGATGGAGCGGGCGTCGTGAGGCGGCGCTGCTTCGGGCTGGTCACGGCCGTCGTTGCGGTGCTCGTTGCGTCGGCGTGCGGGGGCGCACCGCCCGCGCAGGGTGCGCAGCCCGCGGCACTCGCGGCCGACACAACGCACCTCGCGCAGCTCGTGGGCTGGTACCGTTTCCCGGATCTCGGTCCGGCGCTGCTCACGTGGGGCGCGGAAACCGATCTCGGGCTCATGATCGTTCGCGACACCATGTTGCGCGTCGAGCTGACCGCTACTGCAGCGCGTGCCGATTCCTTCAGCAACCCCCGGCGCACGGGCGCAGTGACGTTCACGCGTCGCGAAGATGGCGGCGCTGCTGCCTTGCATTGGTTCGATGGCCGGATCATGCGCACGGCCCGACGCGTCGATGGCGAGTACCGACCGCACGCCATCACCTACACCGCGAGCGATGGAGTGACGCTGCACGCCACGGTGTTCGTGCCGCGAAGTCCAGGGCCTCATTCGGGCGTGGTGATCGTGCACGGATCGGGCGCGAGCAGCCGCGACAACGCGTGGTACATGACGTTGGTGGACGCCATGGCGTCGCGTGGGCTCGTGGTGCTGCTGCCTGACAAGCGCGGCAGCGGCGCATCGGGCGGCGACTGGCGCACTGCCGACCTGTCGCTCCTGGTGAATGACGCCGTCGCCGGTCTACGAGCGCTTCAGGGGCGCGCGGAGGTGGACAGCGCCTCCGTCGGCTTGGTTGGCGTGAGTCAAGGCGGACGAGTCGCGGCGATGGCGCCGGTCACCGCGCCCGATGTCGCCTTCGTGGTGAGTCTGTCCGCGGCGGCGGTGCCACTCGATGAGCAGCTCCGGCACGAGGTGACGCAGGACCTGCGGCGCAGCGCGTGGCCCGCATTCCTCCATCCACTCGTCAGGTCGATTTCACTACGCACCCGCATCGGGCAGCGCGACTGGTGGAAACGCAACGGCCGCCTCGATCCCATCGAGAGCTGGCGGTCCCACGCTGCGCCGGGTCTGGTCGTGTATGGGGCGGAGGACGAGTCGGACAACGTGCCGGTGCGCCGGAGCATCGCACGCCTTGCGGAGCTCGATCGTGGCGGTCTCACGGTGCGGGTCTTCCCCGGGAGCGGCCACGCGTTGTACGCACCCGGGACGATGCGCATTCGCCAGGACCTCCTGGCGCTGCTCCCCGAATGGATCGACAGCGTCGCGACACCGGGAATGCGCGAGAGCTCGTCCGGAGGAGCGATTTCTCTACCGACGCCGATCGACTGGCCCGCGGCCGAGGCAGCCGTCGATTCCGTCGTGCGCGCCACGATGGAGGCGAACCGGATCCCGGGCGCCGCGGTGGTGTTCGTCGAGCGCGATACCGTGCGCATCCTGAAGGGGTACGGCGTCGCCGACACCGTTTCGGGCACGCCGGTGGATCCGGCGCGCACGATCTTCCGGATCGGTTCGATCAGCAAGGCGGTCACGGCCCTCGGTCTGCTCCGCCTGGTCGACCAGGGGCGCATCGGCCTCGACGACTCCGTAGGCCCGCACCTGCCCTCGTCCATTGGATCGCTAGGCAAGTTCGCCGAATCCGTGCGCGTGAGCCATCTCCTCGGCCACACGGGGGGCTTCGATCAGATCGGGCTGCGGAGGCAAGTGGACGGTCCCGGCGTTCGGCCGTCGCTCGAGGAATTCCTGGCTCGCGAGCTGGTGCAGGTACGCCCGCCCGGCAGCGTCGGCGTGTACGACACCTACGGGATTACTCTCGCCGGGCATCTCATCGAGCGGCTGACCGGCGAATCGTACGCGGACTACATGGCGCGCCGCGTGTTCGCGCCGCTCGGCATGCGCGATACGTGGGTGGAGACCCCCGCGGCGGAGCGCCACCGTCTCGCAACCGGATACGGCCTCGAGGACGGCGCGCTCGAGGCGCAGCCCTACGAGTGGTACGTCACGACACCGGCATCCTCCATCGACGCCACCACCGCCGACATGGGGCGCCTGCTGCTCGCGATGCTCGGCGGCGGTGCGAACCGCCACGGCAGGTTGTTAGGCGATGCAGTGATGGCTCGCGTGCTCGGCGAGACGCAGACGCGCTACGCGCAGGACATGGCGGCGTTCTCGTGGGGATTCTGGGAGGAATCGCGTGCCGGCTATCGTGCCCTGCACCACGGCGGGATCATGCGCGGCTACTCCAGCGAGCTGTATCTGGTCCCGGAGCTCCGCGTCGGATTCTACGTCGTCTACAACCGCGACCCCGAGACCGGCCCCAATCCGCTGCTGCGCGAGCGGCTCGTGGATCTCCTCTACGAGCGCATCCTGCCCAACCGTGGCGCCGAGGTCGCACGCGCGCCTGCGAGTCCGGAGCCCGTGCCGACCGCCCAGTTCGCGGGCGCATACGGCGGCACCCTCGGCTGCTTCACCTGCCAGGAGGGTGAAGGGTGGGGTGTGAACACCGTGCGCTTCACCGCAGCGGAACCGGGCGTCCTCGCGCTAGGCAACCGGCGTACGCTGGCCATCGACTCCACGGGCTTTCGCGGCGAAGCGACCGGCGCGCTCCTGCGCTTCCTGCGGGACAGCGCCGGCCGCGTGCGCTACATGGTGCAGGGGACGAACAGCTTCGCTAGGCTCGACGAGCACCTGCTCGCCGAGGTGCTGGGTTCGGACTGGCGGAGCCGTCCGCCGGCGCCGCTGGTCGCGCTCACCCACCGGGCCAACGAGCGCTGGGACGATGCGGCCGCGGCATACAGGTCGCTGTCGACGCGCCATACGGCAAATGGCGCCTATCCGTTCTACCAGGGCTTCAGTCTCCTGCACGCCGGCCGGTTCGCCGAGGCGATCCCGGCGTTCGAGGAGGCGCTACGCCGCCGCAAATGGATGGCGTGGAGCCAGTACTATGTGGCGGCCGGACACGCGGCCATGCATGACACCACCGCGGCCATCGCGGCGCTCAGGAAGGCGGTCGAGCTGGGATTCTCCGACCGCAACCTGCTGATGATGGAGCCGTGGTGGGACCCGCTCCGGGCGCATACGGAGTGGCAGGCGATCACGGATCGGTTGCGCTAGCATGACGACGCAGAGCCGAACCGGTCATCCGGGCTGGGCGGCGCGGTAAAACAAACGTGAAGCGATCAGGAACTACGCCGCAGCTGCGGCACGTCCAGGGGCAGCAGGCCCCCAGCACTGCACGCTCACGAATAGTTAGGCGTTTACTCGGACTGCGAGCAGACCTGGTCACGTCCCTTCAAGATCCAGTGCCCGAGCGATGTAGGCCATCCGAACTGTCGCAGTCCATAACGACCCCACCGCAATCACTCCCACCACCCCGAACAGCAACGCCCCCGCCGACCACCCCGCCGCCCCCGTCACCGCCCCATCAAACAACGCCGCCAGCGCCAGTAACACCAGCCGCTCCGCCCGCTGCATCAACCCTTCCTTGCAAGACACCCCCAGCGCCTCCCCCCGCGCCCGGGCATAACTAACGAGCATACTCCCGCCCAGCGCAAGCACCGCCGCCAGCAAGGCCATCGGCCAATTCACGAAGAACATGACGACCCCGGCGAACGTGAACGTCTCCGCGAACCGATCCAGCGTCGAATCCAGAAACGCTCCTCTAGCGTTAGCCAGGCCACGCGCCCGCGCAATCCGTCCATCGAAGATGTCCATTGCCCCGCCGAGCAGCACCATCCACCCCGCCAGCGACAGCTGCCCCAACCCGAACGCCACCCCCGCCAGCAGTCCGAAAAAGGCTCCGAGGTAGTTGAATACGTCGGGCGAGACCCTCCACCGAACCAAGGCTCTCTCGGACGGCCCTAGCACCCACATCGCCCAATCCCGAATCCACACCCCCAGCAATGCCGTCGTCGGCCGCCGAGCAACCTCCGCATCCACCGGCCGACCACGAGACACCAGGGCAAACACAGGCAACGTCAGCAACACAATCGCGACGAACAACAGCGCGATCCGATCCACCATCGTCATGTCGGCGTCTTCCGTTGAGGTCTCGTCCGCACGAACTCGATCGCCCGCGGCCACAGGAATATCAGCGGCC
This sequence comes from Gemmatimonadaceae bacterium, assembly GCA_035461825.1. Classification (GTDB taxonomy): domain Bacteria; phylum Gemmatimonadota; class Gemmatimonadetes; order Gemmatimonadales; family Gemmatimonadaceae; genus JALZIF01. Next base: position 5,517 of record DATHUW010000079.1, read on the forward strand.
ACCGCTTCTCCTTCCCCGTCAACTCGATCTCCTGCCCCGTCCGACGCTCGATCTTCTCCACGATGTAGCCGAGCCAATCATCATAGAGCGCCACGTGCTTCGACCACCGGGCCGTCGCCCGCGCCTTCGACCGCGCGAAATACGCCCGTACCGCCATCCGCTCCGCCGCCGTCGGCTCCGTAGCCCCACGGTAGCTTTTCCCCTCCGGGACCACTATTCTTCGCGCGACCAAATGCTCCAGGACGGCCTCGTAGGCCGGCACGATCACGGCCCGCTGGGCGGCCACGAGCTGCTCCACTCGCTCGTTCCCCTCCGGCCGGATCTCCGCCGCAAACGAGGTCTCCAGCAACCGCCGGAAGTACTCCTCCGCACTGAACCGCGGCGGCAGGTACGGCCGGCCCCACCACCAGGTGTTCAGCCGGGCCCGGATCAACGTCTCCCGTACCGCTTCATGGCTCTCCGGATCGCGCACCCACGCGATCTGCACCTGTTGAAAGAGCCGGCCCTGGGTGAAATGGTCCCAGGCGCGCGGCGAGCACAACCGCTCGAGATCCCGTTCGCTCAGGACCGCGCTCTTCGCCTGCATCGGCCCCCGGCCGCCCGCGAGCGGCGCGATCACCCGCAGCACGTTCGGCGGGAGCACCCGGGCGAGCGTCGTCGCCACCCCCGGCGACGCCTGGATGTGGTTGGATAAATGCAACGACCGGTACGCCTCCGCATACCGGTCCACAATGACGAAGAAGTCGTGCGCGCTCCCGGGGCCCGGGTTCGACCCCTGCGCGTGCGACCCATAATGAATGATGGAGTGTGTCGCCGGCCCGAACGCCTGGGCCAGATAAGCGGCCAGCTCCCGTGTCTCCTCGGAGACCGGCGCGTCGAGGCCGCTCCCGATGCGCGCGCGGATTGCCGGATCGTCCGGCAGGCTGTTTGACAGGGTTGGCAAATTCGTGTGGTTCGTCAGGCTCGAGGCGCGCCCTCTCGGCGCATCCGCTCGATCTCGGCGATCATGCGCTGGCGCAGGTCGTCGAGAAACCCATCGACATCGCCGCGCGACGGCGCCTCGAACGGCCCCAGCACCCGGGCATGCACCTCCAGACCGGCGAAACGCAGCATCGCGTCCCAGATGGTCCGCGCATGCCACATGCCGTCGGCGACGATGCAATATACCGGGCGCCGGGCACGAGGCAGAATCAGCGCCAGGCCGGACTTCATGAACGGGGCGACCTCGCCGCGGCGCGTGCGATGCCCCTCGGGGAAGATGAGCAGCGAGTTGTGCCCGGCCGCGACCTTGTCCGCCGCCTGCTTGAGCGCGAGCAACTCCTCGCGCTTGGCACTCCGGCCTTGCGAGACCAGCGGGTACTCGGCGATCCGGGTCAGCGGCGCGATGCCGGGGATCCGCCGCCCATAGCGGTCGCGGGTGGGGATGATGGGATAGGGACCGGGCGTCATGAGCACGCCCAGCGGGATGTCGAGCACGGACTGGTGATTCATGATCACCACGACGGGCTCGGGGGGGATCCGCCCCTCGATCGTCAGGCGGAGGCCGCCGATGCCGCGCGCGAGCGCGAACGTCGCGCGGGCGTTGAAGCGGAGCCACCATCGCACGAGGGCGCGCCGCTTCTTCGGCAGGATCGCGATCAGCGGCCAGATCACCAGTCGCTGGCCGGCGCCGATCACGAGCAGCACGTAGACGCAGTACAGCAGGATGAAGGTCAGACTCCGCACCGCGCGCAATGCTGAATTGGCGCGGGCCGGCACGGCCAGGCCGCTGTCGTCTGGAAAGCTGGCGGAGCGGTCGGTCATCACGGGGAGGGCACTATATGACGGCACGAGTCGAAGAGCGCGTTCTGACTAACGTCCTCGACTACGACTACAGCAACTTCTACTACTCGTCCGGCGAAGACATCTTCGCCATTCTCGATCCGTACAACCAGTGGTTCAACGCGGCGAAGCGTGAGGGATACTACCTCTACGCGCAACCGATGACCACGCCCGCGGGCGCGCGGATCGACGTCGAGGAGCAGCTCGAGCACCGGCACGTCCAGCTGCTGAACCTGAGCTCGTACAACTACCTCGGCCTGTCCTACCGGCCCGAGGTGATCGCGGCGGCCAAGGCGGCACTCGATCGGTACGGGCTCGGCGCGGCGGGGTCGCCCATCCTCAGCGGCACCATGGGGATCCACGACGAGCTGGAGCAGGCGCTGGCGACGTTCAAGCGCAAGGAGGCCGCGCTCGTCTTCCCGACGGGGTACAGCACCAACCTCGGCCTCATCCAGGGGCTGATGCGTCCCGGCGACCTCATCATCGCCGACCAGAACGCCCACGCCAGCATCGTCGACGGGGCAATCCTGTCGAAGGCGAACGTCCGCTTCTTCCGTCACAACAAGCCCGAGGACCTCGAGAAGAAGCTCAAGGGTACATCGGGGAAGCGGCTCGTCGTCGTCGAGGGGGTCTACTCGATGGACGGCGACGTGGTCCGGTTGCCGGAAATCGTCGAGGTGACCAAGCGGTACGGCGCGCGTCTGCTCATCGACGAGGCGCATTCCGCGTTCGTGTACGGCGCGAACGGCCGAGGCGTCGTGGAGCACTTCGGCCTGGAGGACGAAGTGGACATCCACGTCGGCACGTTCAGCAAGGCGTTAGGCGGGCAGGGCGGTTACATCGCCGGCCCCAAGGGACTGTACAACTATCTCATGGGCTTCGCCCGCTCGCGCTTCTTCTCCTGCGCGCTGTCGCCGGTCGTGGCCGCCGGGGTGCTCCAGTCGCTCAGGATCGCGCAGGCCGAGCCGCAGCTGCGCGACACGCTGTGGGAGAACGTGCGCTACATGCGCGAGCAGCTCAGCAACTATGGCGTCGACGTCGGCGACTCCACGTCGCAGGTGGTGCCGATCATGATCCGCAACGACCGCCGCATCATGCACATCGCCCACCGGCTCCAGCGGGCCGGGCTCTACCTGCAGCCCATTCTGTACCCCGCGGTCGCCAAGCACCGGTCGCGGTTCCGCATCTCGGTCTCTGCCTCGCACACCAAAGCCCAGCTCGACGAGGCCGTGTCCATCCTCGTCCGCATTCTTCGAGAAGAGGGGATTCTATGAACGTCAGCGATGTGAACGGCATGGTGCAGTACCACTTCCGCGATGCCATCGGCGGATTCTTCGAGTTCCCGACCGAGAACGCCCGCGCGCTGCTGCCCCCGGACCTCCAGCCGATCGAGCCGCGCCACGGCTCGAGCGTGCTCAGCGTGATGGCGTTCGACTTCCACTCGAGCCCCGTCGGCGAGTACGGCGAGTTGATCCTGTCGGTGCACGTATCGCCGCTCATCAAGCCCGGGCAGCCGATGCCGCGCTCCGCGTTCTATCCGTTCAAGCTCGGCACCACGACCCGCGAATCGCGCGAGCACGCGATCGAGCGCTGGCACCTGCCGCACTACATGCAGGACATCGACCTCAAGTGGGAGCGGGGCGACGGCCACGTCACGATCCACGCGACCGACGCCGGCGGGCCGATGGTCGACATGACGATCACCGAGCACGAGTGGTCGAAGGTGGAGCACCCGTACCAGGCGTTCATGCACGACGAGGACGGGTTCTACACGTCCACGATCATCATGCAGGGGCTGTTCAGCGAGAACGAGGAGGAGCGGGGCGGGATCACGATCTTCTCGCAGGGGATGACGGACCTGCTGGACCAGTGGGACGTGAACGTCACGCCGTTCCGCGAGCTGTGGATGAAGAACGGCCTGCAGACCTTCCATCCGCTGCAGCAGCTCGCCTCGTACGCCCGTCGATGAGTGAACGCGTCTGCGTGATCGTCAACCCTGCCTCGCGGCGGGGCCATGGCGCGCAGCGACTCCCACTCGTCAGGCAGGCCTTCGCCGCGGTCGGTGTGCACGATGTGCGCACCACCGCGGCGCCGCGCGATGAGATCACGGTCGCCCGCCGGGCGATCGAAGAGGGCGCGACGACGATCGTCGCCTGCGGCGGCGACGGGACGATCTCCAACGTCGCCAACGCCATCATCGCGTCAGGCGCCGACGTCCGCCTCGCCCTGATCGCCGCCGGCACCGGGAACGACTTCTACAAGACCGTCGGCGCGCCGGCGATGGATGTTGTTGCCACGGCCAAGCTCGCGGTCGAGGGCGGCGACGTGCGCGTGGATGTGGGCCAGGTGGAAGACAAGTACTTCCTCAACGTCACCGGCTTCGGCTTCGACATGGCGGTGCTGGAGGACATCCGGACCATCAAGTGGCTCAAGGGACCCGCCCTCTACAACTACTCGGCCCTGCGACAGCTGCTCTACTACAAGGGCGTGGGAATCGACATCGCGACGAACGGCCACCGGCGGAGCGCGCATCATCTTATGCTGATCATCGCCAACGCGCGCCACTTCGGCGGCACGTTCAAGATCGCGCCCGAGGCGTCGCTGACCGACGGGCGCCTGGATGCGGTGAGCTTCCACGACACGAGGCCGCTGAAACGCCTGTCGCTGTTCGCCGCGGCGATCGCCGGGACACACCCCCGGCGCCCCGAGGTCACGGTCGAGCAGGGCGACCGGTTCGTGCTGCAGTTCGCGAGCCCGCCGCCCTACGAGACGGATGGGGAGTACAACGTGGCGTGTTCTACTGAGGTGGTGGTGCGATGCGTGCCGGGGGCGTTGCGGGTGGCGGTGTAGGGGGGCGGGGGACGGGGGACGGGGGACGGGGGACGGGGGAGAATGCGGACTCGGGGGCGCTGACGCGCCCCTTTTCCTTTCTACTCAGCTCCGTTTCCGTTTCCCTTTTCCGTTCGCGCTTCGCTCGGGATTACGAACGGGACACCGTCATGGAACGAGTCCTGCGACCCGAACGCACGAAGTCGAGGCCCGCTCACCCCGCGTCGCGCATCACGCATCGCGCCCTCACGACCCGATCCATGCCCCTTCTGCTGATCCGCCACGCCCCCGCCGGGAGCCACTCCGAGTGGATGCAGACGGGCCGGCCCGACTCCGAGCGGCCGCTCACGGTCGACGGGCGGGAAAAGATGCGTCTCGCCGCGCCGGCCCTCGCCGGGCTCGTGCCGAAGATCGACGTGCTCGCGACGAGCCCGTTCGCGCGCGCCTATCAAACGGCGGAGATCGTCGGGAAGGCCTACACAGAGCTGGCGCCCACGATCGTGGACTCCCTCGCGTCAGGCGGCGACCGCTCGGAGCTGCTGGAGTGGATCCGCGGGCACCGGCCGGGATCGACGCTCGCACTGGTGGGACACAACCCCGATCTCGAGGAGCTTGCGTCGTGGATGCTCGCGGCTCGCGAGCACGCGTTCGTCAGGCTGCGCAAGGGCAGTGCGGCGCTGATCCGGTTCGACACGGCGCCGGTGCCGGGGGGCGGGGTGCTGCAGTGGCTGCTCGATCCCGATCAGATGCGCGAGATCGTGCTCGGCCGGTCGCGCTCTGCCTGACGCTTCTCTGCCGCCGATCTTTTTGTCGTTCTGCGACTGCCTTGCCGCAGAGGGCGCCGAGGTCGCGCGGAGGTCGCGGAGGTGTGCCTGTCTGCCTCCATTGGAGGATGTTCCAGCAGCGGGCCAGCGAGCATGAGACCGCTTCATGGAAGGATCCAGACCGTTCCATCAGGATCCTCCGCGACTCCGCGGCTCCGCGCGACAAGAGCGGAGCCTTCCTGACAACGGGGCCTTCACCTGACGTCGGCTTCATCCGGTCAGCGCGGATTTCTGGACGCCCCGCGCAAGGAGCAGCGGCTTCTTCTTGGCGATCCCTGCTGCATTCCGCCCGAAACGCCGGATGACCCAATAACAGAGACGGAAGAACTCGCCAAACTCACAGTGCGGCAACGGGCGCAACGCATCGGAGCGAGAGGTTCGGCAGTCCTCTGTGTCGCCTGTGCCATTCTTGATTCATGAGGCGGAACACCAATCCCCGAGGAAGCAGGGCAAGCGCACCTCCGCGACCTCAGCGCAACCTCGGCGCCCTCTGCGGTTGAACACAGTTCCCGAACCCCCGCGAATCGCCGAGCCAGCCTACGCGACACCCACCCGCGCCCCGAGAAACGAAATCATCGCGGACCCGAACGCCGGCAGATCCTTCGGCACCCGCGAGCTCACGATGTTCCCATCCGTCACCACCGGCTCGTCCACCCACTCGGCGCCTGCGTTCACGAGATCGTCCCGGATCCCGACGGTCGACGTCAGGCGGCGCCCGCGGACGATGCCGGCCGAGATCAGGATCCATGGCCCGTGGCAGATCGTCGCGACCATGCGCTCCGCCTCGTGCACCGCGCGCACCGCGTCCAGCACGTACCGGTCGCGGCGCAGCTTGTCAGGCGCCCACCCGCCGGGCGCGATGATCCCCGCCAGCTCATCGGCATCGAAGTCGCGCACGTGGCCGTCGGTCTTCGCCGGGTAGCCGTGCTTGCCGTAGTACACGCTCTCGCCGAGCCCGGCGAGCGGGACGGTGTATCCGGCCTCCTCGAGGCGGAGCTTGGGGTACCAGACCTCGAGGTCCTCGTATTCGGGACCGACGAGGCAGAGGATGATCCTGGACATGGCGTTCGGGCTTCGGGTGATGGTCCTCAATGTTCCTGCGCAAGATACACGCGACCCTGCGGAGTGCACGTCGCCGCGCGGGTCGGCATCGATGTACGCTCGGGCGCTGGCGGTTTTACCGCGGAGGGCGCCGAGGGAGCGCGGAGGATCGCAGAGAACAGCCGGAACTCGTATGGATATCCCGGTGAATCGCTCCGGCCTCGTTGGGCCCGGATTCCGGACGCCGCCGGTGTGCTCGATGAATCCGGAGTGGCCAATAATAGGAGAGAAATGCCCACGTTTCACTGATTGCTGGATACGGTCCCTTCGAAGTTCAATCCAGCCGGTCAAAAGGAACGCCCCCCGACCGACTTTTCACGGCGGTGTCCCTCGGCGACCTCCGCGCATCCTCCGCGCCCTCCGCGGTGAACGGAAGCGGTATCCCTCGGCGCCCTCCGCGGTGAGAAAACGCGGGGGCCAGAGCCGAGATGGACCTCCCACGAGCGACGAACCGAAACCCACAACCCCTCGCGCCAACGCAGTTCGCACGATAGCGTGGGGCATGCGCCTCCCCGCCCTCGCGCTCGCGTTCGTCGCTCCCCTTGCCGTCCACGCCCAGGGTGACGGCGCGGTGCACGACTCCCTCGCCAGCTTCATGGCGCCCGGCGTCGCCCGCGAGCTCGCCGAGCACCGCGCCGCGACGCTCGGCGACGTTCGTTATGCGCTCGAGCTCGATCTCACGCACCCCGACACCGCCCGCGGCGCCGTCACCGTCCGCGTGAACCGGAAGGGCGGCGGGGATCTCATCCTCGACTTCCGCGGCCCCGCGCTCGACGCCGTCCGCGTGAACGACGAGGCCGCGCGAGTCGAGTTCAACGGCGCGCACATCCGGGTCCCGGCCCAGGCGCTGCGCGAGGGAGAGAACGCGCTGCATCTCGAGTTCCGCACGCCCATCGCGGCCGCCGGCGCCAGCATCATCAAGTATCAGGATACCGGCGACGGGCACACGTATCTCTACACGCTCCTCGTCCCCGCCGACGCCAACCTGCTCTTCCCCAGCTTCGACCAGCCGGACCTCAAGGCGCGCGTCAGCCTCACGCTGCGGACGCCGCGCGGCTGGAAGGCCGTCGCCAATGGGCCGCTGCTCGACTCCACTGCGACTGCCGGCGCCGTCGTGCACCGCTTCGCCGAGTCGGAACCGATCAGCACCTATCTCATCGCATTCGCGGCCGGGCCGTGGGCGGTGGTGGCGTCGCCTCCCGGGACGCGTTCGGTGAACCTGTTCGTCAGGCGATCGCGGATCAAGGAGGTGGACGGTGACACCCTGATCGCCATGAACCAGCGCGCCCTCGACTGGCTCGAGGGGTACTTCGCGCGGCCGTTTCCGTTCGCCAAGTACGACATGGTGCTCGCGCCGGCCTTCCCGTTCGGCGGCATGGAGCATCCCGGGGCCGTGTTCTACAACGAGAACAGCTTCATCTTTCGCGAGCGCCCCACGCTCACGCAGCGGCTCGGTCGTCAGGCGACGACCTTCCACGAAGTGGCGCACCAGTGGTTCGGCGACCTGGTGACCATGCGCTGGTTCGACGATCTGTGGCTCAAGGAGGGGTTCGCCACCTACATGGCGGCGAAGATGCAGGACGCGCTCTCGCCCGAGGCGAACGCGTGGAAGACCTTCTACCTGCGTAACAAGCCGCCCGCCTACGCGGTGGATGCGACCACCGGCACGACGCCGGTCTGGCAGGAGCTCGCGAATCTCGACCAGGCCAAGAGCAACTACGGCGCGATCGTCTACAACAAGGCGCCGAGCGTGCTGAAGCAGCTGAACTACCTCGTCGGCGACTCGGCGTTCCAGACCGGGGTGCGCGCGTTCCTCCAGCGCCACGAGTACGGCAACGCGACGTGGCGCGAGTTGCTCGAGACGATCGGCGCCGCGGCGGGGCGACCGCTCGAGGACTGGGGCGCGCAGTACATCCTGCGCCCCGGCATGCCGGTGCTGGAGCAGCGCCCGCTGTCCGATGCCCGCTGTGCGCGGTGCATCGGCGGCGTGACGCTCGTGCAGCGGCCGGCGCGGCCGCTGGCTAGCGATGGCGTGTGGCCGATGCGGGTCGAGGTGCTGTTCGGCGACGCGGGCGGGCGATTCACCCGCGTGCCGGCGGAGATCGCTGCTGAGACGACGGTCGTCAGGCTGCCCGCCGGCGCGCCGCCCGCGCGGTTCGTTTTCGCCAACTCCCGTGACTACGGCTATGGACTCATCGCGCTCGACCCCGCGAGCGCCGAGTGGATACTGGACAACATCGCGAGCATTCGCGATGACTTCCTGCGGGCGATGCTCTGGGGCGCCCTGTGGGACATGGTGCGCGACGCACGCCTGCCGCCCCGTCGCTGGGTCGAGGAGGCGCTCGGCGTATTGCCACGCGAGCCTGACGAGCAGCTCGTCGCCAGCATCCTCGGGCGGATGAGCCGGGCGGTGTCCGCGTACCTCTCCGACGCGCAGCGCGCCGCAATGCGGCCGGCGGTCGAGCGGACGCTATGGACGAGCGCGGCAGACACGGCACGGTCGTACGGTATTCGTAAGGCGCACCTGGACGCATTGATCGGCCTGGCGGAGTCGCGGGAAGCGCTGGCACGGCTGGACTCGCTGCTGGACGAGGATACGGCCGCCGGCGGCCCACTCCGCTCGCCGACGCGGTGGGCGATCATCGGCACGCTGATCGAGCGCGGCTCGCCCCTCGCGGCGACTCGCCTGACGACCGAGGAGCGCCGCGACTCGACGACGGAGGGCCGGCGGCGCGCATTCGCGGCACGCGCCGCTGCGCCCAACGCGGCGGTGAAGGCGGAGTATTTCAAGCGCTACTTCGCGGACGCGTCGCTCAACGAGGAGTGGGCAACGGCCTCGCTGGGGAACTTCAACTCGGCGTCGCAATCCGCGTTGACACTGCCGTATCTGGTGCCCGCGCTCGACTCGCTGCATTGGATCCAGAAGAACCGGCGGATCTTCTATCTGGGGTCGTGGCTGGGGGCATTCCTTGGAGGACAGACGAGTGCGGAGGCGCTGTCCAGAGTCGATGCCTTCCTCGCCGAGCATCCGGACTTGCCGATCGACCTCCGGCGAAAGATCCTGCAGGCGGCCGACGAGCTGCAGCGGACGGTGGAGATCCGCGGGCGATACGCGAGATCGGGTGCCCGCTAGGGGCCGGAAGACGCACGCGGAGCCGCACCTGGCAAACCCTGCCTTACGATGACTGGGAAGGATTTGGCCGACAGTCCGCTTTTTCCTCCACGGCGATTTGATCCATCGCTTGGCGTCATCTCCGATCAGCTCTGCGCCCCTCTGCGCACCTCAGCGTCCTCCGCGGTAGAACTGAACCAACATGGAAGAAACACCGATGCGAGGCCACGAGCACCAATGACACTGGAAACGTCCAGACGAGCGGCGATCGTCTTCGTCCTGCTCGCCGCCGTGTGCGGCGAGTCGGTACGCGCGCAGCAGCCCAGCGCCGATTCCGTGCGGCGTGCCGTGCGCGGCTACCATCAAGCGCACAACGCCGCGATCCTGCGCGAGCTCGTCGACCTGCTCGCCATTCCGAACGTCGCGCGCGACTCCGCGAACATCCGGCGCAACGCCGCCGCGCTCGTCCGGATGCTCGAGCGGCGCGACGTGGCCGCCCGCGTCCTCGAGTCGCCGGGCAGTCCGCCGGCGGTGTTCGGCGAGCTGCGCACCCCCGGGGCCACGCGCACGGTGATGTTCTACGCGCATTACGACGGGCAGCCGGTGGACACCGCCTCGTGGGCGACGCCGCCGTGGCGGCCGGTGCTGCGCGACGGGCCGTTGGATGCCGGCGGGCGCGAGGTCCCGATCCCCCCGGCCGACCGTGCCGAGTTCGGCGACGAGTGGCGGCTGTACGCGCGATCGGCGAGCGACGACAAATCCCCGATCGTGGCGATGCTGGCGGCGCTCGACGCGCTGAAGGCCGCCGGGATCCGGCCGAGCGTGAACCTCAAGTTCTTCTTCGAGGGGGGCGAGGAGGCGGGATCGCCTCGGCTCGACGAGATGCTCGTCCGGCACCGCGACGCCCTGCGTGCCGACGTGTGGCTGTTCTGCGACGGACCAGTCCACCAGTCGCGCGCGCAGCAGGTCGTGTTCGGCGTGCGCGGGGTGATGGGCGCCGATCTCACGGTCTACGGCCCCGACCGCGCGCTGCACAGCGGGCATTACGGGAACTGGGCGCCGAACCCCGGCGCGCTACTCGTTTCGCTGCTCGCGAGCATGCGCGACCCCGATGGCCGCATCCTCATCGACGGCTTTGATCGCGACGTGCGCGCGATCTCCGAGGCGGAGCACGCGGCGATCGCCGCCGTCCCCTCCACCGACGACGCCCTCCGCCACGAGCTCGCGCTCGGCGCCACCGAGGCGAACGGCGCGCCGCTGCTCGAGCGGATCATGATGCCGGCGCTCAACATCCAGGGGCTGCGAATGGGCGGCGTGGGACCCGACGCGACGAACACGATCCACGTGAGCGCCCGCGCGGCGTTAGGCTTTCGCCTCGTGCCCGACCAGACGCCGGCGCGGGTGATCGAGCTGGTGGAGGCACACGTGCGCGCACAGGGGTACCACATCGTCCGCGAGGAGCCGGCGGACTCGATACGCCGCGCGCACCCACGCGTGGCGCGCCTGACGTGGAGCGACGGCTACCCTGCCCTCCGCACCGACATGGCACTCCCGGTGTCGCAGGCCGTCCTGCGCACGGTGAGCGAGGCGGCCGGCCGGCCCGTGATCGCCGTCCCGATGCTCGGCGGCAGCCTTCCGCTCTCCACCTTCGAGACGACCCTCCGCGCGCCGCTGATCATCGTGCCGATCGTGAACCACGACAACGCGCAGCACGCGTCGAACGAGAACCTTCGGTTGAAGAATCTCTGGGACGGAATCGAGGTGTTCGGGATGCTGATGGCGAGGCTGACCTGGGAGGACGCGAGGAGCTAGAGCACGCGGCTACCGTCCCCCGCTCGCCCCCTCCAGTCTGGCCAATTCCTTCCGTACCCCCTCGACCTCGTCCTGCAGCTGCGGCTCCGCATCCACCCGCAGCGCCAGGTACTGTCGATAGGCGGCGATCGCCTGCTCGCGACGACCGAGCAGGGCGGCGAGGCGCCCCTCCTCCCTGAGGAACGTCCCGAGGTACGGGTGCTGCGGCACCCACGCGTCACCGCGCCGGCGGGCGGCTGCGAGCGCGCGCTCGAGGTCTCCCGACTTCTCCAGCAGCCGCGCCGCGACCAGGTTCGCCATTTCGCGGCGGTACACGCGGTTGATCGAGTAGTCGAGCCCGCGCAGAATGGAATCGAGACGCTCGACCGTGGCGCGCGCGTCCGGCGCGTTCGCCAGGTCGGCGTGCATGGCCGCCAGCACCGCCACGTCCATGTCGCCACCCCAGGCCGACGGCCGCTCGCTCGCGATCGCGGCGCGCAGCTCGGCCAGCGAGCGCCGGATGGTGGACGTGTCGCCGTGCGCGAGCTTCCATGGCTCCGTGATGCGCAGGATCGCCCGGGTGCGGCGATGCCGGATCGAGTCGGTCGCCGCCGGACTCCGGTGCATGCGCTCGAGCGCCGCCACCGCGTCCGCCGCATCCGCCGAGTCGGCCCCGCCGATCAGGCCGTTGCGCACGCGCGTAACGAGCACGTTCAGCTCGATGTCCGAGGTGAACATCGTGTCCATGAGCGCACGCGCCTCGCGCGGACGGCCGAGCGCCATCAATGCCTCGTGGACGCTGCGCGCGAAGAACGGATTCGCCGCCAGCGTGGTGTTCGCCTCCGCGACCAGCGCGCTCAGGCGTCGTACTTCGCCGGCGCCCGCGCCGCTGTGTATGGCATGCTGTACGATCCGCAGCGCTAGGCGGGGGTCGTCGGCTTCCAGCGAATCGAGAATAGTGCGGGCGCGAGCCGAGTCGCCGCGCTGGGTTGCGGCAAACCAGCGGTAGATCGGCACCCACTGCGTTGCCGTGTCGCTCCGGAGGCGCAGGCGCTCGAACCGCCGCACCGTGGCCGTGTCGTCGAGCAGCACGGCGAGCTCCAGCCCGTGCAGCATCGGGACGACGTAAGTCGAGTCCAGCTCCACGGCGCGCTTGAAGGTCGCCAGCGCACGCTCGCGCGGATTCTCGACGTCGTGGACGTGGCCAAAATGGAAGAGGTGGTCGCCTAGCAGATACCACGCGTCCGGACGATCCGGCGCGATGCTCGTGTACTGCTCCCGTGCCTGCAGCAGATCGCGAGACGCCGCTCGGTCCGGGTAGTCTGGTCCGGCGATGGCACGCAGCAGCGCGCGGTCGCGCGGTCCCAGCCGCTCGCGCTGCCCCCAGGCGACTTGAAGCCCGCGCTGCGTGCCGGTCCCATCCTCGTCGCCCCACACGCTCGCCTGATGCAAACCGATGCCGGCGAGGGCGAAGGTCGAATCGATCTCGACCGCGCGCAGGAACTCCTCGCGCGCCGCGAAGGTCTGCCCCCGGCGCAGCTTGGCCTGCCCGTCCAGATAGGCGCGCAGCGCCTCGAGTGGCGTACTCGTCAGGCTCGTCGCGCGTTGCGCGCCCTCGCCGGAGACCTCGGTGAGCAGCCGGGCTGCGAGGCGGTCGACGAGCCAGGCGAGGCTGTCGGGCGCCCCCTGGACGCTCACCCGCGCGATCGAGTCGCCGCCCGGCACTCCGAGCAGCGACGCGTTCAGCACGAGCTGTGTCGGCGTCCCCACCACGTCGCCCAGGAGCAGGCTGCCGGCGCCAAGGTCGCGTGCCAGGCGGAGCGCCTCCTGCTGCCCCAGGTCGCCGCCGGGCGAACCGATCGCGCCTCGCCAGGCGGTGAGCAGTGTCCGCGGCTCGGTGGCGCGCAGGCCGCCCTCGCCCGTGAGCTTGGCCGCCAGCAGGTCCAGCATCCCCTCGCGGAGGTAGTGCAACGACGGGTCGGCCGACGCAATGCGGAACGGCACGACGGCCATTACACCGCGGTCGAGCTGAGGGGTGTCGACGGACAGGAGCCGCACGCCGACGACGGCGGCGGCGACCACCGCCACGGCAGCGGCGGCGATCGCCAGTCCGCGCGCGCGGCGTCGCGGGGGCGCGACCTGCGCACCGGACGTGGCGCCGAGCGACTCCAGCTCGCGCACGATCTCCGTCGCGGACTGCGGGCGTTCGCCCGGTGTCTTGGCGAGGCATCGCATGACGAGCGCCGCCAGCGCCCCCGGCACCTCCGGCGCCCGCTCGGCGAGCGGCGGCGGGGCCTCGGTGAGTTGCGCCGTGAGGATCTGCTGCTGCGACCGGCCGTGGAACGGCGGCACGCCGCACAGCACCTCGTACGCCATCGCGCCGAACGCGTAGATGTCGACGCGATGGTCGGACGTGGGATCCGCCGCCACCTGCTCCGGCGCCATGTACGATGGGGTGCCGAGCGATGTGCCGATGAGAGTCAGCGTCGCGCCGTCGTCGCCGCGCGCCGACGAGAGCGCCTTCGCAATGCCGAAGTCGGTGACGGTGGCCGACCCGCCGGCCAGCAGCACGTTGTCTGGCTTGATGTCGCGGTGCACCACCCCGTGCTCGTGCGCGAACGCGAGCGCGCGCGCGACGTCGCGCAGGATCGCCGTTGCCTCGCCGACGGGCAGCGCGCCGCCCTCGAGTCGCTGGCGCAGGGACCGCCCATCAATGAGCGGCATGGTGTAGTACGGCAGCCCATCCGCCTCACCGGCCGAGAGCACGGGCACGATGTGCGGGTGCTGGAGCTTGGCGGCGAGATGAATCTCGCGGCGGAAGCGCTCGAGGCTGACGGTCGCCGCAAGCTCGGGCGAGATGACCTTGACGACGACCTCGCGGTCGAGCGCGACGTCGTGGGCGACGAACACGCGCGACATGCCGCCGCCCCCGAGCTCGCGCTCGAGTCGGTAGGCATCACCGAGACTGTGCTGAATCCGGTCGCGGATCTCCGCCATGCGGGTGGGGTCGTGGGGGGGGCCGAGGGAAGTTATGGGAGCGGCAAGGAACTAGGTACTAGGAGATAGGAGATAGGAGCTAGGAACTAGGAGCCAGGAACTGGGAACTAGGGGTGAGACATGCCCTGCTGGGTTTGGATCGCGTCGCGAGGCCTTTCGTTTGCTCCGTCGCACCCGCGAGGGGCTGACCGAATTCTGACAAAGGCTGTTCCACGCCGAGCACGCAGAGATTCGCGGAGGGCGTTTGAAGTGAGGCACTCGGCGACTCGGCGTCCACGACGGACGCATTGGACATCGCCCATGAAACCACGAACGAAGCGGCCGCGATCCAATCCGGTGAGGAAAAGATCGCGACCGCCCCTAGCTCCTAGCTCCTAGCCCCTAGCTCCTAACTCCTGACTCCTGCCCTTACGGCTTCTCCACGTCGATCGTGTGGCCCACGATGCCGCCGAGCACTGCGCCGGCGGCGGCGCCGATCACCGCGCCCTTCACGTCTCGCCCGATCGCCGCGCCGGCAATCGCGCCGGTCGCCGCGCCGATCATGGCGTCACGCTTCGTGTTCCGCTTCACCTCCTGCCGCGCCGGTGCCGGCGCGTCGCGATAGACCACGCGCGGCGCGGGGGCCGGCGCGCGGTACACCGTCTGGACCGGCTGCGCCTGCGGGTAGTACTGCGGCTGCGGGTACGGCTGCGGATACTGGCCGTACTGCGGCGCGTAGGGCTGCCCATAGGCGAGCTCCTGCGGCGAGGCGTACGGCTGCGCGTACGGCGACTGCTGGGCCGCGAGCGCCAGGTCACGGCTGAGCGCGTCGTCCGAGGGCGCCGGGACCTCTCGCACGCAGGCCGCGGCGAGGAACGCCAGCGGCAGCGCCATCAGGATCTTCTTCTTGAACTGTGTCATCGACTCCTCCGGGTGTCGTGCCCGCCGCTTCGCGCGGCGTCCAGCGACCCTGATATGGGCACGTCGCGGACCGCGAGTTGACCGCCATTCCGGGCGCGCAACCAGCCTTGCTGTCCCGCTCGGAAACGCCTGACTGTCCTGTCTCCGGGACCGGTGATGCGCGTCACGGGCGCGTTGCCAGTCCCCGCCGCGCGGTTCATTTTTCGGTACCCACATTCAGGAACGCCCCATGTCCGCTCGTCTCGTCAGGCTCGGCGCCCTCGGCATGGCCGCCGCCGCGCTCGCCTTCACCGCGAACCTCGAGGCGCAGACCGCCCCAGCGGTTTCGTCCATGGCCCCGGACTTCACCAGCTCCGGCGCCACGCGCTACGGCGTGCTCGCGACCCCGGTCTCGCTCTCGGACTACCGCGGCAAGACCGTCGTCCTCGCCTTCTTCCCGAAAGCCCGCACCCGCGGCTGCACCATCCAGATGGAGTCCTACCGCGACCGCTACGACTCGCTGTTCAACGGCGGCAAGGACGTCGTCGTGATGGGCATCAGCGCCGACCCCGACTCTGCCCTCGTGAACTGGGCGCGCGAGGCGGACTTCCCGGTGCTGTTCGTGAGCGACGTCGAGGGCAAGATCGGGACGCTCTACGGCGCCTGGAACGCCGAGCGAAAGTACGACACGCGGGCGCTCTTCATCGTGGCGCCTGACGGGCGCATCACGTACACGACGCCGGCGTTCAACGTGCTGAGCGCGGACGCCTACGCCGAGTTGCAGTCCGAGGTCGAGAAGGCGCGCGGCACCTCGAGCGCGGGCGCGCACTCCGGGCATTAGGCCACGCGGTCGGGCGGCGGATCGCCGGCAAGGCAGGCCGTGAGGTTGTCCACCGCCCGCATCCCCATCGCCACCCGCGTCTCCATGGTGGCGCTGCCGAGATGCGGCAGCAGCACGACGTTCTCCATCGCGCGCAACTCGTCAGGCACCGCGGGTTCCCGCTCGTAGACGTCGAGTCCTGCACCGAAGAGTCGGCCGGCACGGAGCGCGGCGACCAGCGCGGCCTCGTCCACCACCGGGCCGCGTGCCGTGTTGATGAGGATGGCCTCCCGCCGCATCAACGCGAGGCGCTCGGAATTCATCAAGTGGTGCGTCTCGGGCGTCAGCGGACAGTGGAGCGACACGATGTCGCTCTCCGCCAACAGTGCTTCCAGTGACTCGGCGGGCTCCGCCAACCCGGACTCGTCAGGTGCCGGCGGGCGCGAACGCGATCCGGACACGTAGCGCACGCGCATGCCGAACGCGCGGGTCGCGCGCTCAGCCACCGCGCGCCCGATGCGCCCATAGCCGATGATGCCGAGCCGCATGCCGCGCAGCGTCCGCCCCATGAGGTGCGTCGGCCGCCACCCCGCCCACCGTCCATCGCGAAGCTCACGCTCGCCCTCGCCGAGCCGCCGGGCGACCATCAGCATGAGCGCGATCGCGAGGTCGGCCGTGTCGTCGGTGAGCACATCCGGCGTGTTGGTCACGACGATCCCACGCGAACGCGCCGCGTCGAGGTCGATGTGATTCACGCCGACCCCGAAGTTGGCGAGAATCCGCGCCCTCACCTGCTCGGCGCCGAGCAACTCCGCCGTGATGGCGTCGGTGACCGTCGGCAGGAGCCCGTCGGAGTCGCGGAGCGCCGCCGCGAGCTCCCCCGGTCGCATGGGCCGGTCCGTTTCCGGGAAGCGGGCGTCGAACCGCTCTCGTAAGGCGGACTCGACCGCATCCGGCAGGCGGCGCGTGGCGGTGACGATCGGTCTGGGGGGCACCCGGGCTCCTGGACGGTCGGTCGTGGGCGTGCGAACGGTCACCGGCAGGATACATTTGACGCGTGAGCGCCGCCACGCCTCTGCCGAGCTGCCTCAGGATCGAGGCGGACGCGCGGGACATCCATCGCGCGGCCATCGCCGCGGTCGACCCGTTGCCCGTCGTGCGCGCCGCCCTCGTGTTCGCGTCCGTTCCGCCCGGCGCGCGCGTCTTCCTCATCGCGCTGGGCAAGGCCGCGCACGCGATGGCGCAAGCCGCCGTCGAGAGCCTGCAATCGCGCGGCATGGAACCGGCCGCCGGGCTCGTCGTGTCACACGTCGATGCGCCGACGCCGCATCCGCGCGTCGACGTGCGCGTCGGCGACCACCCCGTGCCCGGCGACCGCTCCGCGGCGGCGGCCGAGCGGCTGGGCGATCTCGTCAGGCAGGTGTCGCCGACCGACGTGGTGTGGGTGATGCTCTCCGGAGGCACCTCCAGTCTGATCGGCGCGCCGGTCGCCACCCTGACGATGGCGGAGTTTGGCGAGCTGAACGCGCTGCTGCTCGGCTCGGGGCTGGACATCGCGCAGGTGAACGTGATCCGAAAGCGCGTCTCCCGGTGGGGCGCCGGCCGGCTCGCCCGCGCGCTCGAGCCGGCGGTGGTGCGGGCCCTCGTGATCTCGGACGTGCCTGACGACGACGTGGCCGCGATCGCCTCGGGGCCGCTCTCGCCCGACCCGAACACCGTCGACGACGTGACCGGGCTGCTCAAGGACGCGCAGCTGTGGACGCGTGTTCCGCCGGCGGTTCGCGACCTGCTCGCGCGCGACGAAACGGTCGAGACGCCGAAGCGCGATGATCCGGCGTTTCGGCACGTGACGATCGGGATCGTGGCGTCGAACGAGACCGCGGTGCGCGCGGCGATGGCCCGCGCGGCGGAGCTCGGCTACGCGACGGAACGTGCCACGACGGCGCTCGACGCGGAGGCGGCGGAGGTGGGAGACGCGTTGGCCGTCGAGCTGCTGGCCCTTGCACGCGAAGCCGGCCCGCGGTGCCGGGTGCGCGGCGGCGAACCGGTCGTGTCGCTTGGCGATGCATCGCCTAACGCCCGGGGCGGCCGGTCCCAGGAGCTGGCGCTCGCCGCGGCCCGGCGCCTGGCCGGCGCGGACGGCCGGCGCACGATGGCGCTGCTCGCCGCCGGCACCGATGGCCGCGACGGTCCGACCGACGCCGCGGGCGCCCTGGTCACCCCCCGCACGTGGCCGGCCGTGGCCGAGGCGCGCCGCGATCCGGCGCACGACCTCGCCGCGCACGATGCCTATCGCGCGCTCGAGGCCGCGGGCGCCCTGCTCCGCACCGGCCCCACCGGCACGAACGTGATGGACATCGCGGTGCTCCTCGTGCGCTGATCACCCGGGCGGCCGGGTATGGATTCTGCCCGGGGCAGCCTTGTCCGCGCCAAAGGCCGGCGTAGCTTTCCCGCTCCGCCTCCACCACTGCACGAGGAACCCGTTGAGCGCCACCGAACCCTTCACCATCGGTCTCATTCAGCAGGCGGTCCGCGAGGACAAGGAGCGGACGGTCTCGGCGGCGGTCGACGCGGTGCGCGCCGCCGCCGCACAGGGCGCGCGGATCATCTGTCTCCAGGAACTCTTCGACGCGCCGTATTTCTGCAAGGTGACCGACGCGGAGCGCTTCAACCTCGCCGAGTCGATCCCCGGGCCCACGGTGGAGCGGATGCGCGCGCTGGCGGCCGAGCTGCAGATCGTGATCATCGTCCCGATCTTCGAGCGGCGCGGCGCCGGCGTCTACCACAACTCGGCCGCGGTGATCGATGCGGACGGCAAGCTCCTCGGGGTGTATCGCAAGATGCACATCCCCGACGACCCGCTCTATCACGAGAAGTACTACTTCGCGCCCGGCGAGGCCCCCGCCCCGTCGGACATCTATCACCACGGCGCGAAGCCCGGACAGCCGGCCGGGTTCCGGACGTTCAAGACGCGTTATGCGACGATCGGCGTGCTGATCTGCTGGGATCAGTGGTACCCGGAAGCGGCGCGCATCACGGCGCTCATGGGCGCGCAGGTGCTCTTCTATCCCACCGCGATCGGGTGGCACCCGGCGGAGAAGCTGGAGTGGGGCGAGGCGCAGGCGGACGCCTGGCGCACGATCCAGCGCGGCCACGCGATCGCGAATGGCGTGTACGTCGCCGCCGCCAACCGCGTGGGGTTCGAGCCCGAGCCCGGAACGGACGGCATCGAGTTCTTCGGGCACTCCTTCGTCTGCGACCCGTTCGGCCGCTACATCGCCGAGGCGGGCACCGGCGAGGAGACACTGATCGCGACGTGCGATCCCGCGCTCATCGAGTACACGCGCCGCAACTGGCCGTTCATGCGCGACCGCCGCATCGACGCATACGGCCCGATCCTCAACCGCTACCTCGGCTAGCGTGCGCCGCTCCGCGCCTGACGAGACGATCGAGGTCATCGACCCCGGCGCACCAGCCGTGATGGTCGTCGACGAGGACACGCTCGAGGACCCCTCGGACCACCCGTTGGCGTCGGACTCGAACGGGGGAGCGCGGCGAATGCCGGCGGAGTGGGAGCCCCACGACGCCACCTGGGTGGGGTGGCCGCACCACCGGCCGGACTGGCCCGAGAAGTTCGAGCCGATCCCCTGGGTCTACGCGGAGATCGTCCGCGTCCTCCACCGCTCCGAACGGGTCGAGATTCTCTGCCACACGCCGGAGGTGCGCGAGGACGCGATCGCCGCCTGCCGCGCGCACGGCGTGGACCTCGGCCGCTGCCGCTTCCACCTCGTGCCGAGCGACCGCGTGTGGCTGCGCGACTCGGGACCCACGGGCGTGATGCGGACCGATGGCAGCATCGAGTGCATCGCCTGGCAGTTCAACGCGTGGGCGAAGTACGAGAACTATGCGAGCGACGCGAAGATCGCCCGACGCGTGGCGGAGCTCGCGGGGCTCCCCGTCACCGTCGCGCAGCGGCCGGACGGCGCGGGGCCGCTCGTCCTCGAGGGCGGCGGCATCGAGACCGATGGCCGGGGCACGCTGCTCGTCACCGAGGAGTGGCTCCTCTCCGAGGTACAGGTGCGCAACCCGGGCATGACGCGCGAGATGTACGAGCAGGCGTTCAACGAGTACCTCGGCATCCGGTCTACGATATGGTTAGGCGAAGGATGCGTGGGCGACGACACGCACGGTCACATCGACGACATCGCGCGGTTCACCGATCCGCACACCATCGTCCTCGCCTACGAGATCGACCCGGCCGACGAGAACCACACCCGTTCCGCCGACAACCTGCGGCGGCTGCGCCGCGCGGCCGAGCGATTCCCGGGCGGCCTGCGGATCGTGACGCTGCCCTTCCCCCGTCCAGTCGTCATGCAGGGCGAGCGACTCCCCGCGAGCTACGCGAACTTCTACATCGCGAACGAATCGGTGATCGTGCCGACGTTCAACGACGTGCGCGACCGCGCGGCGCTCGCGACGATCGCGGAGCTGTTTCCGGAACGCGAGGTGGTCGGCGTCCACGCCGTGGACCTCGTCTGGGGACTCGGCACGCTCCACTGCCTCACGCAGCAGCAGCCGTCCCCGGGGCGGCGCGCCGCGAGCGCCGCGGCAGCCTGACGCGGGGCGGCCCGGTCAGCGCGGCTCGGGGGTGCGCAGGCCACGGGTGGAGGCCCGCGTGGGCGGCGGCACGATGCGGCCGAGCATCGCGCCGATCTCCTCGATCCGCGGCGTCTCCCACTCGGCGTAGTACGCGTCGATGCCGCAGTGCCGCTCGGGAACGTGCTCGCACACCACGGCGTCCGCCTCCTCGGCCAGCGCGGCGAGCATGTCCGACGCCGCGACCGGCACCGCGAAGATCACCTCGCGCGCGAGCGCCGCGCGCGCCGCCGCGACGGCCGCGCGGCTCCGAAAACGCGTCTGCGCGCCGTCATCGACGATGATCACGCGCCGGTCTTCGAGCGGCACCGGCGACCGGCTACCCCGGCAGCGCTGCTCCAGCCGCTCGACCTCGTCGCGCTTGGCGCGGATCGTCTCCTGAACGTACTCCGGGGTGACGCCAAGCATGGCGATCGTGCGCCGGTCCACCCGCGCCACGCCACCCGATGCGATGCCGCCAATGCCCAGCGCATCGTGGCCGGGCGCCGATAGTCGTAAAGCAACCGCCACGTCCAGCGGCGCCCGCAGCGCCGCGGCGACCGGTCGCGCCACCGCCATCCCACCCGGCACCATCCCCAGCACGACCAGGTCTCCGTCGTCCACGTGCGGAACGCGCTCGCGCAGCCGCTGCACCAGCCGGCGCCCCGCGGCGGCGCGGTTGCGGTACATCACCTCCCGCCGCGCCCCGTGCGCGTCGCGGCCGAGAGATGCCGCACGAAGAAGTCCGCGGCGAGTCGCGCGACCTCCTCCAGCGCCCCGGGCTCCTGAAAGAGGTGCGTCGCGCCCTGCACGATCACCATCTCGCGCTCGGCGGTGATGGCGTCGAAGGCGCGTCGGTTGAGCGGGATCACGGAATGATCCTCACCGCCCACGATGAGCAGCGCGGCGGCGGTCACCTTCGGCAGCCACTCGAGCGCGAGGTCGGGGCGACCGCCCCGCGACACGACCGCATCGATCTCGTCAGGCGCCCGGGCGGCAACCTGGAGCGCCGCTGCGGCGCCCGTGCTCGCGCCGAACAGTCCCACCCCCAGCCCGCTCGTCTCACGCTGGGCGCGCACCCACTCGACCGCGGCGATCAGCCGGTCCGCGAGCAGGTCGATGTCGAATCGCAGGTGCGCGGTCGCCGCGTCGACCCGCTCCTCGTCCTCCGTCAGTAAGTCGAGCAGGAGCGTGGCCAGGCCCGCGTCGTTGAGCACCTCCGCGACGTAGGCGTTGCGCGGGCTGAGCCGCCCGCTGCCGCTGCCGTGCGCGAACGCGACGATTCCGCTCGCCGATGGCGGGATGGCGAGGATGCCGCGGAGCGCGTCCCCGGGGATCGGAATCTCGACGTCGCGGCGATCACTTCGAGACACTGCGCCCTCCTCGTGCGGAGCCTTTGCCATCGCTGCAAGCGAAGTGCCCCCGGCGGAAGAAACGCCTGAGACGTCGGCGCCGCCACGGCGCGCCACGCATCACTCCCGAGACTGCACCTCACTCGTCTCGGCGGCCGGCTCCGGCGATGCACGAAGTCCGTCCAGTGAACCCTCCACGTGCAGCGTGCGCGTGGGAAACGCGAAGTCGGCGCCGGCCTCCTGCACCCTGCGCAGCACCTGCAGGTTGATGGCCTGCTGGATGTCCATATAGGTCGCGTAGTCGGGGGACAACACGTAGTACACGACCTCGATGTCGAGCGACGAGTCGCTCATCGCCGCGAAGTGTGCGCGGTCGAACCGTACGCGCTCCTGCGACTGCACGGCCTCGCGGGCGATTCGGGGGAGCTGCTCGACGAGCTCGGGCGGCGTGCTGTACAGCACGCCGAATCGGAACAGGATGCGCCGCTCCTCCATCCGCTTGTAGTTCCGGATGCGGCTCTTGAGCAGCTCGGCGTTGGAGAAGATGATCTGCTCGCCGCCCAGGCTGCGCACGCGCGTCGTCTTGATCCCGATCTTCTCGACCGTGCCCATCTCGGTCCCGACGACGATGTAGTCGCCAATCACGAACGGCTTGTCGAGCACGATCGCCAGTGCCGCAAAGATGTCGCCGAGGATGTTCTGGACGGCCAGCGCGACGGCGACGCCGCCGATGCCCAGTCCCGTGATCAGTGCGGTGACGTCGACGCCGAGGTTGTCGAGCACCACCAGCAGCACGATCGTCCACGCGAGCAGCCGCAGGCCGAATCCGACGGCGCGAATCGTCGTCACGCTGGATGCGTCGGTGGCGATCCGCTCCCGCGTGTGCCCCGAGACCCAGAACTCGATTGCACCGTTCGCCCAGATGCCGATCTGCAGCAGGAACGCGAGCACCGCGATGTGGCCGAGCAGCTCGCGCCCGCTCTCGGGAATCGTGAGAATCCGGAGCGCGATGGTGATCGCGAGCCACGCCACGAGCATGAAGCGCGTGCGGCGCAGCAGGATCACGACGAGGTCGTCGGCCCGGGTCTTCGTCCGGCCGGCGATCTGGTCGAGCCGGCGAAGGACCACGACCTTCACCAGCCAGAGTCCGAGGACGACGACGGCGAGCGTGCCGGCCGCCCAGAGCCAGGCGGCGAGGGTGCTGCCGGCGAAGGTGCGGTCGAGGAACTCCGGTGATTGCATGGCGTCGGTTCAGGTGTCGTTGCGCCCGAGGCGGGACCATCGCAAACTGACCCGGTCGGGCATTCAGGGGAAGCCTGAACCGCAATCGGCTCGGCGAGGCTCCACGCCGAGAAGCCTCTGATGCGGAATCGCAGGTGCCGCGCACTCGAACCATCACGCGCGAGGGGATCCATGCTGCGGACCATCCACGACTTTCTGGAGACCTGGGCGGAGGAGTCGACCATCACGCGGAAGCTGTTCGGCAGCCTGACGGAGGACTCCCTGGCTCAGGAGGTCGTGCCGGGAGGCCGGACGATCGGCCGCATCGCCTGGCACCTCACCGTTTCGCTAGGCGACCTGACGCACCGGCTCGGGTGGGCGATCGACTGCCCGACGAAGGAAGGCGAGGTGCCGCCGCTCGCCACGATCGTCGCGATTTACGAGCGGGCCGCGGCGTCGCTCGCGGAGACGGTGCGCGACGAGTGGACCGACGACGATCTGGCGCGCGTGTTCGACATCTTCGGCGAGCGGTGGACGGGCGCACAGTCGCTCGAGATGCTGCTGCGCCACGAGGTGCATCACCGCGGGCAGCTCACGGTCCTGATGCGTCAGGCGGGCCTCGCCGTACCCGGGGTGTACGGCCCGGCGCGTGAGGATTGGGCGCAGTGGGGGATGGCGGCGCCGGCGTGAGGATTGGGGATTGGGGATTGGGGATTGGGACTATGCAGTTCCCCGTCGGGCGCCCGAGGAAGACGGCGGTCGTGCACCCTAACGTGATGCCACCGCCCGCGTCCGGCGGGTGGCGCGCGATTGGGTCGCGCCCACGCAGTTGTCGCAATGGCCGCATTCCCACTCCGCGTCCACCGCCTCGCCGAAGTAGTCGAGGATGTAGTGCGTCCGGCACCGCGCCCACTGGCAGTAGCGCACCATCGATTCGAGCTTCGCCTGGTCGCGCTGCCGCCGCTCCTCGTACGACTCCAGCTCGCCGCTCAGGTCCACCTGCGTCAGGCCGTCGGTGAGCCGCTCCCACTTGTTGCCCCGGTGCTCCCGGACCAGGCCGTGCCGCTTGAGCAGCATCATCGTGATCCGCGCCTTGCGCAGCGGCACCCCCGACTGCTCCGACACCGTCGCGACCGGCACCGGCGTGCCTGACGGGTGCTGCTCCAGCGCGAGCGCCACCAGCGCCGCCTCCTGCACCTCCGGGTACTTGCCGCCCAGGAAGTAGCTCTGGATGCGACGGTCCTCCACGCGGTAGAACACCGTGCAGGTCGACGGCTCGCCGTCGCGGCCGGCACGTCCCGCCTCCTGGTAGTACGACTCCAGCGAGCCCGGAAAGTGGTAGTGGATCACGCGCCGGATGTCCGCCTTGTCGATTCCGAGGCCGAACGCATTCGTGGCGATCATCGTCTGCGTGTCGCCCGCCATGAACGCCTCCTGCACCTCGCGCCGCTCAGCCGCGGGTCGCCGGCCGTGGTACATGCCGACCGAGAAGTCCTGGTACAGCAGGTCGTACAGCCGCTCGGTCTCCCGCACCGTGGCGACGTAGACGATCGTGCTGCCGGTCTCCGCGCCGAGCATCGCCGCCAGCGTCTCGTCCTTCATCGTCGGGTTCACGGTCCGCCGCACGTCGAGGAACAGGTTCGGCCGCGCGAACCCCGCCACGATGACGTGCGGGTCGCGCATGCCGAGCTGGCGCGCGATGTCGTCGCGTACCTCCGGCGAGGCCGTCGCCGTGAGCCCGAGCACCGGCGGACGCCCGAGTCGATCGACCACCGAGCCCAGCGCCAGGTAGTCCGGCCGGAAGTCGTGCCCCCACTGGCTCACACAATGCGCCTCATCCACCACGAACCGCGCGATCTTGCGCGCGAGCAGCAGCTCGAAGAAGTCGCGATCCTTGAACCGCTCCGGCGTCAGATACAGCAGATCGCCCTGGCCCTTTGCCACCCGCTCCGCGACGTCCCGCGCCTGCGCGTCCGTAAGGTGCGAGTGCATCGACAGGGCGTCCACGCCGATCTCGCGCAGCTTGTCGTGTTGGTCCTTCATCAGCGCGATGAGCGGGGACACGACGATCGTCAGGCCGTCGAGCATCAGCGCCGGCAGCTGGTAGATGAGCGACTTCCCGCTGCCGGTGGGCATCACGACGACGGCGTCGCAGCCTTCGAGCACGCCATCGATGGCCGCCCACTGGCCCGGTTGAAAATCGGGATGGCCGAATCGCGAGCGCAGGACTTGCCGCGCTCGACGCTGGCGAGCCGAGGAGCGTGTCATGAGGCGCCGCAGGGGCACGTTTCGGGCCGCGCCCGTCGGGCGTTTCCGCGCCGACGGCCTGGATCTTGTTGTTGTGACAGGAGAACGAACGCGGGAGGCGGGAGGCGGGGGGCGACTCGGAGCGCACTCGGCGCCGCGTGCAGGCTTCCCGGACGGCCCAACACCAGGAGGACGGATGGCGGAGCTCAAGGTCGAGCCCAAACGGGGCATGGGATGGATCTGGGTGGTCGTCGTGCTCGTGGTACTGGCGATCGTCGCGTGGCTGTTGTTCGCCCGCGGCGACATGGGAACCACGAGCCCCGATACGGTCAATCCCGACACCACCGTCGGCTTCCACGCACCGGTCGCCGTACCGGCGCTCATCTAAACGTCGTCGCGCGGGCGCCTCGTCCGCGCCTGGAGAATCGCGAATGGCCAGAAAACGCACGGCGCGCGACACGCGCGATCAGGCAGGAGTGGGCCCGGATGCGCGCCAGGTCCGCCATCTCCGGCCGCTGTCCGAAATGAAGCTCAAGATCGCCTCCGGCGAACCGGACATCCGGGGCTGGAACGTCTTCACCTCGACGGGGCGCGAGGTCGGCGAGGTCAACGACCTGCTCGTGGATCCGACGATCGGCCAGGTCGTCATGCTCGACCTCGACATCGACGGCTCCGACCGCCGCTCGCTCGCTCCCATCCGCGCCGCGTGGATCGATCGCGAGCACAAGCGCGTCGTGCTGGACGCGGCGCAGATCAAGGACGACGAGATCTTCCCGTCCGTGTCCAGCGCCGAGACCAGCGATGAGGAGTGGCGCCGGTTCGACGATGACTATCGCCGCACGTACGGCGAGCGCGGCTTCGACCGCGACGCCGACTGGCAGCTGCGCCACCGCGAGGAGGAGCTGCGGTTCGGCCGCGCCCGGACCGAACGGGACCGCGACGCCGACGGCATCGACGACGACCTCGAGTATCGCGTGGAACGCCGCAAGGCCGACGCCGAGGAGCGCGCTCGGCTCGAGGCCGAGGCGCGCGAGCGCGAGCCGGAGGAGCGCGAGCCGGAGGAGCGCGAGGTGCATTACGACGCCGACGCGCTGCGCACCGATCGGCCCGTGGTGATCGAGGAGCACGTCGTCAGGAGGCGGGTCGTGGACCCGGATGAGCTCGGCGACGCCCCGCGCTGATCGACCCGAGGGGCCGGCACCACCGGCCCCTCGCTTCATTCGTCGGACACTCACCTGCAGCCATGGCCAAGACCGTCACGCGCGAGCGCCGCACACGATCGCGATCCCGTGTGCACGTCGCCACCGATCTGCTCTACACGCTGCTTCGCGCGATCGGCCGCTACGCCCACTCGTTCTACACCGCGCTCGGGATCTACATCGTCCTCGGGCTCGGCATCACCGTCGCGGCGATCTGGGGATTCGCCGAGCTCGCGGAGTTCGTCCAGGAGGGCGGCACCGAGACGTTCGACCTCGCGGCCATGCAATGGATGGAGGCGAACCGCATTGCGTTCCTCGACCGCTTCCTGCTGGACGTGACGGCGTTAGGTACGGGCCTGGTCGTCCTGATTCTCGTCGGCGTCGCCGCGCTCTTCCTGGCCCTCACCGAGCACCGCTATTCGGCACTGCTGCTGATCGTCGCCACGGCGGGCGGACAGCTGCTCAACACGGTGCTCAAGCTCTTCTACGACCGGCCGCGCCCCTCGAACGTGGAGCACCTCACGCATACGATGAGCACGTCGTTCCCATCGGGACACGCGATGAGCGCCGTGATCGTCTACGGGACCGTCGCGTATCTCGCCGCGCGCCTGCAGAAGAAGGCGTGGGAACGCTGGCTCACCATGACCCTCGCGATCGTCATCATCATCGCGATCGCGGCGAGCCGCGTGTACCTCGGCGTGCACTACCCGTCGGACGTGCTCGCCGGGACGATCATCGGCGCGGCCTGGGCGGCGTTCTGCATGGCCGGCCTCGAGGCCGTGCGCGTCTTCGCCAAGCGGTTCCGCCCGCAGGAGCTCGAGCACGAGCGCGATCTCGACCCGCGCGAGCGCGCGGCCGCCGGCCTCAAGACATGAGCACCGCCGCCGGCCGCGGTCCCGACGCAGGGCTGCCCGCGACCGCACGCGCCACCGCCCTCCCGACCACCGGCCTCGCGGTGCTCCGACAGCCGCGCTGGACGCTCGTCGCCCTCGGCTTCATGCTCGCGGTGCTCACCGCCGCTGCCATCGCCGAGGGCCTGCAGGCGACGGGAGACTGGACGGGCGGACTCGGATGGGAGCGGACGATCATGCTGTCCATCCCGAACGAGCTGCCGTGGGCGATCGATCTGATCTTCCTGGCCCTGCCGTGGCTGAGCAGCAACACGACGGTGATGCCGATTGTCGCCCTCGCGTGCCTCTGGCTATGGGTAGTCCGAAAGCGCGGCGACCTCGCGCTCCACCTTTTTGTCGTCGACCTGGGCACCTTCATCCTCACTCCGCTGCTGAAGGTGCTCTACGACCGTCCGCGGCCCGACCTGTGGGAGCATCGCGGACAGTACGCGTGGTCGTCGTTTCCGAGCGGCCACGCGATGATCGGATTCGCCGTGTACGCGACCGTTGCGTACCTCGCCTATCGCGAGCGCGGGCTGCGGTGGCCGGCCGTCGCGCTCGGGATCCTGCTCGCGGTCAGTCTGTTCTCGCGCGTGTACCTGGGCGTCCACTGGCCGACCGACGTCGTTGGCGGAGTGGCCATTGGCGCCGTGTGGCTCGCGTTCACCCTCACCGCGTTTCGGCCCCGGACCCCCCTCGAGCGTTGACGAGCACGCCGCAATTCCATAGCTTCGAGCCGGTTGCGCCGTCCCGACGAGCCTGGTTGCCCGCCCGAGACGGCGCTCGTCTGTCCGACGACCACGAACCGGAGCGCGAGTAGTGCAACGATCGGCGAGCGCGAACGAATACGCGAACGAGGATGCGACCCGAGCGTCGATCCGCGCTCGCCTGGTCCGCGCCGTCCGCATCGCCGCCCTCCTGTCCGCGATCTCGCTTGCTGCGACGCCCGCCCTGGCGCAGCCGATCATCCAGCGCGCCGCGAGCGACTCCATCGCGCTGACCGACCGGCGCGGCGGATTCCAGATCTTCGGCAGTTCCGCGGCCATCGTCCGAGACTCGCTCGTGAAGCTCGCCCGGCAGCAACTCGGCCGGCGCTACGTCCTCGGCGGGACGACGCCGGAGAAGGGATTCGATTGCAGCGGGCTCATCCGCTACGTCCTCGCGAAGCTCGAAATCAAGGTGCCGCGCACCGCCGCGCAGCAGGAGAAGGTCGGCCAGCAGGTGGCGAAGGACACGGCCGAGCTTCAGCCGGGCGACCTCGTGACGTTCGGCCGAGGATCGGGGGCGTCGCACATCGGGATCTACGTGGGCGACGGGCGATTCATCCACGCCAGCAGCGCCGCGGGGAGAGTCGTGGAGAGCCAGCTGATCCGCCGCCCGACGCGTCGGATCAAGCCGTGGCGCGAGGCGCGGCGCGTTCTCGCCGGTACCGACAGCGCAGCGGTCGCAAGCGCGTCGAGCACCGACGGCTAGCGGCCGCCGCGCGGCTCGTCAGCGCGGCTCGGCTTCTCGCGGTCGCAGGATCCGGCTCTCGGTGCGGAATCGCGCGGCCGTCTCCGGAAAGTCCAGCGCGCCGAGTGAATCGGCGAGGGCGGCCGCCCGCGCGGTCTCGTCAGGCTCCACGAGTCCCGGCGCCCGCTGCCGCGTCGAGCGGAACACCGCCTCCGCGACCCTTCCCGCCGCGTCCACGTCGGCGCACAACAGGCCGCCACGGTTGAGCGGCTCTCCGTTCGAGAACGGGCCGTATGTGACGAGGTTCCCGAGCGAGTAGGCGATGAGCGACTTGCCCCACCACTCGGCGCCGCGCATGACGTGGGGCCCGTGGCCGATCACGAGCGCCGCGCCCGCCTCCGCGGCGGCCCGCGCGAACGCGACGCTGTTGCCGCGGTCGATCCCGATGAACATCTCCACCTCGTTGGGCGTGCGCTGCGCGCGGATCCCCTCCGCGCCCATGTGCATCGTGACCACGACCCGAGGCCACCGCTCCGCCGCGCGCGCGACGTGACGGCGCACGGCGGCCACGTCGCGCGGATCCGGCCCGCCCGAGGTGCTGTAACCGAGGAACGCCACGGTATCTCCGGCGAGGGTGGCGACGAGCGTCGCCACCGTGTCGAGACCGGTCACGGCGACCCCCGCCTCCTCGAGCAGCCGTCGCGTCTCGCGCAGCCCGTCCCACCCGGCGTCACGCGCATGGTTGTTCGCCACATTGCCGATCACGCGCGCGTGCGGCGCCACGCCCGCCAGGGCGGCCGCGGTGGCTGGCGGCTGGCGGAACGCGTAGCACTGCGTGGAACCCGGCCGGCACTTGCTGCGTGAGACGGGCCCCTCTCCGATCGCCCCCTCGACATTGAGCAGCACGAGATCGGCATCGTCGAGCAGCGGCCGGAGCGGGGCGAGCAGCGCGTGGGGCTCCGGCAGCGGCCCTCCCCGACGGGCGATGCGGACCCACGCGGTGTCGAGGTTGGTCCCTAACGTGACGTCGCCGCCGGCGCAGACGCGCACCGTGGCGGCGGAGTCGCGCGTGGCTGACGCGGCCGCGGAATCGAGCGGCACCTGCTGGGCGCCCGCGGACACGCCGGTGAGCGCTGCTGCGGCGAGTACGGGGAGAAGCTGGAGTCGGCGCATGCGG
The DNA here is from genome assembly GCA_035461825.1 of Gemmatimonadaceae bacterium. Taxonomy (GTDB): domain Bacteria; phylum Gemmatimonadota; class Gemmatimonadetes; order Gemmatimonadales; family Gemmatimonadaceae; genus JALZIF01. The sequence continues at coordinate 35,864 of DATHUW010000079.1, forward strand.
TTCACGTTCACGAGGGGAGAAGGGGGAGTCAACCGTCGGGAAGCGGGAATCGGGAATCGGGGCTTTCGATCTGGATTCCATGCGCCGGTCACCGCAGGTTGTGCGTATGACAGAACTCCGTCGCGTTCGTCGATTCCCGATTCCCGATTTCCGATTCCCGATCGCGCTGCTCCTCCTGGGCAGCGCCTGCGTACGCCCGGCCCCCGCGCCCGACCCCGACGCCTCCATCGATGTCCTCGTCTTCAACATCCGCGCGGGGACGGACGTGCGTGGGGTGCACAATCTCGAGCGGGTGGCGGAGGTGGTGCGCGAAACCGGGGCGGAGATCGTCCTGCTCCAGGAGGTGGATCGCCTGACGACGCGGTCCGGCGGGGAGGACCAGATCGCGCGGCTCTCGGCGTTCACCGGCATGCACGGCGCCTTCGGCAAGACGCTCGACTATCAGGGCGGGCAGTACGGGATCGCGATGTTGTCGCGCCTGCCGATCGCGCGCGACACCCTCCATCCCCTGCCGATCGATCCGCCGCAGGCGCGGGCCGGCGGGTCGTACGAGCCGCGCGGCGCGCAGTACGCGGCGATCCCCGTAGGCGCGGACACGCTGCACGTGTTCAACACGCACCTCGACGCGTCGCGCGACGATGCCAATCGCCGGCAGGAGGCACGGGCGCTGCTCGCGATCGCCGCGCCGCTACTGGAGCGCGGGGCCCGCGTGATGATCGGCGGGGATCTCAACTCGCTGCCCGAGAGCGCGGTGCTCGCGCTCCTCACGGCCGGCCCGATGCGCGATGCCTGGCCGCTGTGCGGCGCGGGCCAGGGGTTCACCTTCCCGGACTCGCTCCCGGTCCGCCGGATCGACTACCTGCTCCTCGGGCCGGGGCTCGACTGCTCGGCGGCGCGGGTGTTAGGCGGGGGGCCGTCGGACCATCGCGGAGTGCTGTTTCGCCTTCGGGCTCCGAACTGACCGGAGGCACCGTGAAATCGGGAATCGGGAATCGGGAATCGTTGCTGGCGATCCGTGCGATTCCCGATTCCCAATTCCCGATTCCCGATCAGTTCTCCTCCCCCCTCCACAGCACCTTCCAGATCCGGCCCTTCACGCTATCGATGATGTAGAGGCCGCCGTCCGGGGCCTGCGCCACGTCCATCGGCCGCGCCTCCGCGTCGCCCGGACTCCTGAGCGTCGCCGCGCCGGAGAAGCCGTCCGCGAACACCTCGGCCTCGCCCGACGGGCGGCCATTCGCCATCGGCACGAACATCACCTTGTATCCCGCCTGCGGCAGCGGCGCGCGGTTCCACGAGCCGTGGAACGCGATGAACGCGCCGTTGCGATAATGCGCCGGGAACTGCGCCCCGGTGTAGAACGCCATGCCGTTAGGCGCCCAGTGGCCGGGGAACGCTACCAGCGGCAGCTTGGCCGTCGTGCACCGGCCCGCGGTGCGCCCATCGCCGCCGTACTCGGGCGCGAGCACCTTCCGGTTCAGCGCGTTGTCGTGATAGCAGTACGGCCAGCCGTAGTCGTCCCCCTGCTCGATCCGCACGAACTCCTCCGACGGCTGCTCCGCGCTCTGCTGCTCGGTGTACATCTGTCCCCAGTTGGCGTGCAGCTGGTCGCGGCCGTGCTGCGCGCCATACAGCCGGCCATCGGGGCCGAGCGCGAGCGCCACGACGTTGCGCAGCCCGGTCGCGAATCGCTCGCCGTCCGCCTGACGCTGCCCGGCGCGGTTCGCGTCGAACCGCCAGATCCCCGCGCGCGTCGCCAGTTCCGGACACGGATCCACTCCCTGCACCCCGGCCTCGCGGTCCCGCTCCTGGCACGCGTTCGAGGGAGAGCCGATGTTGACATACAGCGCGCCGTCGGCGGTGACTGCGATCGACTTCGCGGCATGGCTCCGGTCCGACGGCAGGTCACGCACGATCGTGTCCGGCGGTCCCGCCGGCTCGGCCGCGCCGACCGGTACCCGGTAGCGGAGTACCGCGTCGTTCGTGGCGAACCAGAGGTGCTCGCCCCGGCGCGCGATCCCCGTTCCGCCGTTCTCGCCGAATCGCCCCGCCTGCTCGAGCGCGCCATCCCCATTGGCGTCCCGGAGCACCACGACGCCGCCGCGGCCCTGTCGCAGGTTGCGCACGGCCACGAATACGTCCCCGTTCTCGCCAACCGCGATGTGCCGGGCCGGACCGAGCGAATCGTGCGCGACGCGCGCGCAGAATCCGCGGGCGAGGGTGATGCCGCCGTTGGTCGAGTCGCAGGCGGCGGCGGACGCGACGGCGCCCGAGCTGGGGTCGTTCGCCCTGCTTCCACCGGCGCAGGCCAGTGCCGCGAGCGGAAGCAGCGGCAGGAGAGCGGTGATCGTTCGCATTCGGGCTCGTGGTTGGAGTCGGACTGCGAGTGCAGAAAGCCAGCCAGCGGCGCGGGAGACTCGAGGCGGGCGGCGCGACCCGGGACCGAACTCATGGTCGCGGTCGCGCGGCATGACTCCTCCCTCAACACGGGAATTCAACTCCGCGTAGCTTCTGAGCGGAAGGTATCGGGCGTCCGACGCACGAACACTCCGTGGCCGGCTCCCTTGCGGCGCCAGGGCGCAACCCGGAGAATCGGATGACCCGGCAGATCGGGCACGAGACGCTGCACTATCTCCCGGTCCCGGATCCCTGGTTCCTGGTCCCGTCCCTCGTCCCTCGTCCCTCAACCCTCGCCTCCCCCATGCACACACGATTCGTCTTCGTCCTCGCGCTCTCCGCCGCGATGGCCGCGCCGAGTGCGCTTTCCGCGCAGCAACCCGCGCGCGATCGGTTGGCGATCGAGGACTACCTCGAGTGGGAGGACGTCCAGAATCCGCGGCTCTCGCCCGACGGCCGCCAGATCATCTACACCCGCCGCTGGGTAGACAAGCTGAACGATCGCTGGGAATCGTCGTTATGGATCATGAACGCGGATGGCTCGCGCAACCGCTTCCTGATCGACGGCAGCGACGCGCAGTGGTCGCCGGACGGCACCCGCATCGCCTATCTCGCGCGCGGCGAGCCGTCGGGCACGCAGGTGTTCGTGAAATGGCTGGACAGTGAGGGCGCGACGCAGATCACCCGGCTCACCGAAACACCGTCGGAGATCTCGTGGGCGCCCGACGGCAAGTCGATCGCGTTCCGGATGCTGGTGCCGCAGCGGCAGAGCTGGGGCGTCGAGGGGCGGGTGAGCGCCCTCAAGCCCAAGGGCAGCAAGTGGACCGAGTCCCCCCGCATCGTCGAGCGCCTGAACTACCGTCGGGACCGGCAGGGATTCATCGACGACGGGTTCCGCCACGTGTTCGTAGTGCCGGCCGACGGCGGCACAGCGCGTCAGATCACGAGCGGCGACTGGGACCATGGCAACGCCGAGTGGATGCCTGACGGGAAGCGGATCCTCGTGACCGCGCTCCGCGTCGAGGATGCGGAGTATGCCTGGCGCGAGTCGGACATCTACGCGGTCGACGTCGAGAGTGGCGCGTTCACGCAGCTCACGACGCGCAAGGGACCCGACGGGTCGCCGGTGCCGTCCCCCGACGGGCGGCTGATCGCCTATGCCGGCTACGATTCGACCGACGCCACGTGGAAGGACCGCATCCTCTACGTGATGAACGCGGACGGATCCAACCCGCGCGCGCTCACCGAGGAGTTCGACCGGTCGCCCGGGGGCATCCGGTGGGCGCCGGACGGCAGCGCGATCTACTTCACGGCACAGAACGCCGGGTCGCAGAACCTCTACCGCGCGACGCTCAGCGGCGAGGTGCGCGCGGTGACCGAAGGAACGCACATGCTCACCACCACCGACATCGGAAAGACGGGCCTCGCGGTGGGCGTCCGGTCGATGCCGCAGCGTCCTAACGAGCTCGTGACGTTCACGCTGCGTGCGCCGCAGCCCCGCACGCTCGTGGCCGTCAACGACGACGTGCTCGCCGGCAAGCGGCTCGGCGAGATCGAGGAGATCTGGTATCCGTCGGCGGACGGCATGCGCGTGCAGGGGTGGGTCATCAAGCCGCCCGACTTCGACGCGACACGCAAGTATCCGCTCATCCTCTCGATCCACGGCGGACCGCATTCGATGTACAACGTCGGCTTCAACTTCGCCTGGCAGGAGCACGCCGCGAAGGGCTACGTGGTGCTGTACACGAATCCACGCGGGAGCACCGGGTACGGCTCCGCGTTCGGCAACGCCATCAAGAACGCGTACCCGGGCAAGGACTACGACGACCTGATGGCGGGCGTGGACACGGTGATCGGACGCGGGTACATCGATCCCGCGCGGCTCTTCGTGTACGGCTGCTCGGGCGGCGGGGTGCTGACGTCGTGGATCGTGGGGAAGACGGACCGCTTCGCGGCGGCGTCGGCGAACTGTCCGGTGACGAACTGGTTGAGCTTCGTGGGAACGACGGACGGCGCGGGCTGGTACCGCAACTTCGCCAAGTTCCCGTGGGAGGATCCGACCGAGCACCTCGCGCGGTCACCCCTGATGCACGTCGGCAATGTGAAGACCCCGACGATGCTGATGACGGGCGTGATGGATCTGCGCACGCCGATGGCGCAGACGGAGGAGTACTATCAGGCGCTCAAGATCCGGAAGGTGCCGACGGCCATGATCCGGTTCAACGAGGAGTGGCACGGCACGTCGAGCAAGCCGTCGAACTACATCCGCACACAGCTCTACCTGCAGCAGTGGTTCGACAAGTGGGGGAAGAAGGAGACGACGGTCTCGAACTGAGTGGGTGGCGGGACGCGCGAGGCCCGATGCGCGACGGCGGGATGGAAATGGGCCGCGGTGATCCCGCGGCCCTTTTCGTGTCTCGTCGTCGTATGTCCTAACGCGCGGGACGAACGTCCGCCGTCGGGTCCGGCTCGTCGTCGTCGGGCGGCTCGGTGGGCTTGTCCTTCTTGCATGCGCCCAGCATGCCGAGCACGAGCAGCGCGATCGTCGCGCGCCGCAGAGCCTGCGTCCACATGGGTTCCTCCGTTGCTGCCGGTGCTGTCGAGTGGCGGGCCGCTTCACCGCGGCGAACGCACAAGCACGCGCGCCACGAGCACGTGCACGATGATGAGCGCCGCCACCACGCCGCCCACGCTGATCCACGACACCGCCGCGTGGGTCCAGTCCATCCCCGTGCCGGGGCCGGGGATCGTCTGCCACACGAACAGCGCGAACAGGAGCGCAAGCCCCGCCGCCGCGCCGTACGCGCCGAGTCCCGCCAGTCGCTGCAGGTGCATCGCCGCCTCCTCGAGTTGCCCGCACGATGCCGCGCTGACCCCGGACCCCGCAACCCTCCAGCTCCATCCGTCGACGGCCGCGCGGAGCCCCCCGGCGTCGAGGCGCCCGGGCCGTCCCCCCTTCCCATTGCCCGCCCCACTCCCCATGATATTCCTCCCTCACGGACGGAGCGCGGAATGTCCCTGGAGTTTACCGCGTCGGAATGGATCGGCGCGTCCCCGAACGTCGTGTACGGCATCGCGACGAACCTCGAGCTCGCCGGCAAGTGGATGCCGAACTTCGTCCGCATGGAGAAGCTCACGCAGGGGCCGTTCGGCCCGGGCACCAGATTCCGCGAGACGCGCAAGATGTTCGGCAAATCGGCGACCGAGGTTTTCGAGGTCATCGCGGCCGAGCGCCCCACGCGCGTCGAACTGTTCGTCGACGGCACCCTGGGGACCTCGAAGCGCGGTCGCTACGACTACGTGTACGAGTTCGTCGAACAGGACGAGGGCACCCGGGTGACCCTCACGGGCCGCATCTCGAGGGTGCCGTGGTTCTGGCAGGCCGTCGGCCGCGCGTTCCTCGGCCGCATGCGCCAGGCGTGCGAGGCGGAACTGCGCGCCATGAAGGCGTACATCGAGGCGCAGAACGCGAACCTGCGCCACAGCACCGCCGCGATGCCGGCCTTCACACCACCTAACGCGGTCAGGGCTCTCGACAGCGACCGCTGATCACCGCCACTCGCGCCGCTCCCAGTGGCTGCACGGCGGCTCCAGACGGGAGAGCCAGTCCAGGGCCGGTTCCCCGATCGGCGCCCCCGGCGGGGCCTCCGGCAGACCGGGCAGCTCGACCGTGGATGCCGGGCGCTCCAGGAACCGCTCGATGTCCGAGGCGAGCAGCGCGCGGTGGGCACCCTCGTCGCCGGCCGCGCCCGGACGGCGCAGCGCGGCCAGCCTCCGCGTAAGGCGATCCGTGGCGAGGGCGCGGACCTGTGGCATGGCCGCGTTCCCGGACAGCGCCATCAGCTGCTCCACGGCCACGCGCTGGACCGCCCGGCGCACCTCCGCCTCGTAAGGCGTCCGCGCCGCGGCCGCGAATGCGGCGCTGCCGAGCGAATCGAGGACCTCCCCCAGTCCGGGCAGCGTCGGCTCCAGCGCATGCTGCTGGACCAACCGGGCGGCGCGCTGCGGCGACAGCACCGCGGCGATGGTGTGGCGCGCCGCCACGTACGCGGGAGCCACTGCGTCGAACGCCATCCCCGTGGTACGCGGGAACAGCTCGCGCGAGAAGCGGTACCCCGGCGGACGCGGCGGGAGCCGGTCGACGACCCCCCGCGGCAGCGCCAGCGCCGACGGCGCGATCGTCGACAGCAGCGCC
>DATHUW010000080.1:0-15690 GCA_035461825.1 Gemmatimonadaceae bacterium
ACCGAGTGGGAGCACAGCATCCCGCCGGTGCCGCAGCTGCGCTACTCGGTGACCTTTCGTACGCTCCGACGCGGGAGCGGCGGGGGGAGAACGTCCGCGCGGCCATGAACCGGCCCCGTGCACTTCCGAAGCGTCCCGGACGTGCTCAGGCCAACTCGGGAAGTCGCGCGGCGTCGATCCCGCGCCAGAGACGGTCGCGAATCGCACGCGTCTCGGCCAGCACCTGCGCGCCCGCGCCGAGTACGGCGAACGTCCGTCGCGATCCACTGCCCGGGGCCCGCCGCGAGGTCACGTAGCCCTTCGCCTCCAGGCGGTCGAGGGTCGCGTACACCGCGCCTATCGACACCTCCCGTCCTGTCACGCGCTCCAGCTCCCGGCGCACGTTCATGCCGTACGCCTCCTCTCCCGTGCGGATCACACCGAGCATCACCTGCTCCTCGAAGACGCCCAGCGGCGCGTCGTCACTCATGGGCACACCGGGTCAGGAATCGCGGAGTATCGACAGCGGATCGGTGCGACCGGCCCGCCAGGCGGGGATCGCCGCCGCCATCAGCCCCACCGCCAACAGCGCGACGCTCGCCGCGAGGAGAGAGATCGGATCCGCCGCACCGACGCCGTACAGGAATGCCGCGCCGAGCTGCGCCAGGGCGATCGCACCGAGCACGCCAGCGGCGATGCCCGCCGCCATGAGCCCCGCCCCCCGGCCGACCACGGCGCGCATGACGCGCATCGGCGCGAGGCCGAGTGCGATCCGGATCCCCCAGTCGCGCTTGCGCCGCCACACGAAGTGCGAGATCACCCCGTATACGCCGACGGCGCCGAGCACCAGTGCCACGACCGTCAGGATCACGAACAGCGTGACGATCTGCCGCACCGGTCCGATCGCGCGGTCGAGCACGCGCCCCATCGTCGTCGCCTCCTGCACCGCGACCCCGGTCGTGCCACGAACGACGCGTTGGGCAGCGTCCAGCACGGCGGCCGCGTCCCCGGCGCGATCCGTCCGCAGCACGAACGAGTGTCCCTCCGGCACGTACGGCAGCTGCTCGGCGAGCATGTAGCGGGCAGGTTCAGGCGCGTCCGTCAGCGCCGCCTCGGCGACGTTCTCGACCACCCCGATGATCCGCTCCGGCGTGGCGAAGCCGGTGCTGATGCGGCGACCGATCGGGTCGTCGCCGGGAAAATACTTGTCCGCCAGTGCCTGATTGACCACCACGACGAGCTCGGAGCCGGCGCGATCGCTCGCATCGAACACGCGACCGCTGCGAAGTGCGATCCCTAACGTCGCAAAGTAGTCCGCCGAGACGATCCGGAACGCGGTCGTGCTGCTCGGCAGGTCGGGCCGGCCCTCCACCGCGATGCCCCAGTTGTTGCCGGAGCCGCGCAGCGGGAGCTTCTGCGTCACGGCCGCCCTCGAGACGCCCGGCAGCTCGCCGAGCTCGCGGACGAACTCGTCGCGCACGCGTGCACGGTCCGCGGCCGGCATCGTCGCCCCGAAGGCGACGTCCACGACGGCGACGCCGCGCGTATCGACGCCCGGATCGAGTGCATACATGTTCCCGACGCTGCGCGACAGCAGTGCCGCGCCGGTCGCGATGAGCATGGCTATCGCCACCTGCGCGATCACCAGCCCGCTCTCGAGCCGCCCGCCTCGGCCGCCGATGCCCGCGGTACGCGCGCGGACCAGCGCACCGCGGAGGTCGCCGCGCCAGACCGAGACCGCGGCAATGAGTGCGATAGCGAGCGCCGCGACGATCGCGACCGCGATCGCCACCGCGAGCAGCATCCAGTCCACCGATGCCTCCTCCGCCCAGGCCCCGAGCGGTATCGCACCCACGATCGCGCGGAACCCGATCGTCGCGAGCAGCGCCCCCACCGCCCCGGCGAGTACGCCAAGCACCAGCGCCTCGACCACGACCTGCCTGACGAGCCTCCCACGATCCGCCCCGATGGCGGAGCGCACCGCGAGCTCGGTCGCGCGGCCATCCACCTGTCCGAGCATCAGGGCGGTGACGTTCGCCGCCGCAATGATGAGGATCAGCACCATGACCGCGAGCGTGGCCAGCAGCGCGGGCCTGAGCGAGCCGACGAGCGCTTCGCGAATCGGCTCGAGCGCCGCGTTCCTCGTTTTGTCCCACTGCTCCGGATAGCTGAACTGCTCGGCGAGGGCGGCGGTGATCCGACCGAGGGCCGGGCCCATGGCCTCGATAGGCTGGCCAGGCGGCAGCGCACCGACGAGGGTGTACCTCCCCGATCGACTCTCGGGATTGAGCTGCACCGAGATCCACACTCGGATGGACGGGTCCGGAAACCAGAAGCCGCGAGGCATGACGCCGATCACGGTGCGCTCCACGCCGTCCAGCCGCAGACGTCCTCCCACCATCGCCGGGTCCCCGCCGAGCTCCCGCCACAGCCCGTCACTCAGGACCGCGACCGGCTCCGCACCGGTGAGATCGTCGCCGGCACGGAAGCCGCGGCCCAGCGCCGGCCGCGTGCCTAGCACCTCGAACAGCTCCGCGGATGAGGCGATGGCCGGAACGAGCCGCGCCGGCGAGTCGCCGTGCTCCACGATGACGTCCTCCGGTCGATAGGCCGCCACGCTGCGAAAGGCCGGCATGTCCGGCCGCAGCATCGTGAACTCGGCTTCGGACCAGTCGCCGTCGTTCCAGAACATCGCGATCTCATCGGACCGCTCGTACGGCAGCGGCTCCCAGATGGGGCGCCGGATGATGCTGTAGACGGCGGAGGTGCCGCCGACGCCGAGGGCGAGCGTGAGCACCGAGATGAGCGCGTAGACGGGACGGGTGCGCAGCCGGCGCGCCGCGAAGCGCAGGTCCAGGATCCACGATTCCATGGAAGGTCCTCCGGGTTGCAGGCGATTGGCGCGCGGCTCGAACCCACTCCATCCCCGCCACCAGCTCCGGCGGATCAGCCGCGGTACCGACGAGAGCACCTGGCGCCAGAGCCACGCGTCGGCGGCGCGGGGTCCATCCCGGCGCGAGCGCTCCAGGTGCTCCGCCTCGAGGTCTGCCAGCACCTCGTCGCGCTCGGCCACGGGCAGCATGCCGCGCAGGAGGGCGAGTGAGATTGCCGACTTTCGAGCGGGCCGACGAGCGCCGTGCGACATAGTGGATTCTACAATGTAGAAATTGCCCACACAATGCGTGGTTTACGTGCTTAGAGCGCGCAACTGCGCAAATAGTTCAGAAGATCGTCGAGATTCGTCGAAGCGACGAGTCCTGGCGCCGTGCTGCGTCCCTCCGCAGCTTTTTCACCGGAAGTCCACAGGGGTGGAACCTCTCCCGGGGAATCCCTCTCCGTTCCTTCGCAACCGTCCGACTCGGTAGACGACCCCCTCGAATCCGGCAAGCCCGATCACCCCGTGCCTGACGCGACGGAACGCGCTTCACTCCGATACGCAGCATCCAAGCGCGCGCGGCGGGGCCGTTTCTCCCCCTTCCTCCATCCAGCACTCATGAGCCGACGACTGACGGCGGTGGGAGCGCTCGTGGCGCTCTCACAGGCCTGTGCACCGACCGACCCGCCCGAGCGGGCACAACCCGCCCGCTACCTGTTCGCCTGGGCCTACGATCTGGATGGCCGCGAGGGCGACACGGACTTCCTCGCCGTCATCGACGCCGACTCCTCGAGTCCGACGTACGCTACGGTCGTCGCAACCGTCCCGAGCGGCAAGGTGAAGGGCATGCCGCACCACACGGAGCAGGTCATGCCACCTAACGGCGTGCCGCTGTTCGCCAACACGTTCCACACCGGCCGCTCGGTGCTCGTCGACCTGACGGATCCGCTCGCGCCGCGCATCGCCGGCGAGGCCGAGCCGGTGCCCGGGTATCGGATGCCCCACAGCTACTACCGGCTGTCGGACGGCCGGGTGCTCGTCACGCTGCAGTACGGCAACGACAGCATTCAGGGCAAGCCGGGCGGACTCGCACTCTTCTCGGCGGCTGGCAAGTTCATTCGCAGCGCGAGCGCCGCGGACGCGGCATTCCCCGGCGCGGCGATCCGCACGTACTCTGGCGATGTGGCCGAGGCCGCGGACCGCGTCCTCACCACGAGCAGCCCGATGGACAGCGAGCGCACCGCGGATGTAATGCAGCTCTGGCGGCTCTCCGACCTCACCTTGCTGCGCACCATCGCGCTACCCGAGACGGCGACCGACACCATGTGGCACTACCCGTTCGAGGTGCGCTTCCTGGCCGGCGGCGACGAGGCGTTCATGAACACGTTCTATTGCGCGTTCTACCACCTCACGGGGCTCGACGGTGACGCGCCGCGCATTCAGCGCGTGCACGCCCTGGACTTCCCCCGCAGCAACGCCTGCGGCGTCCCGCTGCTCATCGGTCACTGGTGGATCATGCCCGTCGAGTCGGCACGCGAGATCCTCGTGTTCGACATCTCCGACCCCGGCCGCCCCCGTCAGGTTCAGGCGCTGGCCACCGACTCCACCTTCAGCCCGCACTGGAGCTCGCGCGACCCGCGGAGCGATCGACTCGTCTTTCCGACCGAGGCGCACGGCGACGCGCGCATCCTCGTGGCGCGGTTCGACAGCGTGACGGGACGACTCGCGTGGGACGAGTCGTTCCGCGAGCCGGGCTCCACCCGGCTCGGCGTGTCGCTGCGGCGTGACTCATGGCCGCACGGCGACACGGGACCGGCCGCGCCGCACGGGGTCGTCTTCGGGCCGGTCAACTGAGTGACGGGGTGGTCTCGTTTCAGGGCCGCGGAGGCGCGAATCGAGTCACCCGGTTGCCCGTCCTCGGGCAATCTCCCCCCGCCCTGAATGCGTCGGCGATCGTAAGGCGCTCGGCCGCAATGAGTTAGATTATTGGGACCTTGCGGTACGCAGGTTGCTTTCTGGTGGGGTACCCTCTACCAGAAACCCGACCATGTCGATCGACGATCGCAAGGACAACGAGACCTCCCGCAAACCCGAGCACGTGGGCCACGAGACGGTGAAGGATCTCGCCGTGGCGAAGACCGATGCCAGGGAGGAGGAGCAAGTCAAGGGTGGGATGATAAACCATCGCCGGTATCTCGAGTGAGTTGAGCCGCAGCACGCAGCAAACGCGCGCCAACGCGCGCGGTGGGTTTCGAAGCGAGCCGGGCCTTCGGTGGTCCAACAGACCCTTCACCAGGACGACGACAATGGCGATCGACGAGCGCAAGGACAACGAGAGCTTCCGGAAGCCCGACGTCGTGGGCGATGAGACCCTGAAGGACCTCTCCGTGCCGAAGAATGATGCCGAGCAGGACGAGCAGGTGAAGGGCGGCACGTACCGTCCACCGACCAAGCTCATCTAAGTGTCAATCAGGCGGGTGAGCCCCGCCTGCCGCGCACCACGATCGAGGACGAGCGGGGCCTGAGAGGGTCCCGCTCGTTGTTTCATGCCGTCCTGGCTCGGATCGGCGGGTATCAGGCGGCGCGCCGCCGAGTGCAGGTGCCGGCATTCGTTCTCGAGTCCGCGACCGCGCGCGACGAGCTTGACGCGGCGCCGCGACGGTCGCATCTGTTCCGCGGCGGCGATCCCCGCCCAACCCCTTCGACCGGCCCCCAGCGCCGGTCCACGTGGGGCAAAGGAGGGCATACCTCCGGATCGCGGGTCCGGCCTTCGCGCGCCGCGCGGGCCTCGGCTGGGGCGTGCGCTCGTGAGGCAGCACGAAGGAGATCGGACATGCCACGAGACAAGGATCTCAAGCGGCTGGTGCGCGCCCGGATGACCAAGACGGGCGAGTCCTACACCTCCGCGCGCGCGGTGCTCGTCGCGCGGACGTCCCCCACGCCGCCTCCGAGCGCGACGCCGCGCAGCGAGTGGCCGACGCTCGCCGGAATGAGCGATACCGCCTTGCGAGCGAAGACCGGGAGGACGTGGGCGGACTGGGTCAAAGTGCTCGACGAGGCCCGGGCGTTCGAGATGAGCCATCGCGACATCGCGCGCCATCTCGTGCACGAGCACGACGTGCCCGGATGGTGGAGCCAGATGGTGGCGGTGGGCTACGAGCGCATCCGGGGCCTGCGCGATGTGAACCAGCGGCGCGACGGCGCCTACGAGGCGAACAAGAGCCGGACCTTCGCCGTGGCGCTGCCGACGCTCTTCGAGTGGTTCCACGACACGCGCCGCCGCAAGCGTTGGCTGCCTGACGGGCCGGTGAAGCTCCGCTCGTCCGTCCCCGGCAAGTCGCTGCGCTTCGACTGGTCGGACGGCACGCGCGTCCACGTTTTCTTCACGGCCAAGGGCGCAGGCAAGACCTCGGTGGCGGTCCAGCACGCGAAGCTCGCGGCCAAGGACGACATCGCCAAGGCGAAGGCGTTCTGGGAACAGCGCTTCGACGCGCTGGGCGCCTACGCGCCACCCCGGTCGAGCTCCCGCGCCAATGCCTGAGCAGGTCGCGCGTGCCGGCGTCCCGGTCGTCGCTGTGATGCACGCCGTCGCCGGGTGACGCGGGGACACCCACGAGTGCCTGACGATGACCACGGCGAATCCCGCTCGGGGATGGTGTCCCTGTTCTCTGCGGAGGCAGGCCGCACGTGACCGGCGCGATCCTGCCGCAACGAGGCTCGGGTGACGGACGTGGGCGAGCGCTTTCCGCGGGACCGTGGTCGCACTGCTCGTGGCGTGCGCGCTGGCGGCCGGCGCGCTCGCGTTGCGCACGCTCGCTCGGTCGCGCACCACCCACCTGTTCGGCCGCCTCGTCGCGCACGTGCCACGCGGGACTCCGTCGTCGCACTCACCTTCGATGACGGACCCGTTGCCGAGGTCGCCGCCGACCTCCTCGACACGCTGCGCGTTCGCGACGTCCGCGCGACCTTCTTTCGTGACCGGAGCCGAGCTCGCGCGCGCCCCCGAGGTCGGGCGGGCGCTGGTGGCCGCGGGTCACGAGTTGGGCAATTCACAGGTACTCCCACCGGCGGCTGGTCGTCGTGTCGGCCGGCACTGTCCGCCGCGAGATCGAATCGACCGACTCGCTCATTCGCGCGGCCGGACACCGCGATCCCATCCAGGTCCGTCCACCGTGCGGGTACAACCTGTTTGCGCTGCCCCGCTACCTGTCGCGAGCCGAACCGAACGACCGTCATGTGGGATGTGGAGCCGGACTCCTATCCCGCTGTGGCGGCGAGCGCCGAGGGAATCGTCAGGCACGTGCTGGCGCGCGTCCGTCCCGGATCGATCATCCTGCCGCACCCGTGGTACGCGAGCCGGGCGACCGCGCGGCAAGCCGTTCCGGCGCTGATCGACAGCCTTCGCGCGCGCGGCTACCGCGCGGCACCAGTCGGGAAGCTGCGCGCCACACGGGACGGGGATGCAGACTCCGCGGTCCGATGACGAAGTCATGGTTCGGTCAGGCTTCCCGTGCGGTGGTGGTCGTGTCCGGGCCGTGCGCGTATCTGTGTCGCGTTTCCGGTTGCCACGCCTCGAATCCCGGAGTCCCAATGCGCCACAGAGCCCGCCCGTCGGCATCGCTCCTGCTGCTCGCCCTCGCCATTCCCGGCTGCGGCCAGCCCGTCGATCCGGCGGGGGATGCCGCCGCGATCCGGGCCGTCATCGCGCGCACGGAGGCGATGAACAACGCCGGTGATGTCGAGGGGTGGGTCGCGCTGTTCGAGCCGGGCGCGGTGTACATGCCACCCGGGCAGCCGGCCGTGACCACCGTCGAGAGGCTGCGCGAGGCGGGGCGCGCGGGATTCACCAGCTGGAAGTCGGCCATCCGCATCGAGCCCGAGGAGATCGTGACGAGCGGCGACTGGGGATTCGCGCGCTCCACGGTCCGCGGCACGGCGACGCCGGTCGCCGGCGGCGATGCGATCCGCATCGACGTGAAGCAGCTCGTGGTGTATCATCGTCAGGCCGGCGGAGAGTGGCGGATCGCGCGGCTGATCACGAACAGCAACGGGTCGTAATGTGAGCGCTTCGGGAGTGGTGGGCACGTTCGTGCGCGGAGCGGCGGCGCCCGACGCCGGCCGTTGCGCGGAGCTCCTCACGGAGTTGGGCTATCCGTCCAGCGGCGAGGCGCTCGTCAGGCGTATGAAGGCGCTGCTCGCGCGGCCGGACTACCGCGTGGCCGTCGCCACCCGCGAGGAGATGGTCGTCGGGCTCGGCGCGGTCCACGTGTTCCCGGCGATCCATTCGGACCAGCCGCTGGCCTTCATCGCGGCGCTGGTGGTCGGCGCGGCGCATCGGGGAGCGGGCGTCGGCGCGCGACTCGTGGCGGAGCTCGAGGCGTTCGCCGCATCGCACGGCTGCGACAGGATCCTCGTGACGACCGCCACTCGTCGCGATGGGGCACACCGGTTCTACGAACGGCTGGGCTACGACTTCACCGGCCGGCGGTATGCCAAACGACTGGGGTGACGGCGCCGACCGGGCGGACCTTCCCCGTCAACGCATGGAGTGGAACCACGTCAGCGGTCGATCCGTAGTGAAGAACCACACGTTTGGAGGTGATTCGTGGACCACGATGTCGTCGTCTTCGCGCAGGTCATGACGGTCGTCATGTCGTCGCTCGCGGCCTTCATCGTCATCACGCTCGGCGCCCGCGCGCTGTGGCGCATGGGGTCGCGACAGGCGGCGCGCCCCTTGGCCGATCCCACGGTGCGCGACGAGCTGCAACGGCTGCAGACGGCGGTGGATGCGATCGCGATCGAGGTGGAGCGGATCTCGGAGACGCAGCGGTTCACGCTGACGCTGCTCGGCAACGGGCTCCCGTCGGGAGGCGAACGGCTGGGCCAGCTGCCCCGGGGCGCCGGCTCGCGCGTCGACACGCCCCACTGACCGCGTCACGAACTTGCGCCGCACACCGGTCCAGGTGATCTGCCGCCTGGCGCTCCTGGGCTTCGCGCTCCTGGCCGCGCCCGCGGCGGCCCAGGACGCCGTCGTCGTCCGCAACGTGACGGTGATCCCGATGACCGGATCGCCGCCGGCGGCCAATCAGACGGTGGTGGTGCGCGACGGCCGCATCACCCGCGTGGGCCCGTCGGCGGGAATCGCCGAGCCTGACGATGCGCGCGTGATCGACGGCACGGGCAAGTACCTGATCCCGGGCCTGTTCGACATGCACGTGCACACGTCGAAGACCCGGAGCTCGGCGCTCGGGCTGTACGTCGTGCACGGCGTCACGACGGTCCGCGACCAGGGCAGCGAGCATGCGGAAGTCCTCCGTTGGCGGAGCGAGATCCGCGCCGGGACCCGGGTCGGTCCGCGCATGCTGATCGCCGGCCCCTACCTGGAGGGGCTCAGCAACATCGAGCGCATGCGGCGCGACCCTCCGGAGTCGCGCGTCGAGCCGTTCGAGCGCGCGCGGATCCCGATCGGCTCGCCGGCCGACGCGCGGCGCGTCGTCGATTCGCTCGCCCGCCTGGAGATCGACCACCTCAAGATCCGCACGGTGCAGGATCGCGCAACGTATCTGGCGCTGGGGAGCGCGGCGCGCGCGCATGCGAAGCCGCTCGTGGGCCACGTGGTGACGACGTCGCCATCGATATTCCTCGAGTCCGGCCAGACCGGCGTGGATCATGGCTTCCCACTAACGCTCGACACGCTGCCGGCGGGGGACCGCGCGGGGTTCTGGCGCGCGATCGCCGAGCGGGACGTCGGAGTGGTGCCGACGCTGGTGAGCGTCACCGAGTCGGTGTTTCGGCCCATCGAGTATTATCGGGCCCTCGTATCCGATTCGACTCCCGCCGTCCATCCGATGCGCCCCTCACTTTCGGCATTCTTGATCCTGGACTGGCGGGAGCAGGTCGAGGAGGCGACGCCGCCCCGTCGCGCGTTCTTCGAGCGCGCCTGGCCGGTCGCGCTGAAGCACTTCCGGGAGATGCACGAGGCAGGCGTTCGGCTCATGGCGGGCTCGGACGTCGCGGTGCTCAACGTGTTCCCCGGCGCCTCGCTGCACGAGGAGCTGCGCCTGTTCGTGGACTCGCTAGGCATGACGCCGGCGGAGGCGCTGGCAAGCGCCACCCGGAAGCCCGCGGAATGGCTGGGCCTCGCCGACTCGGTCGGCACGATCGAGGCCGGCAAGGTCGCGGACCTGGTGCTGCTCGACGCCGATCCGCTCGCGGACATCGGCAATACGCGGCGCATCGCCGCGGTGGTGCTGCGCGGACGACCGCTCGCCCGCGGCGACCTCGACGCGCTGCTCGCCGACGTCGCCGCGATGCCGGACCTGCGGGCGAACGACTGGATCCGTTAGGCGAGGCCAACCTCCGCCTCGGCGCGCCGCGTCCGCGCGTGCGCGATGAGACCATCCTCGCCGGCGACAGCGTTCAGGATCGCGTCCAGCCGCGCGCCGCGCGGCAGCGCCTGGTCGGCGACCGCGACGGTGAGATAGTCCTCGGTGAGCCCCTCCCGCCGGCCGCCGCGCGGAATGACGACTACGTCCGCCCGGCCGCCGATCCGACTCGCGCGATGGGACGCCGCCGCTCCTTCGCCGAGCTCCCGCAGCTCGGCTGCCCGGCGCGCGGACTCCCCCGGCGCCACCGCCTCGCCGAGCCGCGCCGCGGCCGTGCCGGGACGCTCGGAATACGGGAAGACGTGCAGGTAGGTGAACGGCAGACCGGCGACGAGATCGCGCGTCGCCCGATGATCCGCGCGAGTTTCCCCCGGAAACCCGGTGATGATGTCCGCCCCGAGCGCGAAGTACGGCGCATCCGCGATCAGGGACTCGACGGCGCGCGCATACTGCGCCGCGGAGTACCAGTGCCGGCCCATCCGCTTGAGCACGCGATCGCTGCCGGACTGGAGCGGCGCGTGCAGGTGCGGCACCAGACGATCGGGCGCGCCGCGCCACAGGCGGCGCAGCCGATCGCAGATCTCGGTCGCCTCCACCGAGGTGAGCCGGAACCGCGCCTCCGGCGCCGCCTCGACGAGCCGCTCGATGAGCACGCCGAGCGTCGTGCCGATGTCGCGGCCGTAATGCCCGATGTGCACACCGGTCACCACGATCTCCGCATGGTAGGCGGCCAGCGCGCGCGCCTCCTCGACCAGGGCATCGTGCGGCCGCGACCGCGAGGCGCCGCGCGCGAGCGTCGTCGCGCAGAACGTGCAGTGCTCATCGCATCCGTCCTGGATGCGCAGCAGCGCCCGCACGCCGTCCTGCCTTACCGGCCGCACGGCGGCAAGCGCCGGATCGATGCCGAGCACGTCGGCCACCCCCTCGACGTCCGCGCCGGGGAGGACGGCGTCGACGGTGGGCAGCGAGCGCAGCGCCGTCGACGCGGGCAACGCGCTCGCACATCCCATGATCACCGATCGGAGCCGCGGATTCGTGCGCGCCGCGCGGCGTACCCCGGCCCGCAGGTCCGACTCGGCGCGCCCCGTCACTGCACAGCTGTTGAAGATCGCGATGTCCGCGTCGCCGGGCGCGGTCACGAGGGAGTGCCCGGCGGCGAGGAGCATGCCGCGCACGGCTTCGGTGTCGGCCTGGTTGGCGCGGCAGCCGAACGTGCGGAGCCAGACCCTCATCCCGCGTCCGCCTGACGATCGCGCTCGACCGGTAGCTCGATGTGGAACTGGCTCCCCTTCCCCTCCTCGCTCTGCACCCAGATGCGACCGCCATGCGCCTCCACGGCCAGCTTGCAGAACGCCAGGCCGAGACCGGTGCTGCGCGTGCGCGGCATCTGCGGCATCTTCACGCGCTCGAACTTGTGGAAGATCACCTCGTGGTACTCGCGCGGAATACCCGGCCCGTTGTCGGCTACGGTGAACAGAATGCGGTCGTCGCCCGAGCGCCGCGCGCCGATCGCTATGCGTGCCGGCTCCGCCGTGTGCGTCAGGGCATTCTGCACGAGGTTGCCGAAGACCCGCTTGAGGATGGCCCGGTCGCCCTGGAAGATGGGGGCGTCGTCGCTGACGTCCTCGACGGCGACCGCGCGCTCCTGCTCGAACCGCAGCCCCCACTCGTGCACCACCTCGTGGATGAAGGCGGCGGGTGCGAGCGGCGTGAGGTCGAGCGAGAGCGTGGTTTCCTCGATGCGCGCGACCTCGAGCAGATCGCCGATCAGCGCCAGCAGATCCTCGGCCTTCGCCTCGGCGTCTCCCAGCGCGCGGCGCTGCTCCGGCGAGACCGAGCCGTAGTCGCCGTCCATGACCATCTCGAGCGCCGCAAGCACGGACGTGAGCGGCGTCTTGAGATCGTGCACGATCATCTTCATGAGATCGTCGCGCACCTTCTCCAGCTCGCGCAGCTTGCGATAGGAATCCTCCAGCGCGTCGGTCGCCGCTTTGAGGCGGAGCAGGCTCCGCACGCGCGCGCTCAGGATCTGCCGATTATGCGGCTTCGTCAGGAAGTCGTCGCCGCCGGCCTCGATCGCCTTCACGCGATCGGTCGCGTCGTTGAGCGCCGTGACGAAGATGACCGGGATGCGCGCGGTGCGCGGGTCGCGCTTGATCCGGCGGCAGACCTCGAATCCCGTCGCGCGGTGGTCGACCCCTAACGATCCGGCGGGCATCGCCACGTCCAGGATGCACAGATCGGGACGCGCGGCGAAGCAGGTCTCCACCGCGGACGGGCCGTCCCGCGCCGACACCACGCGATAGCCGAGCGTGGCGAGCTGGTCGTGCAGCAGCTCGACGTTCGCTTCGACGTCGTCCGCCACGAGGATCAACGGCGAGGCCGTGGGCCCCGGGTCGACCGCGGTCGTCACGGGCTCAGAGGCGCAGGAGCATGCCGAGGCCGATGGACCACGCGCGTTCGCGGGTCTCGCCGGGCGCATCCCGGATCAGCCGTTCGACGGTGAAATCGAACATGCCGCGGCCGCCCGCGACCGGCAGGCCAAGCCCCGTCGAGATCACGTTCTCCGAGACTTCGGCCCCGTCAGGCAGCCCGTACGGCAGTCCGCGCGAACGATACCCCAGCCGCAGCGCCGGTTCCACGCCGAAGAGCCCGGGGGCGCGGCCCTCGAGCCCCGCGCCGTACTCCCAGGTATCGCGGACCGGCACGCCCGTGAGCGAGAGCCCCTCGAGGTTCGACCACCCCGCCCAACCCACGCGCGCCGCGAACGTGATGCCGCGCACGCCCGTGTACTCGATCGATGCGCCGGCCCGGGTCGGATAGTCCGCCGTCGACAACGTCGTGTCGTTCGTCTCGGCGGTCACGGAGCCGCCGGTGCGCGCCGACACCCCCAATCCTAACGTCTGGCGCGGCCGCCACGCGGCGCCCAGGCTCACGCCGTTCCCCGAGTAGCCGAACGACCGGCGCTCCAGCGCGGGGATGAACTGCGCCGAATCCGGGACGATGAGCTGCCGTTCCGTCCGGCTCTCGCCCGTGAGCGCGTGCACGCCGAGTCCCACGGTCACGGTCTGGTGGGCGCGATAGGCGAGCGCCAGCCGCACATCGTTCATGGCCCCCGACGCGCGGAACGCGGCAATGGCCGTCGCCGTGTCCGGCGGCACGCCGATCGCCAGCGCGTTGCGTGTTTCCCACGAGCGGTCGAGCAGCGTCGACGACGAGAAGCCAAGCATCCACCGCGCGCCGACGGCGATGTTGGCGCCGACCACCGGAAAGCGCGAGATCGCCGATTCGTCGGCGCCAGCGGCCGAGCTGACGCGGCGCCACTCCGGCGAGTACTCGAAGTACACGCCCGGCCGGCCCAACATGCCGATCGCCGCGGGGTTGAGCGGGGACACCGGATCGAGCTCGGCGGTTCCGCCGCCCATCGCGCGGGCGCGTGCGGCGAGCTGTCCGGTCGGATACCCGAAGCCCTGCGAGCTCAGCGTGCCCTGCGCGGCGAGCGGCGCGGCGGCGAACAACAGCAGGGCGCAGGCGGCGAGTCGTCGCATCATGGGAGTCCGAAGCCGGCGCGCGGCACGTAGCTGAGCAGGAGACGGGGCCGCAGCGCCTGGGGCACCGAGGGGTCGGCCGAAAAGAAGAGCGCTGCGTGTGGGGCGAGTCCCTCGTCGAGCGCCTGCAGCACGAGCGCGCGGGTGAACCGCACGCCGGGGTCCAATCGCCAGGCGGCCAGCGCGGTGGCGACCTGCAGCGTGACCTGTCCGCTGTCCTGCGGCTCGACGAGCAGCGCCGGCATCGGGAACGATGCGACGTCGCCAAGCACGAGCGCGGCGCGACCCGGCTCGGGGTCGAGCACGGGCGTCGCGCGCACGATCCGCGGCAGAATCCGGACGGTGTCCGCGGGATCGATCGTCGCGTTCGGGAGCTGCGTGAGCTGAAGCAGCGCCCTGACGATCGTGTTCTCCTCGAGCAGCGCCTGCGGAACGTCGAACCGCAAGTAGACGCGGTGCCCCGGCACGCCCCCGACCGCGAGCGCGTCGTCAGGCGGGAAGAACCCCTGCAGAATGACCTGGTAGTCCGCGAACGCGGTGGCGGAGGCCCCGGGCGTGGGCGGCTGATTGGAACTGGCGACGATCTGCAGCGTCTGCGTGTCCGCCTGCGCCCGCGCCAGATAATTCAACACCGGCGCCCCGCCGCTCTCCGCCGTGAGGATCGTGAACTGCACCGACGCGTCGCTGCGAACGGCGAGGCCGAAGCGCACCCGCTGCGCTCCGATCACCCGCGGCTCCAGGAACGCCGTGGGCACCGGGATCCGCCGGACGCCTTGCAGCGAGTCCTGGTGCAGCGTGCGTGACGAGAGCAGCCGGTCGGGGCGGAAGAGCAGGCGCACCGCCGCGGTGTCGATGCCGACGACCGCGGTGTCCACGTCGTACAGCTCGATCGTGACCGAGTCCGAGGCCACGATCGACCCGGCGAGGTTGATCAGGAGGCTGGCGGTGTCGATGCCGATGATGGTCCGCTGCGCCGTGTCCCCACGCGTTATGCGCTGCAGGAGTGTGTCGAACCGCGCCACGGCGGCCGTCGCGAGCGTGTCGCCGCGCCGGGCCAGGACGATCGCCGGCTCGGACCCCAGCAGCGGGTAGCCCACGAGCGTGCTGTCGAGCACGACGGGGAAGAGCACCGTGTCCCGCACCTCGAGTCCCTGTTCGGGACAGAGGATCGGGCACGCCGAACCGCCGGCGAGATCCTCGCGGCACCCGGCAATCGTCGTCAGCCCCACGGCGCACAGCGCCAGCAGGGATCGTCGTATCGATCCGTCGGTCATCTGTCCTGGTTGCGATCCTGTCGGGCGCTCCGGTGCTCCAGCGCGCCGCTGGTGAACGGGTGCGGCAGCAGATCGGCGATCCGCCACCGCCCGCGCCCCCCCTGCGTCGTCAGGCTGGTGAGCTCCAGCGCAGGGGCCATCTCGTACAGCACCTGGCGGCACATCCCACACGGCGGCGTCGGCGCGTCGGCCTCCGTCACCACCACCATCTCCTCCAACGCCGAGACCCCCTGCACCACCGCCGCCGCCACCGCCGCGCGCTCCGCGCAGATCCCTGCCGGATAGGCGGCGTTCTCGACGTTGCACCCCGTCGCGATCCGCCCGTCGCCGCCGCGCACCGCCGCGCCGACCCGGAAGCGCGAGTACGGCGCGTACGCGCGCTCCATCGCCTCGCGCGCCGACTCCTCGAGCCGCCGCGCCCCATCGCTGCCCACGGCCATCAACCGAGCAGGTCCGGGAGGAACGACCGGCCCGCGCCGCGGAACTCGACCCTCAACCAATCCGCCACCGTCGCCCCGAGGTCGGCGAACGTCGGGCGCTCGCCAAGCGAGACCGGATGCACCGCGCCCCCGATCGCGAGCAGCGGAACGCGCTCGCGCGAGTGGTCGGTGGACGGCGTGGTGGGGTCG
>DATHUW010000081.1:0-98387 GCA_035461825.1 Gemmatimonadaceae bacterium
CGCGCGGCCGGTGCCGCTGAACTGTGCGAAGGGTCGCTTCATGTCGGTTCGGCGTTCACCGTCGGCAACCGACGGCCGATGTGCTCGTCCATGTCGCTCTCCACCGCGCGCAGGGCGACCTTGAGCGCGTTCTTGAGGGCACGCTCGGAGGACGAGCCGTGCGCGATGATGCTGACGCCACGAACGCCAAGGAGGGGGGCGCCACCCGTTTCGGAGTAGTCGAACGCCTTGAAGCCGCGATCGAGGAGCCGGCGGTCGACCCCGGCCCGTTTGAGCATCTCGAATGCGAGGGGCGCCACCGACTCGTAGAACTTCAGCAGCACGTTGCCGACGAAACCATCGCAGACCACGACATCCACCTGCCCATGGTCGTTGCGGCCCTCGAGAATGTCGCGACCCTCGCAGTTGCCGCGAAAGGTGAGCGCGGTCTGCTCGCGCAGGAGCTTGTGGGCCTCCTTCACTTCCTTGCTGCCCTTCTCCGGCTCCTCGCCGATGTTCAGCAGCGCGATGCCCGGCGACTTGCGTCCGAGGATGTCCTCGGCGTAGATGGTGCCTAACCAGGCGAACTGCACGAGCTCCTGCGGGGAGCAGTCGACGTTCGCCCCGGAATCGATCAGCACCACCGACTGGCGGGCGGTGGGGAGCACCGTGGGAATGGCCGGTCGCAGGAGGCCCTCGTGCAGCTTGAGAATCACGGCGGAGGCGGCCATCTGTGCTCCGGTGCTGCCGGCGCTCACGAAGGCGTCGGAGCTCCCCGAGGCCTGGAGCTTGAGACCGACCGCCATGGAGCTGTTCGGCTTCGCGCGAAGGGCCGTGACCGGCTTCTCGTGCATCTCGATGACATCCGGCGCCTCGACGAACTCCAAACGATCGCGCGCGCCGACGGCGTGCGCGAACTCCCCGGCCAGCAGGCTGTCCAGCTGCTCGCGGATGGCGTCGGTGCGGCCGACCAGTTGAATGGAGTGCGCGGAATCGATTTCGCCGAGGGCGAGCAGTGCCCCCGCCACCGTGGCCTTCGGGGCGTGGTCGCCCCCCATCGCGTCCAGCGCGATACGGGCCAAGGCTACCCTTCCCGCGCCGCTACTCGCTGTTCACCGGCGTAGTATCCACACTCCGCGCAGACGCGGTGCGGCCGCTTCATGCTGCGGCAACGGGGGCAGGCCTGTATGGCAATGGCGGGCGCGGCCTTGTGCGTGTTGCGGGCGCGCTTCTTCCGCTTCGAGGTACGGCGCTTCGGGACGGCCATGGAAAGATCCGGTAAGTAGTAATGCGCCGTTATGGCGCGCGCTCCCGCAGGGCGCGCAGCGCATCCCAGCGGCTATCGGTGACCGGCGGACAGGCGCACGGCCCGTCGTTCAAGTCCGCGCCGCAGCGTGGGCACAGTCCGCGGCACTCCTCACTGCACTGCACGAACGTCGGCGCCGCCAACAGCCATTGCTCTCGAGCGGCCGGGCGGAGATCCAGCTCGCCGGCATGCGGCGGCACGATGAACACGTCGGGGTCATCGGCACCCTCGGCGCCCGGCTCGGCGAAGAGCAGGTGGATGTCCTCCCGCACTTCGACCGTGGCCGGCTTGAGACATCGGCGACACGGCATCTCCAGGATTCCGGCGATGCGGCCGCTGAAGTAATAGCGATCGCCGCCGGCACGCGACATCCGCCCGGCTACCGCGAGACCCTCACGTGGCCGGGCATCCGAGTCCTGCCACACGGCGTCGTCGGGGGCGATGATCCCGTCGACGTGTGCGGCCTGCGCTTCGAGCGATCGTATGTCAACAGACAGCATAACCGCGAAATCTACCCCCGCCGTAGACTGCGGTCAAGTTGCCGTCTGCCAGTAGTTTACGGGCGCCGCGCCCAACCGGACGGCGGGCGTCAGCCGCCGGCCTGCAGGTCCGCGTCGGCGAAGAAGAACGCGATCTCCCGCGCCGCGTTCTCGTTCGAGTCCGAGGCGTGGATCGCGTTCCGCTCCTTCGACTCGGCGTAGAGCTTTCGGACCGTCCCGTCCTGCGCTTCCCTGGGGTCCGTTGCCCCGATCGCCTCGCGGAGCGCGGGCACCGCGCCCTCCCGCTGCAGCACGAGCGGCATGCACGGTCCGGACGTCATGAACTCGGTGAGCGAGCGGTAGAACGGGCGCTCCCGATGCACCTCGTAGAACGCCTCGGCCTGTGGTGGCGTGAGCCGGAGGACCCGCGCCGCCTTCAGCTTGAACCCCTGCTGCTCCAGCAGGGCGATGATGTTGCCCGCGTTGCCCCGGGCAAAGGCGTCGGGTTTGATGATTGCGAGCGTGCGATTGCCGGACATGGGATCAGGATCCGATGAGTTTGCGAATGATGTCGCCGCGGGAGAGATAGCCCGCGACGCGGCCCTCGCGGACGACCGGAACGGCGTCGAGGTCCTTGTTGACCATGATGGACGCGACCTCCGCGAGCGGCTGGTCCGGCGAAACGCACAGCACCTGACGAGTCATGACGTCGCGCACCAGGCGGCGCTGCTTGCCGGGCTCCACCGGCGTCCGCACGCCGGCGCCCGACTGGAGCTGGTTCTGCATGAGGTACCGCACGAGTTCGCGCTCGCTCAGCATGCCGACCAGCACCCCGGTGTCATCCACCACGGGGAGCGCCCCGAAACCTCCGCCGGCGATGATCGCCGCGGCGTCGCGCAGCGGTGTGTCGGCGGTCGTCGTGCGGGGGCGTTCCGTCATGACGTCGCGAACGGAGAGCTGCTCGGGGAGCTGCACCTGCCGCAGCGCGGGCAGTGCGGCGAGCGCTTCTGCATTCGGCGCCGCCGTGACTGCCGCGACGACCTCCAGATTCGACAGCAGGCGCGCGAACGCGCTCAACACCTGGAGGTAGCGGGCCGCGAGCCGGGGCGGCGCGACGATGAGGAGCACGATGCGCGCGCCGGGCGTCTCTCCATCGGTGAGGTCGCGGTGCAGCGGCTGCGGCGATGTCCCGACCGCGACCACGAGGTCGGCCACGGCGTCGGTGCGATAGTGCATGACGAACGCGCGGTCGCCCATCGCGACCACGTCTTCGCCGCGCGCTTCGGCGACCCGTCCCCGAAGCTTGTCCGGGTCCTCCACCGCCCCCGCATCGACGAGCCGATCGACCAGCTGCAAGGCAGCCTCGATCGTCGTCGACGCCGAGAGCGGAACGACGGCGTGTCTGTGCGAGACCAGGTCGGCGAGCGTCACAGCCGCTCGCGGACCAATTCGACGAAGTCCATGGGGCGCTGCGCGACGCCCATGCCCGCCGCGCGGAACGCGTCGATCTTCTCGGCTGCGGTGCCGGCGCTGCCCGAGATGATCGCGCCGGCGTGTCCCATCCGACGTCCGGGCGGCGCCGTCTGGCCGGCGATGAAGCCGACCACCGGTTTCGACATGTGCAGCCTGGCGAACTCCGCCGCGTCCTGCTCATCGGTGCCGCCGATCTCGCCCATGAGCGCGACGGCCGTCGTGTCCGGGTCGGCCTCGAACGCGCGAAGGCAGTCGATGAAATTCGTACCGTTGATCGGATCGCCACCGATGCCGACGCACGTGGACTGGCCGATCCCGGCGCGGGTGAGCTGGTAGACAACCTCGTAGGTGAGCGTGCCGGAGCGGCTCACGACACCCACCGTGCCCGGCGCGCAGATCCGGCCGGGGATGATCCCCACTTTGCTCGCGCCCGGCGTGATCAGTCCCGGACAGTTGGGGCCGATCAGGCGCGCGCCGCGCTCCCGCACGTACGGGTAGACACGCGTCATGTCGAGCACCGGCACGCCCTCGGTGATGCAGACGATCAACGCGACGCCCGCATCGGCGGACTCCATCATGGCATCGGCCGCGAACGGCGGCGGGACGTAGATGACGCTCGTGTTGGCACCCGTCGCCTGCACGGCATCGTGCACCGTGTCGAAGATCGGCACGCGCGACTCGAACTGCTGGCCACCCTTGCCGGGGGTGACGCCGGCGACGACCTGCGTGCCGTACTCCATCATCTGCTTCGTGTGGAACGAGCCGTCGCGCCCCGTTATGCCCTGCACCAGGAGCCGCGTCGTCGCGTCGATGAAGATGCTCACGCGGCCGCTCCTGCGGTGGCGAGCGCGACCGCGCGCTGCACCGCGTCATCCATGTCGGTCATGGCGGAGAAGCCGTGCTGCGCGAGGATCTTCACGGCCACGTCCTCGTTGGTCCCCGTCAGGCGGATCACGATGGGCACGGTGAGCGGGTTGTCGCGGGTGGCGGCCACGATGCCGTTGGCGACGTCGTCGGTGCGGGTGATGCCCCCGAAGATGTTGAACAGAATGGCCTTGACGCTGGGGTCGCGCGTGATGATCCGGAGCGCCGCGATGACCTTGTCGGGGTTGGACGATCCGCCGATGTCCAGGAAGTTCGCTGGGTCGCCGCCGTAGTACTTCACCAGATCCATCGTCGCCATTGCGAGTCCGGCGCCGTTCACGACGCAACCGACGTTGCCATCGAGCTTGATGAACGTGAGGTTCGCCTTGCGCGCCTCGACCTCGCTGGGCGCCTCGGCCGACTCGTCCCGCAGCGCCTCGAGTTCCTCGCGCCGCTCCAGCTCGTTGTCGTCGATGACCATCTTGGCATCGAGCGCGAGCACCTCGCCGGCCGGTGTGGTAACGAGCGGGTTGATCTCGGCGAGCGACGCGCCGTTCTCGAGGAAGGCGCCATACAGCTGGCGCAGGATCTTCGCGGCCGCGCGCACTTGCTTGACGTCGCGGTAGAGGAAGAACGCCATGCGCATGGCCTCGAACGGCTGCAACCCGTACCGCGGATCGACGGGCACCTTGAGGATCTTGTCCGGGGTGGTCGCGGCGACTTCTTCGATGTCGATGCCACCGGCGGGGCTGACCATGAAGACGGCGCGTTTAGAGGCGCGGTCGACGATGATGCCGGCGTAGGCTTCGGTGGCGATGTCGGCGGCCGGGGTGACGAGCACCTTCTCGACCGTCAGGCCCTTGATCTCCATGCCGAGGATGGTCGAGGCGTGCGCGCGGGCCTCGTCGGCGGTGCGGGCGAGCTTCACGCCGCCGGCCTTGCCCCGCCCGCCCGCGTGCACCTGTGCCTTCACGACGACCGTTCCGCCGTACTCGCTGGCGATCGCCGCCGCCTCGTCAGGCGTCGTGGCGACCCGCCCCGGGGGGATGGGAATGCCGGCGCGCCGAAACAGCTCCTTGGCCTGGTATTCGTGGATGTTCACTCGTGCTCCGGTTCTCGCGCGGCAGGAGCCGCGTCGGGAAGGATGGTGGTGCCGATCTCGCCGCGGACGGCGGCTCGGCCATGGTGCAACTCGGTAATTATAGCGCGGCCTGCGGTGGCACGCACGAACGCGATCGCGGCGCGAACCTTGGGCGCCATGCTGCCCGCGCCCAGCGTGCCGGTCCGATCGAGCGCCTCGGCTTCGCTCGCCGTGAGGCGCCGCAGTGCGCGCTGTTGCGGCGTTCCGAACTCGGCGTAGACGGCGTCGACATCGGTGAGAATCAAGAGCAGCGATGCCGTCAGATCGCGCGCGAGCACGGCGGCCGCGAGATCCTTGTCGACGACGGCATCGAGGCCCTCCCAGCCAAACACGGGGTCGGGGTAGATCGGTGCTCCACCGCCCCCGCACGCGATGACGACCGTGCCCGCGGACACGAGCGACGCGATCACGTCTCGCTCATGGACCGCGACCGGAGCGGGACTCGCGACGACCCGACGCCAGCGGCCACGCGCATCCTGCTTCACGTGGTGGCCTTCGGCCGCGAGCGCGCGGGCGCGCTCCTCCGGTATCGCGTGGCCGATGGACTTGACCGGCTCGCGAAGTCCCGGGTCGCCGGGGTCCACCTGCACCTGCGTGATGATGGTCGCGACGGCCCGGTCGATGCCGGCGCGTCGTAAGGCATTCTCGAGCGACTGCTGGATCATGTAGCCGATCCAACCCGCCGTCGCGGCGACCAGCACGCCGAGCGGGAGCGGATCGACCTCGGCGCGAGCCAGTTCATTGCGCACGAGCTCATCGCCGACCTGCGGCCCGTTCCCGTGCACGATGCACAGGCGCCACCCGTCGCGCGCGAGATCGACGATCGGGCCCAGGCTCTCGCGCGTGTGGCGAAACTGGTCGTGAATGGTGGAGCGCGTGCCGGCGGGCGACAGTGCATTGCCGCCAAGCGCGATGACGGCCGTTCCGGGCGAGGCGCCTGACGCGTCCGTGATCATGGAGGCGGGGTCCGGCCGAGGGCCCGGCCGAGGGAGTCGAACGCGGCGCCGAAGGCGGCCAGCTCTCCACGCGAGAGCGCCTCCTGCATGGCGGCGTACAGGGCGCGCACGCGGGACTCGAGTGCTTCGCCGCGTAAGGGCCCATCGTCGCGAACGGTCGGTTCGATGGCGATGCCGAGCGCTTCCGGAATCGTCAGGGCCGACCGGGCGGGCCCCTGGCCCGTCCACGCGGCCGTTCCTAACAGGCTCGGAGGCGCGTCGCCCCGCCACAGATAGGCACTCTGGGTGAGGACGACCGCCTCGGGAACCACGGCCGCACGCACCGGCCCGTGGACGACGCGCGCGTCCCGCGGCACCACCGCCGCCGTGTCGAGTGCCCGTCGGAGCGATTCCCGAATGACCGGCCAGCGCTCGCCCTCCTCGAGGCCGAACCAGCGCGACGCGTGCAGGCGGCCCCCCACGGCCACGATGGCGCCGCGAACGTGCTGCGCCCGGTCGAGGACCGGTACGGTCCAGGCGGCGGCGGATCGAGCCTCGCCGCCCACGAGAATCGCGTGGACGGTTGGATCGCCGGCGAGAAGTTCGGGGGCCGCGCCTTCCTGAGGCGGCAGGTTCCCGCCCGGCGCGGGCCGCTCGCGAGTCCCCGCCGCCGCCAGCGCCTCCGCCTGCAGTCGCGCGCCGTCGATCGCCGGCGGCAGCGCATCCGCCAACGACGGGCGAACGGCGGCCCAGCTCTCGAACATGCCCGGCACCAGCCGCGTCCAGGATCGGGCAAGCGGCTCGGGCACGTCGTCGAGCACCAGCTGTACGCGACCCGTGGCTGCGTTCACGATGGCGGTCGCGGCGTGATGCGCATATCGGACCTCCTCTCCGCCGAGGTGGGAGTGGCGACTCAGCGGATAGCGATTCGACGCCGCATACAGCTCGACCACCCAGTAGAGCGAATCGCGGTCGACGACCGGAAAGAGCGTGGAGCCCTGGCGGAAGAACGGCGCCAGGCGCCTGACGAGCTCGCGCGGATCGCGCACCCGCAGCACCCGGGTGCCCGCCGGCTGGGAGAGCAGGGCGTAATGCTGCGCGGCCCAGGCGAGCGCGACGCGTGAGCGCCGCGAATCCAGCGAGACGCCGGCAATGACGTCTGGCGCATTCGGGACGAGGAGATACCCCTGCGCGCCGTCGACAATGCGGACGGGCGCCAGCCGCTCCGTCCGCGTGAGGCGCAGGTCCCGGGCACGGGGTACCACGTCGCCCTGCGCATTGGCCAGCGGCGCGGCGAATCGCAGGACCTCCCACGCCGTGGCGCCCCCGGTCTCGCCGTTCGGGGCGACCGGAATGACGGCGTCGAGCTGCGTGCCGCGCACCGACCACCCGACCCGGTGCGGCACGCCGCCGGCGATGCGGGCCGCCGCGCGGGTGAGCGCGCTGGGATCCCACGCGGACATCGCCGATGCGGCCTCAGGCGCTGGAATGGGTCGCACGTCATCGCCAAGCGGGCGGAGCTGGTCGACGCCGTAGGCACGCCGCGTATAAACGGCGCGCATCAGCGCGTAGGGCCGGTCGGCGGCCGCCGAGAGGTCGGCGCCAACTGTGGCGGCGTCCGCCGCCGCGCGCGCTGCGTCGGCGGCCGTCGATGCGGCGGCTCGCGGCGCGATCTGGCGCGCGGCGACTGCGCCGACCAACAGGAGCGCCACGACGGTGGACGCGATGCGCAGCTGTCCCGTCCATCCGGTCCACAGCGCCAGCGCCGCCACGGCGAGCGTGAGCAGCGAGAGGGTCCCGTTGGCCGGAATGGTGCCGCGCCGGTCGGCGGCGGTGAACATGCCCTCCGGGCCGCTACCCTCGATCAGCGCGTTATGCGCGTCGAGGCGGAACGTCCAGGCCAGCACGACGAGCAGGAGGGCGACGAGCACCACCAGGTGGCGCCGCACGTAGTTGGAGATGTAGAGACCCCCTTCGGCACGGCGCAGACTCGGCGTCATGGCGTACAGGACCAGCACCAGGCCGATCGCGATGACGAGACCGACGAGCGCCGTGTCGCGCAGGGCGGTCTCGAAGGGTAGCCAGTACACGTAGAAGCCGAGATCGAGCTCGAACGGCGGCGCGATCTCGCCGAACGGCAGGCCGTTCCACGCGAGGGTCGTGCGCATCCAATCGGTGTGCGACCAGGCGAAGAGCGCGGCGACGGCGAGCGCGAGCGCCCCGGCGGCGTAGTCGAGGTAGCGTCCGGGAAGATCCTCGCCGATCTCGAGGTTCGCCATGCGGCGCGGGATCCGCACGGCGGCAACGGACCGCCGCACGGCGTAGAAGTTCAGGAAGAAGAACGCCGTCCACCCGACGAACGCGATTGAGCGCATGGCGAGCAGCGTGCGCATGCGCAGGCGCCAGACCGCGAGCGCATCGAGCGAGGCGTACCACTGGAACTCCGCATAGGCGCCCGCGGCGAGGCGTCCCAGGAGCAGCAGCGCGGCGACCGCGACGATGGCGACGCCGATCCAGCGGCGGCGGGTCACGCTACACCGCGACGCCCTGCGCGCGCAGCCAGGTCTCGAACTCGTCGCGAATCTCGGCGAGTCGCTCCGGCGAGCGCGCCTCGAATCGCATTACGAGCACCGGCTGCGTGTTCGACGCGCGCACGAGGCCCCATCCATCGCCGAACAGGACGCGGACGCCGTCGACGTCGATGACGTCGTGGCGTGCGCGGAAGTGCTGCACCGCGTCCTCGACGATTCCGAATTTCCGCTCTTCCGGGACCTCGACGCGAATCTCCGGAGTGGAGACGAAGCGCGGCACGTCCGCGAGGAGGCCGGACACACTCGCGTTCGCATCGGCGAGGATGCGCAGCAGACGCGCAGCGCCGTAGATCGCGTCGTCGTGTCCGTAGAAGCCTTCCTCGAAGAACATGTGCCCGGACATCTCTCCGGCAACCGGCGCATGCTCGGCCTTCATCTTGTCCTTGATGAGCGAGTGCCCGGTCTTCCACATGATGGGCCGGCCGCCCGCGGCGGCGATCGCATCGGGAAGGGCCTGGGAGCACTTCACGTCGAAGATCACCGCCTGCCCTTTCCCCGTGCGCGCGAGCACGTCGCGCGCGTACAGGATCAACACGTGATCGCCCCAGACGATCTCGCCCCGGTCGTCGATGACGCCGATTCGATCGGCATCCCCATCGAAGGCGATCCCGATGTCGGCGCGCTGCTCGCGGACCGCGGCGATGATGTCCTCGAGGTTCTCGACGACGGTCGGGTCCGGATGGTGGTTCGGGAAGGTGCCGTCGCTCTCGCAGAACAAGCTCGTCAGGTGGACGCCGAGACGCTGGAGCAAGCGCGGACCGACGAGCGCTCCCGCCCCGTTGCCGCAGTCCAGGACGACGCGCAGCGGGCGCGAGAGCGGTCCGACCCGCTCGACCACGTCGTCGAGGTAGCGGTCGATCACCGCCTCGTGCCTGACGCGGCCTTCTCCGCCGGCGTACTGGCCACGCTCGATGATCCGGTAGAGCTGCTGGATCTCCTCCCCGTGCAGCGACGTCGTGCCCGCGCTCAGCTTGAAGCCGTTGTACTCGGGCGGGTTGTGCGAGCCGGTGATCTGAATGCCCCCGACGACGGGCAGGTGGTGCAGCGCCCAGTAGAGCAGCGGCGTCGGCACGACGTCGATGTCGATGACGTCGAGCCCGGTGGACGTAATACCCCGAATCAACGCATCGCGAAGCATGGCTCCGCTCGGGCGATTGTCCCGGCCGACGGCGACGGCGCCGTGCGATCCATGCTCCCGGAGGTGCGTGCCGTACGCGCGTCCAATGAGCGCCGCGCCCTCCTGATCGAGGTCGCGGCCGACGATGCCGCGGATGTCGTACTGGCGGAAAATGCCTTGCGAGATGCTCATGGTGGTCCTCGAAACAGCGCGGGGCCGCCGTGCGGCCCCGCTAGACGTCAGCGCGCCGGCGCCGCGGCCACAGGCGCGTCGCCGACCGCGGAAGGCGCGGCGAGCGCCGGGGTCACGAGCGTACTCGATCGCGCGAAGCGGATCACGGGCTGCGGGTACACGCCGAACAGCAGAATCAGCACGACCGTCGCGCCAATGATGAAGCGGGTGGCGCCCGGCACGGTGGGCAGCACCGGCGCGTCGGCGGGACGCGGTCGCATGAACATCACCATCACGACGTACAGATAGTAGCCGGCCGAGACGACGCTGGTGAGGACCAGCCAGATCGCGAGATAGGTCTTGTTCTGGTCCAGCGCCGCCTCGAGGACGTACCACTTCGCAAAGAAGCCGATGCCGCCGAACAGCGGAAACCCGAGCAGGGCGAGCATGAACACGGCCATCGACAGGGCGAGCCAGGGACGCTCCCGCCACAATCCTGCGTAGTCGCTGATCTGCTGGCGTCCCTCCCCGCGGGTAGAGATCGCCATTACGACCGCGAACGCGCCCATGGTCGCGAGCGTGTAGGCGACCAGATAGAACAGGAACGCGGAAGCGCCGAGGGAAGTGCCGGCGACGACCGCGACGAGGATGTACCCGGCGTGCGCAATGCTCGAGTACGCGAGCATGCGCTTGATGTTGCGCTGCGCCAGCGCGACGACGTTGCCCACGACCATCGTGATGACGGCAAGGTACCACAGGGCGAGCGCCATCGACCCGTCGGTCTGGGGCAGGAGCGGGAACGCTTCGAGCCAGACCCTGACGAACGCCGCGAACGCGCCCGCTTTGACCGCGGCCGCCATGTAGGCCGTGTACGGGGTGGGCGCGCCCTCGTAAACGTCGGGCGTCCACATGTGAAAGGGCGCGGCGGCGACCTTGAACGCGAATCCGACGAGGAGAAGCGCGATTCCCACCTGCATCATCGGCGCGTTGCCGATGCCACCGTCCTGCGTGATGAACGCCGCGATCTCGACGAGCTTCGTCGATCCCGCGGCCCCATAGATGAGCGCGATTCCATACAGCAGGAACCCGGTCGCGAACGCGCCGAGCAGGAAATACTTCAGGGCCGCTTCGGCGGCGCGGCTGCTGCGGCGGTCGACGCCCGCGAGCACGTACACCGCGATCGACATCAGCTCGATGCCGAGGAAGACGAGCATGAGATCGCGCGCCGCGGCGAGCAGCATCATTCCCGACGTGGCGAAGAGCAGCAGCACGTGCGTCTCGGCTGGCGCGTAGTCCTCGCGCCGGTCGTAATCGAGACCCATGATGAGCGCGATGGCCGTCGCGAGCAGGAAGATCAGGTCGGCGGCCCAGCGGAAGTCGTCGACGGCGATCGGTCCCTGCGTCGCGGTCGCGCCGCTCCACATGTACCAGACGATGATCGCCGCGGCGCCGAGCGTGACCACGAGACTGCCGATGGCGACGGCGCGCCGCCTGGTCTCGCTCTCGCGGTTCCACACCGAGAAGAGCAGGAGAACCATCGCGCCGACCATGACGAAAATGTCGGGCGCGAGCGCGGCGCTGAGCTGCGCGGGGATCGCGAGATCGAAGTGCATCTCAGCGTCCTCCCGGCGGCAGACTGGCGGTCGTGCCCGGCGCGACCCCTGTCTGCACGGTGCGCACGAACCGCGCGGCCGATGCCTCCATGCGATCGAGCACCGGTGCCGGGTAGATCCCGATCCAGAGGATCATCACGGTGAGGACACCCATGATCGTGAGCTCGCGCTTGTTCAGGTCCGAGAGCGCCGCGTTCTCGGGTTTGTCCAGCGGATGGAAGAGTACGCGCTGGATCGCCCAGAGCAGATAGGCGGCCGCGAAGATGACGCCCGTGGCGGCGATCACGGTGAGATACGGCGCGGTGCGGAAGGAGCCGACGAGCACGAGAAACTCGCCGATGAAGCCGTTGGTTCCGGGCAGCCCGATGCTGCTCAGCGACACGAGCGTGAGCAGCGCCGCGAACATCGGCGCGACCCGCGCGATGCCCCCGTAGTCGGCAATCATGCGCGTGTGCCGTCGCTCGTACACGATCCCGATCAGGAAGAACAGCGCGCCGGTGGAGATGCCGTGGTTGATCATCACCATGAGGGCGCCCTGCACGCTCTGCAGCGTGAGCGCGAAGATGCCGAGCATGACGAAGCCGAGGTGGCTCACGGAGGAGTAGGCCACGAGCTTCTTGAAGTCCGGCTGGACCATCGCGACGAGGGCCCCGTACACGATGCCGATGACGCCGAGCACCAGGATGGCCGTGCGAATGCCCGGCGACATCGCGGCGTCGGGGAAGAACGGCATTGCGAAGCGCAGGAAGCCGTACGTCCCCATTTTGAGCATGATCCCCGCGAGGATCACCGATCCGGCCGTGGGCGCCTCGACGTGCGCGTCAGGCAGCCAGGTGTGGAACGGGAACATCGGGACCTTGATCGCGAACGCCAGGAAGAACGCGAAGAAGAGCGCCGTGGTCATCGGGATGATGCGCCCGAAGAACGGGAAGGTGTTGGCGTCGGCCTGCGCGAGGGCGAGGATCTGGTCGTAGTTGAAGGTCGTGCCGCCGGACTGGGCCCAGAGGTACAGGATCGCCACCAGCATGAGGAGCGACCCGGCCATGGTGTAGATGAAGAACTTGAGGCTGGCGTAGATGCGCCGCTCCCCGCCCCAGATCCCGATGATGAAGTACATCGGAACCAGCATGACCTCCCACATCACGTAGAAGAGGAGCAGGTCGAGCGCCACGAAGACGCCGATCATTCCCGTCGTCAGGACGAGAAGCAGCGCGTAGTAGCTGCGCGCCTTGACCCGGATGCTCGACCAGCTGCCGAGCACCGCGAGCGGCATGATGAGCGTGGTGAGCAGCACCATGAAGAGCGAGATGCCGTCGACCCCCACGGTGAAGCGCGCGCCCCAGTCGTCGATCCACGGCAGGTCGACGACGGCCTGCCAGTCGGCGACGCCGATCTCGAACGACCACCAGAGGCCGGCCGAGAGCAGAAACTCGATGACGAAGACCGCGAGGGCGATGACGCGCATCGTGGAGGCGCGCGCCAACTCCTCGTCCGCCGTCGTGCCGGAGCGGCCGGGCACGAGATAGAGCGCCAGCGCCCCGAGGAGGGGGACGAGGAGCAGGGCCGGAAGGATCCAGCCATCATAGCTGATGGAAGCGAGCAGGTCGCGCATTGCCTAGCGAAAAGTGAATGCGCCCAGTACCGCGAGCACGCCGATGACGATGCCCCAGGCGTAGGTGCCGGTCTGCCCGGATTGCAGTTGCGAGCCGATCCATCCGATGCCGCGCGCGAACCACGCGCTCCCGTTGACGAACAGGCCGTCGATGATGCCGGTGTCCACGCCGCGCCACAGCACCCGCCGGGACACGGCGACCGTGGGACGGACGATGGCGGCGTCGTACGCCTCGTCCACGTAGTACTTGTGCGCGAGCACGCGCTCGATGCCGTGCTCCGGCGGCGCTTCCCGCGCGGGAACGAGCCGCTCCGGCTTGAGCCGCGCGAACGCGATTCCGATACCGAGCAGCGCGATGAGCACCGCGGCACCGATGAGCAGCCATTCGACGTTCGCGGGCGGCAGGGCCGGCGCGCCGGCGGTGATCGCCGCGGTCGCGGCGCCGGTGACCGGCTCGAGCCAGTGCTCCAGCACCTCGGTGGGCCCGAGCGGCAGGATGTGCGGCAGGTTGAGCCATCCGCCGAGCGCGCTCAGCACGCCGAGCACGATGAGCGGGCCGGTCATCACCCACGGCGCCTCGGCCAGATGCGGCCGCTCGGCCTCGCCGGTGCGGTTTGGCCCGTGGAACGTATAGAGCATCATCCGCGTCATGTAGATCGCGGTGAGCAGCGCCGCGCCAAGTCCTAACGCGTAGATCGCGTACAGAACCGAGTGGCCGGGAATCCCGAGCCAGGTCGCCTGCGCGAGCGTCGATTCGCCCGCGCGCGCGAACACGTGGGCGAGGATCTCGTCCTTGGAGAAGAACCCGGACAGGGGCGGGATGCCGGCGATCGCCAGCGTCGCAATCCACATCAGGATGAACGTCACCGGCATGTACTTCCGCAGGCCGCCCATGTTGCGCATGTCCTGCGCATCCTCGTGGCTGTGCGTGTGGTGATACGCGCGGTGCATGGCGTAGATCACCGAGCCGGAGCCGAGGAAGAGCAGCGCCTTGAAGAAGGCGTGCGTCGTGAGGTGAAAGATGCCGGAGACATAGGCGCCGACCCCGACGCCGATGAACATGTAGCCGAGCTGCGAGACGGTGGAGTACGCCAGGACCTTCTTGATGTCCCACTGCTTGAGCCCGATCGTGGCCGCGAAGAAGGCCGTCAGCGCGCCGATGATCGCGACCGTGAGGCTTGCCGCCGGGGCGAGCGCAAACAGAAACCCGCTGCGCGCCACGAGGTACACGCCGGCCGTGACCATCGTTGCGGCATGGATCAGCGCGGACACGGGCGTGGGGCCCGCCATGGCGTCAGGCAGCCACGTGTAGAGCGGGATCTGCGCGCTCTTGCCGGTGCAGCCGAGGAACAGGAAGAGGCAGATCGCCGTGACCAGTACGCCGCCGAACGCCAGCTCGCCCGCGGCCGCGGCCACGCCCAGGTAGTCCAGCGCCCCGAGGTTGACGTACATCAGGAAGATCGCGACGAGGAACCCGAAGTCGCCGATACGATTGACGATGAACGCCTTCTTCCCGGCGTCCGCATTCGCCTTCTCGGAGAACCAGAAGCCGATCAGGAGATACGAGCAGAGCCCCACGCCCTCCCACCCGATGAACATCACCGGATAGCTCGCTCCCAGAACGAGCACGAGCATGAACGCGACGAACAGGTTCAGATAGGCGAAGTAGCGCGGATACCCCGGATCCTCGCGCATGTAACCGACGCTGAACACGTGGATCAGGAAGCCGACCCCCGTGATGATCAACGTCATGAGCATCGAGAGCTGGTCGAGCTGGAAGGCCCAGTTGAGCTCCAGGTCGCCCATCGGAATCCAGCGGAAGTACTCCTTCACGAATGGCGCCTGCAGTTCGCCGGCGCCCGTCATCGTGAAGAACAGCGCCAGCGCGAACGCGAACGTGGCGCCGAGCACGGCGGGCCCGATGACGCTCACCAGCCCGGCGCGCGGGTGCGCCCCCGCGTGCGCCGCGCTCGGGGCATGCTCGGTGTGCACCGCCTCCGTCCCGGGCCCCGCGCCGTGCGCGACCTCCGCCGCGAGGGTCGGGTCGGCCGGTCCGGATCGATAGGCGCCGAAGAGCGAGATGATCCCGTTGATGACGAAGCCGAGCAGCGGGATCAGCGGGAGGAGGCCGATCCAGTCCGCGAGGGTGCCGCTCAGCGGGTGCGCGCCGCTCGTCGC
Organism: Gemmatimonadaceae bacterium; assembly: GCA_035461825.1. Classification (GTDB taxonomy): domain Bacteria; phylum Gemmatimonadota; class Gemmatimonadetes; order Gemmatimonadales; family Gemmatimonadaceae; genus JALZIF01. Next base: position 15,460 of record DATHUW010000081.1, read on the forward strand.
GGCGCCGGGAGCCTGGAGGATCACCCTTTCAGCAGGTTGATGTTCTTGAGGTCGACCGACTCGTGGTGGCGGAAGATCGCAATGATGATCGCGAGCCCCACCGCCGCCTCCGCCGCCGCGACGCTCATCACGAACACGACGAAGACCTGACCGGTCATCCCATGCAGCTGGGAGAGGGCGACGAAGCTGAGGTTCACCGCGTTGAGCATGAGCTCCACGCACATGAAGATGATGATGGCGTTGCGCCGCGTGAGGACGCCGACGACACCGATCGTGAACAGGATCGCCGAGAAGAAGAGGGATTCGGGAAGCATGTCAGGTCCGGCGCTTGGCGAGGAGGACCGCGCCGATGATCGCGACGAGGAGCAGGATGCTGGTGATCTCGAAGGCGAGCAGATACTCACGGAACAGCGGTTCCGCGACGCGGTGCACCACACCCGGCGTCTGCGGCTCCACGCGCGGCGCGCGCGGCACATCCTGGCGGAGCAGCACGAGCAGCTGCGCCGCGAGGGCCAGGCCGAGTGCGCCTGCGGCGATCCGGCCCCACTTGCCGCGCGTATCAGCGATCTCGGAGGGATGCCCGAGGTTGAGGAGCATGACGACGAACAGGAAGACCACCATGATCGCGCCGGCGTACACGAACACCTGAATCACGCCGATGAACTGCGCATCGAGCATGACGTACAGTGCGGCGAGACTGAACAGGGTGTTCACGAGCCAGAGCGCCGCGGCGACCGGGCTCTTGCGCGTCACGAACAGGAGCGCCGAGCCGATGGCGATCAGCCCGAACAGGTAGAAGTGGAACTGATAGAAGAGTCCGAGCGATTGCATCACTCACCCTTCGGGTCGTCGGGATCCCACATCTCGCAGACGGGGTGCGTCTGCGCCATGAGCCGCTCGAGATCGTACACGAAGCCTTCGCGGCTGTACTCGGCGTTCTCGTAATGCCGGCCGACGTGGATCGCCTCCTCCGGGCACACCTCCTGGCAGTAACCGCAGAAGATGCAGCGGAATTCGTCGATCTCGTAGACGAGCGGGTAGCGGTTGCCCTCTTCATCCTCGCCAGGCACGAGCTTGATGCAGTTCGCCGGGCAGATCTGCGGGCACAAGCCGCACGCGACGCACTTGGCCTTCCCGGTCTCGTCGGCGAGCATGCGGTGCGTGCCACGCCACCGAGGCGAGATCGGCCACTTCTGCTCGGGATACTGCCACGTGACCTTGTGCGGGTCGACCAGGTGCTTGAGGGTGAGCGCCATGCCCTTTACCATGGCGCGCACGTAGCTGACCTCTTCGACCGGGCGGTCGAGGACCTTGACCTGAATCGTCATACGCCGATCAGTCTCCCTGGGGGGCCGGAGTCATCGGGCGGCGCGCGGACAGCGCGCGCAGACGGGCGATCTCCTCCGCGCGCGCGATCCGGCTGGCAGGACTCACGAGGCGGCCACGATCGAAGATGAAGAACAGGAGCACCGCGAGCACCGCATTGAGCCCGATCATCCACGCACCGAACTCCCAGTCGCGCGGCACCCTGAAGTAGTCGAGCGCGAGGACCGCGCTGGCGACGATGATGATGTAGGCGAGCGCCAGCGGCAGCATGATCTTCCACCCGAGCGACATCAGTTGATCGTAGCGGAAGCGCGGCAGCGTCCAGCGGATCCAGATGTAGAGGAACAGGAACGCCGTCGTCTTCAGGAAGAACACCGCACCCGTGGCGAGCGTCCACAGCCCGCTGCCGGACATGTTGTCTCGGAGCGTGAACGGAATGTCCCAGCCGCCGAGGAACAGCGTCACCATCAGCGCGCTCGCCGTCACCATGTTCGCGTACTCGGCGATGAAGAACATCGAAAACTTCATCGCGCTGTACTCGGTGTGATAGCCGGCGATCAGCTCCGACTCGGCCTCCGGCATGTCGAACGGAAGGCGGTTGGTCTCCGCCAGGGCCGCGACCCAGAAGATGAAGAAGGCGATGGCGAGGCCGAACGCATTCCAGACCGTCGTGGCCTGCTGCCAGATGATGTCGTTGAGCGCGACGTTGCCCGCGAGCAGCAGGACGGCCACCGTCGACATCCCGAGCGCGATCTCGTAGGAGACCATCTGCGCGCTGGCCCGGAGCCCACCGAGCAGCGAGTACTTGTTGTTCGACGACCACCCCGCGAGCACGATGCCATACACGCCAAGCGAGGCGAGCGCGAGGATGTAGAGGAAGCCGATCGGCAGGTTCGCGACGACCATGTCGATCCGGCCGAGCGGACTGTTCCAGGGTGAAGCGAACGGGATGACCGCGAAGGTGAGCAGCGCGGGCACGAGGGCCATGATCGGCGCCAGCACGAAGATCGGCTTGTAGGCTGCCGCCGGGTACGTCTCCTCCTTCATGATGTTCTTGAGCCCGTCGGCGGCCGGCTGCAGGAGTCCCTGCGGTCCGACGCGATTCGGTCCGTGGCGGTCCTGAATCCACGCCGACACGCGGCGCTCGGCGAGCGTGAGGAGGGCGACGCCGACCATCGTAATCGTGAACACCACGATCATCTTGATCACGGTGAAGGTGACGAACCACCCGAACGACGGTGGCGCGTCAGGCACCGGGAGCTGCAGAAGCGGCAGGAGCGTGCCGAGGGTCATCGCGCGACCTCCGCCGGGCGGCCCGGCGCGCGCACGACGGCGCCGCGCAGCCCTAGCGTCTCGTAGCTCATGCCGGCGAAGTCGTCGACGTGCGCCGCGAGGTCGGCGAACACCTCGCTGGCGAGGAAGTATCCTGCGCGCTCCCCCAGGGCGGCCAGCAGGTCGCCCACCGCCCACCAGAGCGGCCGGGCCATGCCCGGCGCCGCCTTGGCCTGCATGTACCGCTGCGCGCGCCCGCGGAGGTTGGTGAACGTCCCGTCCTCCTCCGCCATGTTCGTGACCGGCAGGACGATCGAGGCCATGCGCGCGATCTCCGGCAGCGTGGTTCCGAGCACGATCACGGCGCCGGCTTTGGCGAGCGCCTCCGCATTTGCCGCGAGCGGTGCGCCTCCCACGTCGACCAGCAGCAGCACATCGCCGGCGCCGAGCCTATCGAGCGGCGTGTCGCTCTTCGCGAAGCCGAGGCGCTCCGCGCCGTGCACGTTCGCGGCGCGCTCCGCGCGCAGGGCGAGATCGTCCACGCCGGGGAGCGGCGCCTCCGGCCCCCGCTCGACGCGGAACGCGCCGGCCCCGCCCGTGACGTCGATGAGGCGGCGCAGCGTATACAGGGACTCGTTCGAGAGCATGGGCGAGGCGAGTACGAACGCGCGCCGCCCCTTCAGCAGCGCCGCCGCCTCCGCGAGCGCGTGCTCCCAGTCGCGCGCGACGAACCGTTCGCCCTGCCGCACGAGCGGCGCCTCGAGGCGGTTGGGCGCGCTGAGCCACCGGTAGTTCAAGCGCCCCGCATCGCACAGGAAATACTCGTTGACCTCGGCGTTCGGCCGCGGCCGCATGCGCATGACGACGTTGTCGCGCGTCTCGAGAATCGCGTTGCACCCCTGGGTACAGTTGGGGCAGATGCTCGGCGTGCGATCCAGCTCCCAGGCGCGCGCCTTGTTGAGGAAGTCCTTCGAGACGAGCGCGCCCACGGGGCAGAGGTCGATCACGTTGCCCGCCCACGGATGCGTCAGGTCCTGGCCCTCGAACTTGCCGATGACGGCCCGATCGCCCCGCTCGCTGACGTTGAGCACAGAGTCGTGGGCGACATCATCCATGAAGCGCACGCAGCGCGTGCAGAGGATGCATCGGTTGGTGACGTAGAGAACGTCGCCGCCGAAGTCCTCGACGGGATTGAAGCGCTTGCTCTCGAGGAACCGCCCCTGCGCGCGCCCCTCGCGGAAGGTGTAGTCCTGGAGCTCGCACTCGCCCGCCTGGTCGCAGATCGGGCAGTCGAGCGGATGGTTGATGAGCAGGAACTCGAGGACGCCGCGCCGCGCCTCGAGCGCCTGTTCGGTGTGCACGTGCACCACCTGCCCGTCGGCGACCGAGGTGGCGCACGCAGGGGCCAGCTTGGGCGCCTTCTCCACCTCGACGAGGCACATCCGGCAGACTCCCGCGACCGGAAGCCCCGGGTGGTAGCAGTAGTGCGGGATCAACACCCCAGCGGCCTTGGCCGCCTCGAGGATGGAGGTGCCCGCCGGGACGGTCACGGACCGTCCCTCGATCGTCAGAGTCACGCCGGTCGCGTCCGCCATCATGCCGCCGCCGTGGTGCGCAACGGGCACCGCTTGCCGGAGATGTGCGCCTCGAACTCGTGCCGGAACTTCTGAATGCCCGAGACGACCGGCGCCGCGCACGAATCGCTCAACACGCAGATCGTCTTGCCGGTCATGTTCTCGGAGAGCTCCAGGAGGGTATCGAGGTCGCGCATGGTGCCCTGCCCCATCTCGATCCGCTCCATGATCTTGGTTACCCACGCCGTGCCCTCCCGGCACTGCGTACACTGCGCGCAGCTCTCGTGCGCGTAGAACCGCGCCAGGCGCCAGATCTGCTTGACGATGCACTGGGCATCGTCGAACACGATGACGCCGCCCGATCCGAGCATGGATCCCTGCGCGATGAACCCCTCGTAGTCCATCAGCGTCGCCTCGGCCTCCTCCATCGTCTGGATGGGGACCGACGAGCCGCCCGGAATGACCGCCTTGAGCGTGCGTCCCGGCAGCGCGCCGCCGCACAGATCGTGGAGAAACTCCTGAAACGGGAAGCCCATCTCCACCTCGTAGTTGCCCGGCCGCGCGATGTTGCCGCAGACCGAGAACAGCTTGGTGCCCGTGCTCTTCGGGTTCGATAGGCAGAACGTCTTGTACCACTCCGCGCCGTTGTTCAGGATGTGCGGCACCGCGGCGAGCGTCTCGACGTTGTTGATCGTCGTGGGCTGGCCGAACAAGCCGCTCACCGCCGGGAACGGCGGCTTGATGCGCGGGTTGCCGCGGCGCCCCTCGATCGAGTTCATGAGCGCCGTTTCCTCGCCGCAGATGTACGCGCCCGCGCCCTTGTGGATGTACATCTCGATCGTCTTGCCGCTGCCCATCGCGTTGCGGCCCAGAATGCCGTTGGCGTAGGCCTCCCGCAGCGCTTCAGCCATCGTTCGCAACGGCTCGGTGAACTCGCCGCGAATGTAGATGTAGCAGGTCTCGGCGCCGATGGCGTAGGATGCGATCGCGCAGCCCTCGATGAGCGCATGCGGCGTCCACCGCATGATCTCGCGATCCTTGAACGTACCGGGCTCCGATTCGTCGGCGTTGCAGGCGAGATAATGCGGCTTGCCGTCGCCAGGCTTCATGAATGACCACTTGAGCCCGGTCGGGAAGCCGGCGCCGCCGCGTCCGCGGAGGCCCGACTCCTTGACGATGTTCGTCAGGGCGACCGGCTCCATGCCGAGCGCGCGCTCGAGCGCCGCGTAGCCGCCGCGCTTCTTCCACCCGTCTAGCCCGATCGCATCGCGGTCGCCGAAATGCTTCGAGAGGACCGGCGTCTCGCGCGGGTGCGGGGGGTGCGGATAACCCATTACCGGAGTTGAGCGAGGATGGTGGGGATCTTCTCGGGCGACACCGACTCGAGGAACTCCTCGTTGATCATCACGGGGGTCGCGAAGCCGCACGCGCCGAGGCACTCGACCTCGATGACCGTGAAGCGCCCGTCGTCGGAGGTCACGCCCAGCTCCTTGCAGCCGGTCTGCTCGAGAAAGGCCTGCACCACGCCTTCGGCGCCGCACACGTTGCATGGCGACGTCGTGCACACCTGAACGAAGTACTTCCCGACCGGGTGCTGGTGGTACATGGTGTAGAACGTCACGACGCCCTTGACGTACGCCGGCGTCAGGCCGAGTACCTCCGCGACCTCCGCCATGGCTTGCTCGCCGATCCAGTGGCGCTCGCGCTGGACGATCCAGAGGGCCGGCAGGAGCGCCGCCATCTTCGTCGGATAGCGGCGGAGAATGTCGTCGAGCTCCTGCCGCGCGGCGCCGGCGAACACCGGCGCGTACGGCTCCGCGTGGCCGTGCCCCGCGCTCCCGTGCGAAGCATGCGACTCGGCGTGCACCCCGCCCCGCTCGTGCGCGCTCACCGATCGATCTCTCCCATGACGATGTCGATGCTGGCGTTGATCGCGATCACATCCGAGAGGAGATGGCCCTCGACCATCTTCGGGATCGCGGAGAGGTTCACGAACGAGGGTGGGCGAATGCGCCACCGCACCGGCTTGCCGGTGCCGTCGGAGACCATGTAGTAGCCCTTTTCCCCCTTCGGGCTCTCGACGGCGACGTAGCACTCCCCGACGGGCGGACGCGCACCCTCCATCACCTGCTTGAAGTGGTGGATCATCGACTCCATGTCGCTCATCGCCTTCGACTTGGGCGGAAGGATGACGCGGTGGTCGTCGATGTTGACCGGTCCGTCCGGCAGCCTGGCGAGCGCCTGCTCGAGGATCCGGACGGACTGCCGCAGCTCCTCCATGCGCACCAGGAAGCGGTCGTACACGTCGCCGGTCGTCCCGACCGGGACGTCGAAGTCGTACGTCTCGTAGTCGAGATAGGGGAAGTCGCGCCGCGTGTCCCAGGCCACGCCCGACGCGCGCGCCATCGGGCCCGAGAGCCCGTAGTTCACGGCCTCCTCGGCCGACATGGCGCCGATCCCCACCGTGCGGCCCACCCAGATCGCGTTCCGGGTCAGCATGCGGTCGACTTCGTCGATCGTCTTGGGGAGCGTGCGAATGAAGTGCGCGAGTCCCTCGGTCCAGCCGTCGGGTACGTCCGCCGCCATGCCGCCGATGCGGGACGCGCTCGTCGTCAGGCGCGCACCGACCCAGCCCTCGAGCAGCGTGTAGACCTTCTCGCGCTCCTGGAACGACCAGAGGAACGGCGTGAAGGCGCCGATGTCGATGCAGGTGGTGCCGAGCCAGACCAGATGCGAGATGATCCGCGACAGCTCCATGGCGATCACCCGCAGCACCGTGCAGCGCGGCGTGATCTCGATCCCGAACATCCGCTCGGCTCCGAGCGCGAACGCGATGTTGTTGCCGATCGAGTTGAGGTAGTCCTCGCGATCGGTCCACGGGATGATCTGGGTGTACTGGCGGTACTCGCCGATCTTCTCGAAGCCGCAGTGGAGGTAGCCGATATGCGGAATGCACCGCACGACGGTCTCGCCGTCGAGCTCCAGTACGAGACGCAACACGCCGTGCGTGGCGGGATGCTGCGGCCCGATGTTGATGAGCATGTGCTCGCCGATCAGCTCGGGCTCGAGCGCCGGGGGCGGGTCCAGCGTGACGATGGACCCATCCTCGCGCACGGTGAGCGGCGTGCGGACGGGTCGCCCCTGCGCGTCGATGCCCGCGCTGCCCACCGCGACTTCGACGGTGCGTTTCTCCGCCATGCTACTCTCCGACCTTGATGCCGGAGCCGAGCCGCTGCCGCATGTCGTCAGGCAGGTCCTCGAACGCTTGCGCGATCGTCAGCTCCTCCATCGAGTACCGCGCCTCCGGGTTGGCCGCCAGCGCCTGGCGCAGCTGCTCGGCGCGACTGAAGCGGCCGCGCAGCGGAAAGTCCTTCCGGAGCGGAAAGCCCTCGCGATACTGCTCCCACATGAGAATGCGGCGCAGATCCGGATGGCCGATGAACCGCACGCCGAACATGTCGAAGCACTCGCGCTCGAGCCAATCCGCGCCCTTGTAGATGTCGTAGACGCTGCCGATCTCGAGTGGCGCGCGCTTGTCGAGCAGCGCCTTGAGTCGCAGAAACCGGCGGTACGGCAGCGACCGCAGGTGCCACACGATTTCCAGGGGGAGCTCGGCGTCGCGGAACTCGACGGCCGTAATGTCGGACAGATAATCGTAGCGCTGCCCCGCGTCGTCGTGCAGCCACCGAATGATCTCCACGGCGCGCGGCGCGTCCACGTAGACGGTGGTCTCGCCCCAGACGACGTCGATGCGCGCGATGGCGGCGCCGAAGCGCGCGTGCAGCGCGGCCGCCGACGGGTTCGGGTCTCCGCCGCGATGGGCGACGTTATGCGGAGTGGACGGCGCGGGCGCGTTCGGGAGCGCCTCGCCCGCCACCCGCGGCGTGAACGGCGCCGTCACAGGCCCGAGCGAGTCTGGTGAACCGAGTTGCCGAACGGCTCCGAGAGCTCATCGATCGCGGCCGGCGGGATGTATAGGCCGCTGGCCGGATCAGGCTCCATCTCGTGGCGGAGGTCGGCGTCGCCCAGGCGCTCGTTCATCACCTTCTGCTGCAGCATCATGATGCCGTACATGAGGCCCTCGGGGCGCGGGGGGCATCCGGGCACGTACACGTCGACCGGGATGATGGTGTCGATCCCCTGCACCACCGCGTAGTTGTCGAACATGCCGCCGCTCGATGCGCACGCGCCCATCGAGATGCACCACTTCGGCTGCGGCATCTGCTGCCAGATGCGGCGGATCACCGGCGCCAACTTGAACGGCACTCGGCCGGCGCAGATGAGCACATCTGCCTGACGCGGCGAGAAGCTCATGCGCTCCATGCCGAACCGCGCGAGGTCGAACTTGCTCGCCGCGGTCGCCATGAACTCGATCGCGCAGCACGCGGTGCCGAACGGCATCGGCCACAGGGAGTTGGCGCGCGCCCAGTTCACGAGGAAATCGAGCCGCGTCGCGACCCAGGCTTCACTTCCCGCAGGCTCGTGCTCGACCACGCGCCGCTCCGGCTGTGCGGTCAATCCCATTGCAGCGCTCCCTTCTTCCACACATAGATGAAGCCGACGAGCAGAATCGCCATGAACACGAGCATCTCCACGAGGCCGAACAGCGAGATGCTGCCCGCCGGGCACACGCCGTTCGCGAGCGGCACCGCGCAGGACAGCTCGCGGTAGTACGCACTCCACGGGAGCATGAACACGGTCTCGATGTCGAAGATGATGAACAGCATCGCGACCATGTAGAACTTCACCGAGAAGCGATCGCGCGCCGAGCCGAGCGGTGGAATGCCGGACTCATACGGCGTCTGCTTGGTGGGCGTGGGGCGCGATCGGATCGTGAAGTGCGAGACGGCCAACATCATGATCGCGTTGACGGCCACGAAGCCCATCAAGAGGAGAATCGGGAGATAGGCGCGAACGTCCATGGGACTCCGACTTCGTGAAATATTTCACGTTTGTTCAATGGCATAAATTACCCGGATGCAAAAACGCGTGCAACCGCGTGCCACCCGTAGCGATACGCGTTTGGCGCACATACATTCCCGCGCGTTCCGCCCGCGCCGCGCCCCCGTCGCGTCGCCGTTCACCTCCCGCCGCCGTCCCCCCGATGTCGATCAAGAGCGACCGCTGGATTCGCCGCATGGCCCTCGAGCACGACATGATCGAACCGTTCGCGGATCGCCAGGTGCGCGACGGGTGCATCTCCTACGGCGTGAGCTCCTACGGGTACGACATGCGCGTCGCGCGCGAGTTCAAGATCTTCACGAACGTGCTGAACTCGATCGTCGATCCCAAGCACTTCGACCCGAAGTCCTTCGTGGAGTTCGACGGCGAGATCTGCATCGTCCCCCCGAACTCCTTCGCGCTGGCCCGCTCGGTGGAGTACTTCCGGATTCCACGGAACGTGATCACCGTGACCGTCGGCAAGTCGACGTACGCGCGATGCGGGATCATCACGAACGTCACGCCGTTCGAGCCCGAGTGGGAGGGGCACGTGACGCTGGAGATCTCGAACACCACCCCCCTTCCCGCGCGGATCTACGCCAACGAGGGGATCGCGCAGGTGCTGTTCTTCGAGGGAGACGAGGAACCCGAGGTGTCCTACAAGGACAAGGCCGGAAAGTACCAGGCCCAGCGCGGGATCACGCTGCCGAAGCTGTAGCCCGCAGGGTGCGGGACGCGGGACGCGCGACGCGGGTCCGCAGCGAGAGATGACGGCCCGCGGCGGGCGGTTGCATCCCCCTCTCGTGCATCCCGCCGATCACCCGAACAACGCCCCCCCGAAGTACAGCAGCACCGCGAAGGCGAGGGCGAGCAGCACCCAGGTCCCTGCGCCGAGGGCGCTCGAGGTGCGCACGGCGGGGACCGCGTCCGCATCCGCGGGCGGCTCCCCGCCCGGTGAGCCTCCGTGGCCCGTCACGTACGAAGTCTTCTCGACGGCGTCGGCGCCGCCGCGATTCGCCTGCTCGTTGTTGAACCCGCTGGGACCTTCACTGGGCGTCTTCATGGCTCCTCCGGCGATGCTGGGCAGACGTGCACCAACTGCGCCATCCGGACGCCGTAGGGCGTTCCGTAGCGTCCCCCCTAGTCGCCGCCGACCCCCGCCGCACGTTCGCGCACGGTGAGCACCGACCGGACGTAGTCGCGGTTCATGCGCGCGATGGTGTCGATGCTGATCTCCTTCGGGCACGCTTCCTGGCATTCGCCGAACAGCGTGCAGTGGCCGAATGCCTCGAGGTCCATCTGCTCGACCATCCGGACCGCGCGCCGGCTACGCTCCGGCTGCCCCTGCGGCAGCATGCCGAGGTGAGTGATCTTCGCGGCCGTGAAGAGCGAGGCGGAGGCGTTCGGGCACGCCGCGACGCAGGCGCCGCAGCCAATGCACGCGGCCGCGTCCATCGCGGCGTCCGCGTCGTCCTTGGGAATCGGGATGGCGTTCGCGTCAGGCGGTGAGCCCGTCGAGACGCTCACGTAGCCCCCCGCGGCGATGATCCGGTCGAGCGCGGTCCGGTCGACCACGAGGTCGCGCAGCACCGGGAACGCCCTGGCGCGCCAGGGCTCGATGGTGATCGTGTCGCCGTCGCGGAAGCTGCGCATGTGCAGCTGGCACGTCGCGGTGCCCTGCAGGGGCCCGTGCGCGACGCCGTTGATCATCAGGCCGCACGAGCCGCAGATGCCCTCGCGGCAGTCGTGGTCGAAGGCGATCGGGTCCTTGCCCAGCTCGGTGAGTCGCTCGTTCAGCACGTCGAGCATCTCGAGGAACGACATGTCGGCGCTCACGCCGGGGGCGTCGTAGGTCTCGAAGTGGCCCGGTGCGTTCGGTCCGCGCTGCCGCCAGACGACGAGTGTGAGGTTCATGAACGGCAGGAGCTGGGGGTCGGGAGCTGGGAATCCGGGGCGGTCTGGACGCTTGACTGCCTGACGCAGCCCAGCATGTGGCTGCACGCGTCGCGCGCCGCGCAGTCCGCGTGGCGCGTCACTTGTAGCTCCGCTGCGCCAGCTTCACGTACTCGAACGAGAGCGGTTCCTTGTGGAGGACCGGCGAGCCCGGTGCGCCGCCGTACTCCCACGCGGCGACGTAGGTGAACCGGTCATCATCGCGGAGCGCCTCGCCGTCTGGCGTCTGACTCTCCTCGCGGAAGTGCCCGCCGCAGGACTCTTCGCGGTGGAGCGCGTCGATGCACATCAATTCGCCGAGCTCCAGGAAGTCGGCCACGCGTCCCGCTTTCTCGAGCGCCTGGTTCAGCTCCTCGTGGCTGCCGGGGACGTTGACGTCCCGCCAGAACTCCTCGCGAATCTGCGGGATGCGCTCGATCGCCGTGCGAAGTCCGGCGGCGTTGCGGGCCATGCCACAGTAGTCCCACATCACCTTGCCGAGCTCCCGGTGGAAGGAATCCACGGTGCGCTTGCCATCGATGGCGAGCAGCCGCGTCGTCCGCTCGTGGACCGCCCGCTCGGCGTCGGTAAAGGCGAGGTGCGTGGTGTCGACCGGGTCGAGTCTCGTGCTGGCGATGTAGTCGCCGATCGTGAGGGGGATGATGAAGTAGCCGTCGGCCAGCCCCTGCATCAGCGCGCTCGCGCCGAGCCGGTTGGCGCCGTGGTCCGAGAAGTTGGCCTCGCCGAGGACGTGGAGCCCGGGAATGGTGCTCATCAAGTTGTAGTCCACCCAGAGCCCGCCCATGGTGTAATGCACGGCGGGATAGATGCGCATCGGGAGCTCGTATGGGTTCTCGTCCGTGATGCGCTCGTACATCTCGAACAGGTTCCCGTAGCGTTCTTCGATCCTGGCGCGTCCCAGCCGTCTGATGGCATCGGCGAAGTCGAGGTAGACCCCCAATCCCGTCTCCCCGACGCCGCGGCCGTCGTCGCACACTTCTTTCGCGGCGCGTGAGGCGATGTCGCGCGGCGACAGGTTGCCGAAACTGGGGTACTTCCGCTCGAGGAAGTAGTCGCGCTCGGACTCCGGAATCTGCGAAGGCGGGCGTTTGTCGCCCGCGGTCTTCGGCACCCACACGCGTCCATCGTTGCGCAGCGACTCGCTCATCAGCGTCAGCTTGCTCTGATAGTCGCCGCTCACCGGGATGCAGGTGGGGTGAATCTGCGTGAAACACGGGTTGGCGAACGCCGCCCCCATGCGATGCGCGCGCCAGATCGCGGTGGCGTTGCTGCCCTTGGCGTTGGTCGATAGGTAGAAGACATTGCCGTAGCCGCCCGTCGCGAGCACCACGGCGTCCGCCGCGTGCGAGCTGATCTCGCCGGTCCGCAGGTCGCGCACGACGATGCCGCGAGCCCGCCCGTCCACCAGCACCAGCTCCAGCATCTCGGTGCGGGGATACATCGTGACGCCGCCCCTGGCGATCTCCTTCTCCAGCGCTTGATAGGCACCGAGCAGCAACTGCTGTCCCGTCTGGCCGCGCGCGTAGAAGGTGCGCGAGACCTGCGCGCCGCCGAACGATCGATTGGCGAGCAGGCCGCCATACTCGCGCGCGAACGGCACGCCCTGCGCGACGCACTGGTCGATGATGTTCACGCTGACCTGCGCGAGGCGGTACACGTTCGCCTCGCGCGCGCGGAAGTCTCCGCCTTTCACGGTGTCGTAGAAGAGCCGCCAGATGCTGTCGCCGTCGTTCTGGTAGTTCTTGGCGGCGTTGATGCCGCCCTGTGCGGCGATGCTGTGCGCGCGGCGGGGTGAATCCTGAAAGCAGAAGCACGACACGCGGTAGCCCAGCTCACTCATCGTGGCGGCCGCGGCGCCGCCCGCGAGTCCCGAGCCGACGACGATGACGTGGTGCCGCCGCTTGTTGGCCGGGTTGACGAGCTTCATCTCGAACCGGTGGCGATCCCACTTCTGCTCGATCGGCCCGGACGGGAGGCGAGGACGGAGTTCCACGATTCAGTCGATGGCGAGAACGGCGTGTGGGGCCCTCATCGCACGAATCCGGCGGCGACGGCGACCACGATCGCAATGAAGCCCAGCGTGACGGCAACCGCGATGACGAGCGCGGCCCGTCGCTTGAGCGGCTGATAGGTGGGCCGCGACAGACCTAACGTGCGGATCGAGCTCCAGACCCCGTGGTAGAGGTGCAAGCCGAGCGCCACCATCGCCACGACGTACAGCAGCGCGACCCACCAGACACCGAAGCCCACGATCACGTTGCGATAGGCGTCGGTATGGCTGAACGACGGGTGCGCGGTGCCGACCGTGAAGTGCAGCAGATGGTAGATGACGAAGACGAGCAGGATCGTCCCACCCCAGCGGATGGTACGCGAGGCATACGTGGAGACCTGGGGATCCCGCTGGGCGTACCCGACCGGGCGCGCGAGCTGCTGGTGGCGCGTGAGCTGCACCGCGGCCACGATGTGCAGGACCGCCGCCAGGATCAGTCCCGCGCGAATGGTCCACAGCACGTTCATGTTGCTCTTGAGGAACGCGGCGTACGCGTTGAACGCCTCGGGCCCGCGGAAGACGATCAGGTTACCCATCGCGTGCCCGATGATGAAGGCGACGAGCAGCACTCCGGTCACCGCCATCACCACCTTCTTGCCGACGGTCGAGCGCCAGAAGCGGACGAGTGCGCCCATCGCGGCGGCTACAGCTTGATCGCCGCGATCAACTCGCGTACGGCGTCGGCGCTCTGCTCCAGTCCGGCGCGCTCGTCCGTCGTGAGCTCCACCTCGAGGATCTGCTCGAGGCCGCGGCGCCCCAGCTTGCACGGCACGCCGAGGAAGATGTCGCGCATGCCATACTCACCGGCCAGCCACGCGGCGCAGGGCAGGATGCGCTTGCGGTCGAGGACGATGGCCTCACACATCTGCACCGCGGCGGACGACGGCGCGTAGTACGCGCTTCCCGTCTTGAGGTACTTCACGATCTCGGCGCCGCCATTACGCGTGCGGTCGACGATCGCGTCGAGCGCCGCTCGGTCGATGAGCTGGGTGACCGGGATGCCGCTGACGGTGGTGTACGAGACGAGCGGCACCATGGTGTCGCCATGGCCTCCGAGGACCATCGCCTGGATATCCTCCACGGAAACGTCGAGCGCGTCCGCGAGAAAGGAGCGGTACCGGGCCGTGTCGAGCACGCCGGCCATGCCGAGCACGCGCTCGCGCGGAAACCCGGTGACCCGCATGGCGACGTACGACATCGCATCCAGCGGGTTGGAGACGATGACGAGGATCGCGTCAGGCGAGGACTGCTTGATCTGCTCGGAGACCTGCTTGACGATGCCGGCGTTGGTGTTCAGCAGGTCGTCGCGCGACATGCCGGGCTTGCGCGCAATGCCGGCGGTGATGACGACGATGTCGGAGCCGGCGGTCTCCTCGTACCCGTTGGTGCCGATCACCCGCGTATCGAACCCCTCGATCGGCGCGGACTCCCACTGGTCGAGTCCCTTTCCCTGCGGGACGCCATCCACGACGTCCACCATGACTACGGTTCGTGCAAGCGACTTCTCCGCCAGACGTTGTGCAGTGGTCGCCCCGACGTTTCCGGCGCCGACCACGGTGATTTTGTTGACCATTTCCTCGAGTGCGTGAAGGACGGGATGTGGACGGAAGCTATCCGAGAAGGCAGGAGATAGGAACCAGGAGCGCGCGCCGCCGGCCACGGTAGCATGCGAAGGGGCGCTCCAGGCGCCCCTTCAATCTCGTGGAGCGCGGCGCGAGCGCAGCGCGTTCCACCGAACATCCAGTTCCGATCAACCGAACTCCTCACCCCCCGACCTGCGACAGGGCCCGCAGTCCCCCGACCCGCATCTGCAGCAGTTGATGCTCCAGCGGTTTTTCCGCCAGCGCCTGGCGGTAGAGCGGCACGAGATCGCCGCCGGCACGCAGCGGGTCGCGCAGGTTCACCTCGTGATCCCCGAACAGGCACGTGCGCAGCCGTCCATCCGCAGTGAGCCGCACGCGATTGCAGGACCCGCAATACGTGTGCGTCATGGGCGTAATCACGCCTATCGAGCCAGCGCCATCCGCCAGGCGGTAGTACGCCGCCGGTCCGTTGCCGCGAGGCGGTCCCGAGTCCGGCGCCAGCGCGCCCAGCCTGCCGATCCGCTCCAGGATCTCCTCGCTTGGTACCACGTGCTCCCAGGTGAGCGCTCGCAGGTCGCCCACCGGCATCAACTCGATGAACCGCACGTGCCAGGGGTGGTCCCGTGTGAGCGCGGCGAAGTCCTCGACCTCGTCATCGTTGACGCCGCGCATCACCACCACGTTGATCTTCACCGGCAGCAGTCCGGCCTCCTCCGCCGCGAGCGCCGAGCGAACGGGATCGAATGCGAGTCGGCGCCGGGCGATCGACTCGATCCGGTCCGGGCGCAGGCTGTCCGCACTCATGTTGACACGATCCAGCCCGGACTCGCGCAATGCGGCCGCCATCTCGGGGAGTCGGACGCCGTTGGTCGACAGCGCGATGTCCTCGATCTCCGGCACCGCCCGCAGCATGGCGATGAGCCGCTCGAGGTCGGGGCGGATCGTCGGTTCACCACCCGTGATGCGCAGCCGCTTGAGACCGAGCGGCGCGAGCTCCGCGACGATGCGCGCGATCTCCTCGTACGAGAGGATCTCCGCCTTCGGCAGCCATGGGAGCCCCTCCTGCGGCATGCAGTACACGCAGCGGAAGTTGCACCGGTCCGTGATGGAGATGCGCAGGTACTCGATGCTGCGTCCGTGCTGGTCTCTCATCGGGAATCGGGGATCGGGAATCGCGAATCGGCGGCCTCGTAGGACGGGGTGCCGGCGTGGTTCCCGACCCACTCTCTCGTCCCATCCACGTACTCCTCGCGTTTCCAGACCGGGAGCCGGATCTTGACTTCTTCGATGACCCAGCGGGCGGCTTCGAACGCCCGAGCACGGTGCGGGTGCGCGGCCGCGATCGCCACGCTGGCCTCTCCGACGTCGAGATGTCCGATCCGATGCTCGGCCACGACGTGCTCCGTGCCGAACTGGTCGCACGCCTCCCGCACGATCTTCTCGAGCTCCAGCTCCGCCATGCGCTCATACGCCGCATAGTCGATGCCGGTGACTGCGCGACCCTCGTTCTGCTCGCGCACCGTCCCAAGGAAGAGAACGGCCGCGCCGTTCGCTGGCTGGGCCACTTCACGGAGCAGCGCCGGCGCGTCGATCGGTGCGGAGGTAATCGCGGCGCGCACGGCTAGCCTCCCGCGACGGGCGGGATGATCGCGACTTCGTCCCCGTGCTCGAGCGTGTCCCTGGCATCCGCATACACGAGGTTCACGGCGACCAACGGCGAGCTCGGCAGCACGCTCCCGCCGGGGCGCGAGCGGAGCGCGTCGACGGCGTCGGCGATCGTGGCGCCAGGGCGGAGATCCAGCACGACCGAGTCCGCGCCGAAGGCGTCGGCGTACGAGGCGAAGAGCAGGGCGGTGACGGTCATGGTCTAAGGGTGGGCTCGCGATCGAGGCAAGGCAAGTCTCTCGCCGCCAAAGAGAAACGCCCCGCGCGCCGGTGGCGCCGCGGGGCGTGCGAGAGGTACGGGCCCGAGCCTTACGCGGCGTCTTCCTCGTCGTGGTCGTCGGACTGAGCGATATCCGTAAGGTCCGCGACCAACGAGCGCAACTCCTTGGAGGGCTTGAACACCGGCACCGGACGCGCTGACACCTCGACGGGCGTGCCGGTGCGCGGATTGCGCGCCATGCGCGTGCGCCGCTGCCGGATCTTGAAGGTGCCGAAGCCCCGCACCTCGATGTTCTTGCCTTCGCGCAGCGCCTCCTTGATCGCCTCGAGGAACGCGTCGACGACGCGCGCGCAGTCCTTCTTGGAGATCATCGGACCGGCGGTCTGCGCGATCTGTGCGGTGACGCGCTCGACGAGATCGGCTTTTGTCATGCTGGGAAACCTCGGGAAACGCTCGCCAGGAGGGGTGGGCAGGCTCCCCGAAGGTAGGAGCTTACTTATTGACTGTCAAGAGTTTGTGCCGCCTGACGGGGTCGTAGAATTCACGGCGTGCATGAACGCGGGGAACTGTCCACGGGCGTCATGCGGCCCCGGCGCCGCCTCCGGATGATACTGGACCGCAAAGATCGGCCGGGTCCGGTGGCGGAGCCCCTCGACCGTCCCATCGTTGAGGTTCACGTGCGTCACCTCGAGCTCGGGAGCGCCGGGGATGCCGTCCACGCCTCCGCGAACGGCGAACCCATGGTTCTGGGCGGTGATCAGCACTTCTTCGGTTTCGACGTCGCGCACGGGGTGGTTCCCGCCCCTGTGGCCATAGGGCATCTTGACGGTCTCAGCGCCGTAGGAGAGCGCGAGGAGCTGGTGGCCCAGGCAGATGCCCAGCATCGGGACGCCGGAATCGCCCAACTCACGAATGATGCCGGGCGCGTAGGCGATGGCCGCGGGATCACCCGGCCCGTTCGACAGAAACAGGCCGTCGGGATCCAGGTCGAGCGCCTCGCGGGCCGGCGTGTTCGCAGGCACGACCGTCACGCGGCAGCCCTGCTCCTCGAAGAGCCGGAGGATGTTGCGCTTGATGCCGAAGTCGTAGGCGACGATGTGACGCGGCGCATCGGGGTCGCCCCACTGGTAGGGCTCGGAGGTCGTCACCCGCGAGGCCAGATCCAGCCCCTCCATCGAGGGGCAGCTGTCCAGCGCCGCGCGCGCGCCGGCATCGGGCTGCTGTCCCGCGCCGATCACGCCGAGCATGACGCGTACCGATCTCAGGTGGCGCGTGAGCTTCCGCGTGTCAACATCTTCGAGAATCGGCACTTGTGCCGACTTCAACCAGTCTGTGAGGTCTCCCGTGGCCCGCCAGTTCGAGTGTGACTCCGAGACTTCGCGAACCACGACGCCGGCGATCTGCGGCGTGGACGACTCGGGATCCTCGGTGTTGATCCCGTAATTGCCGATCATCGGCGCCGTCATTACGACGATCTGGCCGCGATAGGAGGGATCGGTGAAGACCTCCTGGTATCCCGTCATGTTCGTGGTGAACACCACCTCGGCCACGACCGGTCCAGCGGCGACGGGATAGCGGAGCGTGCCGTGAAAAAGGGTCCCGTCCTCGAGGAGGAGGAACCCCGGGCGGGTCTGGAACGGATCGCGCAACGTCAGGGCTGGGGCGGCGGCTGCTCGGGAGGCGTTGCCGGCTCGAGCGGAACCGCGGTGGCACCGCCAGTGCCGGGCGCAGGCACGACCGGGGTGGTGGCCGCCGGCTGCTGGAACGTTTCGTCCAGCACCGACCGGGGCGTGGTCCGCTGCGTCGACAGGATCGAGAGAACCAAGCCAAGCGCGAGAAAGACCCCGCCGCCGTACCAGCTGATCTTCGTGAGCAGCGTCGCCTGTTGGCGGGAGCCCATGAACGATTCGGCCGAGGATGAGGCGCCGCCGAACGTCGCGGCGATGCCGCCGCCCTTCCCCGCCTGCATGAGGATGACGAGGATCAGCAGAATGGCGTCGAGCACCAGCAGCACCAGCAAGAAGCTATACATGACGCGTGAGGTCGAGTGGGTGGCGTAACCAAGAAAAGCTAGGCCCGCCGCGGGCACCGATCAAGTGCGCACGATGCTGAGCCAGCTCTCGGGATCGAGGCTCGCGCCGCCGACCAGAAGCCCTCCGACCTCCCGCGCATCGAGGAGCGCCCTGGCGTTGCCCGTGTTGACGCTGCCGCCGTACAGAATCGGCACGCGCATCGCCGGTGCGCCGATGCGCGACTGGAGCTCGGCGCGGATCAATGCGTGTACCGTGGCGGCGTCGTCGGGGGTCGCGGTGCGGCCGGTGCCGATCGCCCAGACCGGCTCGTACGCGATGAACATCGTCGTGATCTGTCCGGGCTCCAGCGACTCGAGACCGGCACGCAGCTGGCGGAGGATCACGGCTTCGGTCAGGCCGTTCTCCCGCTCCTCGATCTTCTCGCCGACGCACAGCATCGGCTTGAGGCCCGCGCGCGCTGCGGCGAGACACTTCCGTCCGGTCTCTTCGTCCGTTTCGCCGAACACGTGCCGGCGTTCGGAGTGCCCAACGAGCGCGAGGGCCGCGCCGGCGTCGCGGGCCATGGTCGCGGAGATCTCGCCGGTGTACGCGCCCTTGTCCTCCCAGTGAATGTTCTGCACGCCGAGGAGGAGGTCGGTGCGCTCCTTGAGCGTTTCGGCCACGGCCGGCACGCTGATCTGCGCGGGGAAGATCACGACGGTGCGATCGGACTTCCGCACATAACGAGTGATAAACGTCCGCATGAACGCGCGGGCGTCGTGCGGCCCGTGGTTCATCTTCCAGTTGGCCGCGAAGACGGGGCCGCGCATCAGCCCCTCCGCTGGTCGAGCGCCGCGACGCCCGGCAGCGTCTTGCCCTCGAGGAACTCGAGGGAAGCGCCGCCGCCGGTGGAGACGTGGCTCATTCGCGACTCGAGCCCCACCTCGGCGACGGCGGCGGCGGAGTCGCCGCCGCCCACGATCGTCGTCGCACCGGCCTCGGTAGCCCCGGCGAGCGCGGTTGCCACGGCGCGCGTGCCGGCGTCGAAGGGGGGCGTCTCGAAGACGCCCATGGGGCCGTTCCAGATGATGGTCCTGGCGCCGGCAATCTCCTTCGCGAACGCCTCGGCGCTGCGGGGGCCGATGTCGAACATCGCCTCGTCGGCCGGGATGGCGTCGCGGGCGACGGCGTGGGCGCGTGCCGCCTGCTCGAGCGACGGCGCGGCGAGTGCGTCGTCAGGCAGGAGGAAGCGGTCGGCGGAACGCTCGAGGAGCGCGCGCGCCATCTCGACGCGGTCGTCCTCGACCAGGGACTTTCCGGTGCCGAGTCCCATGGCCCGGAAGAACGTGCACGCCATGGCGCCGCCGATCAGCAGGCGATCGACCTTGGGGAGGAGCTGGTCGATGACGTCGATCTTTCCGGAGATCTTGGCGCCGCCGAGGATGGCCACGAACGGGCGGGTCGGTGACTCGAGGGCGCCGCCAAGGTACTCGAGCTCCTTCTCCATCAGGTAGCCGGCGACGGCGGGACGCAGGTAGCGCGTCACTCCCTCGGTCGATGCGTGCGCCCGGTGCGCCGCGCCGAAGGCGTCGTTGACGAACAGGTCGCCGAGCTGCGCGATGTCGCGCGCGAGGGCGTCGTCGTTCTGCTCCTCGCCCGCGTCGAAGCGGGTGTTCTCCATGAGGAGGATCTCGCCGGGGCCTAGGGACTTCGTGGCCGCGACCGCGGCGTCGCCGCGCAGCTCCGCCGAGAAGTGAACCGGCGCGCTCGTCAGGCTGCGGAGATGGTCGGCGACGGGGGCCAGCGAGTACGTGGGATCGGCCTTGCCCTTGGGGCGGCCGAGATGCGACAGCAGGACGACGGCTGCGCCGCGGCGCGTCAGGTGCTCGATGGTGGGCAGCGCGGCACGGATGCGCGTGTCGTCCGTGATCGTGGCGCCCTCCATGGGGACGTTGAAATCGACCCGCACGAGCGCCCGCTTGCCGCGGAGCGCATCGTCGGGGATGGTGCGAAGGGTCTGCGTGTTCATGAGAGACTCTGGCGCAGCCGGCGGCGGCGCTTCAGGTAAGACCACGTGGCGACGCCGATGCCGGTCACCAGCAGCAGGAGTCCGGCCACCGCGAACCAGAAGTAGTGCATGAACTGCTGAAAGGCGGTCTCGCCAGGCTGCAGCGCGATGCGCGCCTCCTCCGACAGCGAGACAAACCCCCGCCACGCGTACGCGACGGGGGCAACGGCGACGATCACGAGCAGGAGCGCGACCGCGTCCCGCGTGCGATCGCTGCGCGTGACGCGCTCGGTCACAAGGTCTTGCCGACGAAGGCGAGCAGGTCGACGCAGCGCGCGGCGTAGCCCCACTCGTTGTCGTACCAGCCGCACACCTTCACGAGCGTGCCATCGATGACGTTGGTACTCAACGAGTCGAGGATGCACGAGAAGGGGTTCCCGATGTAATCGGTGGAGACGAGCGGTTCATCGCTGTAGGCCAGGATGCCCTTCAACGGCCCAGCGGCGGCGGCGTCCTTGAACTTCGCGTTGACCTCGTCCACGGAGGTGGCGCGCTCGACTTCGGCCACGAGATCGGTGAGGCTCACGTCCGGCGTCGGCACGCGGATCGAGATGCCGTCGATCTTCCCTTTCACCTCAGGGATCACGAGCGAGGTCGCCTTCGCCGCCCCGGTCGTAGTGGGAATCATCGAGAGCGCCGCGGCGCGCGCCCTTCGCAGGTCCTTGTGCGGCAGATCGAGCAGCTGCTGGTCGTTCGTGTAGCTGTGGATCGTGGTCATCGTGCCGTGCTTGAAGCCGAACGCCTCACGCACGACCTTGACCATCGGCACGAGGCAGTTCGTCGTGCACGAGGCGTTGGAAATGACGTGGTGCTTGCCCGCGTCGTACTTCTCGTGATTGACGCCCATCACGATGGTGATGTCCTCGTTCTTTGCCGGCGCCGAGATGATGACCTTGCGCGCGCCCGCCGCGATGTGCTTCTCGGCGTCGGCCTTCGCGGTGAACCGACCGGTGGACTCGAGGACGACGTCCACGCCCAGGTCCTTCCACGGCAGCTTGCCGGGGTCCTTTTCGGACAGCACCTTGAGCTCGTCGCCATCGATGGTAATCGCCCCTTCCCCGCCCTGCACGGTGCCCCCGTAGGTGCGGTGCACGGAATCGTACTTGAACAGGTGCGCGAGCGTCTTCGTGTCGGTCAGGTCGTTGACCGCCACGAAATCGATGTCCGTGCCCTGCTCCTTTGCCGCGCGAATGACCTGCCGCCCGATCCGGCCGAAGCCATTGATCCCAACCCGTAGTGCCATGATGTGTATCGCTCCCAGTCATACGGGGTCGCCGAGCGCCGGCGCCCGTCCGAACGTGACGATGCTGATGATGCGTGCTCCGGCGCCGCGCAGGGCGCCGGCGCAGGCCAGCGCCGTGGCGCCCGTGGTGAGCACGTCATCGACGAGTACGACATGCGCGCCGCGGAGCCGCTGTGCCGCGTCCCCTGGCGCGCGAAAAGCGCCCGAAACGTTGCGCGTCCTGGCCTCCGGTGTCAACTGCGTTTGCGTGCGCGTGGCGCGTGAGCGCAGGAGCGCATCGGACCAGTCCGCTACGCGCCACCGCCGCGCGAGGTGCATCGCAAGGAGCGCGCTCTGGTTGTAGCCGCGCTCGCGTTGGCGCGCTGGCGCGAGCGGTACCGCGACCACGGCATTGCGTTCCTCGATCACGTCGTCAGGCCAGTCCAGACGCGCCATTCGGTTGGCCATGCCCTCCGCGACGCCGGTCCAGCCTCCGTACTTCAACGCGTGGACGAGGTCGCGGGCGCCGCCGGCCATCCAGCAGCAGCTCCGGACCGCGCGGATCCAGGGCGGAAAGAGCGGGCACAACCGGCAGGCGTAGGCGTCGGCGGGGTGACCGCAGCGGAGACACCGGGGCGCCGCGAGGGCGCGGACGCGGGACCAGCAGTGTCCGCAGACGGGGCCGGGGTCGCCGGCGTGGAGGAGGTGCCGGCAGGCGACGCAGGCCGGCGGCAGGAGGAGGTCGAACACGGCGCGCGCGGCGCGCGCGCATTGCCGTCCGAGTCGCTCAGCGGCGAGCGCCTGCCTGCCTGACGAGCGCCTCACGCATCACCGCGCGCGGCGCCGGCCGCCCGAACCATCGCTCGAAGGCTAACGCGCCCTGCTCCAGCAACATCGCGAGCCCATCGGCCGCGGCATGTCCGGCCCCCGTTGCCGCGGTGATCCACGCCGTGCCGCCGCGCCGGTACACGAGGTCCACGAGGACGGCGCCGGCGGGCAGGCGGTCGATCGCGACCGGAAGCGCGTCCGCATCGCGCAGCCCGAGGGATGTGGCGTTCACGACGAGGTCCGCGCCGCGCACGGCATCGTCCGCCGTCGCGGCGATGCGCTCGACGACCGGAAAGCGGGCCGCGAGCGCCGCGGCGCGGTCGGCCGACCGGTTGTGCAGCACCACCTGCGTGCCGGGCCAGGCCTCCGCCGCCACGAGGACCGCGGCCGCCGCACCGCCGGCGCCGAGCAGCGCCACCCGTCGAGGCGTGGGCGGCGCGCCTAGCAACTGTTGGACGAGCGAGGCGAACGCCGGGATGTCGGTATTGTCGCCTGCGAGCCGGCCGTCCTCCACCCAGAAGACGTTGGCGGCGGCCGCGCGCGCGGCGCGGTCGCTCAGCCGGTGGCAGCGCGCCGCGACGCGACCCTTGTGCGGCAGCGTGACGTTGCCCGCCGCGTGCTCCGCGATCAGGGCGTCGAGCGCGGCGTCGAGCCCGGCTGGCGGTATGTCGAGTGCCTCGTAGCGGAGCGGCAGCGCGAGCGCCTCGAGGGCCGCGTTCTGCATCGCCGGCGACAGGGAGTGCGCGACCGGATGCCCCAGCAGCACGAGGCGTCGTGGCGCCCCGCTCACGAATCGTTGGGGGCGCGCTCCTCGGCGAGGCGCTCCATGGCGGCGTAGACCTCGCGCCGCAGGTCGTCGTAGGCCTCGCGATAGGCGGCCAGGTCCCCGCCGAACGGGTCGGCGATGGCGCGGGTGCTCTCGCCCCGGCTGGCGTAGCTCGACAGCAGATGGGCACGACCCTTGGCACCTAACGCTTCCACGCGCTCCAGGTGGTGGGGGCTCATGACGAGCACGAGGTCCTGCGCCGCCAGCAGCTCCTTGTCGACCGCCCGGGCGCGATGACCCGAGAGGTCCAGCGCGTTCTCCAGCGCGACCAGCAGCGCGCCGTCCGAGGCGGGCGCGCCGGTCCAGGCGTGCACTCCGGCGCTGGACACCTTCACGCCGTCGAGCCGCAGCGCGCCGATCGCCTCACGCGCCAGCGCCTCGGCCAGCGCGCTCCGACAAGTATTGCCCGTGCACACGAAGAGTACCCGCATCGAATTCACGCGTCTCCAATCAGATCGGGCACGCTCACGCGGAGCGTGGCCGCCGAAATGGCGCCCGGGCGGATCACCCTCGGGTGAACGCCGGTGCAATCTACCACCGTCGATGGCGGCGACTCCGTCAGGCGTCCGCCATCCAGCACCATCAGGCGGCCGCGCGCGATCGCGTCGTTCCACTGCTCCACCACTTCGGTGGCCGACATGGCGGGCGGCACGCCGGGTCGGTTGGCGCTGGTCGACGTGATGGGATCCCCGTAGGCCTGCAGGAGCCGCGTGATGCCGGGATGCGACGTCCAGCGCACCGCCACGCCGCCCTCCGGTCCGCGCAGCCGCGGAGGAATGCGACCCTCTCCGCCCGGCAGCACCAGGGTGAGCGGGCCGGGCCAGTGGCGTGCCGCGAGCTGCGCCGCGTAGGGCAGGAGCCGGAGGTCCAGACCCGCCACCATCTCGCTCGAGGAGACCAGCAGGAGAAAGGGCTTGCCGGGGGGCCGTCCCTTGAGCGCGACGAGCTGCTCGACGGCATCGTGATCCACCGCTCCCCCGAAGCCGTAGACGGTCTCGGTGGGATAGGCGAGCACGCGCCCGGACTGCAGATGGGCGATCACCGGCCCGAGCGAGGCTTCGATCTCGGGGGCGGCCCAGAACGGGACGACGGGCAGCGACGCGGTCACGGCAGGTGCGCGAGCGCGTCGGCGCGGGCGAAGTCGTCAGGCGTGGTGATCTTCATCGCGCGCTCGCTGCCGGTGACGATGCGGACCGGAATGCCGGCGCGCTCGCAGAGCGCAGCGCAGTCGGTGGCGGCGACCCGCGCTCCCCGGGCTTCCTGATAGGCGCGGACGAGCAGGTCGCGCGGGAATGCCTGCGGCGTCTGCGCACGCCAGAGGCGCGTCCGGTCGAGCGTGCGGACGATCCGGCCCTCGGCATCGACCTCCTTCAGGGTGTCGACGACCGGGAGCGCGGCGATTGCGCCGGTGCCCTGGCGCGCGGCGGCGATGACGCGGTCGATCGTGGCGTCGTCGACGAAGGGACGCGCCGCGTCGTGCACCACGACCACTGAACATTCGTCGGGCAGATCGGAGAGGCCGGCGAATACCGAGTCGCCCCGCTCGGCGCCTCCGACGGCGACGAGGAGCCGCTCGATGTCGCACTGAAAGAGCCAGGGCGGCGGATCGGCCGCATGGCTCTTTGGGAGCACGCAGACGACCATGGCCACGTCCGCGCGCGCGTGGAACGCCTGGACGCTGTGCAGTAGCATCGGCTTTCCGCCGATCCAGCGGAACTGCTTGAGCTCCGCGGCGCCCGTGCGCGAGCCGGTCCCCGCGGCCACGATGACGACGCCGACGTCGGGCGCGCTCATGCGTGGAGCCGCTCGAGAAGCGCCGCCACGGTGGGCGCGGCGATGGTCCGGATCGCACGGCCGTTGTCGCGGCGCGTGCCGCGCGACGCGAGAAACGCCGTCGTCAGGCCCATACGCTCGGCTTCCGCGACGCGACGGTCCGTCTGCGAGACGGGCCGGATCTCGCCGCCCAGGCCGACCTCGCCGATGAACACCGCGCCGGCGGGAAGCGGGCGGTCGTGGACGCTGGAGACGAGCGCGGCCGCGACGGCGAGATCGCCAGCCGGCTCGACGAGGCGCAGCCCCCCCGCGACGTTCACGAACACGTCGAGCTGCCCGAACGGGATGCCGGCACGTTTCTCGAGCACCGCCAGGAGCATGGCGAGGCGCCGGCCGTCGAAGCCGTTTGCGACGCGCTGCGGCGTGCCGAACCCCGCGCGCGCGGCGAGCGCCTGGACCTCGACCAGCATCGGACGGGTGCCCTCGAGCAGTGCGGCGACCGCCGTGCCTGACGACTCGCTGTCGCGGGAGCCGACGAAGATGGCCGACGGATTCTCGACGACGGCGAGGCCGTGCTGCGTCATCGTGAAGACGCCGATCTCGTCGACGCCGCCGAACCGGTTCTTCGTCGCGCGGAGGATGCGGTGGTCCTGCACGCCTTCCCCTTCGAAATAGAGCACCGTATCGACGATGTGCTCGAGCGTCTTGGGACCGGCGATGCCGCCGCCCTTGGTGACGTGGCCGATCACGATCACCGCCGTGCCGCTGTCCTTGGCGAAGCGCATGAGCCGCGCGGCACACTCGCGCACCTGGCCGACGTTCCCCGGCGCGCCTTCGAGCGCCTCGGTGTACACCGTCTGAATCGAGTCGATGATGAGCGCGGCGGGGCGCTGGGCCTCGGCCGTGGCAACGATCGTCTCGAGCGAGGTTTCGCTGAGCAGCAGCACCCCGGCCGTGGGCTCGGCCAGTCGGTCGGCGCGGAGCCGCACCTGGAGGGGCGACTCCTCACCGGACACGTAGAGCGTGGCGGCACCCGAGCTCGTCAGGCGAGCGGCGACCTGCAGCAGGAGCGTAGACTTGCCGATGCCGGGCTCGCCGCCGATCAGCGTCATGGAGCCCGGCACGATCCCGCCTCCCAGCACGAAGTCCAGCTCCGGCAGCCCGGTCGTGAGGCGCGGCGAGGCGGCCGCGTCGACGTCGCCGAGGGCGCGCACCCGGCCAGGGGCGCCGGCGGAGGCCGGCGCGCGGGACCGGCGGCCTGCCTGACGCGGCGCGGCCGTCGTCTCCTCGACCAGCGTGTTCCACGCCCCGCAGTCGTCGCAGCGGCCGGCCCACCTGGGGGCCTCGCCGCCGCAGTCCGTACACCGGTAGACGGTCCGTACCTTCCGCGTCACGTCGCGAGGCGCGGCGAGTAGTTCTCGAAGCGGGTGTACGACTTGTGAAAGTAGAGATTCACCGTGCCGGTCGGCCCGTTGCGCTGCTTGCCCACGATGATCTCGGCCCGCCCTTCCAGCGGCTTGCCGTCCTTGTCCTCCGAGCCCTCGTACACCTCGGGGCGGTAGATGAACATGACGAGATCGGCGTCCTGCTCGATCGCGCCGGACTCGCGCAGGTCCGAGAGCTGCGGGCGCTTGCCTTCCCCGGTCCGCTGCTCGGGCGCGCGGGAGAGCTGCGACAGCGCGACCACCGGGACGTGCAGCTCCTTCGCGAGCGCCTTGAGCGACCGCGAGATCTGGCTGATCTCCTGCTGCCGGTTCTCGACGCCAGTCGGCCCGGTCATGAGCTGGAGGTAGTCGACGATCAGAAGCCCGATGTCGGTCTCCGCCTTCAGGCGCCGCGCCTTCGAGCGCATCTCGAGCAGCGAGACGCCGGGCGTGTCGTCGATCCAGATCGGCGCGGAGCTCAGAATGCCCGCCGCCTTGGCGATGCGCGGATACTCATCGTCGCGCAGCTTGCCCTTGCGCAGCATCTGCGAATCGACGCGCGCTTCGGCGGTGAGCATCCGCTGCACCAGCGATTCCTTGCTCATCTCGAGAGAGAACACCGCCACCGGCGTGTTCTCCTCGATGGCGACGTGCTGGGCGATGTTGAGCACGAGCGCCGTCTTGCCCATCGATGGACGAGCCGCGACGATGATCAGGTCCGACGGCTGGAAGCCCGACGTCATCTCGTCGAGATCCGTGAAACCGCTCGGCACGCCGGTGACCGACCGGCCACCGCGCTGCAGCGCCTCGATGCGCTCCATCGTTGGCCACATGAGCTGCTTGATGCGCGTGAAACCTTCGGTGCCACGCGACTGGCTGAGCTGAAACACGCGTTGCTCGGCCTCGTCCAGCAGGTCGGCCGCCAGCAGCCTGCCCTCGTACGCCTCGGTGATGAGCGAGGTGCAGGTCTCGATGACGCCGCGCAGGATGGCCTTTTCCTGCACGATGCGCGCGTGATACTCGACGTTGGCGGCGGTGGGCACGACGTCGAGGAGGAAGCCGATGTAGTCCTTGCCGCCCGCCGCCTCCAGTTCGCCGCGCCGATTGAGCTCGTCGACGAGCGTGAGCGGGTCGACCACGTCGCCGCGCTCGGAGATGGTCACCATCGCGCGGAAGATGCGCCGGTGCCCCTCGCGGTAGAACATGGAGTCCACGACGTGCTCGGTGGCGCGCAGGAGGGCATCCTGGTCCATCAGCATCGCGGCGATCACGGCGCGCTCCGCGTCCTCCGACCAGGGGGCGCGGCGGTCGCGATAGGCGTCAGGCGCCGGGGCCGACGTCGAGAATTCTACGGGCGAACTGGACATCTTCCCAGGTCGGTCGCTTCCAGGCTGGGTTGCGGAGCAGCGCCGCGGGGTGGTAGGTCACCACGACCGGGATGCCCTGAAACGAATGTACGCGTCCGCGCAGTTTGCCGAGCGAGTCCTTGGTCTCGAGGAGCGTCTGCGCGGCGAACGTGCCGAGCGCCAGGATGACCTTGGGCTGGATCAACTCGAGTTGCCGGAGGAGGAATGGCCGACACGCCGCGACCTCCGACGGATCCGGGTTGCGATTGCCCGGCGGGCGGTGCTTGAGGACGTTCATAATGAAGACGTCCCCGCGCTCCAAGTTAACCGCCGCGAGAATTTTCGTGAGTAGTTGTCCCGCCGCGCCGACGAACGGACGGCCCTGCTCGTCCTCGGTCGCGCCCGGGGCCTCGCCCACGCACACGAAGTCGGCCTCCGGATTGCCTTCGCCCGGCACCGGATTGAGCGCGGTCCTGAAGAGCGCGCAGCCGCGGCACTGGGCGACGAGCTCGGCAAGCTCCGCGATCGAGGCCGCGCGCATGACATCGGGGGTGGGCGCGAGCGGTGCGCCCCGGTCGGGCCCCCGACGGCGCGTTCCCGCGTCAGGCAGGGGCGCGCTCTCGCGCCCGGGGCCTTTGCCCGGCGCGGCACCCGCGGCGGAAAGCTCCGTGCGCCAGTCGAGCGGCGCGCTGCCGGCGGCCGCGGTCACGGAGGTCGCCGGCGTTGACGCGCGCTCGGGAAGGCGCGCGGCCTCCGGCGAGCGTGGCGCGCCGCGGGACGCGATGCGGGCGGATGCGGCTAGCGACGCGGGAATCCCGCGCATGGCCGCCACTGCCTGACGAGCCGTCAGTGAGGAGAGGACCAGCTCGTCGTCGCCCAGCTCGCGCTGCTGCGCGAGCCAGCGCCGGAAGAGCGCGTCACCGTCCACCCAGCAGATCCTCCACGCGATCGAGGAGCCGGTCCGCCACCTCGTGCTTGCTCAGGAGCGGCAGCTCCTCTACGCTGCCGTCCCGCGCCAGCAGCGAGACGCGGTTCGTGTCGACGGCGAACCCGGCGCCCGGCTCCAGCGCATCGTTCACGACGAGCAGATCCAGGTCCTTGCGGGCGAGCTTCTCCCGGCTCGCATCGAGCGCATTGCCGGTTTCCAGCGCGAAGCCGACGATGACGGCACCCGTCTTCCGTTCGCCGCGGCTTTCGCGGAGAATGTCGGGCGTGGGTGCCAGCTCGATGCTGCGCGCACCGTGATCGCGCTTGATCTTGCGACCGGCGGGATCGTCGACGCGGAAGTCGGCGGGTGCCGCGGCCATCACGAGCACGTCGGTATCGGGTAGCGCGCGCACGACGGCGTCGCGCATCTCCTCGGTGGTTTCGACGGCGACGTGCCGGACGCCGACCGGAGACACGATCTCGAGGGGACCGGCGACGAGCGTCACGTCGCCGCCGCGTCGCCACGCGGCGGCGGCGATGGCTGCGCCCATCTTGCCCGTGCTTCGATTGGAGAGGAAGCGAACCGGATCCACGGCCTCACGAGTCGGCCCGGCGGTCACGAGGATCCGCTTGCCGGCCAGCGCGCCGTGTTCCTCCAGCAAGCGGCCCACGTGCGCCAGGATCGTCTCGGGCTCGGGCAGGCGCCCGGGGCCGCTTCCTTCGCCCGCGGCGAGCATGCCGAGCTCGGGCTCCAGGACGCCGTAGCCGATGTCGCGGAGGTGCGCGACGTTGCGTTGTGTCTGCGGGTGTGCCCACATCCGATCGTTCATCGCGGGAACGAGCAGGACCGGCGCTTCGGTGGCGAGCAGGATGGCGGAGAGGAGGTCGCCGGCCTGGCCGGCCGCGGCCCGCGCCATGAAGTCGGCGGTGGCGGGCGCCACGACGATCGCGCGTGCCTCACGAGCCAGGCGGATGTGATCGAGCGCGTGGCCGGGCGCGAAGAGGTCCGTGTAGACCTCGCGACCCGTGAGTCCCTCGAAGGTCAGCGGGCGCACGAACTCCTGCGCGCCCGTCGTGAGCACCACATCGACCTCGGCGCCCGCCTGCGCGAGCAGGCGCGCCAGCCATCCCGCCTTGTAGCTCGCGATGCCGCCGGTGACGCCCAGCAGCACCCGCCGCGACGCGAACGGCCGCACGCCCGGTGCCTTACGCGCGCTTGCGCGTGACCACGCGATGCGGAATCTCGCCCGTCGCAAGCGCCTCGAGCGACTGCGTCGTGAGCTTCTTCTCGTGCACGGCGCTCATGCCCGGCAACCGCCGGTCGTTCAGGATTCGCGCGAACTTGGCCGCGACGAGCACGGACAGGTACTTGTTGGCGACGTGCTGGGTCACTTCGACCGGTGTGAAGACGCGCATCTCACTCCTCGTATGGCTTGTCGTCGATTTCGCGCTCCAGCCGCGCGATGAGCGCGCGCACCGAAGCATCCAGGTCCCGCAAACGGTCCCGCCGCATCGTCTCGGCGTCGATGATCGCCGACACGCGGGCGACCGCCTGATCGATCACGTCGTTGATCACGACGTAGTGGTACTCGGTGACCGCGCGCAGCTCCTCGAGCGCGCTGATCATCCGCTGCGCGAGCGCGGCACGATCCTCGGTGCCGCGCGCCCGCAATCGCTCCAACAACACTTCCGCCGACGGCGGCAGGACGAACACCGCGACCGACCCCGGAAAGGCCCGGCGGAACTGCGCCGCGCCCTGCACATCGATGTCCATCACCACGTGTCGGCCGCCTTGCAGCACCCCCGCCACCTCGCTGCGCAGCGTGCCGTACAAGTTGCCGTGCACCTGCGCCGACTCCGCGAACTCGCCGGCTGCCTGACGAGCGAGGAACTCCTCGGTGCCGATGAAGTGATAGTCCCGCCCGTCCCGTTCTCCCTGCCTCGGCGCTCGCGTCGTGCACGAGATGGAGTATCCGACGTCGTTGCGGCTGGCGAGCAGCCCCCTGGCGATCGACGTCTTCCCCGCCCCGGACGGTGCCGAGAGAATGATCGGGAACGCGGTCACTCGAGGTTCTCGATCTGCTCCGCGATCCGCTCCAGCTCCTCCTTCACCGCCACCACCTCGTGCAGCATGACGGTATCCCGCGCCTTGCTCCCCGTCGTGTTCGTCTCCCGCAGCATCTCCTGGGTCAGGAATGCGAGGCGGCGGCCGACCGGTTCCCCCCCCTCCTGCTCCAGCGTCTCCGCAAACGCCTCCACGTGCGCCCGGAAGCGGTCCAGCTCCTCGGCGACGTCCATCTTGTCCGCCAGAATGGCGATCTCCTGCGCCAGCCGCGGCTCCTCGACGTCGATGCCGTCGGCGAGCTCACGGACCGCCCGCCGGAGTCGCTCGCGCTCCTCCACCAGCCGCGCCGGCGCCCGCGCCGCGATGCGGTCGATGCGACCCGAGACCTCGCCGAGTCGCTCGCGCAGGATCGCGACCATCCGCTCGCCCTCGCGCTGCCGCATCTGCACGAGCGCGTCGGCCGCACGCTCGACGATCGCGAGGAACGGGGCCGGTGACTCCCCGACCTCCTCCAGCGCATCGGTGCTCAACACGCCCGGCATCCGCACCACCGTCCCGACGTCCAGGTCGTCGTCCAGATCATAACGACGCTGGAGGTCGCGCAGCCGGTCCGCGTAGGCCGCGAAGCGCACCTCATCCACCACGGCTTCGTCCATCGACGACCGCTCCAGCCGCGCCACGACCGTCACGTGCCCGCGCGCGATCCGGTTGCGCAGGTGTTCGCGCACTTCCGGCTCGAACCTGGCCAGCGCTGACGGCAGCTTGAGATTGGGCGAGTGGAAGCGGTGGTTGACCGTGCGGATTTCGACGGTGACACGAAGGCCACCGACGTCGCCCGCGGCGGCGCCGAACCCCGTCATGCTTCGAATCATAGGAAGCAGCGCAAGTTATGGAGTGACATGGACTTTGTCAATTCCAGAACTGCCAGCGCACGCCGTACATGCTGGTCTGCCGCACCAGCCCGAATCCCGGCACCACCTCAGGTCGCGCGGGGTCGAGGCGGAAGTACTGCTTCCAGAAGATCGCTCCATCGAGGATTCGCACCTCCGCGTGAAGCCGGAGCTCGCGCACCGCGGTGCCGAGGTCGGCCGCACCCGTCGCCGTCGGAAACAGCACCTGGTCCCGGAACACGTAGCCGGCCGACCCGAGGAAGCCGAAGCTGCCGCTCGGGAAGCGGCTGAGCCACTGCGTATCGATGTAGAGATAGCCGTAGCCACTCCGCTTGGGGCGCAGCCATCCATCCTCCGCCCACTGCGTCACCTGCGCGTCGACGAAGACGTCGCGCCATACGCGCCCGCGGATCGCGGCGAACGTCGCCTCCGGCGCGTCGGCGTCCTCGACGGCCGGCAGCGCCGAATCGAACAGACGCGGGGGCGTAACCGCATGCGTGGTATCGGAGGTCAGGATGCCGCCGATCAGCCAAGTGCCGCCGAGGCGAAGCCCGATCTCGGCGCGCGCAGAGGTCTGCGTGAGTTCGGGCTCGCCGCCGTGCCGCCGCGCAACCGCACCCGCGACGGTGAGCCAGGAGGTCGGACGGAGCGCGGCGCTTGCTTCCTCGACCGAAATGGTGTCGCTCTCGCGGGCGTCGGCGCGCAGCGCGACGGTGAAGTATCGCCGGTCCACCGACAGGCGACCCGTAACGGCCGTCCGCTCCTCCCCGATTCGCGGATCGTGCATGCGACCCGTGGCGGAGATGTGAAATCCGCCGCGCACGAAGCCCGTGGTCGCCACATACTGCCGGCTGCTGACGAGCGTATCGGGCAGTGCATCGACGCCGCTGCCGGTTGCTTCCTGATCGAATCGCTGGATCGCACCGATCAGGTGGAGCCAGCCGCCGCCATCGGTGTTTCCGAGGGCGAGCCGCGCATAACCGTCGGTGCGAATCGCCTCCTGCCGCGGCAGCGTGGGGCCGCCGAACAACGGAGGCTGGGCGTCGCGCGTCCGATTGCCCCGCTGCACGTAGGCGTCGAGCGCCCAGACGCGCCGAGCGATCCCCGCGCGGGCGAAGAGCGAGAGCTCGTCGCCGCCGCCGAAGGCGTCGAGGCTGTTGGAGTAGCCGTATTGCTGGCCGCCGAGCTGAAGGACCTCGCCCCGTCCGAAGCGGCGGCCGAACATGCCGCGATAGAGATTCGTCTCCTGGTCGCCGGTGGCGATGTCCGTCCGCGTGGAGGAGGTCGTGCGCTCGACGCGCCACGTCGTTAGGTAGACACGCAGCTCATCGGCACCGCGCTCGACCGAGACCTCCTCGAGGGTCCAGAGCTGCACGCGGGAGAGATCGAGGAGGCCGTCGGTGCCGGGCGCGAGACCCTCGAGCTCCACCCCATCGAGAAAGACGCGAAGGCGGCCCACGTCTCCTCGATAGGCCACGAGCGCCGGAGCCGCCAGCCAGCCCGTGCGGAAGGCTTCGGCCCCGGGCACTCGCGCCAGCAGCTCATCGAGCGTGAAGGCGCCGGTCCGTCCGATCTCCTCGCGGTTCCACCGGAAGGCGCGACCTGCCCCCGCGTCAGGCGGCGCGGGAAACCGTGGCAGCGGCGCTTTAATGGTATCGGCCGGGAGCGTGTCGGCGGCTGGCCCGAGCGTGTCGGCGCGGACTCGCACGCTGTCCGCGACCCGCACGCTGTCGGGCCGCTGGGCGCGCGCGTCTCCGGCCGCGACGGCCGCCAGGAGCGCGGCCGTCGTCAGGCATCGGGCCGCGCGCGCGAGGGTCAGCGCGCCCTCCCGCGCACGAACTCGACGAACAGGCCCACCGGCACGCCGGTCGGCCCTTTCGGGATGTAGGTCAGGTCCCCCTCGGCGTAGGCGGTGCCGGCGACGTCGAGGTGCGCCCACGGATAGCCCTCGGTGAACTCCTTGAGAAGCATCGCCGCCGTGATCGTGCCCGCCGGCCGCCCGCCGGAGTTCTTCATGTCGGCGACGTCGGACTTGATCAGATCCTTGTAGTCGTCCCATAACGGGAGGGGCCACGCCACCTCACCGGAGCGCTTGCCCGCCTCGAGCAGCTCGTCGACCACCCCCTGGTCAGTGCCGAGCACCGCCGTGGCGGTGTGGCCGAGCGCGATCACCGCCGCGCCGGTGAGGGTCGCGGCATCGACGACGACCGCCGGATCGTACCGTTTCGCATAGGCGAGCACGTCAGCCAGAACGAGCCTTCCTTCGGCGTCGGTGTTGATGATCTCGATCGACTTGCCGTTGCTCGCCTTGACCACGTCGCCGGGCTTCACCGCCGTACCCGAGGGCATGTTCGTCGTGCTGCCGACGAGTCCGACGACGTGGATAGGCAGCTTCATGGCGGCGATGGCGAGCATGGCCCCGAGGACGCCGGCCGCTCCGCACATGTCGAACTTCATCGCCTCCATTCCCTGGGCGGGCTTGATGGAGATGCCGCCGGTATCGAAGCAGAGTCCCTTGCCCACCAGGACGACCGGTTTCCCAGTCCCGCCCTTGTACTCGAGGGCGATCAGCTTCGGGTCCTGCGGCGTTCCCTGCGCCACGGAGAGGAACGCGCCCATCCCCTCCCGTTCCATCTCGGCGCGTCCGAGCACCGTGCGCTCGAGGCCGAATCGGCTCGCGAGCTCGCCGGCGACGTCGGCCAGATACTCCGGAGTGCAGACGTTGCCGGGCATCATCGCCAGGCGCCTGGCGAGGTCGGTGCCCTCCCCGATGGCGGCGCCGCGCGCGACGGACTCGCGTGCGGCGGACTCGTCAGGCACGAGGAGCACCGCCTCCTCGAGCGGCGGCCTGCGCTCGCTCTCCGGCGGCGGCGTCTTGAGGTCGGTGTACTCCCAGGCGCCGAGGGCCATCCCGACGGCGGCCGCTTCGAGCACCGCCGCGTCGGAGCGGTCGCTCCACCACGCCAGGCCGGTGACGCCGATCCGCCGCGCCTGCCGGGCCGCGACCGCGGCGGCGCGCCGCGCCGCGCCCGGATGATCGGTCGCATCGCCGAGTCCCACGATCAGGATTCGTGCGGGACCGCCTCCCGACGCACCCGTCAGGCGCAGCGTCTCATCGCGCGCGCCACGAAAGTCACGGTCATCGAGCGCACGTGCAATCGCACCGCCGAGGCGCTCATCGAGGGCGCGGAGCGCCTCCGGCCGCGCGGCACCCTTGGGGAGCGCGAGCACCAGCAAGGGCGTGTCGTGCGCCTCGACGGCAGCGCGACGGGCGGACAGGCGCAGGGGCATTGGGCCTCGGGTGGAGCGGTTAGGCAGGGGCGCGTCGCATCGGCGCGCCCCGGGGGTGCCGGGGCGCTATTTGCGCAGCGGTCCCTTGCGGACGCGGGGATGCTTCTCGGTCACCTGGGTCTCGAACTCGCGCTCCGTCGGGCCGACGTAGATCTGTCGCGGCCGGGCGATCTTCTGCTCCTTGTCGAGCAGCATCTCCTCCCATTGGGCCAGCCAGCCAGCGGTGCGCGCCACCGCGAACAGCACCGTGAAGAACGACGTCGGGAACGCCATCGACCGGTAGATCAGCCCCGTGTAGAAGTCGACGTTGGGGTACAGCTTGCGCGAGATGAAGTAATCATCCTCGAGCGCGATGCGCTCGAGCTCCATCGCGATCTCCAGGTCCTTGTCCATGCCGACCTGCGTGAAGACCTCGTCGGCCAGCTTCTTCACGATCCGGGCGCGCGGGTCATAGCTCTTGTAGACGCGGTGCCCGAAGCCCATCAGCCGCTGGCCCTTGCCGGTCTTCACACCCTCGATGAACGCGGGAATGTTCCGCGGGTGCTCGATCTCGCCGATCATGTGCAGCACCTGCTCGTTGGCACCGCCGTGCAGTGGGCCGTAGAGCGCGGCGATCCCGGCGGCGATGGCCGAGAACGGATCGACGTGCGACGAGCCCACGGCGCGCACCGCGCTCGTCGAGCAGTTCTGCTCGTGGTCCGCGTGCAGGATGAAGAGGATCTCCAGCGCGCGGACGAACACCGGGTTCGCCTCGTACCGCGATTCGCTCATCCGCGCGACCATCGAGAGGAAGTTCTCGACGTACGACAGGTCGTTGTCGGGATAGATGAACGGCAGGCCCTTGATGTGCCGGTAGGCGAACGCCGCCAGCGTCGGCAGCTTGGCCAGGAGCCGGATGATCGAGACGTAGCGGCTCTGCTCGTCGAAGATGTTCTTGGCCTCGGGGTAGAACGACGACAGCGCCGCGACGCTCGAGCACAACATCGACATCGGGTGTGCGTCGTAGCGGAACCCCTCGAGAAACTTCGTGATGTTCTCGTGGACGTACGTGTGGAAGGTGATGTCGTGGACCCACTCGTCGTACTCGTGCTGCGACGGGAGCTCGCCATTCCGGAGGAGCCAGGCGACCTCGAGGAACGTCGCGTTCTCCGCGAGCTGCTCGATGGGGTAGCCGCGGTAGCGGAGGATTCCCTTATCGCCATCGATGTACGTGATGGCGCTCTGGCACGAGGCCGTATTCATGAACGCCGGATCGTAGCTGAGCAGCCCGAACTCGTCAGGCGTCTGCTTGATCTGGCGGAGATCCATCGTGCGGATCGCCGTGTCGCCCTCGGTGCCGGTGATGTGAATCGGCAGCGTGTATGTCCCGTCCGTTCGCGTGTCGGTGACGTTCAGCGCCTCGGCATCCGCCTTGGTCATCCCCGATCCCCCCCGGTGGAGTCCCCGCGCAGGCGGCGGGCACTCGATTCAGATAGATGCTCCAACCGGCGTGCCGGCGGGCGTCGAATGGCGCACCCGAGTGCGGCGCGCCCGTGAAATCTGCACGTTCGGTCGCGCATCTCAAGCCGGACGGTGCACGCCGCGGTTCGCGTCAGGCCCGTGTACACCCTCGCTCTCACGGGCCCAGCGGAAGAAAATCGTCGTCATTCCGACGAGCGTGATCACCGCTCCCCCCACGCTCATGAGCAGTCCCGCGATCTGATGGTCCAGCACCGAATCGAGGCCGCCGACGCGCGGCGCCAGCTCATACGTCGCGAACAGGGGATGCTCATTGAACACCAGCACCGCCACCAGGACGATCGTCACCGGACTGAACATGATGCCGAGGACGAGATATCCCATACGCAACGGCGGGACGAAGCGTGGGCGCGCCGGCACCGGCGCAACCAGCGGCCACCAGAACAGCGTGCCCGATGCCAACCAGAGCATGTCGATCGCGAACGACCCGAGCTGCGTCGCCATCATCGGATCGGCGATGGCCGGCAGATGGGTGAGGACGATGACGGCGTTGAGCGTGACGAGACCGAGAAGCGGCGTAGTCGCAGCCGTGAGCCAGCGCGGCACGGCGCGGCGTGCGAGCCGGTCCCACACTTCTTCGTGGATGCCGAGGAGGATGAGCGGCGGAGCGACGAGTGCGATGAGCAGGAACTGCAGCATGTGGAGGCTGGCCAGGTAACCGCCGCCGAGCGCACCCACCGGCCAGTCGAGGGCGATCCACAGCGCGAGCACCCCCTGCGCCATCAGGGAGACTCTCCATGGCTGAGTCCGCACGCCGGAACGCCGATGCGCGTACGCGAGCGCCGCGCCCACCAATGCGATGAAGAGCCAGACGCCCGGGTAGGCGCGCCAGGTCCACTCCCAGGCGACTCCCTGGGCCGAACACCACCACTGCACCGCTAGCCCTCCCGGCTCGCGGGCGCATCGCCCGCGGCCGCGTACGCGAGCAGCTTCGGCAGGTCGTGCACCCACTCTGCCTGACGAATGCCGAAGGGGTAGGCGTAGCGGACGGTGCCGTCGGGAAACACCGCGAGCACCTGGCCTGCGTGGCCGACCTGGTAGTCGCCCTCGTGGACCCCCGGAAGCCGCATCGCCTCGGCGAGGCCGAGTCCGCGCTGGGCGCTGTCGAGCGCCGCCTGCGAGCCGCGCAGTGCCAGGAAGGTCGAGTCGATCGACCCGATCCATTCGCGCAACCGTTCGGTGGTGTCGCGCTGGGGATCCGTCGTGACGAAGATGACGCGGATCGAATCCCGCCGCGCCCAGGAGAACGCGCGCATCGCGGCGGCGATGTTGGTCATGTGGACCGGACAGACGTCCGGGCAGTTCGTGTAGCCGAAGAAGAGGAGCGAGAGCTTGCCGCGGGTCAGCTGGGCGAGGTCATGGGAGGTGCCGTGGAGATCGACCAGCGTCACCGCGGGCACGACGCGCGCCGAATCCAGCCGATGGCCGTACAGGCCGGTCTCGGCGACCCGGCGCGCGTTGGCGTCGCGCTCGGCCGCGGTGCCGCGGTCGCACGCGGTGAGGACCAGGAGGAGTGCTCCGGCGAGGAGGACGCGAGGCAAGGTTCGCACGGTCGGAAATGTAGCGGACGCGCGGCGCGTGCGGCGCGCCGGTATCCTCGAAAAACGGAATCCGCCGCCGGCACCAGCGCCGGCGGCGGATCAGCATCAGCGATACCCGGGACGAGACTCGAACTCGTAAGGCCCGAAGGCCGGCGGATTTTGAGTCCGCTGCGTCTACCGATTCCGCCACCCGGGCGAGTCGTTCGAACGAAACATCGCCGGGCGGCGGACGGTGGGCAAGCGCGCGGCCCGCGGCTCAGCGTGGGCGTCGCGCGCCGGGAGCGCGAGCGGCACCCGGACGCCGCATCTCCTCCACCGCGCGGTGGATCTGCTCCTGCACCGCCATGTACTTCGCGCGCTGCACGGGGGTGAGGAACTGCCCGAGCGCCCGCTGCTCCTCCTCGAGCAGCTGGAGCCGCCGCCGCTGAACGTCGATCGCCTGCGCGAGCAGCCGCGCGACCCTGTCCTGATCTGCCCTGTCCTCGAGCAGCACCTCCTGCCGGAGTCCGATCCGCACGTCGCGCTCCTGCTCCACGAGCGTGCGCCGGCGCGCCTCGAAGCCCCGATTGACCTCGACCACGCGCTGGAACTGCTCGTCGGTGAGGCCCACGCGGTCGCGCAGCATGCGGCCCATGCGCTGGCGCACCTGCTGCTCGAGCTCCGCGCGGCGGGCATTGTCAGGCGGCCGCTGCGCGCTGGCGCTGTCCGGCCGTGCGATGAGCATCAGCAGCACGGCCAGGGCGGCCATCCGTAGTCGTCTCATCATCTCAACGCACCTCGAAATCGGTGATGAGGGGGGGCGCGGGCGACGTGGGCGGCAGCGCGTCCATCGCGTCGAGGCGCCGCAGGAACGCCTCCAGCTGCTCGTCGCCGAGGTCGGCCAGCGCTCCGCCCACGGAGAGTCCGGCCTCGGCAAGCCGCAGCGTGGGCTCGGTGATCCCGGCCGCATCGCGCGGTGGCGCGGAGTCGTCAGGCGCGTGCACGGTCGCCGGTCCCGGTCGCGCGGAATCGGGTGCGACCGCCGCCATCGGCGACGATGCGACAGGCGGCGGCTCCGACGCCTCGCGCAGCAGCACCATGCCGAGCACCAGGCTCGCCGCGATGGCCAGTCCGCCGAGGAGCGGACGCCACCCGCGTCGGGGCTCGGTCCGCACCGCCGATCCGAGCGTGCGCGCAACGACCGCCGATCCGATGCGCCCGAGATCGATCTCCGGCTCCGCTCGCAGCGCGTCGCGAAGAGCGCGCAGGAGACGCGCCTCGGCCGTGCAGGCGGGGCATCTCGCCAGATGCGCCTCGACGTCGGTCGCGTCCCCCACACCGAGCGATTCGTTCACCCAGTCGGGCAGGCGATCGCGGATGTCGGCGTTCGGGCAGTCAGTCATCGAGGTGGTCCTGTATGGCGCGCATGGCGTTGTAGTAGTGCACGCGGGCGGCGCCCTCCGTGCTGTCGAGCGCGTCCGCGATCTCCCTGTACGACAGCCCCTGCACCACGCGCAGCGTGAAGACATCCCGCTGCATCGGCGTCAGGCGCCCGACCGCGCCGCGCAGCCGCGCGGCCGTCTCGTCGGCGACGAGCCCATCCAATGCGTCGTGCGTAGTCGCCGCGTATACCTCATCGATCTGCCGATCCTCGCGCCGCGCACTCGCCGAACGCGCGCGGTCGCGCACGAGGTTGCGCGCGATCGTGAACAGCCAGGTGCGCAGTGAGCTGCGGCGCCGAAATCCATCGATCGCGCCGAAGGCGCGGACGAACGTGTCCTGCACCACCTCCTCCACGTCCGACCGCACGCCCAGGCTCGTCACGAATCGCGCGAGTGGCCGGGCATGGCGCTCCACGAGCAGCGATGCCGCTCGCTCGTCGCCCTCCCGCCACCGCGCGATCAACGCCTCATCGTCGGGCGCCTCATCGGTCCGCGTCAACGTGCCTGGTCGCATGCCGTCACCGCGGTAGACGCCGGGCGGGATCGAGCGTTAACGGGCGTTGACGCTCCCGACCCGTCTCCGTACGTTGCACGGCCCTCATGGCAGACGACCAGCTCACCCGCGATCCGCGCGCCCCGTCCGCCCGCGGCGCCTCCCCCGCGACGCGCTTCCCGACGCGTCTGATCATCGGCGGCGAGGCGCTCGACGCCGCCTCCGGCGCAACCTTTCCCACGGTCAATCCGGCGACCGAGGAAGTGCTCGCCGAGGTGGCGCTGGCCGGCGGTGACGATGTGGACCGCGCCGTCCGCAGCGCGCGGGAGGCGTACGCGTCTGCCACCTGGCAGGGGACGGGTGCGCGCCAGCGCGGGCGCCTGCTGCACCGCCTGGCCGAGGCCGTCGAGCGGGAGGCGGATGCGCTCGCCCGGCTCGAGACGCTCGACAACGGCAAGACGCTGTTCGAGTCCGCGGTGGATGTCCGATTGGCCGCAGCGACGCTGCGGTACTTCGGGGGACTGGCGGACAAGGTGCACGGCGAGACGATCCCGGTCGACGGCGGATACCTGAACTACACGCGGCGCGAGCCCATCGGCGTGGTCGGCGCGATCGTGCCGTGGAACTTCCCGATCACCCAGGCGGTGTGGAAGGTGGCGCCGGCGATTGCCTGCGGCAATGCGGTGGTGCTCAAGCCTTCGGAGAACACGCCGTTCACGGCGCTGCGGCTGGCGGAGCTGGCGCTCGAGTGCGGCGTGCCGCCGGGGATCTTCAACTGCGTGCCGGGCTACGGACCGGATGCCGGCCGCGCGCTCGTCAGGCATGCGCTCGTGGACAAGGTCGCCTTCACGGGCTCCACGGCCACGGGCAGGTCGATCATGCGCGATGCCGCCGACACCGTGAAGCGGGTGACGCTGGAGCTCGGAGGCAAGTCGCCGAACATCGTCTTCGCGGACGCAGATCTGGATGCGGCGGCCCGCGGCGCGTTCCAGGCGATCTTCTACGGCAAGGGCGAGGTGTGCGCGGCCGGCTCGCGGCTCCTGGTGGAGGACGCCGTGTACGACGCGGTCCGCGATCGGCTGCTCGAGCGCATGGCCGTCCTGAAGCCGGGCGACCCGCTGCAGAAGGGGACGCGGCTCGGGGCCCTCGTCTCGGGCGCGCAGCGGGACCGGGTGC
Source organism: Gemmatimonadaceae bacterium (assembly GCA_035461825.1). Classification (GTDB taxonomy): domain Bacteria; phylum Gemmatimonadota; class Gemmatimonadetes; order Gemmatimonadales; family Gemmatimonadaceae; genus JALZIF01. Next base: position 56,865 of record DATHUW010000081.1, read on the forward strand.
TGGCCTACGTGGCGCGCGGGCGGGAGCAGGGCGCGCGCCTGACGACGGGCGGATCGGCGGCGGCGGTTGGCGGCCGCGGGTGGTTCGTGGAGCCGGCGTTGTTCGAGGACGTGCAGGCGGACATGACGATCGCGCGGGAGGAGATCTTCGGGCCGGTGCTCGCGATGATGCGCTTCTCGGGCGGCGAAGCCGGAGCAGTCGCGCTGGCGAACGACACGATCTACGGGTTGGCCGCCGCGGTCTGGTCACGCGACATCGGGAAGGCGCTGCGCACCGCGCACGCGATCCGCGCTGGCACCGTATGGGTGAACTGCTACAACGCGTACGACCCCGCCTCGCCGTTCGGCGGCATGAAGCAGTCGGGGTTCGGGCGCGAGCTCGGCGTCCACGCGGTCGAGGCGTACACCGAGGTGAAATCGGTGTGGGTGGCGTTGTCGTGACGCACCAGAGACGGGCTGCGGCGCATGCCTGACGCTGCGGGGATGCCGGAGCTCATCGCCCATCGGGGTGCGTCGCGGGAGCGAATCGAGAATACCCTGCCCGCCTTTGCCCGGGCGCTCGAGCACGGCGCCGACGGGATCGAGCTCGATGTGCACGCGACGCGGAATGGCATTGTCGTCGTCCACCACGACCGCCTGCCCCGGGGGACGTCCGAGGAGCCATCGCTTCTGGGGGTGCCGATCGCGGAGCTCTCGCTCAAGGAGATCCGGCTGGTCTCTTTGGCGCCGAACACCGGTGTCCCGACGCTGGCGCAGGTGCTCCGCGCCGTCAGGCCGCCTACCCGGCTGTACATCGAGATCAAGGCTCGCGGAATCGAATCCGCGGTCGTGGAGACCATCCGCGCCGCCCCGGAGCCCGAACGCTGCGCGGTCCACGGCTTCGATCACCGCGTCGTGCCGAACGTGCACGCGATGGCGCCGGACATCGCGGGCGGCATTCTCTCGACGTCCTACCCGATCGACGCCGCGCACGAGCTTCGCGCCGCCGGGGCGCGCGACTACTGGATGTGGTGGGAGCACATCGACGCCGCGCTGTGCGACTCCGTGCACGCCGCGGGCGGCCGCATCGTCGCCTGGACCGTCAACGATCCCGTCGCCGCCGCCCGACTCGCCGCGCTCGGCGTCGACGGCCTGTGCACGGACGACGTGCCGGCGCTCCGTGCCGCCCTAACGGAGGCGTCCGCGTGAGGCGACCGGTGCTCCTCGGCGGAGCGCCCGTTCGCGTCACCGACGTGCACATCCACATCCAGCCATGGCGCATGCTCAAGGCGCCGGTGCTCGAGACCTTTCGCGCCCGGCTCGGCGCCGACTGGGAGCGGCTCCAGAGCCTCGCCGACGACCCGGCGGCGCTCCTCGAGATCATGGATGCGGACGGCGTCGCGCGCGTGGGGCTCGTGACCGATGTGAGCCCGAACGTGATGGGGCTGACTGACGAGGCGAACGACTTCACGGTGCGGTTCGCGCGGGCGGCGCCGGAGCGGCTGCTCCCCTTCGGCGGCGTCGATCCCGTCACCTCGCCTGACGCGGAGCGCGCCCTCGAGCGGTTGCTCGACCTCGGCATCCGGCTGCTCAAGATCCATCCGCCGCACATGCGCTGCGCGGCCAACGCGTACACCGAAGGGCTGGACGCGCTCGCGACGCTCTATCGCCGCTGCGAGGCCGAAGGACTCCCGGTGATGATCCATACGGGCACCAGCATCTTTCCGGGCGCGCGGTCGAAGTTCGGCAATCCGATGGAGATCGACGACGTCGCGATCGACTTCCCGGACCTACGCATCGTGATGGCACACGGGGGACGCCCGCTGTACACGGCCGAGGCGTTCTTCATTCTGCGGAGGCATCCCAACGTGTGGCTGGACCTGTCGGGCATTCCGCCGCTGCGGATTCCGGAGTACTTCCCGCGACTCGATGAGATCGCGCCCAAAGTGCTGTGGGGCACCGATTGGCCGAGCCCGGGAGTCGCGTCGATGCGGCCGAACGTCGAACAGTTCCTGTCGCTACCGCTGCGGGAGGACACGCAGCGCGCCGCGCTGGAGACGAACCCGGAGCGGCTGCTCCCGTAGCGCGGGCTGGTCGCTCCATGGGCGTCGGGGTAGGTTCCCGCCAGCGACTCGAACACCAGAGGAGGAATCACTCGCAATGCGACTCGCAGTCATTCTGGCGCTGAGCGCCATCTCCGCGTGCGCGTCGGGAGGTGCGACCGGCGCGACGACACCGACTTCCGCCGCCACTCCCGCTCGCGACTCCGCGATGCGCCAGGCGGGGGCGATCTCGGAGCCGAATGCCGACCCCTTTCCGAGCACCTATCGACAGGTCGACGCCAGGCCGACGCTGATCCGCAATGCGACGATCATGACCGGGGCGGGCCCGCGCATCGAGCGCGGCTCGGTGCTGCTGCGTGGCGGGAAGATCGAGGCTGTCGGGGCGACGGTGCAGGCGCCGGCCGACGCCCTCGTCATCGACGGCACCGGCAAATTCGTCACCCCCGGGCTCATCGACGTCCACTCGCACCTCGGCGTGTATGCCGCGCCGGGAGGCGATGCCCTGTCGGATGGCAACGAGGCGACGAACCCCGTCACGGCGCACGTCTGGGCGGAGCACTCGGTGTGGCCGCAGGATCCGCAGTTCCCGCGCGTGCTCGCCGGCGGCGTGACGACGCTGCAGGTGCTGCCCGGCTCGGCGAACCTGATCGGGGGCCGCAGCGCGGTGCTCAAGGTGGTGCCGGCTCGCACGGTGCAGGAGATGAAGTTCCCGGGTGCCAGGTATGGGTTGAAGATGGCGTGCGGCGAGAACCCCAAGCGCGTCTACCAGAACCGCGGTCCCGCGACCCGGATGGGGAACGTGGCCGGTTACCGAAACGCGTGGATCCAGGCGGAGCAGTATCGGCGGCGCTGGGACAAGTGGCTGGAGAACCGGCAGGGCGATCCACCGTCACGCGACCTCGGCAACGAGACGCTGGCGGAGGTACTGCGCGGCAACATCCTGGTGCACAACCACTGCTATCGGGCGGATGAGATGGTGATCATGGCTGACATAGCTAAAGAGTTCGGCTATAGCATTCGCTCATTTCATCATGGAGTCGAGGCGTATAAGATCGCCGATTTGCTCGCTAGGGATTCAATAGCGGCAAGCATCTGGGCGGACTGGGGGGCGTTCAAGATGGAGGCGCTGGACGGGGTGCGCGCGAATCTGGCACTCGTGCATAACGCGGGCGGGATCGCGATCGTTCACTCGGACGATCCGTCGGGCGCACAGCGGTTGAATCAAGAGGCCGCCAAGGGACTGGCGGCGGGCCGGGCGATCGGCCTCCAGCTCACCGAGGAGGACGCGCTGAGCTGGATCACGCGCAACGCCGCGTGGGCGCTCGGCCTCGACGACCGGATCGGTACCCTGGAAACCGGAAAGAACGCCGACGTCGTCCTCTGGGAGGGGAATCCGTTCAGCGTGTACACCAAGGCGGAGAAGGTATGGATCGACGGAGCGATGCTGTTCGACCGCACGGATGCCACCCAGGCGTGGCGCACCGACTTCGAGCTCGGCTTCGTGCCGGCGTCGCGCGGAGGGTCCCGCTGATGCGCCGCCTGACGAGAATCCTGGGAATCGCGGCGGCCGCCGCGCCCGTCTTCGCGTCGGCGCTGCCGGCGCAGACGATCGCCATCACCGGCGGGCGCGTGTTTCCGGTCAGCGGCGCGCCGATCGAGGACGGCACGGTGATCATCCAGGATGGCCGGATCGCCGCCGTGGGCGCGAACGTTCCCGTTCCGGCGGGCGCGCAGCGCATCGACGCGTCGGGCAAATGGGTGACGCCCGGACTCATCAATCCCGCCACACAGCTGGGCCTGATCGAGGTCGGCCAGGTCGGCGAAACCCGCGACGCGTCCGCCCGCGGTCGCGGCGACGCCATCAATGCCTCGTTCACGCCGTGGCTGGGACTCAACCCGGCCTCGGTGCTGCTGGCGCCGGCTCGCGAGATGGGGGTGACCTCGGTGGTCGTCCTGCCATCCGGCGGATTGATCTCCGGCCAGGCCGCGCTGATCGACCTGCTCAGCGACACGTCCGTTTCCGCGATGCTCCGGCGCGCGCCCATCGCGATGGTCGCGCAAACGAGCAATCCGGGCGCGGCGCAGACCAGTGCACAGGGGGAGCTGCTCATCAAGCTCCGCGAACTGCTCGATGACACGCGCGCGTACGCGCAGCGGCGCGCCGACTACGAGCGCGGCGCGACCCGCGACCTGATCGCGCGTCGCATCGACCTCGAGGCGATGATCCCGGTGGTGCGTGGCGCGCTGCCGATCATCGTGAACGCCGATTCACGGGTGGACATCGAATCGGCGCTGGATCTCGCGCGCGAGTACGAGCTGCGGCTGATCATCGGCGGCGGAACGGACGCCTGGCAAGTCGCCGATCGTCTGGCAACCGCCCGCGTTCCCGTCATGACGGGGGCGATCAACAACATTCCGGGCTTCTCGTCGCTGGGCATCCGGCAGGACAACGCCGCCCTGCTCCGCCGCGCGGGCGTGGACGTGCTGCTGGTGGGCACCGGCAGCGATCCGCTCACCTTCAACGTGCGCAACATCACGCAGGAGGCGGGCAACGCGGTGTCGTACGGGATGGAGTGGAACGAAGCGCTTCGGGCAATCACGCTCGCGCCGGCAGAGGTGTTCGGCGTGGCGGATCGCGTGGGTTCGCTGCAGCCTGGACGGGACGCGAACGTCGTGGTGTGGAGCGGCGATCCATTCGAGTTCGCCACGCGCGCCGAGCAGGTGTTCATTCGTGGAGTCGCGCAGCCGCTGGGCGAATCGCGGCAGGATCAGCTCACGGAACGCTATCGTCGGCTGCCTCCGGACTATCGCGGCACGCCGTAAGGGGCGCCCGGCGGGCCGGGGGGAGTGAACGAACGAGGGATGCGGTGGGTTTCCGCATCCCTCGTGTCGTCCTGGGCCGCGGGTCGATCAGGGGCCCGCCGGTGGTGGCGGAGGTGGCTCCGCCGGCTCCGCGGCGGGTTCGCTGTCGACCCCGGCGGCTCGACGGGTCGCCCGCAGTTCCTCGAGCCTGGCCTCGATCTGCGTGATCTCGGCCTCGTGGGCGGCGAGCGTGCTGCTGAGCCGCGCGTAGGTATCGGGGTTCACGTCTTCTCCCTGCTGCCTGGCGCGATAGACGGCGTAGCCTAACGCCTGCGCCGCCTTGTCGGCGAGCTGCCGGGCGCGCAAGGCATCGAGGCGTACCTTGCCCTCATCGAGCGCGCCCTGCGCGGCGCGGCCGGCGCGATCGAGTTCCTCTTTGAGCTTGGACCAGACCATGGATGCGTTCCTCCGGTTGGTTCGAGGCTTCCCCCCGAGAGTCCCTACGCTGTGCGGGGAGAGGGGTTTCCGCCGGGCGCATCGCCCGGCACGCGCCGCGGCGAGGTGGGCGCGCCGAGGGATGATGGGGGCCGTTCGAGATACGCCGCATCTTCCGAGCCTTCCGTCCCCGAAAACGAAAAAGGCGTCCCGAAGGACGCCTTACCGTGCAACCGCCAAGCGGTTACGCGGCAGTCGACTCCGCGGTCTCGGCCGGGTAGACGCTTACCTTGTAGCGCGCCTTGCTCTTGTGCTCGAACTTCACGACGCCGTCGATGAGCGAGAAGATCGTGTAGTCGTTGCCCATGCCGACATTGCGGCCCGGATGGTACTTGGTGCCGCACTGGCGGATGATGATGTTGCCGGCGACGACCTGCTCGCCGCCGAACTTCTTCACGCCCCGGTACTTGGGGTTGCTGTCGCGGCCGTTGCGGCTCGAGCCGACGCCCTTCTTATGTGCCATGGTCTCCTCAGCCGAGCGAGATCTCGTTGATCCGGACTTCGGTGTACCCCTGCCGGTGACCCTGCTTGCGCGAGTAGTTCTTCCGGCGCTTGAACTTGAAGACGACGATCTTCTCCCCGCGGCCGTGGCCGACGATCTCCGCGGTCACCTTGGCGCCGGAGAGCGTCGGGACGCCGAGCTGCACCTTGTCGCCATCGGCGCCGAGGAGGACGTCGTTAAACTCGACGCTCGCCCCCGGCTCCGCTGCCAGCGTGGGGATCTTGATTCTCTGGCCGGGCTGCACGCGGAACTGCTTGCCGCCCGTGCGGATGATGGCGTACGACATGGGGTTATGCGGATGGGTCCAGGGTTTCCGATACAGACAAAACAAGCTAGCGGGGGTGGGGGGGGGAGTCAAGGAAGCGCGGGACGCGGTAGTGGGTCTACCCACTACCCGGGACGCGGTAGTGGCTCAGTCGACTCAGCCACCATCCGGGACGCGGGGTGCGCGACCCGCGACGCGTATTCCGAACCTCATCCGCACCTGCTCACGACCGACATGGAGTACCGGCGAGCTCCAATCCCGCGGCGCCGTCCGCCTCCCACGCCGCGCTACATCACGGCCACCACCAACTCCGCCGTGAGATGGCGCCGCAGGCGGAGGAGCCAGACGCCCGAGGCGGCGGCGAAGATGCCCATCCCAGCCGCTATTAGCGGGGCGACCTGCCCGGCCGCGCTCAGCGCCGCCGCCGCTCCGGCCAGCGCTACGAGCCGTGCCGACTCCATCGACAGCGCCCAGCGCTGGCGCTCCATGAGGCCCGCGATGTTCACCAGCGAGAGCATCACGAAAAACGTCAACGCCACCAGCTGGACGGTCGGCAGCGTCCCGACCGCCGCCAGTATCCGGACAGAGGCGATCAGCGTCAGCGCGAACTGCGCGAGCGCGTACCACGCGAGCGGCCGCGGCAGCGGCGGGTCGAACTTCTGAAACGACTCCGTGCTCACGTGCGATGCGGCGACCGGTCCGCCCTCCGATGCGGGGCGCCAGGCCGGGTGTCCGAACACGTAGTGCCAGCGGTCACTCCAGCGGTCGGCGCGCCATGCGTTGCGGGCGATCTGCACGAAGTGGTGTACGTTCGCCCAGACGGGGTTCCAGCTCGCCAGCGGCGTCGTTATGCCGTAGACCGGCTGTTCGCGCTCCGGCTCGAACGTCCCGAACATCCGGTCCCACACGATGAACACCCCCGCATAATTCCGGTCGAGGTACCGCGGGTTCACCCCGTGATGGACCCGATGGTGCGACGGCGTGTTCATGACGGCCTCGAGCCATCCCAGCCGCCCGACCGCACGCGTATGGATCCAGAACTGATAGACGAGGTTCAGCGCATAGCAGGCGATGAACATCTCGGCGGGCACGCCGATGAGCGCGAGCGGCAGATAGAACACCCACGTGAACAGGCCGTGGAGGCTGCTCTGCCGGAGCGCGACCGCGAGGTTGTATTCCTCGCTGGAGTGGTGTACCACGTGGCCTGCCCACAAGACGTTCACCACGTGCGACAGGCGGTGCGACCAGTAGTAGCAGAGGTCCACCAGGATGAACACGAGGGTCCAGCTCGCGAACGCCGGCCAGTCCATGGCGAGGAGCAGCCACCCTTCGGTGTAGAGGATCGGCGGGCGGTCGATCCAGCCGGGCAGCGCGGTGAACCGCTGGATGGCCAGGTACTGCGCCGCCGCGATGTAGATCCCGACGGAGAACAGCTTCGTGAAGATCCCGGCGAGCTGGCTGAAGATGCCGAGCGAGAGGTCGGTGATCGAATCGTTCAGCCGCGCCAGGCGCTCCTTCCGCACGGCGGCCACGAGGAGCTCGAGGCCGATGAGGACAAAGAAGAGCGGGATGGAGGCCTGGATAATGGCCATGAGTCGGCGCGGGGCTCCTCGGTCTCGGGTTTCGGGTCTGGGGTTTCGGGTCTGGGGTTTCGGATCTGGGCTACCTGGTTCGGCGTGCGCCCCTCCACATCGCGACCGCACCGACATTCTTTCGCGCGGTCGCCATCGAACGCAACTCCCCAGTCCCGAAACCCCAGGCCCCAGACCCCGGGGCGCGCTTCGCCCCCCCTAGGCCACCGCGTACTGCCCGGTCACATCCCGCCCCGCGCCCTTCATCACCAGCTTGAATTCGTCAGGCTTGAGCAGCGGGTCGTCGCGCAACTCCACGTCGAACGGCACCGCCTTCTCGAGCTTCTTGAGGAAGTCCGTCTCCGATTCGAGGAGGTACATCGCGACGTCGGGGTAGAGTCTGACGACGATGTGCTCACGCTTCCCTTCCAAGGCCATGCGGCGGACGGCGCGCTCAACGCGGCGTGCGACGGTCTCCGGACTGAAGATGCGTCCGGTTCCCTGGCACACCGGACAGGGCTCCGTCACGGCGTGCAGGTGACTCGGCCGCACGCGCTGCCGTGTCATCTCGATCAGGCCCAGCTCGCTGACGCTGAACGCCTTGGTGCGCGCGCGGTCGCGGGCCAGGTGGGTGCGCAGCTCCTGGAGCACGCGGTCGCGGTTCGCCTTCGTCTCCATGTCTATGAAGTCGCACACGATGATGCCGCCCACGTCGCGCAGCCGAAGCTGCCGCGCGACCTCGCGTGCCGCCTCGAGGTTGGTCTTGAGGATGGTCTTCTCCGGATCGGACTTGCCGGTGTAGCGGCCCGAGTTCACGTCGACCGACACGAGCGCCTCGGTCTGCTCGATGAGGATGTACCCGCCGGAGGGCAGGTCGCAGCGCCGCTTGTACAGGTCGCGGATCTCCTGCTCGATGCCCGCCTTGTCGAACAGCGGTACCGACTCCGTGTACAGCTTCACGCGGTCGGTGAGCTCCGGCGCGATGCCCTTGAGGTACTCGACGATCTCGTTGTGCACCGGCTTGGAGTCGACCGTCAGCGAGTCGACCTTCGCGCTGAACAGATCGCGGATGATGCCGCGCGTCAGCGTCGTTTCGCGGTGGACCAGCGCGGGGGCGCGCTGGAAGTGCGTCTTCCGCTTGATCTTCTTCCACTGTCCCATGAGCGTCTGCAGCTCGCGCCGAAACGTCTCCTCGTTGGCGTCCTCACTCACGGTGCGGATGATCAGGCCGCCCGAGTCCTTCGGGAGCACGGCCTGGCCGATCTCGCGCAGTCGCTGACGCTCGGTGCGGTCGCCGATCTTGCGGCTCACGCCCACGCGCGAGGCGAACGGCATGTAGACGAGGAACCGGCCGGCGAGCGAGACCTGCGCGGTGACGCGCGGCCCCTTCGTGGAGATCGGCTCCTTGGTCACCTGGACGATGAGCTCTTCGCCCTTCTTCAGTTCGTCCTGGATCGGCCCGGCCTTGGCGCGGCGGCGCCGCGATCCCTCGTCGCCGTTCTCCTCCGCCTCCTCCTCGTCGTCGCGGTCGGCGTCGGCGCTCACGAGGTCGGAGGCGTGGAGGAACGCGCTCTTCTCAGTGCCGATGTTGACCCAGGCGGCCTGGATGCCGGGCTTGATGGACTCGACCCGGCCGAGATAGATGTCGCCGACGGTGCGGCGCTGATCCGGTCGATCGACCGCGAGCTCCACGAGCTGGCCGTCTTCGAGGATGGCGGCGCGCGTCTCCCGCGCCGAGGCGTTGATGAGAATCTCTCGCTTCATGGAAACCAGCCGCGTACGGACCGCGCGGCGACTCGGCGCGCGGTCCGCGGACGGCGGTAGAGGTGTGGCGCCAGGAGCGGCGCGGACCGGCGCGAACCGGCCCGCTGCCTGACGCGAGGTGCGGGTGCCTGACGCGCGCGAGCGATCCCACGGTCCGGCCACCAGGACGGGCGCGACGGCGCGTCAGGCGTGACCGAGTCCGCGAGCGCTCCGGCCGCCGGATGGCGGTGGACGCGCGGGGCGAATGCCTTGCGGGAACCGGCGACGCGCCCGCACGGGCGACGGCGACCGGCACCGCACGGCGCGTGGCGTCGCGAGTCGCACGATGCCAGACGCCGGAGAGAAGCACGAACAGCAAGCGCATCAGGGCGTCCACAGCAAGGCCCCCCGCATGCGCAGGATCAAGAACAGAATCACGATGACGTACGCGAGCGCCGCCTGCCACTCGCGGTGGCGCAGGTACAACCCGAAGTCGAAATGGCTGCGCATCCCGTGGGCGCTCGCGCCGCCGCCGCCGTGAGTGCGCCACGGCGCCGGGCGCGGCACGAAGGCGGGGACGTTTCGCTCGTACTCGTCGTACGTGCCCGGAAAGCGCGACCGAATGAACTCCCGCTCGCGCTCGATCACCGGCAGGTAGACGAAGCCGAAGAACGCGATCACCGGAAGCAGGAATCCCCAGTGTGCGGCGATGGCGAACCCCGCCGCGATGAGGAAGCTGCCAAAGTAGAGCGGATTGCGCGTGTGCGCATACGGGCCCGTCGTGGCCAGCTCGTGGTTCTTGACGATGTGGCCCGCCGCCCAGGCGCGGAACAGCACACCGACGAACGCCACGATCGCGCCGACGGCGAGCGTGAGCGGCGTCGGCCGCGCGAAGATGAGGTAGAACGCGGCGAGCAGGAAGCCGACCGGGACGCGTACGCGCTGTGCGACGGCCGCGTAGCTCAATCCTGGAGCTCCTGCAGCAGGTGGCGCGCGATCACGATGCGCTGAATCTCCGAGGTGCCTTCGCCGATCTCGCAGATCTTGGCGTCGCGCATCATGCGCTCCACCGGATAGTCCCTGGTGTACCCGTATCCGCCGTGCAGCTGGATCGCCTTGATGGTCGTCCGCATGGCGAGCTCGGAGGCGTAGAGCTTGGCGATGGCCGCCTCGCGCGAGTACGGCTTGCCGGCGGCGGCGAGCTGCGCGGCGTGGTAGACCAGATGGGTGGCTGCCTCGATCTCCGTTGCCATGTCGGCGAGCGGAAACTGCACGCCCTGGAAGTCCGCGATCGGCCGACCGAACTGCCGACGCTGCACCGCATAACGACGTGACGCGTCGAACGCGCCCTCGGCCAGGCCGAGCGACAGGGCCGCGATGCCGATGCGTCCGGAGTCGAGCGTGCGCATGAAGTTGATGAAGCCCTTCCCCTCTTCGCCGAGGAGATTCTCGGCGGGCACCTCGACGTCCTCGAAGTGGAGCGTGCGGGTATCGGAGGCACGCCAGCCGAGCTTGTCCTCCTTGCGGCCGGAGGTGAATCCCCGCATGGCCGGAAGCGAGGAATCGTGGCCCGCGCCGACCTCCCGCGTGCGCGCGAGGTCGCAGGTCTCCTTCGTCAGGATGAAGCTGCTGATGCCGCGTGACCCCTGCCCCGGTTCGGTGACGGCCGTGACGACGAAGATCTCGCCCACGCCCGCGTGGGTGATGAAGATCTTGCTGCCGTTGAGCACGTAGTGGCCGTTCTTTCGGACGGCAGTGGTCGTGGTGCCCGCGGCATCGCTGCCGGCGCCGGGCTCGGTCAGCCCGAAGCCGCCGAGCACCTGGCCTGACGCGAGGAGGGGCACGTAGCGCTCCTTCTGCGCGTCGGTGCCGAAGTTGACGATCGGCGACGTGCCGAGTGTGGTATGGGCGGAAATCGTGATGGCGTGCGAGGCGTCGACCTTCGCCATCTCGTGGATTGCCACGATGTAGCTGATGTAGTCCAGCCCCGCGCCGCCGAGCGACTCGGGCCATGGAATGCCGAGCAGACCCAACTCGCCCATCTTCTTCACGTTCTCCCACGGGAACGTGGCATCGGCGTCGAACGTCGCGGCGACGGGGGCCACCTCCTCCCGCGCGAACTCGCGCACGAGGTTGCGTACCGCCAGCTGCTGTTCGGAGAAGTACAGCGCGTCGTCCATTCGTTATGCCGTGGCGGTCGCCCGCTTGATGAGCGCGAGCACGTGCTCGCCGTACTTCTCGATTCGCGATGGCCCCATGCCATGCACCCGTGCGAGCGCCGAGCGCGACCGCGGCGCCGCCGCCGCCAGCTCCGACAACGTGCGGTCCGGGTAGACGACGTAGGCCGGCACCTTCTCCGCGCGCGCCAACTCGGCCCGGAGCGCCCTGAGCTCGGCGACGAGCCCGGGGTCGGCGTCGGTCGGGGTCGCGGCCTTCCGGCTCGCCTCGGCCTTCGGCCGACGCTTGCTCCGCCGGTCCGCCTTCGGCGCGACCGCCGGCCCGAGCGTCGCGCCGACACACCGGTCGCAGCCGTCGCACCGCGGACGCGCCGCAGGGTCGCCGAAATATCGGAGGACGAACGCCCGGCGGCAACTCTCCGTGTAAGCGTAACGCTGCATGGCATCGAGCTTTGCCAGCTCTGCCGCCCGCCGGCGCTCGAGCCGCCGCCAGTCGATAGGGAGCTCGCGCACCGGCAGATTCGGCGTGAGGACGCGGAGCCCGCCGCCGGTCCGACTGACGGTCACGAACTGGCGATCCGCGAGCGCCTCGAGCGCGCTCGTGATCGCGGGCGGACCCCCGAACCCCGGCGGCAGGCCCTCCGGATCGATGAGCGCGCCGGCGTACAGCTGCTCCCCCGCCACACGCCAGAGGGCGCGCAGCAGCTCACGCTCGCGCAACGACTCGTCGGCTCCGAGCTCGCGCTTGATGCGCGTGGGGGTCGCCAGGAGCGTGACGTGAAGCCGGGACACGGGTGCTTCTTCGCGAACGACTCCGGCCGCGCCGAGCACGCGCAGGCACGACTGCACGTCACGCTCGGTAAGTTCTCCGCCGGCCATCGTCGCCAACGTCGCGTGGTCGCCCGCGGCGACCCCGTTCGTGGCGCCCTTGAGCACGGCGCGAAAGACGCGCTCCACTGACGCCCGATCGGGGTTGGCACCCTTGATGAAGAACTCGTGCGTGAAGCGGTCGCGATAGGCGTGCAGCAGCACGCAATCGGACATGTCGCCGTCGCGGCCGGCGCGGCCAGCTTCCTGGTAGTACGCCTCCAGCGTGCCCGGCATGGCGTGGTGCACCACGAGGCGAACGTTGGGCTTGTCGATCCCCATGCCGAAGGCGTTCGTGGCGACGATCACGCGCGTGGCCTCGCGCATGAAGCCTTCCTGTACATCGTGGCGGCGCGCGTCATCGAGGCCCGCATGATAGGCGACGGCGCCGCCGACGCGGCTTCGCGCGAGCAACTGCGCGATGCGCTCCACCGCTCGGCGCGTGGACGCGTACACGATCGTGAGACCGTCGATCTTTCGCAGGGTCTCGATGAGCGCGCGATCCTTGTCGTCGTCGCTGCGGACGCCGACCACGTGGTAGCGGAGGTTGGTACGATCGAACCCGGTGATGACGACCTCGGGTTCGCGCAGCCGGAGTTGCTCGACCACGTCGCGCCTGACGTGCGGGGTTGCGGTCGCCGTGAGCGCGATCGTGGGCGGGTTGCCGAGCCGCTCACGGACGGCGCCGATGCGCGTGTAGCTCGGGCGGAAGTCGTGACCCCATTCGCTGATGCAGTGCGCCTCGTCCACGGCCAGCAGGCTCACGCCGATCGCCTTGAGGCGCTCGGCCGCGCTCCCGACGTCGAACCGCTCGGGGGCGACGTAGAGCATCTTGAGCTCGCCCCGCTGGGCGCGCCCGAGCCGGTCGGAGACCTCGGCGCTGGAGAGCGTGGAGTTGATGAACGCCGCCGGGAGCCCGCGCGCGGTGAGCGCATCCACCTGATCCTTCATCAGCGAGATGAGCGGCGATACCACCACCGTCAGCCCAGGGAGCAGCAGCGCCGGCACCTGATAGCATAACGACTTGCCGCCACCCGTCGGGAGGACGACGAGCGTGTCGCGCCCGGAGAGCACCGACGACACGGCCCGCTCCTGCCCCGCACGAAACGCCGGATAGCCGAAGTGTCGGATGAGCGCCGCGCGGGCGTCGTCGAGGGTCGCCATCACGCGAGCATCGCGCGGCAGCGCGTGCCTGCCCTCACCGAACCGTTGCGAGGCGGCGCGTCAGACCGCACGCACGAAGTGGCCGCGGGTGAATTCGCCGCCGACGAGCGCCCGGACGCGCCGGGTGTCCGCCGTCTCGCCGCCCACCAGCGCATCGAGCGCGCCGCGATAGGCGGCGATGATCTCGGTGAGGGGATCGCCCGGGAGGTTGAACAGGAGCCGGTAATGGCGGATCTGCGCGCGCCACAGCGCGGGGAGGAACTCCGAGCCTTCGATCGGTCGGGAGTGCAGCAGGCGGTTGCGGCAGTCGGTGTCGGTTGCCACGGGGAACGCGTAGCCGGCGGGATCGGTGAGTGACACGAGCGGGTGCCTGGCGACGCACAGATCGCGGCAGGTGGTCGCTTCACGATCGAACGCGGCCGAGAGGACGCAGTGCTCGATGGTCATCCCCTCCGGCCGCCCGTAGACGACGACCTCCAGGTCACGACCCTGGAACGGTGCGGCGGCAGCGGTCAGCTCCTCGACGGTCAGCTCGATCGACAGCGTAATGCGCGAGGCTCCGAGGGCGCGGAGCTCGACGATGGTGTGCTGGTTGAACGCGTTGACGGCGTAGTCGGCGACGATGTCGCGGCCGGCGCGCGACAGTTCGGCCACGAGGCCGAGGTGACCCGTCTGGAGTGGCGTGCCGAGGGAGAGCCACTTGTCGAGGCGGGGGCGGTCTTCCGGACGCACGATCGTCGGAAGGCGGAGCCGAGCGGCGACCCCGGCGGCTGCCGCATCATCGAGGAGCCCTCGAACGCGCGAGACCGGTGGGAAGGGGTGCCGCAGGAAAACGTCGAGGACGATCTCGGTGGCGCCCGCCGCGAGGGCGGATCGCGCGTCATCCAGCGAACACACCTCGGCGGCGAGGGTGAAGGGCGCTGATTGGGTGCGCCTGGCGCTGTCGGGGTGCGGGTCCGAGCGCGAAAGGGACGCAGATTGCCCAGCGGGGGGGGCCCCCCCGGCCGCGATTATCGCGACCGCCGCCTCTATCCGCTCCCGCCGCTCCGCCTTCCGAGCCGCCTCAACCCAGTCCCGGCGCAGCAGCAGCTCCTCCACTGCCCGCTGCCGCAACCGGTTCAGCTCGCTCACTGGGACGAACAGGCCGCCGCTCAGCCCCGATGCATCGAGCGCCCCCAGCACAAACGGCGATTCACCCAGCCGACCGAGCTGCCCGCGCAATCGCGCTTCGTCCAGTCCATGGGTGCGCGCTGGCGCCAGCTGCGCCTCTCCCACCACCGTCACGGATTCCCCCTCCGCCATCGCCACGAGGCGGATCGGACCCCCGGCGGAGCCGAACACGCGGACATCCAGGCGCACGCGCCTCGCCGGCGCGTGGGACACGGCGGCGTAGGAGGCTCGCGCGCGATCGAGCAGCTCGCGCCGCGAGGTCCGGAGTACACGCCAGCCGGCCGGCACGCGATCGCGCGACGGCACGGCGACCCGCGTCACGCCCGCGCCGGCGCGCAGCACGCGAATGGACGAAACGGTGAAGCCTCGACTCACGTCGCGGCGCTCGCTCTCGAACCCGAGGCCGTCGCCCGGAGCGACCGGCTCGCGCACGTCGAGCAGCAGCTCGCCGCGCGCATATCCGACCACGACGCCAAGCGGAACACCGCGATTATCGGGCTGCTCGCGCGTGATGTACTTTCGCCCGGCACGCCCACCGTACATTCCGGAGGTGAAGCCGCGGCTGTAGATCTGCACCAGCTCCGGCCGGGCCTCGATTGCGCCCGGCTCGAGACGCCCCGCCCCCGCGTCCTGCAGGAATTCTCGATAGGCGCGCGTCACGCTGGCGACGTATTCCGGCCGCTTCTTTCGCCCCTCGATCTTGAGGCACACCACGCCGGCCTCGGCGAGCGCCGGGATGTGGTCGGCGGCCGCGAGGTCGCGCGCGGAAATGAGGTAGCCGCGGTCCAGCGTCTCGCCGGTGCGCTCGTCGCGCAACGTGTAGTCCTTGCGACACGACTGCGCGCACGAGCCGCGATTGGCGCTGCGCTCCGAGATCATTCCGGACATGTAGCACTGCCCGGAGTACGAGATGCAGAGCGCGCCGTGCACGAACGTCTCGAGCTCGAGCTCCGGCACCCCCGCGCGAATCGCTCGCACATCGTCGAGCGTGTTCTCCCGCGCCAGCACGACCCGTCGCAGCCCGAGATCGCGGATGACCGCGGCGCCGTGCTCGTCATGCACCGTCATCTGCGTGGAGCCGTGCAGCTCGAATCCGGGGAACACGCGTTCGGCCAGCCTGACGAGCCCGAGGTCCTGGACGATGGCGGCGTCGATCCCGCGGTCGATGGCCTCGCCGAGCAGCTCGAGCGCATCGCCCAGTTCGTGCGGCTTGAGGAGCGTGTTGAGCGTCAGGTAGGTTCGGGCGCCACGTCCATGCGCCAGGCGAACCGCCTGCTCGAGCTCATCCAGACTGAGCTGCGCTCCCTCATCGCGTGCGTTGAACCGCTCGGCGCCGAGGTAGACGGCATCGGCGCCGTTGGCCAGGGCAGCGCGCACGGCGTCGAGCGATCCGGCTGGCGCGAGCAGTTCGGGGACTCTGGGCACGGGTGAAAACTAACGGTTCGGGTGTCGGGAAAACGGGAATCGGGAAGCGCGACGCGGGATGGTGGAACGACGAAGCGCGAGGCGGGAGCCTCGCGCTTCGACCTCCATCCTGCGTTCGTGCCGCGACAGCTACGCGGCGATTTCGCGCAGCACGTCGCCGATATGGCCTTCGCGGAGCCGCTTCAGCGCACGGTCGCGCAGCTGACGCACGCGCTCGCGCGTGACGCCGAGCATCTTGCCGATTTCGTCGAGCGTGTGCTCGCGGTCCCCCTCCAGCCCGAAGTACAGCCGGAGGATCTTCGCGTCGCGCGGCGGGAGCGTATCCAGCGCGCGGTCGAGCTCGGAAGACCGGAACTGCTCCATCACGGCCTCCTCGGTGCTGGGCGCTTCGTCCATGGAGAACCGCTCGATGAGCGACCGATCGCTGTCCTTGCCGACGACGGCGTCCAGCCGCACATCCGCGGTGTTGAGCGTCAGGAGCGCCTGCACGATCTCGAGCGAGATCCCCGTCAGCTCCGTGACCTCCTCCGGGGTCGGCTCGCGGTCGAGCTTCTCTCGCAGCAGCTGCGACGCCTTCACCACGCGCGAGAGGTCCGCGGTCCGGTTGAGCGGCACGCGAACGGTCCGACCCTGGCGCGCGAGCGCGGACAGGATCGCCTGACGAATCCACCACACGGCATAGGAGATGAACTTCACCCCCTGGTCGGGGTCGAACTTCCGGGCAGCCGTGAGCAGCCCGACGTTCCCCTCGCCGATCAGGTCGATCAGCGGGAGGCCCCGGTTCTGGTACTTCTTGGCTACGGAGACCACGAACCGGAGGTTCCGCTTCACCAGCTCCTCGAGGGCATCCTGATCCCCCTTCTGGATCTTGCGGGCGAGCGCCTTCTCCTGGTCCGCGTTCAGCAGCGGGTACCGACTCACCTCGGCGAAGTACTGGTCGAGAATGTCCCGATCAGCCTCCGCCGGCCCAATTTCAAGAGGCCGAGCGCGTCTGCGCCGGCGCTTCGTTTCAGTCATGTAATTCCGTCCTCCCCGAAGGCGCGCGAATCAACCGCGCAAAGACTGCACCGCCAAGACAGGAGGGGCTACCCGTCTCGCGGAGTTTCGTTCACCTCGTCGCCCTTTTTGGCGCCGCGAGGGCGCCGAAAGAGAAATCGGAGGAGAAACGCACAGGCGAGAAATGCGATTCCCAGCCAGCGCATGCGGTGATCATCCTCACGAACACCGTACGCCCACGTAATGATCCCCACGACGGCGAGCGCGAGCTTCATCCAGGCGAGGGAGCGCTGCCGCTCCGACGGGCGCTCGCGGGAGATCCTCATGGGCACTCTCCAGTTCTGCGGAGGAAAGGAGCGAATCGCGACAGCGACGCGTGTCCCGGACCACCTCCGGGCCTCGGGTCCCGGCCCGCGGGAACCGTGTCCAGCCGCGAGCCCGGCACGCCCGGCTTTCCCCCGAACGTGCCGGTCAGGCCGGCGCTGCGCCGCCTAAATGTCCAATCCCGGGCAGCCCGAGTCGGCGGGCTACGTCGTCCGGCACGTCCACGACCATCCGGAGCAGCGCGGTCGAATAGACCTTGCCTTGCGCGTCGGTCTTGAGCGACAGCGTGCCCCCACCACCCAGCGCGCCGTGAAGGAGAAAGTTGAGAGCCTGGATGTTGGGCAGCTCGAAACGGTCCACCCCCCCCTCGATCACGCCCGCGAAGTGTTCCGCAACGCGATCCCGGGTGACGTGCTCGCGCAGCACCTCGTACCACTCCGGGCGGTTGGCGATCACGCCGACGTTGGCGGTGTCGCCCTTGTCGCCGGAGCGGGCGTGCGCGATGTCGAGCAGGCGGACTTTCATGCGTGGACGAGCTCCACCGTGGTCGAAACCACCCCCTTGTCGATCAGGGCCGGCCAATACGCCACCACCTCCTCGACCTTCGGCCGTCCCCCGGCGAAGCCGGTGACCGAAGGAGGGCCATTCAGCACCAGGGGCGCGATCTCGCGTGTGAAGCGCTCGACGGCGGACCGATCCTCGCCGCGGACCCCGATTCGAAGTTGCACCTCGGGCAGATCGCCGATCTCTCCGGCCAGACGACCGTGCGTCGCGGTGGCGCCCACCAGCTCCGTGTGGATCTGCTCGAAGCGAAGCCCTAGCCGATCCAGCCGTTGGCGGAGGATCCCGTCCGCGGCCTCGGCTTTGTCCCGCGCCTCCGGCCACACGTATACGAGCGTGCCGACCGCCTTGTATCCCGCTCGATAGGCGATCGAGACCTTGAGCTTGTCGGTCGGCGGCCTACCCCGGATGCCGTGCACGCGGACCCGGTCGCCACCGAGATCGTCGAGGCGGATGGATGTGAAATCCGCGACGACGTCCGGGGTGATGTACTCGTGGGGGTCGCCCATCTCGTAAACCAGCTGCTCGGCGACGGAGTGGAAGTCGATCCGGCCGCCGGTGCCGGGGTGTTTGGTGACGACGAAGGTGCCGTCTTCGGCGGCCTCGACGATGGGATACCCGACGTTGGCCAGGTCGGGGATGGAGCGCCAATCGTACAGGCAGTTGCCGCCGGAGCACTGCGCGCCGCACTCGATGATGTGCCCCGCGATGATGCCTGCGGCGAGCCGGTCCCAGGCGTCGCGCGGCCAGCCGAACTCGAACAGCAGCGGGGCCATCGTGAGGGCGGTGTCGGTCGAGCGGCCGGTGATGACGACGTTTGCCCGGCGCGTGAGCGCTTCGACAATGGGGCCGGCGCCGATGTACGCATTGGCCGAGAGGACGCGGTCGCTGACGCTCTCGAGCGGCTCGCCGGTGTCCATGTTCGCCAGGCGGTGTCCGTCGGCGAGGAGCGCATCGAGCCTGGGGAGCAGGTCGTCGCCGGTCACGACGCCGATGCGGACCTTGCCGGCATGTCCGGCTTGGCGAGCGGCCTGGCGCACCGCCGCGGCGCACGCGGGGGGATTCACGCCGCCGGCGTTGGCGATGACGCGTACGCCGCGCTCGACGACCGCGGGAAACACGCTCTCCATCGCGCCGATGAAATCACGCGCGTAACCCATCTCGGGGTTCCGCTCGCGCTGCTTCTGGAGGATGGACATCGTGACTTCGGCCAGATAGTCGAGCATCAGGTAGTCGACCGGCCCTTCCTCCACCTGACGGCGCGGCGCATCGAGCGAGTCCCCCCAGAAGCCCTGGCCAGACGCAACGCGGACGATACGGCTCACGCGGAATCTCCGAGATGCGGCGGTAGCACGAAGGGGCCGATGTGGGGTCCGGCATTCTGCACGGAGGCCCGGAGCGCCATGGCGAGCACGTCGCGCGTTTCCTCGGGATAGACGATGGCGTCGATGAACCCGCGCGCGCCCGCATAACGCGCGTCGAGCTGGTGCTCATAGTCCTCGCGCACCTTGTCGATCGACTGCGCGAGCTCCGGCGAAAGCTCGGTGCTGGTGCGTTTGGCCGCTTCGATCTGTGGCCCGAAGATCGCCTGCACGGCGGACTCGCCCTCCATGAC
The DNA here is from genome assembly GCA_035461825.1 of Gemmatimonadaceae bacterium. Taxonomy (GTDB): domain Bacteria; phylum Gemmatimonadota; class Gemmatimonadetes; order Gemmatimonadales; family Gemmatimonadaceae; genus JALZIF01. The sequence continues at coordinate 76,583 of DATHUW010000081.1, forward strand.
CGCCATGCGCCCGGTGGGCCAGCTGAAGATGAAGTCGGGATCGAAGCCCTGGCCCGCCATTGCGTAGTATCCCGCGCCCGAGGCGTGGTTGACGGTGAGGACGAGCTTCGGCACGCGCGCGGTCGCCATCGCCTCGACGAACCGCGCCCCTGCCCGAATGATGCCTTCGTGCTCGGCTTCGGGGCCGACCATGAAGCCCGACACGTCCTGGACGAACAGAAGGGGGATGCCGAGCCGGTCCGACCGATCGATGAAGTAGGCGACCTTCTCGGCGCTCTCGGCGTAGACGATGCCGCCGAAGCGCGGCTTCTCGCCTGCGCGCCCCTTGATGAGCCCGCGCTGGTTGGCGATCACGGCGATGGGCATGCCGTCGATCGCGCCATCACCGCAGATCATCTCCTTGGCGAGACCTTCCTGAAACTCGTCGAGGCGTCCGCCGTCGAGGATGACGCGGAGGATCTCGTGCATGTCGTAGGACATGCGGTGGTCGGAGGGGAGGAGCTCGTACAGCGCGTGGGGATCGCGGTTGGCGTGCGCGCCTTTCGACTGTACTGCGTCGGATGGATGGGAGTCGGGTGGCGATTCGATGGCATGATGAGCTCGGGGGGGGGCCCCCCGGTCTCTCGCTCCCGCCTCCGACGCGCTCGGCCGGTGCGCCCGCGGCAGCCGCTCCACCAGCGACCGAATCTTCTCCAGACACGCCGGATCATCCGGCACCAGATAGTGCGCGACCCCGCTCACCGCGGTGTGGGTACGCCCACCGCCTAACGTTTCCGCGTCCACGACCTGGCCGGTCGCGCCCTTCACCAGGTTCGGCCCGCCCAACCCCATGAACGACGTCCCTTCCACCATCAGGATTACATCCGAGAGCGCCGGCAGATACGCGCCGCCGGCGATGCACGGCCCCATCACGGCCGCGATCTGTGGCACGTGAAGGTACCGCCGCATCAGCGAGTTGTAATAGAAGATCCGGCTCGCCCCGTACTGCCCCGGAAACACGCCGCCTTGATAGGGCAGATTCACGCCCGCCGAATCGACGAGGTAGATGATCGGAACGCGGCAGCGCATCGCGACCTCCTGCGCGCGCAGCATCTTCGTGATCGTCTCCGGCCACCACGAGCCCGCCTTCACCGTGGCGTCGTTCGCCACGATCACCACCTCTCGACCCGCGACCATGGCGAGCCCCGTCACCACCCCGGCCGCGGGCGCCTGGCCCTCGTACCGGTCGTGGGCGACGAGCAGCCCGATCTCGAGAAACCGCGAGCCCGGATCGCATAACGCGTCGATCCGCTCGCGGGCGGTGAGCTTCCCCTGCGCGTGCTGCCGCTCGATCTTGTCCGCTCCTCCGCCCTGCCGCAGCCGCTCCTCCAGCACGCGGACCTCCGCCGCGAGCTCCCGCAACCGAGTGCTCACGCGTCCTGCCGCTCGTGCTGCGCGAACCACTCGGAGATGTACTGCACCAGCTCCGACGTCGGCGTGCCCGGCCCGAACAACTTGCCGATGCCCAGTCGCTCGAGCTCGTCGATGTCCTCCTGCGGAATGATGCCGCCCCCCGTGATGAGCACGTCGTCGCGCCCGGCCTCCACGAGCAGATCGCGGACGCGCGGAAAGAGCGTCATGTGCGCGCCGCTCAGAATCGAGAGACCGACGACGTCCACATCCTCCTGAATCGCCGCGTTGGCAATCATCTCGGGGGTCTGGTGGAGCCCCGTGTAGATGACCTCCATCCCGGCATCGCGGAGTGCGGCGGCCACCACCTTGGCGCCGCGATCGTGGCCATCCAGGCCCGGCTTGGCGACGAGTACGCGAATCGGACGGGACATTCAGGCTCGAAGGTACGGAGTGCGTGGAAACCGGGTTGCGCCGCCACGGACCCGGGGGGCGCCGCGAGGAAGCTATCCCTCCTCCTGCTTCCTCGCCACGAGCAGCATTTCGCTGGACGCGGGCTCGAGCGGTCGCGGCGACCAGCCGTCGAATGCCTCCTCGACCACCATCCCCGCGCTGGCGCACAGTTCGGCGATACGCGTCGCCGTATAGAGCCGGATCCGGTGCTCACGGTCCCCGCGGTGCTTGGGACCGCGAAAAGTCGCGCGCACGGTCAACACACCGGAGAGCGGGTCGAACTCGCGCTCGTGGCCGATCAGGGTGCCGTCGCTCGTGCGCCACCAGTCGCGATCGAGAAAACGGGCTATGACGCCGTCGCGGTTCCCGCCGTGCCACACGAGCATCCCACCGGGCGCGAGCACGCGCGCGAACTCGTGGATCACGCGCACGTCATCGTTGGGATCCAGGAAGAAGCCGAATGACGTGAAGAGATTAACGACGGCATCGAAGCGGCCGGTCCATTCGTCTGGCATGGTCCGCATGTCGCCGCGCACGTAGCGCAGCGTCTTGCCCGTACCGCGCCGCTTCGCGGCCCGGAGCAGGTGCTTGGAGTAGTCGAGTCCCGTGACGTCGAGTCCCGCCTCGGCGAGCAGGTGGGCGTGGCGGCCCTGGCCGCACGGCACGTCGAGCACCCGGGAACCGACCGGCAACCCGAGGATGTCGAGCAGCCGCGCGACCTCGCGGCGGTCGCGCTCCGGATCGAAGATCGGCTCGTACTCGAGCAGGTACTGCGCGTCGAAGTGGGTCTCCCACCACTCCGGCTTCCGCCGCGCCACGATCGTCAGAAGAAGACCGGCTCGCGATAGGCGCCGAAGACGTCCTCCATCGCGGCGCGGATCTCGTAGAGGGTGCAGTACGCCCGCGCGCAGTCGAGGATGTACGGCATCGAGTTCTCCGTGCCGCGGCACGCCGTGCGCAGCGCATCGAGCCGTCGCGCGCAGAGATCGTTGTCGCGCGACGCGCGAAGCGCCGCGAGTCTCGCGTGCTGATCGGCCGCGGCCTCGTCGCCGATGCGCAGCAGCTCGATGGGGAGCGCGTCGCCCTCGGTGATGAAGTCGTTCACGCCGACCACGATGCGCCGCCGCTGCTCGAGCTCCCACTGCTGTCGCGCGGCCGACTCGGCGATCCGGCGCTGGAGCCACCCGGTCTCGAGCGCCGCCACCACTCCCCCCTGTCGGTCGATCTCCTCGAACAGCGCCTCTGCCTGACGCTCCATCTCGTTCGTCAGGGCCTCGACGTAGTAGGAGCCGCCGAGCGGATCGATGACGTTCGGCACTCCCGTCTCGAAGGCGAGCACCTGCTGCGTGCGCAACGCGACCTGCACCGCGTGTTCCGTGGGGAGCGCGAGGGTTTCGTCCATCGAGTTCGTGTGCAGCGACTGCGTGCCGCCGAGCACGGCCGCGAGCGCCTGATAGGCGACCCGGACGATGTTGTTCATCGGCTGCTGCGCCGTGAGCGTCACGCCCGCGGTCTGGGAGTGGAAGCGCATCATCCAGGAGCGCGGGTTCTTCGCGCCGTATTTCTCGCGCAGATGCCGGGCCCAGATCCGCCGTGCCGCGCGGAGCTTGGCGATCTCCTCGAAGAAGTCGTTATGGATGTCCCAGAAGTACGAGAGCCGCGGCGCGAAGTCGTCCACGGGCAGTCCGCGGGCGATGCCGCGCTCCACGTACGTGAAGCCGTCGGCGAGCGTGAAGGCCAGTTCCTGCGCGGCGGTACTGCCCGCCTCCCGGATGTGATAGCCGGAGATCGAGATGGTGTTCCACTGCGGCGCGTGCTGCGCGCCCCACTCGAAGCAGTCGACGACGAGGCGCAGCGCGGGCTCGATCGGAAAGCACCACGCGTGCTGCGCCATGTACTCCTTCAGGATGTCATTCTGGATCGTCCCGCGCAGCTGTTCCGCGGAGACCCCCTGCCGTTCCGCGGCGGCGATGTAGAACGCCCAGAGAATGATCGCCGGGCCGTTGATCGTCATCGAGGTCGAGACCTGGTCGAGCGGGATGCCCTCGAACAGCATCTCCATGTCCGCGAGGCTCGAGATCGCGACGCCACACTTGCCAACCTCTCCCTCCGACCGCGGGTGGTCGGAGTCGTAGCCCATCAGCGTGGGGAAGTCGAAGGCGACCGACAGCCCCGTCTGTCCGTGCGCGAGCAGGTATTTGTAGCGCGCGTTGGTATCGCGCGCGCTGCCGAAGCCGGCGAACTGCCGCATCGTCCAGAGGCGTCCGCGATAGCCCGTCGCGTGGACGCCGCGGAGGAAGGGATAGGCCCCGGGCGTCCCCGCCTGCATGTGCTGCTCGAGGGGCAGATCGAGCGCGGTATAGAGCGGCGCCACCTCGTGACCCGAGTTGAGGAATCCGATGTCGCGGAGCTCACCGCGCGCATAACGCTCGCGCCACCGAGCCACCTCCTCCCGGAGCCGTTCCAGCTCGCCGCGCTCGGCCTCCTCCCGCTCGGTCAGATCGCGTATCGTCGTCATCCGGTCTCGCTCCTCTCGGTCCCACTCAGCAGCGCGCCGCTGCGCGCGAGCAGCGCGGTCGCCGCGCCGTAGGGCGACAGCGTGCCCCGCTCCAGCTCGGGCAGCCGTTCGGCCAGCCAGGCCTCGGTGGCCGTGTCGCGCCAGAGTCGCCGCCGCACGAGTCGCTCCACCACATCCACCACCCGCTCGCGCAGCCGCGTGCGACGCCGTTCGCGCAGTCCGCCGGTGCGTTCAAGATAACCGAAGTGTCGGTCGAGCGCGGTCGCGACCTCGGCGACGCCCTCCCCTTTGACCGCGACGGCGGGCAGCACCGGCGGCGTCCAGCTTTCGGCCTCCTCGCGTCGGGCCGCCTCACGCGCCGCCTTCGCCGGATTCATGATCCGCTTGAGGTCGACGCCGTGGTGAGCCGGTACGTTGCGATAGGTCTGCCCCAGGCGGAGGCCGAGCATCAGCTCCAGCTCGTGGCGCAGCCGGTCAGCGCCCGGCCGATCGGCCTTGTTCACGACGTACAGGTCGGCGATCTCCATGAGCCCGGCCTTCAGCGTCTGGATGGAGTCGCCGGACTCCGGCACGAGGACGACCGTGCTCGTGTCGGCCGTCCGCGAGATGTCCAGCTCGCTCTGTCCGACGCCGACCGTCTCGATGATGATGCGGTCGAAGCCGAACGCGTCGAGCACGTCGGCGACTTCCCGGGTGGATGCGGCGAGGCCGCCCAGCGAGCCGCGCGTCGCCATCGATCGGATGAAGACGCCCGAGTCGAGCGCGACGCTCTCCATGCGAATCCGGTCGCCGAGCAGCGCGCCCCCGGTGAAGGGCGACGTCGGATCCACGGCAATGATGCCGACCGTGTGCCCGGCCTCACGATAGAGCGCCGCGAGGTGGGTCGTGAGGGTGCTCTTGCCCGCGCCGGGGGGCCCCGTTATGCCAATGCGCCGTCCATGCCCGATGCGCGGGTGCAGCGCCGCCATCAGCGACTCGACGCCGGGACGCTGGTTCTCCACGATCGAGACGGCGCGCGCGAGCGCGGCGGGCCGGCGCGCATCGAAGTCCGCCAGCAGGCGCTCGTGCGGTGAGACCGTGGGCGATGCGGTCACCGTCGCACTCGGTAGGCGCGGAAGGGATTCGCGAGCAGATGCACGGGGACGACGAGGATGAGCAGGAACGCGATCAGTGAGAAGGCGAGCGACGCGAGCAGAAGATAGACGTTCCGGTGCGCAATGTAGAAGATCGTACCGACCACCCCCGCCGCGAGCGCGAGCAGCGCGAACAGCACGCGCCGCACCTGGCGGCCGACGTACTGCTGAATCTCGATCACATCCCGTGGGTGGGCTCGGACGCGCAGCTCGTCGCGCCCGGCTCGGCGCAGCACATCGCGCAGCTCGCGCGCGGCGTGCGACAGCTCGACCATCCAATCGCGCACCATCTGCTGTGGATCGGACCCCAGCACCACGGTGGTGAGTTCCGGCTTCATCCGCTGCAGGATGGGGGTGACGAACTGCGCGCCATTGAAGCGCGCGTCGTATCGCATGCCGATGCCTTCGACGAGCGCCGCGGCGCGACCGAAATACACGAGCTCGCTCGGCAGCATGAGCGGCCACTTGTAGAACGTCGACATCACCTCGTTGACGATCCGCTCGATCTGGCGCGGCTTGGTGTCCGGGGTGAAGGCGATGTTCATCAGTGCGCGGGCGGCGTCCCGAATGGTGCCGCGGTCCACTTCCGGATCGAGCATGCCGAGCTCGTACATCCCCGAGATCACACCGTCCACGTCCTGCCGCACCGCCGCCATGGCCGTCGTGAGGAGGCGGCGGCGCGTGTCGGCATCGACGCCAACGACCATGCCGAAGTCGAGCAGGACGATGCGACCGTCGGGCGACACGAGCAGGTTGCCGGGGTGGGGATCCGCGTGGAAGAGCCCGTGCACGAGCATCATACGAATGTAGACCTCGACGATGGTCTCGAGTACGCGCCAGGCATCCACGTCCCCCGCGGCGATCCGCTCCTGCAGGCGGTCGACGCGGGTGCCCTCGACGAACTCCAGCACGAGGACGCGGCGGCGCGTGAGTTCGTCCAGCACGACGGGGATGAGGACCCGCGGGTCGCCGGCGAAGTTGTGGCGGATGGTCGTCGCGTATCGGGCCTCCTCGCGGAAGTCCATCTCGACCTCGATCTGCCTGGCGAACTCCCGGACGATCGTGGTGATGGCGCGCGTGTGATGGCCGGGCACGAGCACGTTGACGACGTACAGGATGCGGAACGCGGCTTCGAGGTCGGTGCGCACCAGTTCTTCGACGCCCGGGCGAAGCACCTTGACGGCGACGGCGCGGTCCGCGATGCGCGCGCGGTGCACCTGGCCTAACGATGCAGCCGCGATCGGCGTCGGATCGAACGCGGCGAACACCTCGCCCGTCGGCCGTCCGTACTCCGCGGCGATCACGGCCTCGATCTCCTTCGCCGGCAGCGGCGGAACGCGGTCGGTCAGCGCGCCGAGCTCGGCGAGATACGGCTCCGGCACGATGTCCGCCCGGGAGGCGAAGACCTGCGCGAGCTTGATGAACGTCGGCCCGAGCTCGGCGAGCGTCGCCGTCAGGCGGCGAGCGCGCGCGGCATGCTTCGCCGGCGGCCGCCGCCGCGGCCGTCCGAGCAGGAGCCAGCGCCGCCGGTCGCGGAGAAACGCGAAGACGAACGGCAGGAGCCGCCACACCACGCGGAGCGCGCGCACCTAACTGGGAATGCGGACGACCGTCGGCTCCGCGCCCGGCCACCGCTGGACGAGGGCGCGCGCCACACGCGTGGGCTCGGCCTCGATCACGGTGATCTCGAGCGCCCCGAGCTGAAAGCGCTCGCCGACGCTGGGGACACGGCCCAGCGTGCGCATCAGCGCGCCGTTGAGCGTCTGCGTCTCGCCGAGCTGCGCGTCGTCGAGCGGGATGTTGAAGCGCCGGGCGAGCTCGCGGAGCTCCGCCGCCCCATCGACCAGCGCGGCACGCGGGGGCCGCCGCGACTCCGGCGCCGCGGGCTCGTCGTGCTCGTCGCGGATGTCGCCGACGATCTCCTCGAGCAGGTCCTCGAGCGTCACGATGCCCGCCGTGCCGCCGAACTCGTCGAGAATCACGGCGAGATGCTGCTGCTCGCGCAGCATCTCGAGCAGCATCTCGCGACAGGGCTTGCTCTCCGGCGCGATCTTCACCGGACGGATGACCGGCATGCGGTCGCCCCCCGCATCGAGCACGTCGAACACGTGCACCATGCCGACGATCTCGTCCAGCGTCTCGCGGTACACCGGGACGCGGCTGTACCCGGCGTTCGCGATCGCCAACGCGAGCTCCCGGGGCGGCGTGGACAGCTCCAGGGCGAAGATCTCGGTGCGCGGCGTCATCACCTGACCTACGAGTCGTTCGCCGAACTGCACGACGCCCGAGATGAACTCGAGCTCTTCGGGTTCGCTCATCCCCTCGAGCTCGCCCTCGCGCAGCAGCTCCTCGATCTCCTCGCGCTCCGTCGTGGGCCGATCGGTCCGAGCGCCCGTGAACGGCAGCGCGATCATCTCCGCGGCGCGAACCGCCGGCTGCAGCAGCTCGGTCGTTATGCGGAGGCCCGGCAGCACGCTCCGTTCCCACCGGGGCGCCATGGCCTGGCCCACCGCGCGCGGCAGTGCATGTCCCAGGAACAGCGTGACGACGGAGAACAGGAGCGCTGCGCCGACGAGCTGGATCGACGCGCCGAGCGCCGTACCGATCGCCGCGCCCGCGCCTGCCAGGAGCAGTGCGCTCGCGGCGGCGGCACCGAGCAACAGGCGGCTCGGTCGTACGATGCGCGACGCGCGCTCGGGCCCGCCGCCGAGCTGTCGCTCGACCCATTCCCGGAGCCACTGCCGGCCGGCGGCGCGCACCACCGCCGCGGCGCCGCTCACCGCCGCGATGAGCACCATCAACACCAGCAGTCCGGTGAGGAGCATCAGTCGTCCACCTGCGGCACGGCGGACTCGAGCCGCTCGAAGTACACGCGTTCGATCCGGCGCCTGACGACACGCTCGACGACCACGCGGAACCCGTTGAGCCGCAGCTCTTCTCCAGCCCGCGGGATGCGCCCGAGCACGGAGAAGATCAGGCCGCCGACCGTCGAGACGTCCTCGTGGGCGAACTCGTGATGGAGCGCCTCCGACAGATCGTCGAGCGGCACCCGGCCCGCGACCCAGAAGCGGCGGTCCTCCTCCGCCTCGATCGGCAGCTCCTCCTGGTCGTGCTCATCGCGGATCTCGCCGACGATCTCCTCCAGGATGTCCTCGATCGTGACGAGCCCCGCGGTGCCGCCGTACTCGTCGACGACGATCGCGATGTGCGAGCGGCTCAGCTTGAAGTCCCGCAGCTGCTGGTCGATCGGCTTGCCCTCGGGCACGAACGCGGCCGGCCTGACGAGCCTGAGCCAGCCGCCCTCCGGCTGCGTGTCCTCGATGACGGCGCGCAGCAAGTCCTTCGCGTACAGGATCCCGATCACGTGATCGATCGTGTCCCGGTAGACCGGTAGCCGGGAGTGCTCCGCGCTGCGGACACGGTCGCGCACCTCGGCCCACGGCGTCTCGCGCTCGATTCCGATGATGTCGATGCGCGGCACCAGCACGGTCTGGACTTCGGTGCTACCGAGCGCGAACACGCCCTGCACCGGCTCCACCGGAGTGCGGCGCGGACGGGAGGCGTCCGCCGATCCCCGTGCCTCGGACTCGTCGCGCTCGACATCATCCCGCGGTTTCGGTGCGAGGATCGAGCGAAGGACCCGTTCCGCCTCCGCCGTCGCGGCTGCGAGCGGCGAGAGCGCCAGCGTCACGGGACGAAGCAACGGCAGGACGCGCTGGATCACGTCGCGTCCGCCGGCCTCGCCCAGCGTCCGCGGCGTCAGCTCGGCCAGGATCAGCACGGCGACCGCGATCGCGAGGCCCGACAACATCGCGAGCGCCGGTGCCTGTCGCGCGAGGCCAGCCCCCTGCGCGGCCAACGCCGCCGCGAGCGGTAGCCCGAGGAACCGCGCGACGGTCAGCGAGCGGTGGACCCGATCCCGCCGCGCGAGGAGCGCCGCCAGGGCGGGATCGGCGGCCACCTCATCATCGTCGACGGCGAGCATCGCGGCGTCCACCGCGGCGCATAACGCCGAGATCGCCCCCACCACGAGGGCGAGCACGAGGGCGGGGATCGTCACGCGGTGCCGGCCCGCCGGAGCCGGCGAAGCAGCGCCTCCTGACGCCGCCACATCGCCGACGCCTCGCGGCTGCCGTCGGCCGGGTGTTCGTGTCCGAGCACGTGCAGCACGCCGTGCACGACGAGGCGGGCCGTTTCCCCTCGCACGCCGTCGCCGTGTCGCCGCGCGTTCTCCCGCGCGACCTCGGGGGCGATGTAGACGTCGCCGACCACCGGAGCCCGCGGACCCGAGGGCGCGAAGCCGAACGAGATCACATCGGTCTCGCCGCGATGGCCGAGGTGCCGCGCGTTCAACCGGGCGATGGCGCGCCGCGTCACGAACGTGATCGAGAGCATCGCGTTGCGAACCCGCTCGGCGCGCAGTACCGCCCGTGCGATCGTCGCGACCCGCTCACGCGACAGGGCCGGGCGCACGTCCTCCGCCGAGACGCTGACCGCGAGGGTCATACCGCGGCGAACTCCGAGGTGATCCCGCCGCTGGCGGTCGGATAGTCGATGCGGTTGTGGTGCATGCCGACCAGCACGCGCACGAACTGCTCCTTGATCAGATCGAGTTGGCGCAACGTGAGGGGAGCATCGCGCAACTGCCCCTGCTCGATGCGCTGCGAGAAGATCCGGTCCACCACGTCCCGAATGGTGTTGGCGTTCGGATCCGCGAGCACGTGCGTCGCCGCCTCCACGCCGTCGGCCAGCATCAGAATCGCCGTCTCCGCGCTCTGCGGGATCGGACCCGGATACTGGAAGTCGCCCGCGTTGGGCGGCGATTCGCCGCGCTCGCGCGCCTTCTCCAGGAAGTACGCGATGGGCCCCGTGCCATGATGCTCCGGGATGAACGCCGCGATCGCCCGCGGCAGCCGGTGCTCGGCAGCGAGTTCGATGCCCTCGCGCACATGGTTACGGATGATCGACGCGCTCATCGTGGGCTTGAGCTTGTCATGCGGGTTCGCGCCCTTCGCCTGATTCTCCACGAAGTACTGCGGCTTCTTCAGCTTCCCGATGTCGTGATAATAGGTGCCAACGCGGCCGAGCAATCCGTTCGCGCCTACCGCGTTGCACGCCGCCTCGACGAGGTTGGCGACGCGCATGGTATGGGCGTACGTGCCCGGAGCCTCGATCATCAGCCGACGCAGCAGCTTGCGGTTCAGATCGGAGTACTCGAGCAGCGTGAGGTCCGTCGTGATGAGCGTCAGTTTCTCGGCTAGTGGCAACAGCACCATGGCGAGCGACACCGCGACGACGGCGTTCACGCTCCCCCACAGGGCGCTCATGCCGATGACCCGCGGCGACCAATCGAGCGTCAACCCGATCGCGAGCGCGGCGAGCAGGTAGGCCGCCGCGATCGCGAGAATCGAGTAGTAGGCTTGGTCGCGCCGGCGGATCACGCGCACCGAGATCGCCGCGGCCGCGCCCACGATCAGGTTGATGAAGAGCGCGTTCGTGCCGCGGAAGACCGCCTGCCCGCCGATCAGCACCGCGAGGATCATCGCCGCGATCATGCTGATGCGGGGATCGAACAGGATGCTCAGGATGATCGCGGCAAGCGCGATCGGCACCAGCTCCGGTCGCACCGGCGTAATGGCGGCGACGATCGCCGCGCCGCCGAGCACGAGGAGGAACAGCGCGGCGAACGTGCCCAGCCAGCGGAGCGAATCGTAGAGCGCGGGCCGGAACAGCCCGATCGTCGCCCAGAAGATGAGCAGCACGAGCGCGTTGTAGAGGATCGTGCCCACGACCCGGCTCAGGGAACGCTCGCCGCCCGTGCGCGTCTGCATCGCATCGTGCAGCGCGCGCAGCTTCTCGTGCTCCTCCCGGCCCACGACCTCGTGCTCGCCGATGATCCGTTCTCCGGCGCGCACCGTATACCGGATGACATCCACGGCATTGCGCAGCTCCTGACGGCGCAGCTCGGTGGCGACCCGATCATACGTGACCGTCGGACGGAAGAACGCGCCGAGCAGCTTGATGTACAGCGCGTCCCCGACCGAGGAGTCGGGCGACGGGTGCACGAGTCGCGCGCGCGACAAGAGGCCGCCGAACGTCAGCAGGCTGTCCGACAGGAGGTTGCGCTCCTCGCCGCCGCGACGGAGGATGATCTCGCCCCGCACGTCGTCGAGGGCGCTCGACGAGGTGACGCCGGCCGAAAGCCACCGCGTGTACACGCGGCGGATGCCCTCCCGCATCGTGGCCCGGCGCGTCGGGTCGGTGAGGTACTCCGCTTCACCGGGCAGGAGCGTGAGGTTGAAGCCGGTCGCCGCGCGCTGCACTGCCGCCACCGCCTCACGCGGCGAGTCCGCCTGGCGCGCGGCGTTCCCGGCGGCCGTCATGAACTCGTCGAGCAGCCGCAGCGCGCTGTCCCGCGCGGCCGCCGAGTAGGTGAAGATGGGCTTCGCGGAGCGCGCGAGCTCCTCGCGCTCCTTCGCGAGCTCCGCCTCGGACTTACGCACGGTGAATGCGAACGGCGCGATGACGTCCTGGTTCGCGACAGCGCCGACCTCGAAGATCGGCACGTCGACGGCCGGCGACGCCGGAAAAAGCACGTACGTCGCGATGGCGAGCCCCACGACGAACAGCGACCGCTTCGCGTGATAGGCGAAGCCGCGCGGCGGCGGATCCAGCACCGGAACCGCGCCGTCGGTGAGGCGGCGTCCGTCGCCGATGGTCATGCGCCGGCGTCCGCCGCGTACGCGCGCACAATGTCGCGCACCAGCCGGTGGCGAATCACGTCCGCCTCCTGCAGGTAGTGGAACGCGATGCCGTCGATCCCTCCCAGAATCCGTTCGATCTGAATCAGCCCGGATTGTTCGCGGGCCGGAAGGTCGATCTGCGTCTTGTCGCCCGTGATGACCGCCTTGGAGTTCACGCCCAGCCGCGTCAGGAACATCTTCATCTGCGCGTTGGTGGCATTCTGCGCCTCATCGAGAATGACGAAGGCGTCGGACAGCGTGCGTCCGCGCATGTAGGCGAGCGGCGCGATCTCGATCACCCGGGTCTCGAGCGCCTTCTGGACGCGTTCCTGTGGCATCATGTCGTCGAGCGCATCGTACAACGGCCGCAAGTACGGGTCCACCTTGGCCTGCATGTCGCCGGGCAGGAAGCCCAGGCTCTCGCCGGCCTCGACCGCGGGCCGGGCCAGCACGATGCGCCGCACCCGCTTGCGCATCAGCGCATCCACTGCCGCCGCCACCGCGAGATAGGTCTTCCCCGTGCCCGCCGGGCCGATGCCGATCACGATGTCGTTGTCGGTGATGAGCCGCATGTAGGCGGCCTGCCCCGAGGTCTTCGGCTGGATGACGCGGCGTACGCCCGGCAGCGCGATGCGCTGCGCCCCGGGCGCCCCGCCATCGTCGAGCGGCCCTTCCTCGCTCATCCGCAACACGTCGTCAGGCGAGAGGGTCAGGCGCTGCTTGGCCGCGTCGATCATGCGCTGCGCCACCGGCGCGGCTCGCTCCACATCGTCGGTCGAGCCGCTGAGGGTCAGCGCCTCGCCGCGCAGCGCGACCTTCACGCCCATCAGCCGCGCGAGCTCCACGAGGTTCGCGTCGTTCACGCCCGCGAGCGTGAGCAGGTCCGCGCCTTCGGTCGAGAGCCGCTGGGCGATCATCTCGTCGGTCACGTGGCGGCTCCCTCGCGCACCGCGACGTGCAACTCTCGCAGGTCGTCGTCAGGCACCGCGGCTGGCGCTCCCTCGAAGAGCGCGCGGGCCGCCGTGGTCTTCGGATAGGCGATCACATCCCGCAGCGACGAGGCGCCGGCGAGTAGCATGGCGATCCGGTCGAGCCCGAGCGCAATGCCCCCGTGCGGCGGCGCGCCCGAGCGCAGCCCCTCGAGCAGGAACGCGAACCGCTTCTCTGCCTCCTCGGCATCGAGGCCTAGCAGGGCGAAGACGCGCTCCTGGAGCCGCGGGTCACTGATCCGGATGCTGCCACCGCCGAGCTCCGATCCGTTCAACACGACGTCGTAGGCAAGCGCTCGCGCGCGCTCCGGTTCGCTGTCGAGGAGCGGCAGGTCGTCGGGATGCGGCGCCGTGAACGGATGATGGACGAACGTCAGCGCGCCCGTCTCGGGATCGCGCGCGAATGCCGGGAAGTCCGTGACCCAGAGGAACTCCGTCGCGCGCGGAGGCACGAGCTCGAGGCGGCGCGCAAGCTCCTGCCTGACGCGGTCGAGCGCCGGCGCGGAGACGTGGTCCTGCGCGGCGACCATCACCGCCAGGTCGCCGTCGCGCAGGTCGAGCGCGTCGCCGGCGCCCGGCGGCAGAAACTTGGCCGCCGGCCCCTCCAGCGTCCCGTTCGCCTTCTTCACCCGGAGCAGGCCGCCGGCCCCGGCGGCCTTCGCGACCGCCTCGAGCTCATCCACCTGCTTGCGCGACATCGCCCCCCCGTCACGCACGGTGATCGCCCGGATCCGCCCGCCCCGATCGATCACCGACCGTGCGATGGCGAAGTCGGACTCGCGAAAGAGGGCGGTCGCATCGCGGAGCTCCAGCCCGTAGCGCAGATCCGGGCGGTCGGTGCCGAACCGCTCCATCGCGTCGGCGTAGGTCATCCGCCGGAACGGCGTCGGCACGTCGATCCCCGCCTCGGCCCACAGCGCCCGCAGCAGCCCTTCGGTGAACGCGTAGACGTCCTCCGGACCAATGAACGACGCCTCGACGTCGATCTGGGTGAACTCGAGCTGCCGGTCGGCGCGCAGATCCTCGTCGCGGAAGCAGCGCGCGATCTGAAAGTAGCGATCGTAGCCGCTCACCATCAGCAGCTGCTTGTAGAGCTGCGGGGACTGTGGGAGCGCGTAGAACTCGCCCGGGTGCACGCGGCTCGGCACCAGGAAGTCGCGCGCGCCTTCGGGCGTGGGCCTCGTCAGGATCGGCGTCTCGATCTCGAGGAAGCCTAGCGAGTCGAAGTAGCGGCGGACGGCCTGTGTCAGCCGGTGGCGCAGGATGAAGTTGGCCTGCAGCTCCGGGCGGCGCAGGTCGAGGTGCCGGTGGCGCAGCCGCAGCTCTTCGGCTGGGAGGGGCTCGCCCTTCCCGCGCGCCACGGGGATGGCCGGGGTCGCCGCGGGTCCGACGACGGTGATGCGGGCGGCGCGCACTTCGATGTCGCCGGTGGCGAGCTCCGGGTTGCGCATCTCGTCCGGACGCGCGAGCACCTCGCCCTCCACCAGCAGGACCGTCTCGGCGCCGGCCGACGCCGCGGCCGCCAGTGTGTCCGCGGGCGTCGTGTCGGGATTGCACGAGATCTGGACGATGCCCGAGCGGTCGCGCAGGTCGAGGAACACCAGCCCACCGAGGTCGCGGCGGCGATGCACCCATCCACCGAGCCTGACGCGGGAGCCGGCGTGCTCGAGCCGCAGGGCGCCGCAGAGATGCGAGCGCAGCTGGGTGGCGTACGGAGACGGCGCAGTCACGACTGGGCGATTCGGCGGCGGAGGAGACAGGTGGCGGTCGCGAAGCCCGCGGCGGCGCCGGCGAGGTCGGCGGCGAAATCGCGCGGGTCGGCGGCGCGTCCGGGCACGAACCGCTGGTGCCACTCATCCGCGGCGGCGAACAGCGCGACGCCGACCAGCACGCCGCCTAACGTCCTGCCGGACGCGGACGGGCCGACCGCCCGGGCGAGGAGGATGCCCAGGACCGCGTACAGCCCGAAATGCACGAGCTTGTCGGCCCCCGGAAACGCGAACGCGCCTGCGGGCGCGAAGTCGGAAGCCGGGAGCGAGGTCAGCGTGAGGATCACGGCCGCCCAGAGAATGGGCGGCATCCATCGGCGTCGGCTCACGCGGCCTCCGACGACCGGATCACGTGGACGAACGCATCCGACGAGGAGGCATTCGCCAGCTGCGCCCGCAGCTCGTCGCGGCGCAGCAGTCGCGAGAGGCGGCTCAACGTCTTCACGTGCGCGCCCGACGCGCTCTCCGGGCCGACCAGCAGGAAGAAGAGCTGCACCGGCTTGCCATCCAGCGCATCGAAGTCGATGCCGTCATGCGCGACGCCGGCGACCAACGTCAGGTGGTCGACGAGCGGCGACTTGCCGTGCGGGATGGCAATGCCGCCGCCGATGCCCGTGCTCAGCACGTCCTCGCGCTCTCGAACCGCGGCGAGGATAGCCTCTACGTCGGCCTGGGAATTCTCCGCCGCCACCAGTTCGACGAGCTCCCGTAGGACCTCGCCTTTCGTGCGGCTGCCAAGCGGCACCTTGACCCGTGACGCCGTCAGCAGCTCTGAGAGCAGCACGCTCGCTCCGGTCTTCGCATATGCAGGAGTCCCAATGTAATGGCCGGGCTCGGGTGCGGGAAGCGATTCGCTTGACGGGCCGCCGGTGGCGTCCTAACCTCAACTCCATGCGGCGCATGACCTTCGCGATCCTCTCGCTGTTTCTCCTTGGTGTGCCGCTGCGAGCGCAGCCGGTGCCGGGCCGCGATCTCCTTCGTTTTCCGCTCGGCACAATGGATCGTGCGCCGGCGCTCGGGAGCGCGCTGGGCGAGGGACTGGGCAATCCGGCGAGCATCGCGCTGCTCGATACCCTCAGGGTGCATGCCGGAATCGCGGCCGTCCAAACATCGCCGGAACAAGGGGTTACCCTGCAGGTCGGAGCGGTGACGGTGCGGCTCCCCGAGGGCTTCGTCGTCACGGCCTCCTTCGCCCGCGCCACCGTGACGGACCTGGTCCACACCCAGACCGATCCCCAGTCGATTGGCGGCGACATCCCGTACTCGACCCAGCTGGTCTCCACCGGGCTGGCGCGCCGGATCGGGTTCCTCTCGGCCGGGGCGGCCCTGCGATATCGACGCGGGCACGTCGATCTCCGCACGGATGACGAGCTCGGCGCCGACTTCGGCCTGCTCGCGAGCGGGCTGCCGCTCCGCGACCTGTCCATCGGCGTGGGTACCTTCCTCTGGAGGCCGGGTCGCTCGCTCGATCAGTTCACCGCGATCAACGCGGCCGCGGACCTGCGCATCGCCGGCAATTCCGCGATCCGGCAGCTGCGCGCGGGGTATTCCTCGGCGAAGATCGTGAGCGGCGCGCGGGAGGAGTTCATCTTCACGCACGCGCGCTACGGCATCTGGGAGGGGCGAGCGGGCCTCGCGCGCGATCATGTGCACGGCCCGCAGTTCTGGCGCACGCGCCTCGGCATCACGGTGCACGTGGCGCCGTACGCGGTCGGCATCGCACGCGAGGAGAACGGCGCCGGGCTCGATGCGATCTATCAGTTCACCCTGTCCGCCCGCCTCCGCTAATGTCCAAGCTCAACCTGCTCAACCACACGCCCGCCGAAGCGGAGGCGATCCTGTCGGACTACCTCCGGGAGGCGGGCGAGCCGGCCTATCGAGCGCGGCAGATCCTGCCCTACGTGTGGCACCGGCCGGCGGCCGCGTTCTCGGACATGACGGATGTGCCACTGGCGCTGCGCGAGCGGCTGGCGGCGCGGTTCGCGCTGCCGAGACTCGAGGTGATGGCGCGTCAGGCATCGGCAGACGGAACGCAGAAGATCTTGTTCCGGCTGCCCGACGGCCAGGCGATCGAGACCGTAGCCATCCCGGACGAGGACCGCCTGACGCTGTGCATCTCGTCGCAGGCCGGATGCGCGCTGCAGTGCGCCTTCTGCGCCACCGGGCGCATGGGCTTCCAGCGCAACCTCGAGGTGTGGGAGATCGCCGGCCAGGTCCGCGAGATGGCGCTGCTGGAACCGCCGATCCGCGTGACCAACGTGGTGTTCATGGGCATGGGCGAGCCGTTGATGAACTGGCGCGCCGTGTCCCCTACCCTGACGATCCTGAACGACCCGAGAGGCCTCGGCATCGGCGCGCGCCATATCACCGTCTCGACCGTCGGCGTGCTGCCGGGCATCGTCGCGCTGTCCGAGCGGCCGGAGCAGTTCCGCCTGGCGATCTCGATTCACGCGCCGTCCGACGAGCTGCGCCGCGCCCTCATGCCGATCAACCTCAAGTACCCGCTGGCGGACGTGATCGAGGCGGCGAAGGCGTTCGACCGCCGGGTGACGTTCGAGTACGTGATGCTCAGCGGCGTGAACGACCGGCCCGAGCACGCGCGGCAGCTCGCGGCGCTCGCCCGGGCGTGTCGGGCGTTCGTGAATCTCATTCCGCTGCACCCGGGCGGGACCCGGGAGTTCGTGCCGACGCCGCCTGACGAGATTCTCGCGTTCGCCAGGCAGCTTCGCGCATCGGGCGTCGAAACTGCCATCCGGCGGAGCCGGGGCACGGACATCGCCGCGGCGTGCGGCCAGCTACGGGTAGAGCGGCTCGGGCGGCGGCGCCCAGTCGGGGCCGAGGAAGACGGTCACGTCCAGATAGCGTGAGCTGTCGGGCTCCGCAATGACCGGCACGCCGCCGAGCGCGTCCGCCACCAGCCGCGCCCACTCCGGGTGGTGCGAGCGGTCGATCACGAGGGTGCTGTCGCGCATCGGCCGCGCGGTTCCGAAGTAGACCACGTCGAAGCGCCGATCGCGCAGGTGCAGCGTCGCTCGGCGTGCGAGCCCGCGGACATCGCTCGCGTTCAGGACCTCGACGCGGATCCGCACGCCCTCCGGCGCCTCCGCATCGATGCGCGAGCTCGCCGATCCGCCCGCGCCCCCGCCCCCTCCGGTGCCGCGCTCCCACGGCAGGCCGAACCGCGCGATGAGGAGCGGCACGGCCAGGAGGACCACGCCGAGCACCGCGACGGTGACCGCGCGCCGCGGCGTCATCGGACGGCGTTCCACAGGGCCACGGATCGCGGGTGGAGGCCGTGGCCCTGCTTCAGTGCCCAGATGAGCCGATGCCTGACGACTTCGCGGAACGTGCCGTCGAAGTCGGTGGGGACCGCGGCGGCGAGCACGGCACGCTGCTCGCGCTCGAAGCCGCGGCCCGGCTCGAGATAGTCCGCCATGTAGAGCGCCCGTCCCGTCCGGGCCCAGGACGCATCGCCGAGCGTGTGCCACGCGATGGCCTGGAGCACGTCCTCGCGGCGCTCGCCGTCGCGACGCAGGCGTTCGGCGGCGGCGGGCCCGTGGCGCGCCTTGGGCGGGAGGTCGCCATCGGGGGCGAGCGCCGCGAGCGAGGCCGGGTCGGCGTCGCGCAAGGCATCATGCCAGCGGCCGGCATCGTGCCAGTCGCGCGCCTCGTCAGGCGGCAGCGCCATGGCGCGGGCCCAGGCGTCGAGCAGCGCGGTCACGCGCGCGATGTGCGCGCGGCGCCGCTCCGTGGTCTCGGCCCACGGCGGCAGGTCACTCGTATCCACGCCGCACGTACGGGTCGAGGACCGCGTGGTTCCGGATGCTGGTGTGCGTGACGTAATTCCAGCCCTTCAGCTCCACGCCGCGTCCGATCCGCGATTCCACGATGCGACAGTGGGGGCCGATCACGCATTCGCTGCCGATCTCCGTCATCCCTTCGACGATCACGCCCGGATAGAGCATGGTGTCCGCACCGATCGTGACGTCGCAGTCGATCCAGTTCGTCTCCGGCAGCATGAAGCTCACGCCCTGCTCCTGATGGCGCCTCACGATGCGGTCGCGCATCAGCGTCGCGGCGTGCGTGAAGGTCGCCCGATCGTCGATCCGGAGCCCCTCGCCGTTCTCGACGGGCGAGAGCGTGCCGACGGCATCGGGGGCGAGCGGATCGTCGAACGCCGCGAGAGCTAGCCCCTCCCCCGCGACGGCCACCGTAACTCCGTTGTCGGAGCCGTGGAGCACCGCGATGCCGTCGTCGGCCGCGCGGAGCAGGCGGAGCAGCGAGGGCGGTGTGAGCAATGGCGCGCGTCCATCGACCAGCATCGTCATGCCCGCGGCGCCGACCGCGCGGCGCATGGCGAGGTGCTCATCCCCGGGCTCCACCAGCTCGGTGGAGATCGGCACGAGCGGCTGCGGCGGCAGCACGGGCGACGTTTCGGAGCGGTACAGGACCGTGATTCCGTCCGGCGCCGGATCGACTGCGGTCATGGCCGCGATGGCGTGCCAGATGAGCGGCCGTCCGGCGAGCGGATGATGATAGATCGCGATCCTCGACCGGTAGCGCGCCGCTGGATCGAGCGCGCTGATCACGCCGCGCCAGCTCACGGGCCGCGCAGTATCGCGTTGTCGATGAGCCTCGTGGCGCCGACGCGGACCGCGAGGGCGGCGATCGTTCCCGGCGTGGCGAGCTCGACGCTGCGCAGGTGGACAGGGTCCATGAGCGCAAGATACTCGATCGCGATCCCGTCGGCCGATTCGAGCACGGCGCGTCCGCGTCCTTCCAGCCGGCGGGCATCGCGTTCGCCCTGCGCGAACGCATCGCCGATCGCCTGCAGCGCGCGCGGAATGGCTCGGGCGCGCCCGCGCTCGTCAGGCGACAGGTAGGCGTTGCGGCTCGACAGCGCGAGGCCGTCGCTGTCGCGCACCGTTGGTGCGACGACGATCTCGACCGGGACGTCGAGGTCGCGGATCATCGCGCGGATCAGCGTCGCCTGCTGGATGTCCTTCTGGCCGAAGACCGCCGCGTCGGGCTGCACGATGTTGAACAGCTTGGCCACCACGGTGAGCACGCCGGCGAAGTGCCCGGGACGTACGGCGCCCTCCCAGCGATCGGCGAGTGCGATCGGACGCACCTCCACGGCGCGATCCCGCGGATACATCTCCTCGCGCGGCGGGGCAAAGAGCACGTCGACGCCTCGGCGCTCGGCCTTGGCGGCGTCGCCATCGAGGTCGCGTGGATAGCGGGCGAAGTCCTCGGTGGGCCCGAACTGGAGCGGATTGACGAAGATGCTCAGCACGACGACATCGCCGTGCGCCCGCGCGACATCGAGGAGCGCGAGGTGGCCGTCGTGCAGCGCGCCCATGGTCGGCACGAACGCGATGCGCGCGCCGTCCCGGCGCCGGCCGCGCAGGAGGGCGCGCAGCTCGGCGATCGTCTCCGCGCGATGCATGCTAGAAACTGTGCTCGGTGTCGGGGTACCGCCGGGCGCGCACGTCGTCGCCGTACCGGCGGACGGCGTCGCGCACGTCGTCGGCCAGCGACGCATAACGTTTGAGGAACTTCGGCCGAAACGTGTCGTTCAGGCCGAGGAGATCCGGCAGCACGAGCACCTGGCCGTCGCAATCCGCTCCGGCACCGATGCCGATCGTCGGCACGGGGATGCTGCGGGTCACGTC
This sequence comes from Gemmatimonadaceae bacterium, assembly GCA_035461825.1. Taxonomy (GTDB): domain Bacteria; phylum Gemmatimonadota; class Gemmatimonadetes; order Gemmatimonadales; family Gemmatimonadaceae; genus JALZIF01. Next base: position 97,252 of record DATHUW010000081.1, read on the forward strand.
CGCGGCGACGGGCGCAGGGATGAGCTCCAGGACCATGGAGAACACGCCGGCCTCCACCAGCTTCCGGGCATCGGTGACCAGCCGCGTCGCGTCGTCGGCGCCGCGGCCCTGCACCCGGAATCCGCCGAGCGCGTGCACGGATTGGGGTGTGAAGCCCAGGTGCCCCATCACGGGGATGCCCACGCTCACCACCGCCCGGATCGCGCGAAGCACGTCGTCCGACGCGCCCTCGAGCTTCACCCCTTGCGCGCCGGTCTCCTGCATCACGCGGCCGCAGTTCCGTACCGCCTCCTCGACGCTCACCTGATAGGTGAGGAATGGCATGTCGATGAGCAGCATCGCGCGCGAGACGCCGCGGCGCGCCATCGCGCCGTGGTAGATCATCTGGTCGAGCGTGACGGGCAGCGTGGAGTCGAGTCCAGCGACGACGTTGCCTAGCGAGTCCCCGACCAGCACCGCGTCCACGCCGGCCTCATCGACCAGCCGGCCGAACAGCGCGTCGTACGCCGTGACGAGCACGAGCGGCTCGCCCGCTTCCTTCTTCTGCAGGAAGTCGCGCACCGTGACCCGTCTGGGCGGCGGGCTCGGGGTCGCGCTCACGGACGTGCGTCCAGTTCGGCGAGCTCGCGCTGCCAGAAGTCGCGGTTCGGCAGCTCGGGATGGGGCACCTGGAGGTCGGGCTCGTGCACCACCTGATGCGCGAACCGCACGATGTCGATGTCGAGCGTGCGGTCGCCCCAGCGCACGTCGCGCGTTCGACCCGCCTCGCGCTCGATCCGCTGGATCGCATCGAGCAGCGCACGCGGCGACAGCTCCGTTTCGAGCGCGATCATCTGGTTCAGGAAGGTCCCGGTGGCCGCGCTGCCCAGCGGCGCGGTTTCGTCCGCCGATGACACCGCCAGCACTCGGCTCTGAGGGAGTCGCGCCAGCGCCTCGCGCGCCGCGGCGAGATACCCGGCGCGGTCTCCGAGATTGGAGCCGAGCGCCAGGTAGGCGATGTCGCGCATGACGTCAGCCGGCGCGTCGGCGTATCGGCGCGCCCCGAAGGGTGCGTGTTGACACGGCCGGAACGTATCGGCAGTCTGCGCGCGTGTCAAACGACCGCCGAGCGTGGAAAGCCTGACCGTACACTACCT
>DATHUW010000082.1:0-1952 GCA_035461825.1 Gemmatimonadaceae bacterium
TCGCGCTGCGCACGGAGCAGGGGACGATGTCGTAGGCATCGCTGGCGCGGCTCGCCAACCGGCTGGCCAATCGCCTGCGCTCGTCAGGCGTGCAACCGGAGTGGCTGGTGGGCATCGTCGCGGAGCGCTCTCCCGAGCTGATTGCGGGAATGCTCGCCGTGCTCGGGACGGGCGCCGCGTACGTCCCGCTGGATCCCGAGGCGCCCGCGATGCGTCTGGCGGAAATCACGGCGAGGCTCGACGCCGTGCTGGCGCCGGCGCCTTTGGCGACACGCTTCACCGCGCGGACCGTCATTCCACTCGACGATGCCTCGACGGAATCATCCGATGGACGGCATGTGCCGCATGCGCCCCACCATCCCGCCTACGTGATGTTCACGTCCGGCTCGACCGGCGCGCCGAAGGGCGTGATCGTGGAGCGTGGGCAGCTCGCTGCCTCGACGGCGGCGCGGGCCGCATACTACGGTGAGGCGCCGTCGAGCTTTCTGCTCCTCTCGTCGCCGGCGGTGGACAGTTCCGTGGCGGGCATCTACTGGACCTTGTGTACGGGTGGTACGCTGGTGCTTCCGCCGCCGCACGGAGAACAGGACATCGACGCGCTCGCCAGGCTCATCGAGCGGGCAGGCGTCACCCACATGCTGCTCGTCCCGTCGCTCTACCTCACGCTGCTCGAGCACGCCGATGCGCGCCGGCTCCGGTCGCTGCGTTGCGTGATCGTGGCGGGGGAGGCGTGCCCGCCGCGGGTGGTCCGACTGCACGCAGAGCGGCTCCCGGGTGTTCACCTGCATAACGAATATGGTCCCACCGAGGCCACCGTCTGGGCGACGGCCGACGAGCTGACGCGCGACGTGTCGGCGCCGGTGACCATCGGGCGTCCGGTACCCGGGGCGCGGGTGTACATCCTGGACGAACAGCTGCAGCTCGTGCCGCCCGGTACACCGGGAGAGATCTGCATCGGCGGCGCGTTCGTGGCGCGCGGCTACCTCGGCGCGCCGGAAGAAACGGCCGTACGGTTCGTGACCGATCCGTTCGTTGCTGGCGAACGGATCTATCGCACGGGCGACCGCGGACGGTTTCTCGAGGATGGGCGCATCGAGTTCCTCGGCCGCGTCGACGAGCAGATCAAGGTGCGCGGATTCCGGGTAGAGCCGGGGGAGATCGAGCGGGCGCTGCGCGATTGTCCCGGCGTCCGCGATGCCGCCGTCGCACTCGCGCAGTCGGTGACGCCCTCCGGCGTCGACGAGCTCACGTCGGAGCTCCTCGAGCTGCCTGACACGGAACGGGAGCGGCTCCTCGCGGCCGTGGAGACGTGGCCATGACCCGGAAGATCAAGCGCACGCAGGCATTCGATCTCTCGCTGGAGATCAAGGACGAAACGTTCCTCCGCCCACCGCACGAGTCGCAGCGCAATTGGCTCCTCAATCGGTTCCTACGCGAAGCGACGGACGACCTCGAGGCGCTCGATGCGCTCGCCAGGCGCTTCGTTCCGGGCGCACGACGGGAGCTCCCCGCGGACATGCGCAGTGCCGTGCTCGCGGACGAGCAGATCATGGAAGACTGGCAGCGTCCGCTCATGGAGGTCATGGCCGGGATCGCCGCGCGCTTCGGCGGCGACGTGCTCGAGGTCGGCTTCGGGCTGGGCGTCTCTGCGAGTCTGATTCAGGGGCATGGCGTGCGCTCGCACACCATCGTCGAGTGCAATCCCTCCATCATCGAACGTTATGCGCGCTGGCGCGCCGACTATCCGGATCGCGACATCAGGGTGGTGCACGGGCTGTGGCAGGAGGTGATCGATTCGCTCGGGATGTTCGATGGCATCTTCTTTCATACGTACGCGCTCGACGAGGACGAGGCGGTCGAGCTCGTCGCGCGCAGCGTGACGTTCGCGGCGCACTTCTTCCCCGCGGCGGCCGAGCACCTGCGACCGGGCGGCGTGTTCACCTATCTGACGG
>DATHUW010000083.1:0-53071 GCA_035461825.1 Gemmatimonadaceae bacterium
TGACGGCCCGGGGGTCGCGTAGCTTCCCCGGCGTGCCCGAGCCTCACGGTCCCGACCACGCCGCCGCGGCGGACGCGCCCGACTGGGGCGTGCGTGCTCGCGCCGTCATCCCGGGCGGCACCTCCACGGGCAGCAAGCGGCCGGACGCCCTGTATGGACCGGGTGCGGAGGGCCCGACGCATTACACGCGCGCCGAAGGCTGCCGCCTGACGACGACAGCTGGCGCGGAGCTCATCGACTGCACCATGGCGCTCGGCGCCGTCGCCTTCGGCTACGCGGACCCCGAGGTCAGCGAGGCCGTGATCCGGGCGGTGCGCGATGGCCCCGTCGCGGGACTCGCGCATCCCTCCGAGGTCGAGGTGGCCGAGATGCTGTGCGGGCTCGTGCCATTCGCGGAGTCGGTGCGCGTTCTCAAGAGCGGCGCGGAAGGGGTCGCGGCCGCGGTCCGCATCGCCCGCGCGCACACCGGGCGCTCGCGCGTGCTCGGCTGCGGGTACTTCGGCTGGCTGGATTGGTGCAGCGATGCGCCCGGCGTGCCGGAGGGAACGCGCGGGGCGTTCGCCCGCATCCCGTTCGGCGAGGTGCCGGCGCTCGAGGAGGCGGTCGCACGGACGGCAGGGGATCTCGCGGCGATCGTGATCGAGCCGGTCGTGGAGCGCGAGGCGCCGCCCGAATGGCTGCGCGCGGTCCGCGCGCTGTGCGATTCCGTGGGAGCGGTATTCATCGCCGACGAGATCAAGACCGGATTCCGTGTCGCGACCGGCGGCGTCGTCGCGGCGCGTGGAGTAGCACCCGACCTCGCGGTGTTCGGCAAGGCGATGGCGAACGGCTATCCGCTCGCCGCGGTCTGCGGACGCCGCGAGGTGATGGTGGCCGCGGAACGCACCTGGATCTCATCGACGCTGGCCGGGGAGCGCACTGCGCTCGCGGCGACCGCGGTGGTGCTCGGCCGCCACGCGCGGGAGGACGTCTGCGGGCGGCTCGCGTCAACCGGGGAGGCCATGCGGGCGGCGGCGCGGCGCGCGATCGTCGCGACCGCGGCGACCGGCGTGCACCTCGAGGGCATCGCGCCGATGTGGTTCCTCCGGTTCGACGACCCGGCGCGGGAGGCGTGCGTGTTGCGCGAGGCGCGCCGTGCCGGCGTGCTGCTGAAGCGCGGGCCCTACGACTTCCCCGCGCTCGCCCACGACGCCGACGCGATCGCGGCGCTGGAGTGGGCGCTCACGCATGCGCTGCGGGCCGCCGAGGCCGACAATGCCTGACGCCGCTCCGCTCGCCGGCTCCGAGCCGCTCGTCGACGTGCACGCGCACTTCTACCACGCCGCCTGCGGGCGCGCGGATTGGCAGGCGGTGAACGAGTCCCGGATGCGGGCCGGCCGCCGCATCGGGATCACCGTGCACATCGCGTCGATCCTCGGCAGCTGGGGCCATCGCTCGCCGACGTACTTCCCCTCGCCTGACGACATCTCGGACGCGAACGACGCGATGGAGGCGGTGCAGCATGCTCACCCGGACCGCGTCCGGGCTTACATCGTCGTCAACCCCAACCACGCGGCGCACGCGCTCGAGGAGATCGCGCGCGGAGTGGAACGGGGCGCGGTCGGGATCAAGCTCGCCGCCAGCCGGCGGGCGGACGATCCGCTGCTCGACCCGATCGCCGAGGCGGCGGGAAGGCACGGGCTCCCGGTCCTGCATCACATCTGGCAGCACCGGCGCCGGGACTGGCCGGGACAGGAAGCCTCGGATGCGATGGAATACGCGCGGCTCGCTCGGCGACATCCGCACGTCGCGTTCATCCTCGCCCACATCGGCGGCGGAGGGGATTGGGCACACTCCTATCCCGCAGTCGCCGATGTGCCGAACATCCTGCTCGATCTCTCGGGGAGCGGCGTGGATCGCGGCATGCTCGACCAGGCGCTCGCCGCCGTGGGAGCCGAGCGGATGCTGTGGGGCTGCGATGTCACGATGGACACGGGACTGGCGAAGTGGTGGGCGCTGGAGGTCCTCGCACCGGGGCGCGATGCGCTCACGGCGATCCGGTGGCGAAACGCGGCGCGGATCTTCCCGCAGGGGGCCCTGCCAGGGCTCGTGCCGGCATCCGGAGGCGTTAGGTGACGACGGGGCCCCGCGGCGGCCGGATCGACGTGCACGCGTACATCGGCGCCTATCCGTTTCGTCAGGTGCCGCATCCCGAGCCGGAGGTCCTCGCGCGCGTGCTCGAGCGCGAGGGCGCCTCCGGCGCGTGGGTCGGATCGCTGCCGGCCGCGTGGCACCGCGATCCCGCGCCGGCCAACGAGGAGCTCGTCGCGCGCCTCGCGCCGCATCCGACGCTGCGTCCCGCGCCCGTCGTCAGGCCGGACTGGCCGCGGTGGGAGCGCACGCTCCGCGAGGCCGTGGACCGCGGCGCACCCGCGGTGAAGGCGTATCCGACCCATTGGGGGATGGGGCCTGGCGATGCGCGCATGGATGCCCTCGCGAACGCGTGCGGCGAAGCCGGCGTCGCGCTCCTGCTGACGGTGCGCTTCGAGGACCTGCGGCAGCGTCACGTCATCGACGTCGCCGGCGATCTCAGCGCGGCCGCGATCCGTGCGGTGGCGCGCGCCGGCACGCGCTGCCGGATCGTGGTGCTGGCCGCCGGCCGAGCGACGATCGAGGAGGTACATTGGGCGCTCACGCCTGACGAGCAGTCGCGGCTGTGGTGGGACATCTCCTGGATCTGGGGGCCTCCGGAAGATGATCTCGCCCATCTGCTTCGGACGCTCGGCGGCGCGCGGCTGCTCTACGGCACCGGCTGGCCGCTCCGCCTGACGCAGGCGTCGCGGGCGAACCTGGCGCTGCTCCCCGACGACCTCGCGACGGTGTCGCTCGCCTCGGCGGACGCCGTGATCGCCGGTCGCTGAACGCGGTCGCGACGCGCGCGGGCAAGCGCAACGTGCGCGACACACGCTTGCGGAGAGGGCGTGCAGCATCGCGGTCGATGCATGTCGCGCGTGGCCAAGCGACGCTGCGCGCAATCACTTAACTGTCGTGCCATCGGGCAATTGCGGCACTTGCGCGCACGTCGGGTGCGGACCACATTTCGCGCGGCTCAGACCCCCTTCCGGCGGCAGGACATCTACGGGGGCTGCTCACCCGGCTCACCCTTCAAAGAGTGGCGATGACGAACAGGAGAAAGTGGGCGGTGTTCCCGGGGCTCCTCGCCCTCGCGGCCACCGCCATCGTTCTCTCCGCATATAGTGGCGCCTCCACCCCGCAGGGACGCGCGCCGGAACAGCCGATCCCCTTCCCGCACAACATCCACGTCTCGACGGTCGGGCTGAACTGCCTGTACTGTCACTTCTCGGCGGACAAGGCGCCGACCGCCGGCATCCCCGCGGTCAGCACGTGCATGGGATGCCACCTCGCGGTCGGTCCCACGCGGCCCGATGGAACCCAGCGGGTCGGCATCGACACGCTGCAGGCCTACTGGAACCGCAACCAGCCGATTCCGTGGGTCCGCATCCACAAGGTGCCTGACTACGTGCAGTTCCCGCACATGCGACACGTGAACGCGGGCGTGACGTGTCAGACGTGCCACGGCCCGATCCAGGACATGGGGGCGCCGGTCTACCAGGCCGAATCGCTGAACATGGGATGGTGCGTCAAGTGCCACCTCGGCGAGTCGAATCCGCCCCACAAGGCGCGCTACGACTGCGCGGTCTGCCACTACTAGCCGCGAGCGCATGACTCAGCCAAAACAGCCGCGCGCCGCCGGCGGTCCGGGAGGATCGCGCCGCCAGTTCCTGAAGGTGCTCGGAGCGGCGGGCGCCTCGAGCGCGGTCGTCGGGTGCGCGTCGGACCGCGTCGAGCGACTCATTCCGTACGTCAACCACCCGGACGAGACGGTGCCGGGGGTTTCGAACTACTACGCCACCACCTGCCGCGAGTGCGCGGCGGCCTGTGGCCTCATCGCCGAGACGCGCGACGGGCGGGCGATCAAGCTGGAGGGCAACCCGGCGCACCCGCTGAACCGCGGCGCGCTGTGTGCGCGCGGCCAGGCGGCGCTGCAGGGGCTGTACAATCCCGACCGCTATCGCGGTCCCATGATGCGCGCCAGCGCGGACGCCCCACTGGAGCCCGTGACGTGGGAGGTGGCGCTGCAGGCGCTGCAGCAGCGCCTGGCGACCGCCCGGCAGAGCGGGGAGGCGGCGCGTGCGCTGTTCGTCAACGCGCACGAGTCGGGCAGTTTTTCCGAGCTGCTCGATCAATGGCTCGCCGCGCACGCGATGCCGGCGCATCTGCCGTACGACGCGATGCTCGATCACGCGGTGCTCGCCGCGAATCGTCAGGCGTATGGCGTCGCCTGGCCCTCGCTGCGCTGCAGCGAGGCGCAGCTCATCGTGTCGATCGGGGCGGACTTCCTCGAGGGGTGGGGCGCGTCGGTCCCGCAGCAGCTCGACTTCGCCGACGCGCGGGCCCGGCTGCAGGGTGCGCCGCGCTTCGTCTACGTGGGGTCGCGCCGCTCGCTGACGGGCCTCAACGCCGATGAGTGGGTGGCGTGCCGTCCCGGCTCGGAGCTGGCGATCGTCAACGCGCTGCGCGGCGCCGCGGGTGCGACGCTCGAGAGCGCTGCGCAGGCGGCCGACGTTCCCGTGGAGACGCTGCAGCGGCTCGCGCGCGATCTGCGGAGCGCCGCGCCGAGCCTCGTGCTCTCCGGCGTTACGACGTCGCAGGCCTTCGAGGTGGCCAGCGCCGTCGCCGCGCTCAACCAGAGCCTCGGCAACGTCGGGCGGACGATCCGGCCTGACGAGCCGATTTCCGCGTTCGAGGGCGCCGCGCCGCCGGCGGAGATGGCCGACGCGATCGCGCGCATGCGCGGTGGCGAGGTCTCGATGCTCTTCGTGCGCAACGTGAACCCGGTGTTCACGCTGCCGGCGGCGCTGCGTGCTGCCGACGCGATTCGCGCCGTGCCGTTCAAGGTGAGCTTCTCGAGCTACCCTGACGAGACGACCGAGCTCTGCGACCTCGTGCTGCCCGATCACCATCCGCTGGAGTCGTGGGGCGACGCGCAGGTCATGCCGAACGTCGTCGGGCTTCAGCAGCCCGCGATGGATCCGGTGTTCCCGACGCGGTCCACGGCGGATGTGCTGCTGGAGCTTGGCCGCGCGACGGGTGACGCGCAGTTCTCTGCGCCGAACTTCCGCACGTGGCTCCTGCAGCGGTTCCCCGGCGGCACGCCGGCGTTCATCGCCGCGCTGCAGACCGGCCTGACGAGCGGTTCGGCCGGCGCCGTGCGGCCGCCCCGTCCCGCTCCCGCGCAGCCGCGCGAGCCGACGACGCCGCTGGACGTCCAGCAGGGTGACTTCACGCTGCAGGTCTATGCGTCATCGGTCCTGGGCGACCGCGGCGCCAACAAGCCCTGGCTGCAGGAACTGCCCGACCCGGTCACCAAGATCACCTGGCAATCCTGGATCGAGCTGCATCCCACCGCCGCCGAGCGGCTGGACGTGATCTCGGGAGACCTGTTGACCATCCCGGGGCCGAACGACACGTCGATCACCGCGCCCGCCTACGTCTACCCCGGCGTTCGGGCGGACACCCTGGCGGTGGTCTTCGGACGCGGGCACCGGCCGGCGTCGCCGGGCGGGCCGCGCGCCGCGGCGGGGTACCCGGACGGGACGGTGCTCGAGGGCTACGGTCGTTATGCGTCGGGCGTCGGCATCAATCCGCTGGACATCGCGCCGGCGGCGTTCGACCCGCGGTCGGGCGCCTTCATCTGGACCGCGACCAAGGTCGGCGTCGTGCGCGCGGGAGGCCATCTCGCGCTGGCGACCACCGAAGGCTCGGCGCGCCAACATGGACGCGGCATTGCTCGCGCCGTGGCCGCGTCGGCAATCGGGCAGCCGGAGGAGCACGCCGCCGGCCACGAGTTCCCCGGCGACGCGTCGCACGAGTTCCTGCCGGGACTCAAGGCGCCGCTCGCCGCGGATGCGCAGGGCGCGATCGCCAGCGGCATCGACCAGAAGCAGAAGGGGATGTACGACCCCGAGCACTGGAGCGGGATGGCGCATCGCCGCTGGGCGATGACCATCGATCTCGCGCGGTGCACCGGCTGCTCGGCGTGCGTCACCGCGTGTTATGCGGAGAACAACCTCCCGACGGTGGGTGCCCCGTACCAGTCGAAGCGCCTCGGGATGGACGCGATTCCGGGCCAGGGCATCCAGAACGGGCGCGAAATGAGCTGGATCCGGCTCGAGCGCTACTACGAGGGCGACATCACCACGCCGAACTTCGAGGCGCGCGTGGTACCGATGCTGTGCCAGCATTGCGGCAACGCGCCCTGCGAGCCGGTGTGCCCGGTGTACGCGACCTACCACGCGCCGGACGGGCTCAACGTGCAGGTCTACAACCGGTGCGTCGGCACGCGCTACTGCTCCAACAACTGCCCGTACAAGGTCCGCTACTTCAACTGGTTCGGGTATGGCGAGCCGGCGCGGCCGCAGTACGCGTGGCCGGAGCCGCTCAACTGGCAGCTCAATCCCGACGTGACGGTGCGCGGCAAGGGCGTGATGGAGAAGTGCACGTTCTGCGTGCAGCGCATCCGCGAGGCCGAGCACCGCGCGGCGGCGGAGGGGCGCCCGCTGGAGCCTGACGAGTTCACGGTCGCGTGCGCCCAGGCGTGTCCCTCGCGCGCCATCGTGTTCGGAGACGCGGCGGACCAGAGCTGGACCGTGGCGGCGCAGGTCCACGACGCGCGCGCCTATCACGTGTTCGAGGAGCTCAACACGTTCACCGCGGTGGTGTACTTGCAGAAGGTCAATCACCCTGGCGAAGGGCAGCCGGCGATCGAGGAGGCGGGGCATGGCAGCGGTCACTAGGCCCGAACCGCCGCGCTCCAACATCGCGAGAGCCGACATCCAGCTGCCGGCCGTCACGAGCTATACGCAGGTCACCGATGACATCATCGGGACGCTGCGCGGCACGCGGGCATGGTTCATCGGGCTCGGCCTGGCGATCACCGCCCTGCTGATCGGGATCGCGTCGTGGATGTACCAGCTCTACTACGGCCTCGGCGTCGCGGGGTACGCGCCTCCGGTCATGTGGGGCGTGTACATCATCACCTTCGTGTTCTGGGTCGGTATCGGCCACGCGGGGACGCTGATCTCGGCGATCCTCTATCTTTTCCGCGCCGGATTCCGCACCACGATCTACCGCTGCGCCGAAGCGATGACCGTGTTCGCCGTCATGACGGCGGGATTGTTTCCGATCCTCCATCTCGGCCGGCCCTGGAAGTTCTTCTGGCTCATTCCATATCCGAACTGGCGGCTGATCTGGCCGCAGTTCAAGAGCCCGCTGGTGTGGGACGTGTTCGCGATCCTGACCTACCTCACGGTCTCGACGACGTTCCTGTACATCGGGTTGATTCCCGACATCGCCGCCTTACGCGACCGGGAGACGCATCCGGTGCGCAAGCGGATCTACAGCGTGCTGTCGATGGGCTGGCGGAACTCGGATCGGGAGTGGCGGCACTTCGCGCGCGCGTATCTGTTCCTCGCCGCGTTCTCGACGCCGCTGGTGCTGTCGGTGCACTCGGTCGTGTCGTTCGACTTCGCCATGGCGCTGACGCCGGGTTGGCACGCGACGATCTTCCCGCCGTACTTCGTGGCCGGCGCCATCTTCTCCGGCATCGGGATGGTGTTCACGATCATCATTCCGATCCGCCGCTGGTTCGGCCTCAAGCGCTACGTCACGATCAACCATCTCGACGCGGCGGCGAAGCTCTGCTTGACCACCTCGATGATCGTCGGCCTGGCCTATCTCACCGAGTTCTGGGTGGCATGGTACAGCGGCAACGAGTTCGAGCAGGCCTACTTCATCAACCGCGTGCTCGGCCAGTGGTGGTGGGCCGCCTGGATCATGCTCCTGTGCAACATGATCCTCCCGCTGACGCTGTTCAAGCAATCGTGGCGGCGCAACACGACCTGGCTGTTCATCCTCTCGATCTTCATCAACATCGGGATGTGGTTCGAGCGGTTCGTCATCGTGATTCCGTCGCTGTCGCACGAGTTCGAGCCGTGGCAGTGGACCAACTACTCGCCGGCCTGGGTCGACTGGACGATCCTGCTCGGCAGCTTCGGCTGGTTCTCGATGTGGTTCCTGCTGTTCATCAAGCAGTTCCCGGTGATCGCGATCGCCGAGGTCAAGGAGATCCTGCCACCGCCCCTCCGGGGGCGGCATCCGCACGAGGATCGCATCGACCACGCGGGGCGGCACCTCGAGTACGAGCCTGACACGCCGGGAGAGTTCGCCTGATGCGGGGAATACTGGGCATCTTTCGGGAGCTCGACGCGGTCGTCGATGCGATCGGCGCGCTGCGCAAGGAGAAGCCGGGCGAGATGACGGTCTATTCGCCGACGCCGCGGCACGAGCTCGATCACGCGCTGCACCACGGGCCGAGCGTCGTGCGGCGGTTCACGCTGTTCGGCGGTCTGTTCGGCGCGACGTGCGGGTTCTGGATCGCCATCTGGGCGTCGGACTACTGGCCGCTGGTGGTGGGCGGCAAGCCGGTGGCGTCGTGGGTCCCGTACACGATCTTCGGCTTCGAGGTCATGGTGCTCTTCGGCGCGCTCTCGACGGTGGCGGGCCTCTTCATCAACTCGCGCATCCCGCGCCTGACGATGACGGTGGGCTACGATCCGCGTTTCAGCGACGGGACGTTCGGCATCTGGGTGGAGTGCCCGCCGGAGAAGCAGCACGCCGTCGAGGATCTGCTCCGCGCCCACGGCGCGGTGGAGGTGCGCGGTGAACGGTAAGCGCCACGCGCGACGCGCGACGTGGGGCGCGGGGCGTCGCCGCGTGCTCCTGCTGGCCCTGCTGCCGGTGACGCTCGGCGGGTGCGAGTGGATGTTCACGACGTTCAAGGACCAGCCCCGGATCGAGCCGTGGGAGGCCGAGTACCAGGGCGACAGCATCGGGTTCCGCGGGAACCCGGCGCACTCGGTGCCGATCGCCGGCGGCGGGATCCCGGAGTTCGAGATCGGGCTCGGCCGGTTTCCCTCGGTCTTTCCCATGGTCATCGACTCGTTCGCGGCGATGCCGAATCCCGTGCCGGCCACGGCGGCGTCGATCGACATGGGCCGCAAGTACTACCAGATCAACTGCACCACGTGTCACGGCGCCGCGGGCGCCGGGAACGGCGTCATGCTGCAATACGGGGTCGGAGCCCCATCCCTCGTGAACGAACGGGGCATCGGGCTGTCGGATGGCTACTACTACGGGATGATTCGAAACGGCCGGGGCGCCATGCCCAACTATGCGCGCATCCCGCACCTCGCGCGCTGGGACGTGGTGAACTACATCCGCGTGCTGCAGGCGGGCGGCGCGGTCGATACGGCGGCGGTCGGCGTGCCTGGCGAGACCGGTCCGCGGCTGCCGGGCGCGTCCCCAACCGCGCCGACGCTGCCCGCGCCGTTTGCCAGGCCTGGCGAGGCCGCGGGGACGCCGGCACCGCCGCCAACGGCCGATACGGTGGCCGCACAGGTGCAGCCATGAGCATGCATCACGACGTGCACGTGCCATCGCGCGAGGAGCTGATCCAGGCCACCTCGCGCCCGGTGTCCGGCCTCATCGTTCTCGCGTGCGCCATTCTCTCCGGCATCGGCGCGCTGGTCTTCATCTTCGGCGCCGTCACGGGCGTGGAGCGCGTCTGGCAGGCGCTCCACATCAACTGGCTGTTCTGGGTGACGATGTCGCAGGCCGCGGTGGTGTTCGTGGCCGTGCAGCGCATTACGACCGCACGGTGGTCGCGCCCGGTCGTGCGCTTTCTGGAAGGCTATGTCGCGTTCCTTCCGGTCGGGCTGTTCCTGCTGCTGCTGATCCTTCTCGGCCACGAGCACATCTTCACCTGGGCGCGCGAAGACGTCACCATCGCCGAAAAGCGGACCTATCTCGATCCGGCGTTCTTCTTCGCGCGCCAGATCGTGATGTACGTGATCCTGCTCGCACTGAGCCTCTGGTACATCTACACGTGCGTGCGGCTCGACGTCGGCATCGTGCCGGAGTTCGGGGCGAAGTGGGCGACGCGACTGCGCGAGCGGATGCGGCGCGGCTTCCGCGATGAACGGCGCGAGCTGCACTCCACGCATTCGTTGCAGGGGAAGCTGGCGATATGGCTCTGCCTCGCGTTCGCCTTCTTCTTCACGGTGTACGCGTGGGACCTGTCGATGACGCTCGACCTCCACTTCCAGAGCGCCCTGTACGGGTGGTGGTTCTTCATGGGCGGATGGCTGGCGGCGCTGCTGACGTGGAGCCTGCTGGTGATGGCCTGGCGGCGACACCTGGACATCTACGACCTGATCGAGGAGACCCACTTCCACGATCTCGGGAAGCTCTGCTTCGCGTTCACGGCGTTCTGGGGGTATCTCACCTTCGGACAGTACCTCGTGATCTGGTACGGCAACATGGGCGAGGAGACGCACTGGATGCGTCTGCGGTTGATCGAGCCGTGGCTGCCGTACACGATGGCGGCGGTGTTCCTCGTGTTCGTGCTACCGTTCTTCGGGTTGATGTCGCGCGCGGCAAAGGTGTATCTGCCGACGTTCGTGTTTTTCGCCCTGTGCGGCATAGTGGGGCTGTGGCTCGTGCGGTACGTCGAGGTCTATCCGTCGATCCACTGGCACGACGGCTACGCGCCGTTCGGTCCCTGGGAGATCGGCGTCACGCTCGGCTACATCGGGCTCTGGGGGCTGTGCTATGCGGCGTTCATGAACGCGTTCCCGCGCATGCGCGTGCTGCTCATGACGTCGCCGTATCGCGACGAGGTGCAGGTGCCGGTGAACCCGGACACGATGGAGCCGCTCCCGGCGCACGAGTGATCGATGTCGAACGGGCACGTGCATCGGGAGCTCCACGGAGCTCCCGATTCGCGTTATGAGTCCCGCGGTTCGCGACGGAGGCGCGGGCGCGTCGGCGAGGGGTAGACGTCCGGTGGGCCATCGCCCCGGTTCCTTGACCGCACGGGCGGCATTAGCTTTCGCGGCATCCGGGGCGTTAGCTCAGTTGGGAGAGCACTAGCTTTGCAAGCTAGGGGTCGCGAGTTCGAGCCTCGCACGCTCCATCAGGCGACACCGTGGTCCCGGGTCTCCGGTCCACCTCTTGCACCGCCGCTCCGGTGGACCGGTCCGGAGATTCGTAATGCCCCAGACGTTGCGCGTGCTCATCGCCGAAGCAGATGGCACGCTCGTGCAGCACCTCGACCGCGAGATTCGTGAGCTGGGTCACACCGTCGTCGGGTTCGCCAGCGATGGTGCCAGCACCATCTCGATGGCCCGGGCACTCGATCCGGATGTCGTGATCCTCGGCGTGCACCTTCCGGGTGTGGATGGTGTCGCCGCCGCCGAGCGCATTCACGAGGAGCGGCCGGTAACCCTCGTGCTCAGCGGGGAACACATCGGTCCGGAGCTCGCCGAGCGGATCGCGGCGCTGCCGGTGTTCGCCGTCCTGCCGCCGGCCGCCACTGCCGCCCATCTCGGGCTCACGCTCGCCGTCGCGCACGCGCGGCACGATGCCTGGCGGCGGGAGCAGATCCGCGCCGACGAGCTGCACCAGCGCCTCGAGGACCGGAAGGTCATCGAGCGCGCCAAGGGCATCCTGATGCAGCGCGAAGGGCTGTCGGAGAGCGACGCCTATCGAATGCTGCAGCGCACGAGCCAGAGCCGCAACGTGCCGATGGCGGAGCTCTCGCGCAGCCTGCTGGCGGCTGAGGAGCTCATCGCGCCGCCAGCGCGTCCGCCGCAGCGACGGTCCCCGCCGGCGCCGCCGCCAGCGCGCTGACGCCGCCGTCGCGTGCGGTCGCGCAGCGCGCGGTCCAGCTTCCGCGCGCGCTGCACCCGCCAGATGAGCGAGAGCACAGAGGAGTTCCCGCCGTCGACGCGACGCGCGCGGTCGTGCACGGCGATCGGCTCGTCAGGCGGGCCGCTCGGCGCGGGTGAACGGCACGAGACACGCGCATCGGCCGCGCGTCTCGTGCCGCGTGCGGCCGCTATTCCTCCCGACCGCCCTTCGCCGCCATCGGCGTTTCCCGCGATTCGCCGCGGGTGCGGGATTCGCTGCGGGCGGTCTGCGCCCGCGTGTCGCGGCCCGGTGTGACCTCGCGCTTGCTGCTGCCGGTCGACCCGATCTGAATCCGGCGCGGCTGCGGCAGCGCCTCACGCGGAATCTGAATCGTCAGCAGCCCGTTGTCGAAGGTCGCCGTCACCTTCTCGGAATCCACGTTCTGCGGCAGCGAGAAGCTCCGCGAGAACGCGCCGTACCGGCGCTCCACCAGGAAGTACCGTCCCTCTTCCTCCCCTTCACGACGCTCCTCCCGCTTCTCGCCGCTGATGGTCAGCATGTCGTTCTCGACGCTGATGTCCACCTCGTCGGGCGATATGCCGGGAAGCTCCATCTCGAGGAGCACGGCGTCGTTCGCTTCCCGGACGTTCACCGACGGCGACCAGGCCGTCCGCCCGCCGTTGCCGTAGGCGTCCTCGAACAGCCGGTCGATCTCGCGGCGCAATCCGAAGAGGGAGCCGAATCCGCCGCCGAACGGGGTGATGCTTCCACGATATGCCATGGCGTCTCTCTCCACGTTAGGGTCGAAGGAATCGATCGTTACGCGGTGCAACGCCCGTACCCGCATCCGTCTGCCACCGCGACAGCTTCGCTTGCCACCCCGGCGGCGGGCCCGGCCGAAACGGCTTGGTGACGATCCGCGGGCTCGACGGTCATCTTGTTGGTCCATCGCGACCTACGTATGTTCGGGCGTTTCCAGACACGGAGAGTGGAGTGACACGGCTCGCACGCGCCGCAGACCCGATGCCGGTTGCGCGAAGCACCTCCCTGCTCGCGCTCGTCGGCGAGATCGCGGCGCTCGTGGCCCGGTCGCCCCACGTCGGCGACACCATTCCTCGCGCGCTCCAGGTCCTCGGCGACACTCTCGGCGCCGGGGAATGCCTGCTCTGGCGCCCCAACGCCGCGGGCCTCCCGGCCGTCTGGCGCGCCGGCGACGCGTCGGGAAGAAGCCCCGTGACCGTGCTCGACCTGGAGGGAGAGGGGGCGGGGATGGTCGCCGTCACCGTCCGGTACGACCAGCGCGATCTCGGTGTCCTTTCCATCCGGTTGGGACGAGGGGCGACGGACGACGAGCGGACCGCGCTCCGCGCCGTCGCCGATACCCTGGCCCCGATGCTCGCCCTCGAGGCGGAGCGTCCGGCGGACCCGACGGCGCAGGAGCGGGTGAGTCACGCCGGGCGAGGCATCGTCCAGAAGATCGTCGACTCCCTGCCGCTCGGACTGTACGTCATTGACCGGGAATACCGCATCCAGGCGTGGAATCGCAAGCGCGAGACGGGCATGCAGGGCGTGGCCCGCGAGGAGGCCATGGGTCGCACGGTGTTTGAGATTCTCCACCGCCAGTCGGCCGCGACGCTGCGAAACGAATTCGATGAGGTCTTCTCGACCGGCAGGATCATTCAGAACGAGGTGGAGTCGTTCGCCGGTGGTGAGCAGCGCACCTTCCGCATGTCGAAGATCCCGATGCGGCTCGACGATGGCGTGGTCACGCACGTCATCACCATCGGGGAGGACATCACCGAGTCCCGACGCGCGCAGGAGCGACTGGCCCAGGTGGAGAAGCTCGCCGCGGTCGGACAGCTGGCGGCCGGCGTCATGCACGAGATCAACAACCCGCTCGCCACGATCGGCGTCTGCGCCGACAACATCTCGCGCCGCATCGATGCGCTTGCGCCGCCCGACGAGAGTCGTAAGGCGCTGGACGAGTATGTCGGGCTCGTCTGGCACGAGGTGGAGCGCTGCCGCCGCATCGTCGATCAGCTGCTGGACCTGAGCCGGCCGCGCCCGCTGGTGCGCACGACGGCGAACGTCCACGAGATCCTCGAGACGACCCTGCACCTGCTCAAGCATCACTCGCGCTTCCGGCGGGTCACCCTCGTGCGCGAGTTCGCCGAAGGGCCCGTGCCGAGCGTGCACGTCAACACCGATGCGCTCGTGCAGGCGTTCATGGCGCTGCTCCTCAACGCCGCCGACGCGATGAAGGGGATCGGACGCCTAACGGTGGCGACCGAGGTGCGCCAGCAGGCGCGCGAGGTCGTCGTACAGATCGCCGACGAGGGGATCGGCATTGCCCGCGCCGATCTACCCCGACTGTTCGAGCCGTTCTTCACCACGAAGGAACCCGGCCGCGGCACCGGACTGGGCCTCTCGATCTGTTACGGCATCATCGGCGATCACGGTGGGCGCATCGAGGTGGAGAGCGCGATCGGGGAAGGCAGTATCTTTCGCGTCGTGCTTCCCATGGAGGAGCCGGCGTGAAGTTGCTCGTCATCGAGGACGATCCAACGGTGGGGCAGTACGTGAAGCGGGGGCTGGAGGAGCAGCGCTGGGGGGTCGACCTCGTCACCGACGGCGAAGCCGGTGAGGCACGCGCCACCTCCGAAGCCTACGACCTCATCGTGCTGGACATGCGGCTGCCCGGGCGGAGCGGCTTGCAGGTCCTGAAGAACCTGCGCGGCCGCGGATTCGAGCGGCCGGTGCTCGTGCTCACCGCACAGGACGCGGTGGACGCCAAGGTGGAGGCCCTGCGCGCCGGCGCCGACGACTACGTCACCAAGCCCTTCGCAATGGAGGAGCTGCTGGCGCGCGTGGAGGCGCTCAGTCGCCGCCCCCGCGCGCTCCGGTCACCGGTGTACCACGTGGCCGACCTCGAGCTCGACACGGCCACGCGCGTCGTGACCCGCACCGGCAGGGAGATCGATCTCACGCCCAAGGAATACGCCGTCCTCGAATACCTCATGCGACACGCCGGGCGGGTGATGAGCCGGACCCTCATCACCGAGTATGCGTGGGACTACCATTTCGACCCGGGAACGAACATCGTCGACGTGGTGATCAACCACCTGCGCAAGAAGATCGACGCCACCCACGATCGGAAGCTCATCCACACGGTGCGCGGGGTGGGGTACGTGATTCGGGAATAGGGAATCGGGAATCGGAAATTGGGCGCCGGGAGGCGGCCATGTCGAGCGGGATGGGCCTCCCCGTCACGCAGGGATCGACGATTCCCGATTCCCGATTCCCCATTCCCGACTGTAACATCCACGCATGACCCCGAGTCCCGCCTCGCGCCTCCCGCCTCCCGCCGCGTAGAATGTCCAGCATCCGGGGACGCCTGACGACGGGGTACGCGGCCGCGCTCGCCGGGACGATCCTGGCGTTCGCCCTCGTGCTCTACGCCGCCCGTCGCGCCAGCTCGTACGAGGAGCTGCAGCGCTACGTGACCGCCGAGGCGAACATCGTCCTCAGCATCATCCGGCAGGCGGAGTTGGAGGGGCGGTCGCTCATCCAGGAGCGCGATCCGCTGGTGGGGCCGGTCGTGACCCCGACGGTCGCGCAGCTGCTGGACGGCGTCCCGGACTATGTCGTGGTGTTCGGCCGCGACGGCGTCATCATCTACCGTTCGCCCGCCGTACGCCAGCTCCTCGACGCGGGGTACAGCCAGCTCATCAACGTGGGCGCGAGCGCGCCGCTCACCGGTCCCGGTCAGTTGGCCACGCTGCAGAACGACCAGGTGCTCGTGGTCGCGCGGGCGCCGGCGGATCCCAATTCCGCGATCGCACGAGTCGTCGTCGCCGCGTCCACGCAGGCGGCCAACCTGGCGATCGCCGAGCTGTTCGGCACGATGTTGATCATCGCGCCGATCCTCCTGCTGGCCTCGGTGGGCATCGCGTACGCGATCTCCAGCCGCGCATTCCGGCAGGTGGACCGGATGATCAACGAGGTGCAGGCGATCACCGACGGCCGGAGCCTCCACCGGCGGTTGCCGGTAGAGAGCTCGGGGGACGAACTCGCCCGACTCGCGGTGACCCTCAACGAAATGATGGAACGCCTCGAGACGTCGTTCGGCGGCCTTCGACGCTTCACGGCGGACGCGAGCCATGAGCTGAAGACGCCGCTGGCGGTGCTCCGGGCGGATGTGGAGCGCGCCATGAGTCCCACTACCTCGCGCACCGAGAAGCTGGTGGCGCTCGAGGAGGCGTTGCAGGAGACCACGCGGATGGCCGATCTCGTTGCGAGCCTGCTGACCTTGGCCCGGGCGGACGAGGGCCGGTTCGACCTGCATCGCGAACCGGTGGAGCTCGAGCCCCTCGTGCGCGAGGTTTCCGAGACGGCGCACATCCTCGGCGAGGAGAGCGGACTCGACGTGGCGCTCCCGGTGGTCATGCCGGCGACGGTCATGGGGGATCGGACGCGGCTGCGGCAGCTGTTCCTCAACCTGGTCACGAACGCCATCAAGTACACCCCGCGCGGCGGCTCGGTGGAAGTGAGCCTGTCGACGGCGGGAAAGACGGCGACATTCTCGGTGCGCGACACCGGCATTGGCATCTCGGCGGCCGATCTGCCGCACGTGTTCGAGCGATTCTACCGGGCGGACCGGGCGCGCAGCCGCACGGCGGAGCGGGGCGGCTTCGGATTGGGGCTGGCGATCTCACACTGGATCGCGGAGGCGCACGGCGGGACGATTTCGGTGCGCAGCCGGCTTGGGCGGGGGAGCACGTTCACGGTCACCCTTCCCATGGTGGAGGAGGGGGTCGCGGCGGCCGGTGAAGGGGCGGCGCTGGAAGAAGCGAGCTCTTGAGGGGGACGGGGGACGGGGGACGAGGGGCGGGGGTCGGCGGGCCGGGAGGGGGCAATCAAGCAGCACTCGTGTCCTCTCTGTGCGCCTTGGCTTTTGCTCATCCCCCGTCCCTCGTCCCCCGTCCCTCCTTTCCGAATCGTCACATCATTTTCATGCTTTCTTAATCTTCGTGTCATTGAGCCTTCAATTTGCATGGGTAGTATCCCCGGAGCGCTCCACCGGCGTGTGGGCGCATGATCCGGGCACCCGACCCAGAGGCTCATGTTCAACAACCTGATCGAGTCGAAACCCACCAAGCAAGGCAGCGTCGGGCAGAGCATAACGAGCATCATTCTGCACGGCGGGCTCATTGCGTTGATGGTGGTGGTCACGGCCAACGCCGGGATCCAGCAGGATGAGAAGGCCGCGCAGGAGGACATCCAGTTCATGGAGGCGCCGAAGAACGAGCCGCCTCCGCCGGAGCCGGACCGTCCGCCCCCGCCGCCCGACGTCGTCGCGGCCCCGCCGCCGCCGAAGGGCTTCCAGGTCCTCACGGCGCCTATCGACATCCCGGACAAGATCCCGGAAGTGGACCTCAGTAAGGCGGTCACGGACGAGGCCGACTTCTCGGGGAAGGGCGTCCAGGGCGGCATCGCCCGCGGCGTCGAGGGTGGCACCGCGCCCGTGGTCAGCGACCAGCCGTACTTCGAGTTCCAGGTGGAGAAGCCCGCGCTGGCGCGGGAGGGCAATCCGCAGCCCCGGTATCCGGAGATGCTGCGCAGCGCGGGCATCGAGGGCGAGGTCATCGCCCAGTTCGTCGTGAACGAGGATGGGCGCGCCGACATGAGCACGTTCAAGTCGCTGAGCTCCAGCCACGCGCAGTTCACGGCGGCCGTCCGGGCGGCGCTTCCGCAAATGCGCTTCTATCCGGCGGAGGTCGGTGGCCGCAAGGTGAAGCAGCTCGTGCAGCAGGCGTTCAAGTTCAGCTTGGCAACGTAAGGCAGCACCGCGTACGCAGTCGGTAGCGATTCGACCTCACCTCAGGAGACGACGTCGATGCAAGTCAATCTGATCGAGCTCTGGCACGAGATGATGTGGTTCGCCCGCGGAATCGTGTTCGTGCTCGCGTTCATGTCCATTTGGGCGACCTCGATCACCATCCGCAACTGGTGGAACCTCCGCAAGGCGCAAAAAGAAACCCGCAAGTTCGCGCCGGAGTTCTCGCAGTTCCTCGAGGAAGACAACCTCGTCGAGGCGATCAAGCTCGCCGAGAGCTACAAGAAGTCGCACGTCGCGCGCGTGCTGGGTGGCGCGCTGGGCGAAGTGAAGCCGCTGATCATGGACGGCTCGGTGACGGTCGCGGACATCAACTCCGCGGAGCGAGCGGTCGAGCGGAACATGATGATCATCACGTCGGAGTTGAAGCGCGGCCTGGCCGTGCTGGCGACCGTCGGTTCGACGGCGCCGTTCGTCGGGCTGCTGGGCACGACGATGGGCGTGGTCAACGCCTTCCAGGGCATGGCGACGTCGGGCTCGGGCGGTATCGCCGCGATCTCGTCGGGTATTTCGGAGGCGCTCATCACGACGGCGTTCGGTCTGCTCGTGGCGCTCCCGGCCGTGTGGGCGTTCAACTACTTCACGAACAAGATCGAGAACCTCGTCGTGGAGATGACGTACACGTCGAAGGAGCTCATCGATTACCTGATCCGTGGCGTCGCCGGCGAATTCGGCCGGAGCCGGTTCACCCGCGAGTTCGACGTGAGCGGCGGCGCGGGCCAGATCACGACCTGATCGCCCGAACCTAACGGGAGGAGACCGCCATGGGCATGTCGACGCAGGGAACCACGAGCGTCAAGTCGCAACCGAACGTGGTGCCGATGATCGACATCATGCTCGTGCTCCTGATCATCTTCATGATCGTCACTCCGGCGCTTGCGGCCGGCTTCCAGGCCGAGCCGCCGGAGGGCGTGAACCTCAAGTCGCACCCGGAAGACGAAGAGCTCGATCAGGTGCTGGGCATCGACAAGGGTGGGAACTACTACTACAACAAGAAGGCCGTGCGGGCCGAGGATCTGCCGGGGGTCATCAAGAACATCTACGAAGCGCGTCAGGTGGACAAGATCCTGTACCTCAAGGCCGATCGCACCCTCACGTACGACAAGGTGATTGACGCGATGGACATCGCCGGGCGCAACGGCGTCCGCGTGCTCGCGGCCATCGCCGATCAGACGCCCGGGACCGAATCCACGGTCGAGGGCGACGTCATCAAGAACCCGTAGGGAGGTCCGCCAATGGGCATGTCCACTGGCGACAGCACAGGCGGTTTCAATCCTGAGCCCAACGTCGTCCCGATGATCGACATTCTGCTCGTGCTGCTGATCATCTTCATGATCATGCAGCCGCGCATGCGGAAGGCGATCGACCTGCAGCTGCCGGATCCCACCCCGGCGGTGGTGACGGCAAACGTCCAGTCTAACCAGATCGTGCTCGAGGTCGGTCCCGGCGATCAGCTGGCGATCAACAAGGAGCCGGTCACCTGGCCGCGGCTGGGCGGCAGGCTCAAGGAGATCTACGATCCCCGTCCGGACAAGATCATGTTCGTGAAGGGCGATCCCCGGGTCACGTACGAGAAAGTCATCAACGCGATGGACATTGCGCGCGGCTCCGGGGTAAAGGTGATCGGCGTTCCGCCAAAGGACGCCAGCCAGTAGGGCACACCCCGCGCGCTCGGCTTCTGCGGCGGACGAACCCTGCGGGGCGCGTCCGCCGTATTAGTTTGGAGGCGAATGCACGAACCCATGGACCCTCGTCACGATCCCGGTATGCGCGGGCGGCCCCGGTACCGGCCGCCCGTCGGCATGCCGCTCTCCCACAGCCCGCGCTGGACGGGCCTGGCGGCAGCGCTGCTCCACGGCGTTCTGCTGCTGCTCATGATCTCGCCGGCACTGGTCGCGGTGTCCATTCCGGACGCCGAACAGGGCGCGGGGGGGCCGGGACCGGCCGGGGGCGGAGGAGGCGGGACCCGCGGCAGCGGAGGCGGGGAGCGCGTCGTCGAGCGGCTGCAGTACATCGATATCCGCCCGCCCGCACCGCTGCCCGAGGTGGTGCCGCCCGTCGAGCAGGAGCAGCCGGTGGTTCCTCCCCCCGAAGTGGAGGAGACCAGACCGCAGGACCAGGTGGTGGAGCTCGATATCCAGATGCCGACCACCAAGCTGGACCTCGCCCTCACGGCGGGCATCGGCGGCGGCACCGGCAACGACGGGACGAGCGGAACGGGTCCGGGGCGCGGGGGCGGCGTGGGATCCGGCGTCGGGACGGGACGCGGATCGGGCGAGGGGCCGGGAACCGGCGGCGGAGAGGGGGAGGTCTATCCGCCGACGCCGGATTTCCTGACGATTCCCCCCATGCCCAAACCGCGCAAGGTGGTCGGACAGGTGGTGCAGATGAAGTTCCAGGTCGACACCGATGGATCGGTGATGGGCTTCGAGTTCACGCCCACGTCCGACTCCGATTACAACCGCCGCATTCGGGAGCAGTTCAAGGAGGTGCGCTTCCGCCCCGCGGTGCGCTGGGACGGCCAGCCGGTGATTGCGACCGCCATGCTGACCCTTCGACTCTGACGCGCGCCTCCGCGTCTGCGCGTAATTGCAGGTCGTTCCGCCGCGAGTTACTATGACGCGGCTTTTTTGTTGCCATCATGCCCGACGGCGCGCGCCTCCTCCCGCACGCCATGCGGCCTCCGCGTCTCTCGCGGCTCCGGCCGATCCCATCAACGCTTCCGACCGCAAGCTCGTTAGACCTGCGTGCGCGTGGGCGCACGCTTCCGCACGGCAGCCTCCCCACTGTCCCCTCCACCCCGCACATGGCATCGACACCGACGTCCGGCTCGGGCATGCAGCTCCACACGAAGATCCTCATCGGTCTCGTGATCGGGGCGGTGCTCGGCATTATCGCGAATCAGACGCTCACCGGCGACCACCCGGCCGTCGCGTGGACGAACACCTACGTCGCCGGGCCGGTCGGACAGGTCTTCCTGCGGTTGCTGATCATGATCGTGGTGCCGCTCATCTTCGCGTCGATCGCGCTGGGGGTCGCGGGGTTGGGCGATCTGAAGCGGGTCGGGCGAATCGGCGGCAAGACGCTCGGCTATTTCCTCTTCACGACGGCACTCGCGGCGACGATCGGCCTGACGCTGGTGCACGTGTTCCAGCCGGGTACGCGCATCACCCCGGAGGTGCGCACGGAACTCTCGGAGCAGTACGGGGAGCAGGCTTCGGAGCGGATGGAGGTCGCGCAGACGAACCGGTTCGGCATCCACACCGTCGTGAACATCGTCACGCGCAATCCGGTGAAGTCGGCAGCGGACGGCGACCTGCTTGGCGTGATCTTCTTCAGCCTCGTGTTCGGTGCCGCGCTCACGCTCATTCCGAGAGCGCGGGCGGAGCCGATGCTGCGCATCCTGGAGGCGCTCAACGACATCGTCATCAAGATCGTCGAAATGGCGATGAAGCTCGCCCCGTACGGCGTGGCGGCGCTGATTTTCGGCGTGACGTCGTCCTTCGGCTTCGCCCTGCTCAAACCTCTCAGCTTCTACGTGCTGGTGGTGTTGCTCGGTCTGTTCATCCACGCGGCGGTGAGCATCTCCCTCATCATGCGGTTCGTCGTGGGCATCTCGCCGCTCACCTTCTACAGCCGCATCTGGACGGCGATCGTCACGGCGTTCTCGACCAGCTCGAGCGCGGCCACGCTGCCGACGGCGATCGCCACCGCCGAAAAGAATCTCGGCATTCCGCCGAGCGTGGCCGGCTTCGTCATGCCGTTAGGTGCGACGATGAACATGAACGGCACGTCGATCTTCGAGGCGGTGACGATCATCTTCCTTGCGACGGTCTTCGGCGTCTACCTCGACCTCACGCAGCAGGTCGTCGTGGTCGTCATGGCGGTGATCACCGCCATCGGGGCGGCCGGCGTGCCCGGCGGGTCGATTCCGCTCCTGATCGGCATCCTCGCGATGTTCAACGTCCCCGGGGAGGGCATCGCGCTCATCCTGGGGGTCGATCGCATTCTCGACATGTCGCGCACCACCGTGAACGTGCTCGGCGACATCGGCGCCAGCGCGTTCGTCGCGAAGAGCGAGGGCGTGTGGAACGCGAGCATGGTGCCGGAAACGCCGGGATTGGACGAGGCGACGAGGCATCTCGACGACAGCCCGGGGTGGCCGGAGGGGGAGCCGACGGTGGAGCAGCGGGAACGGGGGATAGGCATTGGGGATAGGGGATAGGAATCGGGGATATAGACGGAGGAGATAGGGGACAGGGGAGGGTGCCAGGGGCCAGGGGCAGGGAAATGCCTTACGAGCGGCGCGGCTCGTGACCCGATCGGCAAAGGGCTGCCCGGCTAGCGACTGGACCTGACGTATGGGCAGTCTGGTCCCTGGCCCCTGACCCCCTCTCCTCTCCCCTAATCCCTATCCCCCATCCCCGCGAGCGCCAGCGCATCCCGCACCGCCCCCCGTACCGGCACCACCGCTTCGGCGCGGAGCTGTGAACCCGGCACCGCCGAGCGCAGGCGATGCTCGACCCGGCGCCGGAGCGGGCCGCCCGGCGCCAGCAGGCCGCCGCTCAGCGCCACGGGAATCCCCGCCCGCTCGTCGACGAACAAGCGCCTGGCGAGCGCCCGCACGTGCAGCACCAGCTCCTCCGCGGCGAGGCTGAGCACCGCATTCGCCCGCAGGTCTCCCGCATCGGCGACGGCGGCGACGACCGGCGCGAGTGTCGCCAGCTGCGCGGGCGTGGCGAGCGCCGCCCAGGGCACGAGATCGTCCACGTCGTTCACCTCGGCGACCGTGAGAAGCGCCCCCGTCAATGCCGTCTCCGGCTCTCGCCCATCGTGCGCGGCGGTCACGACCGACAGGGCCCGGCGACCGATCCAGGCACCGCTGCCCTCGTCTCCGCACACGGGTCCCCACCCACCGGCGCGCGCTTCGGCGCCGGTCGGCCCACGGCCGAACGCTACCGAACCGGTCCCCGCAATGAGGAGAATGCCCGGCCCCTCGTCGAACGCATCGTCCATGGCGACGGCCGCATCGGCGCGCACGATCACGTCGTCGGCCAGATCCATCGACTCCAGGGCCGAGAGCAGCGCGTTACGCTGCGCCGCGCGCCCAACGCCGGCAAGGCCGGCGCAGAGCGCACGCGGCCGGATGTGTTCGCGTTCGGCACTGCGTAGCGCGTCGCGTACCACCTGCGCGATGACGTCGGCGGAGTGGCGCTCGGCCCCGGGGATCACGGCCGACGCCGGCCCCGTCGCCTCACCTAACGGTCTGGCATCCTCGCCCGCCACCCAGGCCAGCGTCTTGGTGCCGCCGCCGTCGACGCCGATCACGAGCAGCTCGTGCATCAGGCCGCCACCTCCGTTCGCGCCGCGGCCTGGCGCGGGGGCGCGTGCGTAAACGAGGACAGCACGCCGACGGTCATGGTGATCGTCGTGCCGATCAGCACGTACCAGGGCCAGGCGATGCCCGCCAGCGGCTCGAGGAACCCGAAGATCCCTGGCGACCAGGACGACAACCGCGCCGCGAACACGACCATGATCATGGTGGTAATGCCGACCCCCATCCCCACGAGCGCATCACGCTGAATCGCGCGCCGCCACAGCAGCCCCAGAAAGAAACCGCCGAGCAGTCCGCCGTACGTGAACGACGCGATCGACAGCGCGACGACGACGACCGGCGTACCCTGCGCGCGATACATCAGCGCGCCGCCGAGGAGGATGACGGCCCAGAGGACGGTGAAGATCCGTCCGATGCGTAGCTCGCCCGCGCCGTCGAGCTTCTTCTTGCTCAGCGGGAGATAAATGTCGTGTGTCGACGCCGCGGAGAGCGAATTGAGCGAGCTCGAGACGGTGCTCATCGCCGCGGCGAGGATCGCCGCGATCACGATGCCGGTAAGGCCTGGCGGCATCTCCTCGATGATGAAACGTGGGAAGATGTGGTCGGGGCTCGCGAACGGCGCGCCCGAATAGAACGCGTGCAGGCCGACCCCGATGATGAGGAATAGCGCGAACTGCGCGATGACGCCGATGCCGCTGCCGATCAACGCGAAGCGTGCGTCGCGCAGCGAGCTCGCCGCGAGCAGCCGCTGCACGATGAGCTGGTCCGCGCCGTGCGACGCCATCGAGAGGAACGCGCCGCCCAGCAGTCCGGCGATCAACGTGTGCGGCCGGTCGAACCCCATGTAGAGGTCGAAGACGCGCAGCTTGTCGCTCTCCCCGGCGCGATCGAAGATCGTGCTCCATCCTCCCTCCACGCCGCCCCCGATCAGCCAGACGGCCGCGAGACCGCCTAGCATGTAGACCCCGGTCTGCACCACGTCGGTCCAGATCACCGCGCGCATGCCGCCGTAGTACGTATACACGAGGGTGAAGGCGCCGAGCACCAGCACGGCGACCGGGCGCAGGTACTCCTCGGGTACCAGCGACCCGAGGATGAGAACCAGTGGGATGGTGGTGGCGAAGATGCGCACCGAGTCGCCCAGCGCGCGAGTGAACATGAAGGTCACCGACGCGAGCCGCCGCGTCGCCATGCCGAAGCGCTGCTGCAGGAGCGTGTACGCCGTGACCAGCTTCCCCTCGTAGTACTTGGGCAGGAGCGTGAAGGCGATGACGATCCGGCCGATCAGATAGCCCGTCGCCACCTGGAGAAAGGTGAGGTCCGTGGCGTAGGCGAGACCGGGGATGCTGATGAAGGTGAGCGCGCTCGTCTCCGTCGCCACGACGGAGAAGAGCACGGCCCACCACGGCACGGCTTGGCCGGCCACGAAATAGTCGCGCGCGTCGCGCTGCGACCGGCCGAGCCACACGCCGAGCAGCGTCGTGCCGACCAGATAGGCGACCAGCACGACGCCGTCGAGCACCGTGAAGGAGCTGTTCATGAGGGGGGATTACTCGACGACGTACGCTTCCATCGCGAAGTACTCGGCCAGGCCGAGCCGGTCGAGCTGGGCAGCGGTGCCCTTGTTCCGTTCTTCCACGCGCTGCCAGAACTCGCGGTCGTCCTGGCCGGGGAACGGCGCGGAATCCTTCTGCGACTGATGCTTGAAGATCGCCTGAATCTTGAGGCGGAGCTCGTCCTGGGAGAGGGGGACGAGATAGGTGGCCTCGGTGACGGGCCATTCCTGCCAGGCACCGCGGTAGAGCCAGACTTCGGGGAGCAGGGCGACGGCGGAATCGATGGCGTCGGGGACGGCGGGATGGGAGTCCGACGGGGTTTTGGGGGTATACTGCCGTTCGGGGGGGGCCCCCCGGCCGACCTCGAATGCCGGATCCGCGCGGTCGCGCCGGGGACGGCGGATCCAGCCCGCCTTCCCCAGCTCCGCCAGCGCCCGGTCGATCGCCTCCTTGCACATGCGATGCGTCCCGTGCGGGTCCGAGAGATCCCCGGCCACGAACACCAGCTCCGGTCGCAGCTCCTCCAGCAGCCGCCGGACGATCGCCACGTCGGCGGGCCCGATCGGGTCCTTGCGAACCTTGCCGGTCTGATAGAACGGCAGGTTCAGGAACCGCGCGGCCCGCGGCGACAGCCCCACGACCTCGATGCCGCTCACCGCCTCCGCCTCGCGAATGATCCGCTTGAGGTCGAGCACCTCGGGGATGTCCACCTCCCCCGGCCGCTTCGTCTTGAGGAACTCCCGGACGCGCGAGGAGAGCGACGAGACCGTCCCCCCGTCGATTGCCAGGTCGCGCGCCGTGCGCTCGATGAAGTCGACGTAGCGGCGCACCTCGTGGTCGAAGACGGCAATATTGCCACTCGTCATGTAGGCGACCACGACCTCGTTCCCGTTCTCGACGAGCTTGCGCAGCATGCCGCCCATCGAGATCACATCGTCGTCCGGATGCGGGGAGAAGATGATCACGCGCCTGGCGCGCGGCAGCTTGCTCTTGCCGCGGATCCGCGCGCCGAGGGCGTTGAACACCTCGCCGTTCACCGCGCCCGCGGCCCCGTACTGCGCGACCAGCGACGAGAGCTGGTTCTCGGCGTACTCGCGCTGGGTGAGCTTGAGGATCGCCTTGCCGACCCGCTCGGAGAGCCACACCACGGCGCGGACCACGAGCTCGGGAGTCCACTGCACCTCGTCGAGCAGCCAGGGCGTGGCGATGCGTGTGAGCTCGGCTGCGGCGGCGCGGTCCACGTAGAACGTGGTGTCGGGATGCCGCTGGAGAAACGTGGCCGCGACCTCGAGATCGATCTCGCCCTCGACCGCGCGCCTGACGATCGGCGCCTTGTGCTCGCCGGTCGCGAGGATCAGGATCTCTCGCGCCTCGAGGATCGTCGCGACGCCCATCGTGACGGCCTCGCGCGGGACGTTCTCCTCGCCGAAGAAGTCCGCCGCCGCGTCACGCCGCGTGATCACGTCGAGATGGACGAGCCGCGTCCGGCTCTCGGCGCCCGAACCGGGCTCGTTGAACCCGATGTGCCCCGTCTTGCCGATCCCGAGGATCTGGACGTCGATGCCGCCGGCCTGACGAATCGCCTCCTCGTATTGCAGCGTCTCGAGGGCCAGCGAGTCGCGCGGCACATCGCCGCGCGGAATGTGCACGTGCTCCCGACGGACATCGATGTGGTCGAACAGGTTCTCCCACATGAAGCGGTGGTAGGAGTGGATGCTGTCCGGCGCCATCGGGTAGTACTCGTCCAGGTTGAACGTGATGACGTTGCGGAAGCTCAGCCCCTCGTCCCGGTGCATCCGAATCAGCTCGCGATAGACGCCGATCGGCGTCGACCCGGTGGCGAGGCCGAGCACGGCGTGCTCGCCCGCGGCGTTCTTCTCGCGGATCAACGCGGCGATCCGCGCGGCGACGAGCCGCGCGATGTCGTCGTGCTCATCGACGACGACGGTGCGGATCCGTTCCATGGTCGTGACGTGGGAGTGCAGGATGTGAGAAGGCCCGCGACCGTATTGCGCGTCGCGGGCCTGCCCGGCCCCGTCCGCGCTCGTGGGAGTGCGGACGGCCGTCGTTGCGCTCACCGGCTCAGGCGTTGAACGAGCTGCCGCAGCCGCAGCCGCCGGTGGAGTTGGGATTCTTGAAAGTGAACCCGCTGCCCTGCATGGACGACACGTAGTCGATCGTCGTGCCGCTCAGATACTGCGCGGAGAAGGGGTCGACGAACATCTTGACGCCCTCGCCATCGAGCACGTAGTCGTCGTCCGCTGCCTGCTCCTCGATCAGCAGGCCGTACTTGAACCCGCTACAGCCTCCAGGCTGCACGCTCACGCGGAGTCCCCCCTGTTCCTCGGAGACCCCCTCCTGCTCCATGAATCGCCGGACCTCGACGGCCGCGACGGGCGTCAGGGTCAGTGTGATCGTCGGTTGCTGCGTGGAAGCCATTATGCACCTCGGTGGGGTCGTGTAACTGGCTGGAATATAAAGGGATTAGGAGCTAGGAGCTAGGAGTGGGACCTGAAGACCATTCCGTGGTCGTTGATCTCGATGTCCCTTCGGACTTGTACCCCCCAGCCGTATGGCCCGGTTCCCCAGCTCCGAGCTCCTAGTTCCTTGCTCCTAGCTCCTAGCTCCTAGCTCCTAGCTCCTTCCTTCAGGTTCCTCCCGATCCACCCGAAACTCGCCACCGCGATCGCCGCGAAGATCGCGAAGCTCAGATACTCGCCGAACAAGAGCTTGCCGATCGCGAAGAGCGAACTGTATACCGCGGCAACGCCCGCCACCCAATTCGTCCATGCCAGCGACCCGCCCGCCGTGGGCTCGCGGCCGAACCCGGACGCTTGCGAGATCCGCGCCCAACCGGGGCCGCCCGGCCGCACCCGGCGGTAGAACGAGGTCAGCACGGCGTCGGTTTCCGGTTGCGTCGCGAACGTCACCGTCATCCAGACGATCGTGCTCACGGCCACGGTCACGAGCAGGATCACCGAATCGATGCGCGGGTCCCCAGCCGTGAAGTAGCGAGGCACCACCTGCATGGCGATGAGCGAGGTCACGAACGACGCGATCATCGCGCTGATCTCGGACCACGCGTTGATGCGCCACCAGTACCAGCGCAGGATCAGCACGAGCCCCGTGCCCGCGCCGAGGGCGATGAGGAATCGCCAGGCGCCCTCGATGGTGGTGAGTTGGCTCGACACGAAGATCGAGAGGACGAAGAGCAGGACGGTGGCTGCACGCCCGATCGTGACGTAGTGCCGCTCGGAGGCCTCGGGTCGCATGAACCGCTTGTACACATCGTTCACGAGGTAGCTCGCGCCCCAGTTCAGCTGAGTCGCCACGGTGGACATGTATGCCGCGGCGAACCCGGCGAGCATGAGCCCGCGCCAGGGCGTGGGGAGCAGGTCGACGAAGGCGCGCACGTAGCCCTCGCCTTTCTGGTCCGCGGTGAGCTCGGGATAGAGCACCACCGTGCACAACGCGGTGATGATCCACGGCCATGGGCGGATCGCGTAATGCGCGACCTGGAAGAAAAGCGTGGCGAGCATGCCATCGCGCTCCGTTTTTGCCGAGAAGATGCGCTGGGCCACGTAGCCCCCGCCGCCCGGCTCGGCGCCGGGGTACCACGCCGCCCACCACTGCACGGACAGGAACACACCTAACGTCAGTAGCGGCATCCAGGCATAGCCGGCGATGCCCTCCGGCCCGACGCGCACGGGCAGGACCGACAGCGCCGCCGTCTCGCTGCCGAAGTAGGCCGCCACCCCGTCCTGCAGCGGCCCCATGCCGCCGACCGCATCCACCGCGTAGACGGCCAGCACGATCACCGCCGTCATCATGATGATGAACTGGAAGAAGTCGGTCCACAGCACCGCCCACAGGCCGGCGGCCACCGCGTACAGCATGGTGATCGCGAAGCAGATCCCGACGGCCACCAGCGGGTCGACGTTGAGCGCGATCGACAGGATGGTGATCATCGCCTTCGTCACCCACCCGAGGATGATCAAATTGATCGGGATCGCGAGGTAGAGCGCGCGAAAGCCGCGGAGCGCTGCCGCGGGCTTGCCGCTGTAACGCACCTCCGCGAACTCCACATCGGTCATGACCCCGGCCCGGTGCCACAGCCGGGCGAAGAAGAACACGGTGAGGATCCCGCTCATCACCGCGTTCCACCACAGCCAGTTGCCGGCGACGCCGTTCACCGCGACGAGACCCGTGACCGCGAGCGGCGTGTCGGCCGCGAACGTGGTCGCCACCATCGAGATCCCGGCCAGCCACCACGGCACGTTCCGGCCGGAGATGAAGTACTCCGACATCGTGGAGCCGCCGCGGCGCGTGAAGTACAGCCCGATCGCCGTCGTCAGGATGAAGTACCCGGCGACGATCGCCCAATCGATGGCGCTGAAGGTCATTGCGTGGCGGAGGAGAGCGCGGTGGGAGGGGCGTGGCCGCGCGCGATGTCCGCCGCCGCGGCAACGGCATCCGCGAGCGCGATCCGCACGCCGCCGATGCGCGTGTTCTGCCGCGTGGGATTCACGCGGTTGGTGAGCAGGATGACGAACAGGTCGCGCGACGGGTCCATCCAGATCGACGTGCCCGTGAAGCCGGTGTGCCCGAACGCCTGACGCGACAGGTAGCGCCCGGCCGAATTGGTGCCATTGGGCGTCTCCCATCCGAGGGCCCGGTGGGACAGCGCGGAATCCTGCACTCGCGCGAACTCGCGCAACGTTTCCGCGCGCACGACGCGGACGCCGCCGCGCTCGCCGTCGCCGAGGAGCATCTGGGCGAACATCGTCAGGTCGTGGCCCGAGCTGAACAGCCCCGCATGCGCCGACACCCCGCCCAACCGGAAGGCGTTCTCGTCATGCACCTCGGCGCGGACGTGCCGCTGGCGCCAGGGATCGAACTCGGTCGGCGCGGTGCGCCACCAGACCGCCTGCGCCGGGGTGAACCCCGTCTCGGTCATGCCGAGCGGACCGAAGACGTTTGCCGCCAGATACTGGTCGAGCGGCCAGCCGCTCAGCTGCTCGACGATCTGCCCGAGGAGGATCGCGCCGAGATCGCTGTACGCCATGCGCGCGCCGGGCACCGTGTCGAGCGGCGTGGCGTACACCGCGGCCATGGCCTCCTCCGCGGTTTCCGCCTCCTTGTAGAGCGGCCGCCACGGCGGAAGCCCGCTGGAATGCGTCAGCAGGTGCCGGACGGTGACCGCGTCCTTGCCCGGGCCGGTGAAGCGCGGCAGGTAGCGGACGACGGGCGCGTCGAGCTCGACCCGTCCGCTTCCGACGAACTGCATCATCGCCGTCGTCATCCCGATGACCTTCGTGAGCGACGCCATGTCCCAGAGCGTGTGCTCGTCAGGCACGGGGCTCCCCGGCTGCCAGTCGATGGCGCCGAACCCCCCGCTGAAGTACACCCGGTCGCGGCTGCCGACCACGGCGTACGCGCCGGGGAACGCGCTGTCCGCGAGCGCGCGCGTCACCACCCGCGTCACGGAATCGTGAATCGCTCGCTCCATGCGGGCCTCCGTCCGCTCCGCGCCGCCGCCGAGCGACGCGCACGCGGTCAGGGTGAACACGAGCGCGGGAGCGCCGATCCTCCGCGCCAAGGATCGGTCGACCTGCCTCATCGGCCCACTTCTCCGCCGCTCGGCGTAAGTGATCATCGGCCGCTCCGCCGCTGCAGTCCGTCGCCTCGCGCGAAAAAGCCGGGCAGGGAAATCGGCGACCGCCCGACGAAGGGGATCGCGCCGGCAACGGCGCGCGCCGCCGCCTGCTCGAGTCCCGGGTCGATCCCGTACGTGGCCACGTAGGTGGAGACGGCGGGGAAGTCGCGGATCACGTAGGGATTCCCGCTGGCGATCACGATGACGCGTTCGCGTGCCGCCAGCCCGTCGATCCACCGCGTAATGTGCGGCGGGATCGCGAACCGTCCCTCGCCCTCGATGGTTCGCACGTGCGTCGACACGACGATCCGGTCCAGGCCCGCGAACGCCCGCGCGAGGGAGTCGAGCTCCGCCTGGCCGGTGCGCGGCGTTATGCGCACGGTCGTCGTCTTCGGCACCAGTCGGCGCAACTCCGTCAGCAGCGCGCGCCCGGCCAGCACCTCGAGCTCGGGCGCGTAGGTCACGAGCGCGACGCGCGCCTCGGCGGGCACCGGAACGAGATCCGGCCGGTCCCGCAGCAGCGTCACCGCGCGCTCGGCGATCCCGCGCGCCGTCTCCCAGTGGGCCGGGGCGCCGACGACGCGCCGCAGACGGACGAGGTCGACCGCGCGCTCGCGATGCAGACCGAGCCGCGCCTTCATCTCGAGCGTGCGCCGGACGCTGCGCTCGATCCGGTCGCGGGAGATCGTTCCGCGCTCGACCGCGGCGACGACCGCCGAGATCGCGCGCGGAATGTCGCCGGGTTTCAGGAGCACGTCCGCCCCCGCCTGCACGGCCATCACGGCGCTCTCCTCGACGCCGTATCCCTTGCCTACGCCCTCCATCGTGAGGGCGTCGGTCACGATCATCCCCTCGAAGCCTAACGTATCACGCAGCAGGCCGCCGATCACGCCGGGCACCAGCGTCGCGGGGGTGGAAGGCTGTCCCAGCGCGGGGAGCGCGATGTGCGCCGTCATCACCGCGCCCACGCCCGCCTCGATCGCCGCCTTGAACGGCCGCAGCTCCACGCTGTCCAGCCGAGCGCGATCCGACGCGACCACCGGCAGCGCGAGATGCGAGTCCGTATCGGTGTCGCCATGTCCCGGGAAGTGCTTCGCGGTCGCGACGACTCCTGCTTCCTGGAGTCCGCGGACGAACGCGGCCGCGAGCCGCGCCACCGCCGCGGGGTCCTCGCCGAACGAACGCGTGTTGATGACGGGGTTCGCGGGGTTGTTGTTGACATCGCTCGTGGGCGAGAACGCCATCGTGATGCCGATCGCGCGTGCCTCGCGGCCGGTAATGCGTCCGGCCTCGTACGCATCGGCGTCGCCTCCCGCGGCACCGATCGCCATGTTCGTGGTGAGCAGCGTCGCGCTCCCGCCGCGGAGCAGCGACGGCACGTGCACGCCGCCGACGAGGCGGCCGAGGCCCGGCTCCAGGTCGGATGCGACGAGGAGCGGCACGCGCGCGATGCGCTGCAGCGCGTTAACCTTCTCGGCGACCTCGATCGGGGAGCCGAGCGACATCGTCACGCCGCCGATGCCGTCCTCGGCGACCCAACGCCGGGCCTCCGCGAACGAGGGTTCGTCCCAGTGCGTGTAGTCGCCGAGGACCCATACGTGCACCATCTGTCCGACGCGCGCCCGCAGGTCGAGCGAGGCGAGGGTGCTGTCGACCCATTGACGCTGGTCGGTGGTGAGCGGCGCCGCCGGCTCGAACGGGGCGGGGGCGGCCGCGGCCGCCACGACCGCGGGGGGCGCCGCGCGCGGCTCGTCAGGCGCGGACGCCGGCCGGGCGCACGCCGCCGCGAGGCACAGCAGGGCGACCGAACCGGAGCGGAGAGAATGCGACATCAGGGACGCAGGATGGTGGGAGCGATCGGGACGGCGCTGCTTGCCGCGTGCGCGACGGGAGGCGGCGCCGGCAGCGACGAGAGCGGGCGCCGCACCGGCGCCAGCGTGCGAGTGCGGCCGGGCATTACGGTACTGCTCCAGGATAGCCTGCATCTCATCGCAGGGAAGCGGGTCGGGCTGCTGACCAATCAGAGCGGGCTCGATGCCGAGGGACGCAGCGACATCGATCTGCTGGTCGGCGCGGCGCACGCGGTCGGGGCGGATAGTGCCCCGCGGCTCGTCGCGCTCTTCTCGCCGGAGCACGGGATCCGCGGGACCGAGGATCGGTCCAATATCGCCAGTAGCGTCGACGAGCGCACGGGGCTGCCCATCCATTCGTTGTACGGCCGGACGACGCTCGAACCCCCGGACTCCACCCTCCGCGACCTCGATGCACTGATCATCGATCTCCAGGACATCGGCACGCGTACGTGGACCTACCCGGGCTCCATGGTCTACGCGATCCGCGCGGCGGCGCGCAACGGGATCAAGGTGATCGTGCTCGACCGGCCGAACCCGATCACCGGCACCGTGGTCGAGGGGCCCGTGCTCGACTCGTCGCAGACCTATGCCGGCTCGCACTCCGAGGCGCGGCGGGCCACGCCGGTCACGCTGTACCCGATTCCGCTGCGGCACGGTCTCACGTTCGGCGAGCTGGCGCGCTTCTACAACGAGGAGCTCCGCCTCGGCGCCGACCTCACGGTGATCCCCGCCGCGGGGTGGGCGCGCCATCTCTGGTTCGATCAGACCGGGCTGCCCTGGGTGAAGCCGTCGCCGAACATGCCGTCCCTCATGAGCGCGCTGCTCTATCCGGCGATCGTCCCGTTCGAGGGCTCCAACCTGAGCGTGGGGCGCGGTACGCCCGACGCCTTCCAGCGGTTAGGCGCGCCGTGGCTGAACGCCGACAGCGCGGTGGCGCTGCTCGAGGATCAGGGACTCTCCGGCGTGCGCTTCGCGGTGGACCGCCGCGCGCCGGAGAATCCCGCCGACCGCAAGTATGGCGGGCAGGTTATTCCGTGGATCAAGATCGACGTCGTCGATCGCGACCGCGTGCAGTCGGCGCGCATCGGCGCCGCGCTGCTGTGGGCTATCGCCAAGGTGAATCGAGACTCGCTCGTGATTCGCGATGCGACGTTCGACGCGCGCTTCGGTCCGCCCGCCCTTCGTCAGGCGCTCCTCAGGGGCGACGATCCGGATTCGGTGATCGACAGCCAGCTGCCCGCCGTCGTGGCGTTCGAGCAGCGCACGCGCCGGTATCGCCTCTACCGTTGATCGCCGTTGCGCGCTGCCGGTGGCTGGTAGCCGCCGACGGGAGCGCGGAAGCTGATCGCGAGGCGGTTCCAGCCGTTGACGGCGATGACGGCCATCGTCACGTCGACGATCTCCGCGTCGGTGAAGTGCGCCTGCATCTCGTCGAAGACGTCGCGCGGCACCCTCGACCGGCCGACCTCGGTCACCGCGTCGGTCCATGCGAGCGCCGCGCGCTCGCGCGGAGTGAAGAAGGGCGTCTCGCGCCACACGGGAACCGCGTAGAGTCGCTGCTCGCGTTCTCCCGCGTGACGCGCATCCTTCGTGTGCATGTCCACGTGTCGATTGCGCTGGTCGTGCTCCTGGAGCGGCTGGGCCCCGAGGAGCGGGTGGCCTTTCTCCTGCGCGAGGTGTTCGACGCCGACGACGCGGAGATCGCCGCGCTGCTGGAGCGGTCGGAGGCGGCCGCGTGGCAGATGGTGCACCGCGCGCGCGAGCGGGTGCAGGCGGGGCGCGCGCGTTTTGCCGTGTCGCCCGGCACGCAGGAGCGACTGCTGCAGCGCTTGATGCACGCCATCGCTGCCGAGGACAAGGATGCGGTCGTGGCGCTGTTCACCGAACACGCCACCTTCACGGGCGACGGCGGCGGCCGGGTGCCGGCCGCGCGCCGCGTGTTGATTGGCCCGGAGCGGATCGCGCGCTTCCTGCTGG
Source organism: Gemmatimonadaceae bacterium (assembly GCA_035461825.1). GTDB lineage: Bacteria > Gemmatimonadota > Gemmatimonadetes > Gemmatimonadales > Gemmatimonadaceae > JALZIF01. The sequence goes on from DATHUW010000083.1 coordinate 34,085, forward strand.
GACTGCAGCGGAAGTACGGGGCCGCGACGACGCATTCGCTGTGCGCGGTGAACGGCGCGCCGGCAATGGTCACCGAGCTCGGCGGCGTGCTGGTCGGCGTCACGTCGTTCGCCACGGATGGCGTTCGCATCTCGGCCGCCTATCGCGTGCTGAACCCGGCCAAGCTCGCTCGCTTCTACCGGTAGGTGCCGGGGAGGGGGCGCCGGGAGCCTCGACCAGGCGCCGATCCCGCCGACTCGGAGGCCAGACCGCGACTACCGCCCGGTGCAAATCCCGTTGCCGTTCGGGCACGGCGCGTCGGATTCGCTCCACCACCAGGGACGGGGAATCTCGCGCTGCCGGGGCCAGATCTCGGCCAACGTGCCGGCGTCATGGAGTCGCCCGTTCTTCATCACATAACGAATCTGCGTGGTGTTGCGCAGATTCTCGAGCGGGTTGGCGTCGAGCACCTGCAGATCCGCCAGCTTGCCCACCTCGAGCGAGCCGATCTCCTTCCCCAGCCCGATGCCCTCGGCCCCGAAGATCGTGCCGACTCGCAGCGCATCGTGCGGCCGCATGCCGCCTGACGCGATGCTCCACAGCTCCCAGTGCACGCCCAGCCCCTGCAGCTGCCCGTGGCCGCCGAGGCCCACGCGGCCGCCTGCCTCGACGATTTTGCGCGACTGCGCCGCCTGCTCGTCGAACACGAACTGGCTCTCGTGGAAGAAGCCGCCCCGCCGCAGGCCGCGTCGCAGAATCTCCGCCTTGGGCGTCCACCGCGCGAGCTTCTCGTCGGTCGTAATGTCGTAGCGCTGGTACCAGTAGTTCTCGCCCGACGGCCCCCCGAAGTTCACCAACATGGTCGGGGTATAGGTGATCCCGCTCTTTGCGATCAGCTCCACCGCATCCTTGAACAGCGGCGTGATCGGATACGAATGCTCCGCGCCGGGATAGCCGTCCGCCGCCTCGGTGAGGTTCTTCTTGAAGTCGAGATAGTTCTCGGACGTGGGCATGAGGCCGAGCTCGCGCGCGGCCATGATGATCCACTGCCGGACCTTCCGGTCGCCCGCGCCGTACTGCTTGATCGTGTGCGTGCCGTAGAACTCCGAGTAGCGGCGCAGGACGTCGCGCGCATCGTCGAGGCTGTTGATGTTCTCGGACCAGAACACGCCCGGACCGGTGGAGAAGATTCGCGGGCCGACGATGTCTCCGGTCTCCACCAGGTCGCCGTAGGACAGTACGTCGGTGGTTCCCGTCTGCGGATCGCGGGTCGTCGTCACGCCGTACGCGAGGTTCGCGAGGTACTCCCACACCTGCGTCTTGTGGATCCCGAACGACGGGCGCAGATGCGCGTGCACGTCCACCCACCCGGGGATGATCGTCGTGCCGGCGACGTCGATCACCCGCGTGCCCTCCGGAATCGTCAGGCTCCCGGCCGTACCGACCGCCGCGATCCGGTTGTCGCGGACGAGGATGTCCCCGTTCTCGATCACCTCGTCACCCTTCATCGTGATGATCCGGGCGCCACGCAGTGCCACCGTGCCGCGCGGCTTGTCGCGCGGCGCGGTGATCAGCACGTCGAGACGTTCGGGCTCGTACGCCGGGGTCGCCTTGCGGCCCGTGTCGCTGCGCGCGACGCGGGCGGAATCGCCGGCGGCGAGGGCGACCTGCTGTCCGGCGCGTGCCCCGGCCTGCGCGGTATCCACGCGCGCGGCGGTGTCACCCGCCGCGCCCTGTCGCTCCGCTCGTCCGGCGCGTCGCAGGGAGTCCGCCCGCTGCGTGGAGTCCCGCACGAGGGAATCGGCGCGGGCGATGTCGTAGGTGAAGTAGCTGTGGCCGAGCGAGTAGTGGAATCGGTTGCCGTCCGGATACCATCCCAGGAAGTCCCCGCCGATCTTCGTGATGCGCTTCACCGGCACTGGCGCGTTGTCAGGACGGAGGACGGAGACCTGCAGTCCCTCGCCGCCAACCATGGGGACCGTCACCAGGTAGACGTTGTTGCCGACCTGCGCGATGGCCCGGTCGCCGCGCGGCGCCATCAGAATCTGATCGGCGGGCGCGGGGCGCGCATTTGGTCCGCCACCGGGCTGCGCATACCCGGTTACCCGGATGACCTGGCGCACGTCGGTGCCGTCGAACCGCATCGACACGAGACCGCTTCGGCCGCTCGTAATGAAGATCCGGCTGGTGTCCTCGGTGAAGTGGGGCCATCCGTTCGCCGACAGCGGGGCGATGGTTCGTACGGTGCCGCCGCCGGACGGCAGCCACACGAGCTCCATGCCGTACATGCCCGCTTCCTCGATCCGCGGCTGCTTCGGACCGCGCGCGGCGACGATGCGGGTGCCGTTCGGCGTGTAGTTCAGGCGGTCGTAGAACGCCCGCTCCGTCGTGAGGCGCTCGGGCCGGGCCGCGCGGCGGCCGTCGGCCCGCGCGCGATAGATGTCGCCGCCCTCCTCGGACCAGGTCACGTACGCCACGTGGCGGCCATCCGGCGACCAGACGGGTGAATGCTCCCCCACGTCGGCCGTCGTCAGGCGCCGCGGCGTACCGTTCGGCAGGTCCATGACCCAGACGCGGTCCAGCGCCGTGAACGCGAGGTGCCGTCCGTCGGGCGATGGCCGTGCGTTGCGGATCTGCCGCACGGTCACCGTCGAGTCGTTGAGCTCGTAGTCGAAATGCACCAGCGGCCCGAGCTGCTGGTCCACGTCGGCGGTGAACGGAATCTCGGTGATCGCGCCGGTCGCGATGTCCACGCGCTTGATCTTGCCATCCCAGCTCGTGATGAGCGCCGTGCCGTCCGGCGTGAAGGACGAGCCGGGCATGTTGTCGCGCGTGTACCGCGATTCCTGGTCGTCGCGCTGCACGTTGCGCGCGAGCCACCGCTCATCGCCGGAGGCAATCTCGCGCAGGCGCAGCGAGGTGACCGAGTCCTCGCGCGTCGCGTAGACCAGCCACTTGCCATCCGGACTCACGATGGGGCGCATGGCGCTGCCGTACGCGTTCGTGCGGTTGTGCGTCTCGCCGGTCTCGCGGTCGTAGATCGCGATCTGCCAGAGGGGCAGCTGGAGATTGTAGCCGAAGCCGCCGCGCTTGACCGCGACGTAGATGTAGCGGGGATCGTCGCCGAACGCGGCACCGAGGTAGTTGTCGATCGGCGCGCCGCCGCCGGCCTGCGGGCCTGACGAGCCGGCGCCCGAGGCGCCGGCGAGCTTCACGCCGCTCCCGCCGTCGATGTGGTAGAGGTAGAGCTCGTACGTGCTCGCGCGCACGTCGGTCGTGGATCGCGACGTCACGATGTACTTCCCGTCAGGCGTCCACTCCGGCGAGATGTACTGCCCGCGGTCGCCACGGGTGAGCGCCCGCGGGTTCTTGCCGTCCGCATCGATCAGCCAGAGGTTCTCCGCGCCGCTCCGGTCGCTGGCGAAGACGATCCTCGAGCCATCGGGGGAGAACCGCGGCTGCCCGTCGAACGCCATCCCGTCGGTGATCCGGGTCGCCGCGCCGCCGGTCACCGGCACCGTGTAGAGGTCGCCGAGCAGGTCGAAGACGATCGTGCGCCCATCGGGGGAGACGTCGAGCGACATCCACGTGACCTCGTCGGTGGTGAAGCGGACGTTGCGCGTGGGGGCGAGGGGGAGCCCGCGAGCAGAGTCAGCGCGGGCGCCCTGTGCGCGCTCCGGAGCGTTCTGCGCTGGGGCGGTCGCGGCGAGAGCAGTCAGTCCCAGGACGAGGGCGGAGGCGCGGACGAAGGGTCGGAACATGGAAAGGATCCTGAGGGCGCGGGAACGACGCCGGCTTCGAGGCAGGGCGGCGTCGGCGAATCAGTCAATTGTGAGATGCGGGACGGTCCATGGCAAGCCAGGTGCGACAGGGGCACCGCGGCGCGGCCTCAGCGCGCGAGCGCCATACCTAACGCAATGAGCGCGACGATGAGCGCCGCCGCGCCGAGCCCCACGCCGACGACCGCCGGCGCGCGCGCCTCCCGCGAGGCGCGCTCCACCGCCTCCGCCATGGCGCGCTCCGGCGAGTCGGGCTCGGCCGCGAACAGCGACTGCTGCATGGTCGCCTTCGACGCCACGACCTCCTCGATCGCCCGCGCCAGATGATGCTGGTGGATCCGCTTGCCCTCGTCGGGGCCGGGCTCCGCCGCAGCCGTCGTCGCGGCCTTCAGCACGGCGTTCTTGATGTCCCCGCCACTCACCGGGTAGCGCTCCGCGAGGCTTCGAAAGTCCACGTCCGCGGCCAGCGGCGTCTTGTCGGGGTGCATCTGCACTTCCCAGATCCGCTCACGCTCATCGACGCCGGGCATCTCGAACAGCACGTGCGTGCGGATGCGGCGTTCGAACGCCGGATCGAAGTTGGCCGCGAGGTTCGTCGCGAAGATCACCACTCCGTTGAACTGCTCGAGCTCACGGAGGAGCACGTTCACCACCGTGTTGGCCTCCCGCTGATACGGCTGCTGCACGCCCACGGCGCGTCGGGTCGCCACCGCGTCGGCCTCGTCGAAGAAGAGCACCGCCCGCTCCTCGGCGGCCAGCCGAAAGACGCCCGCCACGTTCTTCGGCGTCTCGCCCGCCCACATGGATTCGAGCTCCGCATAACGCACGACGAGCAGGCGCATGCCGAGTGCGTGGGCGATGGCCTCGGCGCAGATCGTCTTTCCGGTGCCCGGGGGACCCGCGAAGTTGAAGGCCAGTCCGAGCCCGGTGCCGTGCCGCTCGCCGAGCCCCCACGTGCCGAAGATCAGGGCGTGGCTGCGGACCTGGGACAGGGCCTCATCGAGGGTCCGCCGCGTCGCGGGCGGGAGGATCACGTCCGCGAGCGTCCGTCGCGGGGTGATCGTCTCCACGGCGCGCTTGGCGCTGAAGCGTCCAGTGAACAGGTCGAGCAGAGGCGACGGCATGTCGGTTTGGAAGGGTCGAAGGGCCGAGGGCGTAGCCGAGGCCGGCGGCGACATCGCGCAAGAGGCGAGGAGCATGCCGCGGCGAGCGGGACAGGCAGGGCCCATTCCTTGCACCCGGGGGCCGGTACGCGTCAGAATTGGTCTCTTGCTGCGCCGAACCACCCCAATCGGAGCTACTCTACGATGCGTTCTCTTTTCGCCGTGTTGTCGCTCGTCGTGGCCGTCGGCCTCACCAGCGCGTGCTCGCGTCAGGTGGAGGTCGAGACAGGCGTGCCGCAGTCCACGATGACGCTGTCGGTCAGCAACAACGCCAATCAGGCGGTGAACGTGTACGTGGTGTCCGGCGGCACGCCGATCTTCGTGGGGCAGGTGAGCCCCGGCCGCACGCAGGAGCTCGCGGTCAGCGGCGTTTCGGAGGGGTCGCTCGTGACGCTGCGCGCGACCACCACGGATGGCACGCGGACCTACACGAAGGACAACGTGCAACTCGCGGGCACGACGTCCTGGCAGGTCCCCTGAGCGCAGTTGCAGCGCACTGAGGTTGCCGATAGCTTAACGGGGCTGGAGCGGGTCTCCGGCCCCGTTTCCTATCTCGTTGCGACTACTTCCTTTCCCGCGACCGCCTGGCAGTCGTTCGACGGTTGAGTCCGGTGTCGTCTCGGCACCCTCGACCGCGACCTCCGCCAGGCTGTGCTGCATGGGGCGCCGGAGGCGCCGCGTCGCCGGGCGAGGCTGAACCTGGAGAGACAACTTCGTGCAGGGTTCCCCCTCCTCCGCGTCGCGGCAGGCCGTGCCACGTCCCGCCACCGGTCGCCTCGGCATCCTCACCCCTGGGCTTGGCGCCGTGGCCACCACCTTCATTGCCGGGGTGGAATCCGTCCGACGCGGGCTGTCGCAGCCGATCGGATCGCTCACGCAGATGGCAACGATCCGGCTCGGACGCCGCACGGACAACCGGTCCCCGCTCATCAAGGACTTCGTCCCGCTCACCGGGCTCGAGGATCTCGTGTTCGGCGGTTGGGATCCCATCCCCGATGACGCCTACGCCGCGGCGCTCAACGCGGGCGTGCTCGAGGAGCGGCACCTCGCACCCGTGAAGGATTTCCTCTCGGGGATCAAGCCGATGCCCGCGGTGTTCGACAACAAGTACGTGTCGCGCATCACCGGGACCAACGTGAAGAAGGGGAAGACGAAGCGCGATCTGGCGGAGCAGCTGCGACAGGACATCCGGGACTTCACGACGCAGCACGGGCTGGACCGGCTCGTCATGGTGTGGTGCGCGTCGACCGAGGTGTTCATCAAGGCGGGGCCGCAGCACGCGACGCTCGAGCAGTTCGAGAAGGCGATGGAGCGTAACGACGACGCGATCGCGCCGTCGATGCTCTACGCGTACGCGGCGCTCATGGAAGGCGTGCCGTTCTGCAACGGTGCGCCTAACCTCACAGTCGACGTGCCGGCGCTGCAGGAGCTGGCGCTCGAGAAGGGGCTGCCGATCTCGGGGAAGGACTTCAAGACCGGGCAGACGTGGATGAAGACCGTCATCGCGCCGGGCCTCAAGGCGCGGATGCTCGGCCTCCAGGGCTGGTACTCGACCAACATCCTCGGCAACCGCGACGGCGAGGTGCTCGACGATCCCGCCTCCTTCAAGACGAAGGAGGAGTCGAAGCTGTCGGTGCTGCACAACATCCTGCAGCCGGAGGTCTATCCCGCGCTGTACAAGGATTTCTCCCATGTGGTGCGGATCAACTCCTACCCGCCGCGTGGAGACAATAAGGAAGGGTGGGACAACATCGACATCGTCGGATGGATGGGATATCCCATGCAGATCAAGGTGAACTTCCTGTGCCGCGACTCCATCCTCGCGGCACCGATCGTCCTCGACCTGGCGCTGTTCTCGGACTTCGCGCATCGGGCGGGGATGAAGGGGATTCAGGAATGGCTATCGTTCTACTACAAGAGTCCCATGACGGCGCCGGGGCTGCAGCCGGAGCACGATCTGTTCATCCAGCAGACCAAGCTCAAGAACACCCTGCGCCATCTCATGGGCGAGGAGCAGATCACGCATCTCGGCCTGGAGTACTACCCCGCGTGAGGCGCGCGCTCGGGCTGATCGTGCTGGCGGCGGTGGCCGTGGGTTGCGGTCCGTCCGCCGAGCAGGCCGCTGGGCTCCGCCAGCGCAGCGACTCGTACACGTTCCGCGTGGCGTCGAACATCTCGCCACCGCCGGCGCGCGAACCCATCGAGTACACCATCGTGATCCTCGACCGCGAGAGCGGCCAGCCGGTGGAGAACGGGGAAGGGCAGTTGTTCGCCCAGCACCGGTCGGGCAAGAAGACATACGACGCGATGGCCGCGGCGCCGGAGGCCGGCACGTACAAGGCGACCGTGAGTTATCTGCTCGCCGGCGAATGGGCCGTCGGTATCCGGTTCCGTCGCGACTCGACGGCGGCGCTCGAGCGCATCGACTGGATGCAGGAAGTGGTCGAGGAACGAAGCCCCATTCAATAGGAGCCATGCGGCATTATCATCGCACGCACCTCACGCCTGACGAGGTGATCGCGCTCGCCGATCAGTTCTTCCCGTCCCTCGGTCTCTCCATGACGCAGGCGGCATCGCGCCAGCGCGAGTTCGCCGGCCCGCTCGGCCGTCTCGTGCTGCGCTTGAGTTCCGAGGGCGGCCACTACACCCGCATCGACATCGAGACGGACCAGACCGGGGAGAGCCGGCTCGACCGCAACGTCAAGCGGTTCTTCGTGCAGGTGCATCGCGCCGCCGATCCCGCGCACGCCCTCCGCGCCGCGTATTGATGCCGGCACGGCCAAAGACGAAGGGCGGAGTGCGCAACGCGAGCAAGGCGGGACGGGCGGCGACGACGGGACGGGCGTCGGAGGCGCTGACCCGCGCGCAGTGTTTGGAGCTCTACTACTGGATGCGCCTCACGCGGGCGCTCGAGGAGCGGCTCGTCAACCTGTACCGCCAGACCAAGGTCGTCGGGGGGCTGTTCCGGTCGCTGGGACAGGAGGCGGACTCGGTGGGAAGCGCCTTCGCACTGGACCGCTCGAGGGGCGACTTCCTCTCGCCGTTGATCCGCAATCTCGGCTCCATGCTCGTGCAAGGCGCCGAGCCGGTGGAGATCCTGCGGCAGTACATGGCGAAGGGCGATTCCCCCACGCGTGGCCGCGAGCTGAACATCCATTTCGGGGATCTCCATCGCGGCTTCATCGGGCAGATCTCCCACCTCGGCGACATGGTCCCGGTCATGGCGGGCGTGACACTGTCGTTCAAGCTTCGCGGCGAGCAGCGGGTGGGGATGGTCTACGTGGGCGATGGCGCCACGAGCACGGGCGCCTTTCACGAGGGGATCAACTTCGCGGCCGTGCAACGCTGTCCGCTCGTCGTGATCGTCGAGAACAACGGCTACGCCTATTCCACGCCGCTCGATAGGCAGACCGCCGCCGCGCAGCTCGTCGACAAGGCGGTCGGATACGGCGTGCCCGGTGTGCGCGCGGACGGCAACGACGTGCTCGCGGTCTACGACGTGACGAAGGAGGCGGTGGACCGCGCGCGCGCCGGCGGCGGCGTGACGCTGATCGAGCTGACGACCTACCGTCGCAAGGGCCACGCGGAGCACGACAATCAGTCGTACGTTCCGGCTGGCGAAATCGAGCGATGGGCCGAGCACGACGATCCGGTCGATCGCTACGTCGGGGTTCTGCGCGAGCGGCACGGCGCGTCCGAGGAAGAGCTCGACGCGATCGACGAGCGCATCCGACGCGAGATCGATGGGGCGACGGAGCTCGCCGAACGCTCCCCGATGCCTGACGCCGAGGACGCGCTGAACGGGATCTATGCCGATCCGCCGCGCATCGCGCCGCTCTGGTTCCGCGAGGCGGGCAGCGTGGTGCGCGAGCACGAGCGTGCGCAAGGATGGGGGACCTTCGATGGCTGAGGTGACCTATCTCGAGGCGATTCGCCAGGCGCTTGCCGAAGAAATGGACCGCGACTCCAGCGTCTTCTGCCTGGGCGAGGATGTCGGGGCGTACGGCGGGGCGTTCAAGGCGACGGAGGGCCTGCTCGAGCGGTTCGGCGCCGGACGCGTGATCGATACGCCGATCTCCGAGGCGGCGATCGTCGGCGCGGCGGCCGGGGCCGCGCACATGGGAATGCGTCCCGTGTGCGAGATGCAGTTCATCGACTTCATCTCATGCGCGTACGACATGCTCACCAACTACGTAGCGACGTCGCGCTATCGCGCGTTCCTGCCGTGCCCCATCGTCGTGCGCGGACCGAGCGGCGGCTACGTGCGCGGTGGGCCGTTCCACTCGCAGAACCCGGAAGCCGCGTTCCTCCATACGCCCGGGCTCAAGATCGTTTATCCGGCGACGGCGTCGGACGCGAAAGGGCTGCTCAAAGCCGCGATCCGCGACGACGATCCCGTGCTGTACTTCGAGCACAAGTACCTGTATCGCCGCGTGAAGGAAACGATGCCTGACGGCGATCACGTCGTCCCGATCGGCAAGGCGCGGATCGCGCGCGAGGGGCGCGATCTCTCGATCATCACGTACGCCGCGACGGTCTGGAAGGCTCTCGAGGCGGCCGAGCAGCTGGAGCGGGAGGACGGGCTTTCCGTGGAGGTGCTGGATCTCCGCTCGCTGCTGCCGATGGACGATGCGGCCCTCCTGGCAACGGTGAAGAAGACGCATCGCGCGCTGATCGTGCACGAGGACACGCGGACCGGAGGCATCGCGGGCGAGATCACGGCGCGGCTGAACGAGTCGGCCTTCGAATGGCTCGACGCGCCGGTGATGCGCGTGACGGCCGCGGACGTCCCCCTGCCGTATTCTCCTCCGCTGGAGGACTACGTGCTGCCACAGACGGCCGACGTCGTGAAGGCCGCCCGGGTCCTCGCGGCGTATTGAGCCGTGCCGGAGCCGATGCCCCCGGCGATGCCACCTGACGAGCGCCCTCGCTACGGGTGCATCATCGCCCTGCTGGCGGTGGCGGGATTTTTCGCGGGCGGAATGATCGCCGTGGCGATCGGGAAGGTGGTCGGCAAGCTGCAGGGCTGCACGCCCGATCCCGGGCTGCCGGCCTGCAACCACACGACGTACTTGCTGGTTGGCGCCCTCTTCGGTCTGATTACATTGCCAGCGATAGCGATCTGGCGCGCCCGCCGCGGCGCGGCGGCCTCGAACCGCACGAACAGGAGTTGAACCGGTGGCTCGCGTAGACGTCATCATGCCGCAGATGGGCGAGTCGATCGCCGAGGGGACCCTCTCGCGATGGCTCAAGCAGGTGGGCGACGAAGTGAAGCGCGATGAACCGATCTTCGAGATCTCGACCGACAAGGTCGATGCGGAGATTCCGGCGCCGGCCGCCGGGGTGCTCGCCGAGGTGCTGGTGAAGGAGGGCGAGACGGTGCCGGTGCAGACCGTGGTCGCGCGGCTCGAGAGCGATGTGGCGGCGTTCAAGGCGGGGGACTCCCCGGCTCCAGCGGAACCGGCGGCGGCCGGGGCAGCAGCGGGGTCGGCCGGGGCCCCCCCCCCCGCTGCGCAATCTACGCCCCCCGCCCCGGTCTCATCCTCTCCTTCGAGCGCGATCAGTGCCGGAATCGCCCCTGCCTCCGCGGGGAACGGCGACACCTTCGAGGATCGCATCCGCACGAAATCCTCCCCGCTGGTCCGCAAGATGGCCGCGGAACATGGCGTGGAGCTCGCGGCACTGCGCGGCTCCGGCGTCGCCGGACGCGTGACCAAGAAGGACCTGCTCGCGCACCTCGAAAGCGGCGCTCGGGCCGCGACGGGGGCGACCGGCGCCTCACTGCATGCGCCCGGTGGAACGGGCGACGGCGCCCACGGACCGCTGCCGGAACCGTGGCCGGGCGATCGCGTCGAGCCCATGTCGAAGATGCGCGCGATCATCAGCGATCACATGATCGCGTCGCGCCGCACCTCCGCGCACGTCACCTCCTTTTTCGAGGTCGACCTCACGCGGATCGCCCGGATCCGCGCGGCGAAGCGCGCGGCGTTCGAGCAGCAGACCGGGCAGAAGCTCACGTTCCTGCCGTTCATCATCAAGTCCGCGGTCGATGGACTCAAGAAATTCCCGGTGATCAACTCCTCGGTGGCGGGCACCAATATCATCTACCGCAACCAGTACAACATCGGGATCGCGGTTGCGCTGGAGTGGGGTCTCCTCGTCCCCGTCATCAGGAACGCGGACAATCTGTCGCTCACGGGTCTGACGAAGACGCTCAACGATCTCGCCGGCCGCGCGCGCGCCAAGCGACTGGACCCGCGCGAGGTGCAGGATGGGACGTTCACCATAACGAACTTCGGGGTGTTCGGCTCGTTGATGGGCACGCCGATCATCAGCCAGCCGCAGGTCGCCATCCTCGGTCTTGGCGCGATCGAGAAGCGCCCCAAGGTGTTGACCGGCCCCGACGGCGAGGACACCATCGCGGTCCGCACGTGCTGCTATCTGTCGCTGTCGTTCGACCACCGGATCATCGACGGCGCGACCGCCGACCAGTTTCTCGCGTTCGTGAAGCGGCAGCTCGAGACGTTTCCGGACACGGGACTCTGATCGTGGGGCGCGCCCTCACCTCGCAGCGCTCGGTGGTGCTCGGCGCTGAACGCGAGACGTTCCTCGATCGGCTGCGCGCGCGGCGGGCGTATTACATGCAGGTCGGGTGCAACTACTGGGTGTTCGAGGAGCGCGACATGCCCGGGGCGTTCGTCGAGTTCATCGAGGCGCCCGACGCGCGACGGCTGCGCGACGCGCTCGGCAAAGCCCCCGAGCGTGGCCCGGGCAGCGCTCGCATCTACGAGGAAGTGGAGTTCTGATGCCGACACGGACGATCGACATTGGCGGAACGCGTTGGCGGGTGACGCATTCCGGCCGAATCACACAATACGACCGCGACGAGTTCAGCCTGGTGTTCCTGAGCGGCGACGGGCCGGAGCGCGAGATCAGGGTGACGCGCTACTCCCCGCAAGGCGCGCGCTGGCGCGACCAGTCGCTTGCCGAGCTGAGCGATGAGGAGCTCGTCAGGCTCTTCGAGTATTCGCAACCCAGCGCGACGTCGCCCGAGGCGGGATACCGGGCGTGACGGCCGGCGCGCCTGGCGCGACGGCGCGATGGGTGGACCTGCATGCGCACTCCACGGCGTCGGACGGGGCGTTGTCGCCGGCGGCGATGGTCGGCGCCGCGCACCGCGCCGGGCTCGTCGCGCTGGCGCTGACGGATCACGACAGCGTCGACGGCCTGCCCGAGGCGGCGCGCGCAGCGCGCGCACTCGGCATCGCGATCGTGCCCGGCGTCGAGCTGAGCGCCTACGAGGGCGCGCGGGAAGTACACATTCTCGGGCTGCACCTCTCCGAGATCGAGGAGTTGGAGCGGCACCTCACCGCCCTGCGGTCGGCGCGGCGGTCGCGCGCCGAGCGCATCGTCGAGCGGCTCGCCTCGCTGCATGCCCCCGTCGAGCTCGATCGCGTGCTCGCGATCGCGGGGCCCGGGGCCATCGGACGCCCGCACATCGCGCAGGCGCTGCTCGAGGCGGGGCACGTGAAGGACCGGCGCGAGGCGTTCGACCGCTTCCTCGGCGCGGGCCGACCGGCGTTCTTCGCCAAACATCGCCTGACGATGGCCGAGGCGGTCGACATGATCCATCAGGCAGGCGGGCTCGCGATCCTGGCCCACCCGGGTCCTCAGGGAACCCGCGAGCGGCTGGAGCGATTCAAGTCGCAGGGCGGCGATGGCGTCGAGGTGCGGCATCCCGGGCACACGCCAGAAGACATCACGAGGATCGGCGCCCTGGCCGAGACGCTCCGGCTCCTGCCGAGCGGAGGCTCGGACTGCCATGGCGCGCTGGAAGGGTCGCGATGCCTCGGCGGGATGCAGGTGCCTGGCGAATGGCTGGACCGGCAGGTTGACCGCGTGCGCGAGCGCGCTACCACAGGTAGAGTGGCATGAACGAACCGCAGCTTCCCGTGATCGGCGCGCGAGCGCCCGGGTTCACCGCCGCCGCCTCCGACGGCTCGACCGTGAGTCTGACTGGCCTCCTCGAGCGCGGACCGGTCGTGCTGTTCTTCTATCCGGGAAATGACACGCCTGGGTGAAACCGCCAGCTCTCCGCCGTGCGCGATGAGATCGAGTCGTTTCGCAAGCAAGGTGTGCAGCCCGTGGGCGTGAACCCCGCGAGCGTGGCCGCGCATGCCCGCTGGTCGGCCAAGATGGGCTTCTCCTTTCCGCTGCTCAGCGACGCGGAACGCGACATCGCGCGGGCGTATGGCGCGCTCAAGCCCGACGGGAAGGGGATCCAGCGCACGGTGGTCGGTATCGCGCCGGACGGCCGGGTCGAGTACGCGGTGCGCGGGGCGCCGCCGGTCGCGGAAATTCTCGCCGCCTTCGGCGCCTAGCGCGTGGAGCTGCGGGGCAGGGTCGCGCTCGTCACCGGGGCCGGCCGGCGGGTTGGCCGCGCCCTGGCCGAAGCGTTAGGGCACGAAGGCATGCGGGTGGGCGTGCATTACCACGAGTCCGATCACGGCGCACGCGACACGGCCGAGGTGATCACGCGGGCCGGCGGCGCGGCCGAGGTGCTGCGAGCCGACCTGCGCGATCCCGCGGCGTGCACGCGGCTCGTCAATGCGGTGGCGGATCGGTTCGGCGCGCTGCACGTGCTGATCAACTCGGCGGCGAGCATGCTGCGCACGCCGATCGGTGAGGTGACGCCGGAGCGCTGGGATGAGATCATGGCGCTCAATCTGCGGGCCCCGTTCTTCTGCGCACAGGCCGCGGCGCGTCGGATGTCCGACGGCGGCATCATCATCAACATCGCGGACCTGGGCGGCATCGAGGTGTGGCCGGGCTACATCCCACACGGCGTGAGCAAGGCTGGCCTGCTGCATCTCACGCGCGGACTCGCGCGCGCGCTCGCCCCGACGGTGCGCGTGAACGCGATCGCCCCGGGCACGGTGCTGCTTCCGGACGACTGGACGGAGCAGGAGGGCGAGCGGCTGCGGCGCACGACGCCGCTCGGGCGGCACGGCTCGCCGGATGATGTCGTCGGCGCAATGCTCTATCTTCTCTCGGCGGACTACGTGACCGGCGAGACCCTGGTGGTGGATGGCGGCCGACACGTCCGCGCGCCGCAACCCTGACACGCAACGGTTCCAATGGCGGACACACAGGAAAACGTCGTCATCATCGGCTCGGGCCCGGCCGCCTGGACGGCGGCGATCTACGCCGCCCGTGCGAACCTGTCGCCGCTCGTCTTCGAGGGCGAGCCCGTGGGCACCATGCTGCCGGGCGGCCAGCTGATGACGACCACCGAAGTCGAGAACTTTCCCGGATTTCCCGAGGGCATCACGGGTCCGGAGCTGATGGATCGCATGCGGGCGCAGGCCATGCGCTTCGGCGTGCGCGTCGTGTCCGAACGAGTGCTCACGATCGAGACCGCCGAGCATCCCTTCCACCTTACGCCGAGCTACGGAGAGCCGGTGACGGCGCTGACGGTGGTCGTCGCGACCGGCGCCAACGCGAAATGGCTCGGCGTTCCTAACGAAGAGCGGCTGGCGCAGACCGGGGGCGGCGTGAGCGCGTGCGCGGTCTGTGACGGCGCCCTGCCGTTCTTCCGGAACAAGGTCCTCGCCGTCGTCGGCGGCGGTGACACCGCCATGGAGGAGAGCCTCTACCTGACGAAGTTCGCCCGCGAGGTCGTCATCATCCACCGGCGCGACCAGTTCCGCGCCTCCCGGGTGATGGTGGAGCGCGCCCTCGAGCATCCGAGGATCCGCGTGGAGTGGAACACCGCCGTCACCGAGGTCCTCGGTTACGACGAGATCACCGGCGTGCGGATGCGGGACACGGTCACCGGCGCGGTACGCGAGATGCCGGTCGGCGGACTCTTCATTGCCATTGGCCATACGCCGAATACCCAGTTTCTCGAGGGACAGCTCGAGCTCACGCCGCACGGCTACATCAAGACCAAGCCGTGGCGCACGGCGACCACGATCGAGGGGCTGTTCGCCGCTGGCGACGTCATGGACGATTACTATCGTCAGGCAATCACCGCGGCGGGGACCGGATGCATGGCGGCCCTCGAGGCCGAGCGGTGGCTCGCCCACCACGGCCTCGGGCAGTCGCCGATCCTCCCGACGGCCGAAGCGCCGGTGCCGGGACCCGAGGCCACGGCCTGAGCGGACCCGTGATCGTCCGGGCCGTTCCGGTCGGCGCGTTCCAGGAGAACGCGTACGTCCTGCTCGATGAGGACGGGGGGGACGCGGTGCTCGTCGATCCCGGTGAGGAGGGCGATCGGCTCCTGCGCGCCGTGGCGTCGCTGGGCGGAACCCTGCGCGCGATCTGGCTGACCCACGCGCACGTGGACCACGTCGGCGGCATCGCCGCGGTGAAGCGTCAGGCGGAGGTCCCGGTCCATCTGCATCCGGAGGATCGACCGCTGTACGACGGCGCCGCGCAGCAGGCGGCCATGTTCGGGCTCCGGATGGACCCGCCGCCGGCGCCCGACCGGGAGCTGGCGGAGGGGGACTCGCTCCGCTGCGGCGCGCTCGGCTTCGAGGTGTGGCACACGCCGGGGCATTCGCCCGGGCACGTGACCATCCACGGGCAGGGGATCGCCTTCGTCGGCGACTGCCTGTTCGCGGGCTCGATCGGACGCACCGATCTGCCGTTGAGCAGTCCGGCGGCGCTGGCGCGCTCGCTGGACCGGCTGTGCACGCTGCCTGACGATACCATCGTGTACTCGGGGCATGGGCCCGCGACGACGATCGGCGAGGAGAAGCGCAGCAACCCGTTCCTGAACGGCACCCTGCGCCTCATCGAGCGCGACCGGTGAGCCGGCTGGAGCGGGAGGGGCTCATCCCGGTGGACGAGGGGCCGGGGCTTCGCCGCCGGGTTGGACGGAAGGCGCCGCGCGGGATCGTGGCGCTGGTGGCGGCCTGGCTCGGCGCCGTGCTCTTCTTTGGCCTCGCGGTGGCGCCGTCAGTGTTCGCGGTGCTCGCCAGGCAGGCGGATGCCGGAGCGCTCGTCGGCCGCCTGCTGCCGATCCTCTTCATCTCCGGCTTCGTCGTCGGCGTGATGCTCCTGTTCGCGGCTGCGCGGCTGGATTCCGCCGCCCGGGTAGTGCGCCGCGCGTTGGGCGGCGCAGGCCTGGTGATGGTCGTGTGCTGTGGCTTGGCGCAGGGGTGGGTCGCGCCCGAGCTGGCGCGCATCCGCACCGCCGCCGGCGCGCTGGAGACTCGCCCGCCTGACGACCCGTTGCGCCGCGCCTTCGGGCGGCTGCACGGGATGTCCGTTCTCCTGCTGGGGATCGCGTGGCTCGGCGGGGCGACCGCGGTGGTGGTTTCCGCGTTCGTTCCCGGCCGTCGCTCCTGAGGCCGCGGACCCCGGGGCAGCTATATTCCCGGGGAGACCGGCGCGTGCGACGCGCCGCGAACCCGTTCACCCGCGCCCTCGATTCGCGATGTCGGAATACCGCCAGGAGAAGGATCCGCTCGGCCCCGTCAACGTTCCCGCGTCGGCGCTCTACGGCGTCCAGACGGCGCGCGCGCTCGAGAACTTCCCCATCAGCGGCATTCGCGCGCTCGACGCCTTCGTGGTGGCGACCGTTTGGATCAAGAAGGCGGCCGCGCTGACGCACCGCGACACGGGCCGGCTCGAGGCGCGCCTGGCCGATGCGATCATCGAGGCGGCGGATGAAGTCCTGGCGGGGCAGCACCGTGACCACTTCGTGGTGGACGTGTATCAGGCCGGCGCCGGTACCTCGCACAACATGAACACGAACGAGGTGCTCGCGAATCGCGCGAACGAGCTGCTCGGCGCACCACGCGGCAGCTACGCGCCGGTCCACCCGAACGATCACGTCAACATGGCGCAGTCCACCAACGACGTGATCCCCACGGCGATCCGGCTCGCGTCGCTCGCGCTCCTCGAGCCGCTGCTCACCGCCTATCGCGAGCTGCGGGACGCGCTGCTCGCCAAGGGCGAGGAGTTCGACGACGTGCTCAAGTCGGGGCGCACGCACCTGCAGGACGCGATGCCGATCCGGCTCGGGCAGGAGTTCGCCGCGTACGGCCGTACGATCGACCGCAACATCCAGCGCATCGAGCAGACGGCCGAGTATCTGCGCGATCTCGGCATCGGCGGGAGTGCCGTCGGAACCGGCGTCACCGTGGAGCCGGAGTATCCCCAGCTGATGCGGAAGCACCTGGCGAAGATCTCCGCGCTCTCGCTGCGCGCCGGAGAGGACCGCATCCAGCTCATGCAGAGCATGGGCGATGTGGCGGCGTTCAGCGCTCAGCTGCGCGTGCTCGCGCTCGATCTCAGCAAGATCGCCAGCGATCTGCGGCTCCTCGCGAGCGGACCACGCACCGGGCTCGACGAGATCCGTCTGCCCGCCGTGCAGCCCGGGTCGTCGATCATGCCGGGGAAGGTGAACCCCTCCATTCCCGAGATGGTGAACCAGGTGTGCTTCCAGGTGATCGGCAACGATACCTGCGTCGCCGTCTCGGCGGAGCACGGGCAGCTCGAGTTGAACGTGATGATGCCGGTGATCGCCTACAACGTGCTGCTGTCGATGCGTATCCTGACGAATGCCGCCGTCTCGCTGACGGAGCGGACCATCCGCGGGATCGAGGCGAACCGGGCGCAGTGCGAGTACTGGCTGGAGCGGTCGGCGGCGCTGGCAACCGCGCTGGCGCCGCAGATCGGTTACGCGCGCGCCGCGGAGATCAGCAAGCAGTCGGTGAAGGAGAACGTCCTGATCCGCGATCTCGTCAGGCGCGAGCACGTGATCCCGGAGGATCAGATCGATGATGTGCTGGACTTGCGCAAGATGACGGAGATCGGCGTGCCCGGCGGCGCGCACGGTGTGTCGGCGGGCGGCTAGTCGCGGCGCGCCACGTGCGGCGACCCGGTGGCCCCGCTCTCTAGCCCGCGTCCCGTCCCGAGCCTAGATTCCCCTCGTGCGCATCACCACCTGGGCCGAATACGGCCTCATCTGCACGCTCCACCTGGCCCGGCGGATCGACGACGGGCCGGTGAGCGGCCGTGAGATCGCCGCGCAGGAAAAGCTGCCTCCCGACTACGTGGAGCAGATCCTGCTCCGGCTGCGGCGTGCCGGCATCGTGCAGAGCACCCGCGGAGCGCGTGGCGGCTATTCGCTCGCCGAGCGCCCGGAAGCCATCTCCGTGCGCGACGTGATCAAGGCGTCCGAGCTGTCCACGTTCGATCTGCACTGCGTCACGCATCCGATCGATGACGACCGCTGCTCTGCGTCCCACGAGTGCAGTATCCGGCCCGTCTGGGTCATGCTGCAGCGCCGCATCGACGACGTGCTTGCCAGCGTGCACCTCGCCGACCTCCTGCATGACGAGCCGACGGTTCGCGGGCGGGTCGGGCTCCCCGTGCTGCAGGCCTGACGAGCGGATCGCGCGTGCGCGGAGGCTTCTGGGGTGGGTGGCGGCACGGCCGTGCACTGCGAGCCCGCGCCGCCGCGTACGTGGACACCTTGCAGCAGGAACCCTCGCCGGAAGACGTCGACTGGCTTGCCGCCACGGCGACGCGGGGCGACGACGATCACGCCCGCTGGGAGCTGCGCTATGCCAGGCAGGCCCTCGGACTCCTCAGCGCCCAGCGCGATGCGCTCGATGACCAGACGGGATCTGCCGTCGCGCAAGCGCTGGGGGAGGCCATGGGCCGGGACCGCCGCGTCGCGCCCGGCAAGCTCGGGGTCGCCGAGCGACAGCTCAACGCCCGCATCACGGCCTACGCCGAGGCGTTAGGAAATCGGGAGGGTGCCGGCAGCGGATGGCACCTCGGTCGTACGCTGCTGCGCTTCGCCGGATGCAGGGAGACCGTCCCGCCCGAGACCGTCGCGCGCGCCGCCGAGATCACGGCGCGGTATCTCGCCGACGCCAACGAGGCGCTCCGCGAGGCGTTCGGCGCGGCCTTCCTCCCGGAAAACGAGCGGCCATCCGGGCTTCGCCGTCCCTGAGGGCCGGATGTGACACGAGGCGCGAGTGCCGCCGCGCGGCGGGCTCGCACCTCGTCTCGGGTCCGGGAGTGCCGAAGGGGGGACTCGAACC